>DATEHN010000091.1:0-21040 GCA_035279585.1 Candidatus Angelobacter sp. | reverse complement strand
CCTTCATGTACGATTTTGCCGTAAGCAAACGAGGCGCGGAGCTGCTCCAGCGGTGCTTGCACCTCTTTGATTCGTAAGACGATCTCTTCAGACGGAAGTACGGCCACATCGTCTTCAGCAAAGTCGATGCCCGCCTCCATGACCGCAATCAGCTCCACTAGTTTCTTCTTGATCGGCTGAAGACGTTTGGAGAGTGACCCTTCAAGCTGCCGGGCCGCGACTTTGGCCTGATATAGCGTCTGCGATTCAATTAGATCGCGGACCGCTTCCGCCTGCGTGAGATCAATACGGCCATTCAGGAAGGCGCGCATGGTGAATTCACCGGGCTCAGCCAGGCGCGCGCCGCGCAAGGCGGCCAGCTCAACAATGTGGCGCAAAACCACCGGCGCTCCATGAGCGGAGATCTCAACTACATCGTCAGCGGTGTAAGAGTGCGGCTTGGCAAAGTAGGTAACCACAGCTTCGTCAATGCGCTCGCCACTGGAAGGCTCGGTTACTTCGCCGAAGACAGCACGGCCAGGTGCGAGTTCATGCTTTAGCCGCAGGATGAAGCGTGAAATCGCCAGAGCTTCGGGGCCTGCCAGCCGGACTACTCCAATGCCACCGCGGCCGGGCGGCGTGGCAATGGCGACAATGGTGTCGTCGAGATTCATGTTGTCGCAGTTGCTTTAGTGGTTATGGTTGCTGCGTTCCAGTCTGGCCCAGTGCTCTTCCAGCCTTTCGTAAATGTGGTCGATTTTGCGATGAAGGTGCGCCACCTCCAATTCAGCTTTCAGGTTCACTTCAAAATCGAGATCGGACTTCAGCCGGTCTTTGGCGGCCTGACGGTTTTGCGACATCATGATCACTGGCGCCTGCACGGAAGCGATCATTGACAAGAACAAGTTCAAGAGGATGTACGGATACGGGTCAAAGTGCCTGGCTAGCAAGGCGCTGGAATTCAGAATGACCCATATAGCCAAAATCACGCCAAAGATAATAATGAAAGTCCAGGAGCCGCCGAATGACGCCACTTTGTCCGCAACGCGCTGGCCAAAGGTCAGCATTTCCTGTTCTTCAACGTTGGGGTTGCGCGAGACCTGAGTGCGCAGCAGCTCATCTGTGGCGCGGAGGCGGCGGCCAATCACGGTGAGCACGTCCATGGCGGCGTGAGGATGCTTATCGATGAAATCAAGCAGGCGCTCGCGGTCCAGGACGAGCATCTGCGTATCTTCCCGCGCGACCGCTGTGGCAGTTCTGGGGCCGCCATCAAGAAAAGAAAGCTCGCCAATCACATCGCCCTGCTCGTTTTCCGCCAGAAGGATCTTTGCGCCTTCAGTGCTCTCCACAAAAATCTCAACCCGGCCGGTGCGCAGAATAAAGATTTCTCCGCCCGGATCGCCATAATGGAAGACGGTTTCGTTCTGTTTGAACTCGCGGCTGCTCATCATCTGCGCCAGCGCTTCGCGTTCTTCGTCATCCAGCAGGCCAAAAATGGGGACTTCTGCGATCATCGCCACTGTTGTTGACATAAAAGCTCGTTATGAAATTTGGATTTACCACCACGTGCAACCAGAGTAGTTTAATCGAGCGGATAAATGGGGGACGTAAATATATCTTAGATTTCAGGCTAGCGCCGCGCTGGCCGGGCAGGCTTGTAATCCTTAGGGTAAAGGACCACATAGCGGCGGCCGCCTTCGCCTTCACTCTGCGTTGTAAGCGTGCCGTGATCGCGGAAAGCCAGGTGGATCAACCGGCGTTCGCGCGAAGACATCGGCGCAAAGGAGTAGGGCATTCCGGTCTTGAGCACGCGCTCGGCGGCAACCTGGGCGGCTAGCTTCAGTTCCTGGTGCCGGGCAGCACGGTAACCTCTGCAATCAAAGCTAACGCGGTCATGCTCTTCAGGATGAAGATGTAACGACTCATGGGTAAGCAGTTCAAGAGCGCGCAAAGCCTCGCCATTGCGCTCCAGAAGCAGTTGGCTGTCAGGACCGGCAAGCTCCACCAGTATTTCCGGGGTCTCAAGCTCTTGCCCCACAGGAACCGGAGGGTTCACCGTGATCCTGTATTTCAATTTGAACGCCCCTGAAGCAATCACATTCTTCAAAAACGAATCGATTTTCCTGGCTGTGGCAACTTTATCCTGAAGCATTTCTCTGGCTCTAACTCTCCGGCAATTTTACAGGGCTTTTGCTTTCAGCGCTTACGCGTAGCCCGGCGTTCCATGGTTTTCTTTACTTGCTGGCCTAATTCAGACCGGTTGATCACCAACTGTTGCGCGTAACCCAACAGGGTGCTCAAGGCCCAGTAAATGGAAAGACCGGAGGCAACGCCCCAACTGAATCCACCAATCATAAGCGGACCCATGAAGGTCATAATCTTCTGCTGGGCTGGGTCCATGCCCGCCTGGGGCGCGCTCTTCTGCTGGACGTACATGGCGACAATAATCAAGATCGGCAAAATATGCAGCGGATCAGGCGCAGAAAGATCGTGTATCCAAAGCCAGCTTGACTGCCTCAGCTCAATAGCGTTGCCCAGCATGGCATAAAAGGCAAAGAGAAAAGGCATCTGCAAGAGCAGCGGAAAGCAGCCGCCAATCGGATTTACGCCTTCTTTTTTGTACAGCGCAGACATTTCTTTCTGCATTTCCGCGCGGCGCGGATCTGTTATGCCATAGCGTTTGTACTTTTCATTGATGGCTTTTATCTGGGGCTGGATCCGCTGCATGCGCAAAGATGACTTCATGCTGGAAATGCGCAAAGGCAACAGGGCCATGGTAATCACGATGGTCAGAAAGGCGATGGACCATCCCCAGTTGGGAATCCAATGCTCATACGTCCACTTGAGCCAGAGGAACAGCGGACGGGCAATGAAACTAAAGAAGCCAAAATCATAGATGCCGCGCAGATCAGGGCCTCCAGCCTGCGCTTGAGTGCCTTCAAGCAATTCCACTGCTTTGGGACCACCAAAGATACGCACGCGCGTAAGGCCGCTTGTGTTGCCGACCGCCGCTCCTACCACATTGGCCTTGTCTTTGGCATCGTTGGGTTTCTCCGGGTTCTTGGGAGCTTCAGCCTGGCTGTTGAGCGTGACCAGTGTGACGCCTTTGGGATCTTGCGGCATGAAGGCCACGGCAAAGTATTGATCGGCGACAGCCACCCAGTTGTATGGCCCCGGCAGTGTCTCACCACCAGCGATCCATTTCTTGCTCCTCAGGATGCCGCCGGAAGAGACGGCCCTGCGTTCCACGTCGCCGTTCTTTTCCCAATCAATCTTGCTGCCGACAAAGGAACCGGCTGCAAGCTGGTCGCCAAGCCCGCTAGGCCACTGCGGAAATGCCTGGACACTTTGTCCGCCGCTGGTGACCTCCGTCTCAAGATCAAGAATGTGGCCTTTCTCTACGTGGAAAATTTTTCTGACTGCCACATCGCCATCAGAATACTCAAACGTAAGCGAGTCCTTTGATGGGCGGGCCACGTAGAGCGCCTCATTCAAGGTCTTTTTTAGCTGATCGTCATAGGTGAAGAGTGAGAGAGGATAACCCAGTTGGGACGCTATCAACTGGTTCACCAGATCAAAAGGTTTGCCGTTGTTGTCAGTGTATCGGTATCCGCCGCCGCTTTTGTTTTTCCCGATCAGCAGCCACGACTTTACAACCGCGCCGCGATTAGAAAATGTGATGCGATAATCATCATTTTCCAAAACTGACTCGGTTTCGCTGGCAGCTCCTTTTACAGGAATTTTGACCGCGGACGCCGGTTTTTTGGGCGGAGCAGGCGTAGCGGATGCAGCAGGCAGTGGCGCAGTACCTGGCGTGGGCTGCGACTGTTGCTGCTGACCGTTTTCCTGCTGCGAAGGCCGAGGCGGTTTGGGCAAAAGAAACTGCACGAGGCCAAGCGCAAGGAAAACACTCAACAAGATAAGCATGATTCGCTTGTCTGACCCGGGTTCGTTTTGTGGATTACGATATTCCAATTTTTTTGTCGCTTCGCTCCAAACCGCTGAAGCACTGTTGCTGAAATTACTTCTTCGTGCCTTGTGGCTTGCGGCTCGATTTATCCTTCAAACTCCGCGCGGCTTCAGATCGTTTGCAACTCTCTCTGCACCTGCACACTTGGGAGTTTTACTTTGCAATACCGGGTCATATCCGCCGCGTGAAAACGGATTGCAACGCAAGATACGCCATGCACCCAAAATAGTTCCCCGGAAAAATCCGTACCGCGCTAAAGCCTCAGCAGCATATTCAGAGCAGCTGGGAACATAACGGCACGATGCTGGCAGGAAAGGCGAAACCAGCTTTTTGTACAACTGCAACAGCCATAAGGCGAATCGTGCCATCTTCACTTACCTCGCTGACCCCTTGCTTCGCTGAGCTTTGTCTCGCTGGACTGCGGCAAAAACCTGGCCAATCTCTGCATCCAACTGTTCAAACTTCAACTGCAACACGCTTTTCCTGGGATGCAACACAACATCGAGCGGCCTGGCCAGCTCCATCAAACGCCGTTGTACGGCTGCCCGCATCCGCCGGCGAATGCGATTGCGCTCCACCGCTCCTCCCAAAACCTTGCCCACAGTAAGACCCACACGCGGAACCCGGCCTTCGCTCTCGCGATAAAAGGCAATCATGTTGCCGGAAAAATGCTTCTTGCCCTGCCGGTAAACCGCCTGAAAGTCAGCATGCTTCAGCAGCCGCGAACTCCTGGGAAACTTGAATGAAGCGTTTTCTGGAGAGCTATTCACGGCTGGTCTGGCAGGAAGATTCAACATTCGCTGGGAGGTTATTCCCGAAAGCCAGGCTTTACTGAAACCCGCTTCCTTCCTTTAGCGCGGCGGCGGGAAATTACCGCCCTGCCGCTTTTTGTCTTCATACGAGTGCGAAAACCGTGCGTCTTAGACCGGCGGCGACGGTTGGGTTGAAAAGTGCGCTTAGGCATGGATTTGTGGAACTCCTACTCAGGATTGTTCTTATTGGGCAAATTTTAAGTATAAAGAATCTGGAGAATTCGTGCCACTTTGCCGAGCAACTTGTGCCAGTCTTTGCCGGGCGATACTCTAAACATGGTTTTGTGGGGCGGACAACGCCCTGAGTTGCGATCTGAGATTCCTTTAAGGTTTCAAGAATGTGCAGACGCCGATGCAAGTTAATACATCAAAGGCTCGAAGATGGTTAGCTTCAGTTTTGTAGCCGTGATGCTTCAAGCGACACAATGTGAAATCACTCCACATGCAGGCAACACAAGTGTTAGCAGATACCATTGCACCATGATCGCAGCAAAGGAAAAACACGCAGGTTTGACGCGCGCATAGCTATAGCGGAAAAAGAAAAAAATCTCTTGAAATTTTTTTGCGCGAGTTCATTTCCTCAGGGCGAAGTTCGTGCTAGTATGCCGACCAGTCAAGAATTTTTAGTTTGCACCACGAAATGTTCAGGCTCTGTGTTGCCCAAAGATGGAGCCGGAACAGGAATCTCCAAGTTAACGAACGGGCCCCTGGCCGGCTCGCAATAGGAAACATCCAGAGAATGTCATTACCCGCTGCGACCGTAACCGCAACCGCAAATCCGTGGCTCCGCATTCTGTCGGCGCTGGAAAAAAAGATTACCCGCCACTCCTACGACACTTGGCTTAAGCCGACCCGCTTTAGCCACACCAATGGAGCCATTATTTTTGTGCGGGTGCCGAATGTTGAATTTCGTGACATCGGCGATCGCTTTGGCGACCTTATCCAGGAAGCCATGGACACGCTGGCACCGGAATATCAAGACATAAAGTTCATCACTCCGGAAGAAGATCCAACCGTGCCTCCGGTTCGCCCTGATGGCGGTTTTGCTCCAGTTTCAGCGAACACGCCGGCCCAGAACGCAGGACGGCAGCAGCGGTTTGACTGGGATTCAGCAGCGCAACTCAGCCCAAAGTACACCTTTGGGGCCTTTGTGATTGGCGCAGGCAATCAGTTTGCTCATGCAGCATCGCAGGCCGTGGCTGAGCGTCCATCAAAAGCTTATAACCCGCTGTTTCTGTACGGCGGTGTGGGCATGGGCAAGACCCATTTGATGCAGGCCATTGGACATGAGGTGAAGCGGCGGCAGCCGCATGCCTCCATCTGCTACATCTCCAGCGAAAAATTCACTAACGAGATGATTAACTCTTTGCGCTATGACCGGATGATCAGCTTTCGCGATAAATTCCGCAACGTTGATGTGCTACTGATTGACGACATCCAGTTCCTGGCGCAGAAAGAGCGGACGCAGGAAGAGTTTTTCCATACCTTCAACGCGCTGCATGAATCGATGAAGCAGATTGTGATTGCCAGCGACCGCCCGCCAAAAGAGCTGCCGGAGATTGAAGACCGCCTGCGCTCACGCTTTGAATGGGGCTTGATCGCAGACATTCAGCCGCCTGATCTGGAGACCAAGGTAGCCATCCTGCAGAAGAAAGCTGAGTCTGAGCGAGTAACCATTTCCACGGACTTGGCGTTGTACATCGCTTCTAACGTGCGCACCAATGTGCGCGAGCTGGAAGGCGCGCTGATCCGGCTGATTGCTTACTGCTCGCTCACCGGAGCCGAAATCAGCCTGATTACGGCGCAACAGGTACTGAAGAATTTTATTGACTCACAGGCACGCAAAATCACCATTGACGCCATCCAGAAAGCCGTGGCGGAGCAGTTTGGCTTGCGCGTTACGGAGATTAAACAAAAGAGCAACTCGCGCGCCATCGTTTTCCCGCGGCAGATCGCCATGTATCTGGCCAAGCAGATGACGGAAGCATCGCTGCCGGAGATTGGACGGCAGTTTGGCGGCAAGCACCACACCACGGTCATGCACTCGATCGATAAGATTGAAGAGCAGCGGCAGGGTGACAAAGACCTGACCCGGCTGCTGAACAAGCTGACCGAGACGCTCAATAGCTAAGCTGCAAGGCTCAGAGCCAGAAAGTTTTTCCAGGCAATTTACCCCTCGTTAAAATTGGGATAATTGTCCTGAATGCAGCGAATATGGTGCAGATTCAAGAAGCTCACCTTTTCTTGCACGGCAATTTTCCGCAAAATATCGAGTGACGGATTAGAATGGCAGCCGAAAGCCTCAAGGGGGAGCACTGAAAGCTCGAAGATGAACGATCAGTCATTTTTCGACAGATTTGCTGTATCCTGCAAGGAATAGTGGTTTAATGCAAAGCAAGTTTGAATAATCAGGGGGCCATAATTTATGCCTTCTTCAGTAGGCACTGAGGCGGGAGTCGCAATGGAAATCAGCGTCAGCAAAAACGATCTGCTCAAGGAACTCACGGCGACACAGGGCGTGGTGGAGCGCAAAACGACGATCCCGATCCTCTCAAATTTCCTGTTTGAGGCGGGTGATGACAAGCTCTCAATCACCGCCACCGATCTTGACCTCAGCCTGCGCACCGCGTGCCCGGCAAAGGTCAAGAAGGAAGGCTCATGCACCGTGCCGGCGCGCAAGCTTTATGACTATGTGAAGCTGCTGGGCGATGGCGACATCAGTATCAAACTGCTGGAAAATCATTGGGTGCAGATCCGCAGCGGGCGCTCCAACACAAAGATGGTTGGAATGGCGCGCGCTAATTTTCCCGCTCTGCCGCTGTTCCCTGCCGAATCCGCCATTCAACTCCCTGCGCAAGTGCTGCGCCAGCTGATCGCGAAGACGATTTTCTCGATTTCCAATGAAGAATCGCGGTACACGTTGAACGGTGCGCTGATGGTATTGAAACCGGAATCGCTCACCATGGTGGCAACGGACGGCCATCGCCTGGCCCACATTGAACATGCCAACACCAAGCTGCCGGTCAATGGCGAGATGAGGGTCCTGGTCCCTAAAAAAGCCATGGCGGAGCTGAGCACCCTGCTGAACTCCAGCGATGTACAAACAGTTGAGTTTGCGAAAGATGAGTCAACGCTTTTCTTCCGTATTGGCGGCCGCTTGCTGACATCGCGGCAGCTTACCGGCCAGTTCCCCAATTACGAAGCAGTGCTTCCCCGGGACAACAACAAATTCATTACCGTGCACTGCGACGAGCTTTCTTCCGCCATCCAGCGCGTGGCACAATTTGCCGATGAGCGCTCCAACGCCATACGCCTGCGTGTGGAAAAGAACGAGTTAAAAGTCTCGTCTTCCAATACAGAGACAGGCGAGTCTGAAGATTCGATTGAGACGGCCTACACCGGCGATCAGATGGTGATTGGATTTAACTCGCAGTATCTCTTGGAATTTCTGAAAGTGGTGGGCGCCGGCGATGTCCGCTTTGAATTTAAGGACGCGCAGACTGCGGGCCAGTTGCGCCCGGATGAGGCGACCGACAGCGAATATCGCTATCGCTACATCGTTATGCCCATGCGCATCTGAGGAATGGAATCAAAACAAAATGAAACAGGCCGGACACATTGTCCGGCCTGACTTTTTAATGGGAGAAAAGGGTTACTGGACCATCTTTCGGGCCAACACGCGATCAACCGCCTGCTCAACGTTAGGCAGGAATGAATCCAGGCCACTCATGGAAGCGACAGGCGAAGCCGAGAACCGGTTAGCCACAAGCACGTCATTCCAGCGCTGGAAGATAAGACGGCTGGGTGAGTCGAGAACGTTCTTTCGCACTGGCTCCGGCTGGGAAAGACAGGCCGCCCAAAACGCCACAACACCGATATAGAAACAGCCTTCAAGCAAGCAGAACGTCTCCAGTTGCGCAGGAAATTGGATCTTCATGTAGGAGAAGCTCAGGTCAAGCGCAGCGGTGGAACCCAGCCCAAGTGCGATGCAGACGTTGTAATTGCGCCAGGAAAGACCGAGTCGCTTTTCCAGAAAGAAGAAAAGCAACAATAAGCCACACTGCATAAGGCGTGTACTACGTTCCAGCAGCGCAACTGCGGCTGCAATCTTGCTGGGTTGAGAGCCTGCTGTAACAAGAGCTGTCAAAACGCACGCAAACAGGAGAAAGATAGCAGCCCAACGAAAAAGCATTTTTCCTAGATCAATTAAGGCAGCATAAGGCTTTAGTGCGTTCACCAGGATTTCATACATCACGCCGAATTCCAGGATCGTGTTGATGAAATTGAGTACCCAGTAAAAGTAATAGTACTGTATGTCTGATAAGTAGGCATGCCCTGTGAGGCCAATCACCATCATCAATACCCCAAAACAGATATAGAGGGAGAAGATGGGGAAATCTGTTTTGAGTTTGCGAACTGTCAGGGTGCGCAGGATGTACACCTGCACAAGGGTAATTCCTACCGAGAGGATTGTGATCCACTCCAACGAGCTGTGAGAGCTATGCACAGTAGCCAGCCTCCAAGGGAGTGCAAGCATACTATCGCTCTCACTCGCTTCGCAAGCTGGCTCAAGAGCACCAAAGTACATTTACTCGTGAGTAAACGGCACTCACTTTTATCCTGTAAAATCAAGCACTTGAAAAGGCTCTATCCTATCGGGCCAAACCCACTGTTGGCCGGGTCGGTGCGGGCATGGGGCAAGGTAAACCCGGAATAGCTGAGCTGGTTGCTGCGCTTGAAAATGCTGCCATTCCTCCAAAGAGGATAAGGCCGATAATGGTGGAACGAAGTAGTGCTTTCATTTGGGGTAGTTCTCCTGTTTTTCTTGTCTTAAAGTTTTAGCTCTTGGTGGTGCAATTCAGACACTCTGAATTGCGTGATGCAGTATACATTTCATCCCTAAGTTTTCAATACTTTATTAGTACAATCTGATTTTTGAAAATAGGGGGTTTTCCAGCCCTCCCATTGGCCTCCAGGACACTATCCACCTGTTACGGAAGGGAATGTCCAATTCCTAAGTAATCCATTGGATTTAAGTAACTTACCATAATGGGAAGATAATGGAAGCTCAGGCAATTGAGCAGGGTGCAGTGATTTTCACACCCTCGGTCGCGCATCTCTTTGATCAACACTTGGTGTCGATTTTTGGAAATTTAAAGTTCCTAATAAATTTCCCAAGACCGTTTTGGGCATTTTGCAGAGTACTTTGGACCCGATCTTTTACCCCTTCTTCGGGAAACCGCAAAGCAGCTCCGGTGTGGTACAATAGTGAGTTGTTTAGACATCAACTAAGTAATTGATATTAAGCAACTTGAGTCTTATTCTAATGGGCCGTTTATGGCCCGGAAATGCAAGTTGCTGACCGCAGGAACAGGGAGCAAAAGAAATCTTGGCCAGAGAATCTGCAGCAGCCACAGCGAAAGAAATGGCAGAACAAAATAAAAGCAAAAAGAACGGCGGAAACGGAAACGGCAATTACACCGCGGAAGACATAAAAGTCCTTGAGGGCATGGAGCATGTACGCCTTCGCCCGGCGATGTATATCGGATCGAATGGTGAAGCCGGCCTGCATCACCTCGTCTACGAAGTGGTGGACAATTCAGTCGACGAAGCACTCGCCGGCTTTGCCACGCAGATTGATGTAACGATTCACATCGATAACTCCATTACCGTAGTGGACGACGGCCGCGGTATTCCCGTGGATGACATGGTGATGGATGGCGAAAAAATTCCCGCGGCGCAAGTTGTGCTGACCAAGCTCAACGCCGGCGGAAAGTTTGACAACTCCAGCTACAAAGTCTCCGGTGGGTTGCACGGCGTTGGCGTCTCCGTGGTGAACGCGCTGAGCCACCAACTCGATCTCGAGATCTGGCGCGACGGCCACGTCTGGGAGCAGTCGTATTCCAAGGGCCAGCCGCAGACAAAGTTTAAGAGAACGGGCACGACCCCCAAGAAGCACGGCACCAAAATCCATTTCCTGCCCGACAAAGAGATCTTTACCGTAACCGAGTACAACTTTGACACGCTGGCGCAGCGGCTGCGCGAGCTTGCCTTCCTGAACAAAGGCCTGGAGATTACGCTGACCGACGAGCGCCAGACCGACGCGAAAACGGGCGAAGCTAAGCAGCTCAAGTTCAAGTACACGGGCGGGATCGCCGAGTTCATCAAACATCTGAACCGCGGCAAGAGCGTATTGCATGATAAGCCGATCTACATGGAAGCGGAGCGCGATGGCGTGGCCATGGAAATCTCGCTGCAATACAACGACGGCTATTCAGAAACCGTCTTCAGCTTCGCCAACAACATCAACACGGTGGATGGCGGCACGCATCTTTCCGGCTTTCGCACAGCGCTCACTCGCACCATCAATTACGCCGGCCAGCAGCTTGGCTTGTTCAAGGATGTAAAGGAAAATCTGACGGGCGACGACGTTCGCGAAGGGCTGGTGGCGGTGGTGAGCGTAAAGCTATCACAGCCACAGTTCGAAGGGCAGACCAAGGGCAAGCTCAATTCCGATATCGCGGGCACTGTGCAGGCGTTTTTGAACGAGCGCCTGGGCGCATTTTTTGAGCAGAACCCGCCGGTGGCGCGCAAGATCATCAACAAGGCGATTGAAGCAGCGCGGGCCCGGGAAGCGGCGCGCAAAGCACGCGATCTCACGCGGCGCAAAGGCGCGCTGGATGGCGGCGGACTACCCGGCAAGCTGGCGGATTGCTCTGAGCGTGATCCCAATCGCTGCGAACTGTTCCTGGTGGAGGGCGAATCCGCAGGCGGCACAGCCAAGCAGGGACGCGACCGGCGCTTCCAGGCGATCCTGCCGTTAAAAGGAAAAATCCTCAACGTGGAAAAAGCGCGCTACGACAAGATGCTGAGCCACGAAGAAATCCGCGCCATGATTACGGCGCTGGGCACGGGCATCGGCAAAGAGGATTTTGACCCGGCCAAGCTGCGCTATGCCAAGGTGATCCTGATGACGGACGCCGACGTGGACGGTTCGCACATCCGCACGCTGCTGCTCACGTTCTTCTTCCGCCACATGAATGAGCTGATCAAGCGCGGCAATGTATTCATTGCGCAGCCGCCGCTTTATGGAATTAAGAAAGGCAAGTCACAGCAGTACATCAAAGACGATCGCGAATTTGTGCGGGTCATGGTGCGGCGGGCAGCGGAAGGCATGGCGGTCCGTTACGGCGAGGGCGCAGCCAAGCTGGAAGGCGCAGCGCTGGCCAAGTTCATGACCACGTTGAACGAGTATCTGACGTTCTTTGACAAGGTTGATAAGCGCCTGCGCCATGAGCGGATCACTGAATTAATGCCTCGGCTGGGAATTGGCCCGCGCACAGACTTTGAAGGCGACAAGAAAACACCGCCCAAGAAGATTGAAAAGCTGGCCAAGGAAATCAACCGGCTGGCCAAGGAATATCAGCTTAAGCAGGTGGAAAACTATTTTGACGAAGAACATAACCTCTGGGGCGTAAAGTTCACTGATTCACAGGGTGCAGAGCGCCACATTAACTGGTCATTGGCAGCTACTCCTGAATACCGGCAGATGATTGCCAAATTCAACCAGATCAAAGAAAACATGGAGCCACCGTTTGTGGTGGAAGTGGCGGCCAAGGGCAGCAATGGCGACGAGACTTCTGACCTGAGCGACGCCGAGCGGGAAGACCTGGAGAAGGCGGCCAAGAAATCGTCAAAGACGCCAATACGCCGGACCAAGATTGAAGCCGAGCGGGTGGAGAAAAATTCCGCGCGCGAGTTGTTTGATTATGTCCTGGCTGAAGGCAAGAAGGAATACAGCGTGCAGCGCTATAAAGGGCTGGGCGAGATGAGCTCAGAACAGCTCTGGCAGACCACCATGGACCCGGAACGGCGCACGCTGCTCTCAGTAAAAGCTGAAGACATTGAAGCATGCGAGGTGATCTTCACCACGCTGATGGGCGAGGACGTGGAGTCACGCCGGAAGTTCATTGAAGAGAATGCGCTGGACGTGAAGAATTTGGATATTTGATCTGTCGCTTCGCTCCAAACCGCTCCTGAGCATGGCCCGACGTTGAATCTTCCTGCTCTTGACGCAGCGGGCTCGCCGTGTGGCCGAGCTCGCCCGTTCATAATAATCTCCGCTGCTGTACGCAGATAATCGCAGATTCAAAAACAGGGCCGCGAATCACGCGAAGAACGCGAATTTGTAGAACCGCTGAGATCGTACGGCAGCGTGAGTTTGCGGCTCGTTTTTTCCGCTACCGCACCATGCCCTTTTTCTGCATTGGGACTTTCTCTGTAACGAAAAGACCTTCTGCTGCACTACTGAGGCAGGGTAGTTCACGAATAGTAAGGGTGAACCGGCCACGGTCACCCTTCTCGTGCTCTTGCTCAATCGTCTATTGGAGGCAGCACCATGCAGAGTCTACAGGGCCGGCGATATGGTTTTCCGCGAATAGACGTTCGGCGGGCGTTCTTCTTTTTGAACGCAGTCATGCTGTGGGCCTTTGTCCTGGCGTTTGCCCAGCCTGCGTTTTCGCAGACGGAAGCCGCGCGGGTAAAGTGCGTAAAACGCGAAGCGAATCTCAAGCCGCCGCGCATCGCGCTGCCCTCCCTGCGCGCCTACCAAGGCAAGGAACAGGAGATCCGGCCGGCGCGAAAGCTGAAGCCGGTTTGTCCTGAAGGCGAGGTGCCGGTGACAGGCGTCCCTGACAAGCGGCATTTCATTAAAGGCAATCCCATGCTCGGCAGCTATGCTGCGCCCGGGCCGGCGCATCCTCTGCCGCGTGAGATGGTCAACCACCTGCTGCTTCCCTTTGACCAGGTCTATTGGAAACGCGAAGGCCGTACCACGCGGCCTCCGGAAAGATCGCCCAGTGGCGAAGGCGATCCGCCGTGCGATGGCGTGGCGTGGTTTGGAAGCTGCTTCTATTACGGGTCCGCCTCAGAACTACGCGTGGCCGATGGCGGCGGCATGACCTACACAATCGAGAGCCCGACCGTGGTCAACACCGGCGGCGACGGACACTCCATCGGCGAAATTGCTGTGATGGGCGCGGGCAGCGCCGGCGGCAGTCTTGATGACGTTGAGATGGGGTTCAGCGTCTCACAGGATCAGTTCGGGGACAGCCATCCTCATCTGTTTGTGTATCACTGGATCAACGGTGCAGAAACCTGTTACAGCCACAGCGGCGATCTCTGCGGCTGGAACCAGTACAGCAGCACATATTCTCCTTACATGGACCTGACTCCGCTGGTAGGGGCGAATGTATATATCGGCTGGGTGCATTTTGAAAACGCCTGGTGGGGCTGGTTCAACGATCAGTGGCTGGGATACTTCAGGGACAGTGAGTGGAGCGGGACGTTCACCAGGACCGCGCAAATCCAGTGGTACGGAGAAGTGGCGTCGGACAATGGGATTCCGCCGAAGACGCAGATGGGCACTGGACAATTTCCATCCAATACCGGCGCTGCGCGAATGGAGACCCTCTGCGATGTGGATGCCGCAGCATGGGTATGTTTCTACCGTGACCTGCAATCCACGGGCGCTACCAGGGTGAACTACTATGACATTCTCAATCACACGGCATTCGGCGCGGTGAGGTATGGCGGACCAGGGCAGTAGAGCAGCCGGCGCTATCTCTCCATCGTCACTACCAGGGCCGGTCCGCGAGGGCGATAGCGCAGCACGAAGAAGATTGTCAGCAATCCCCAGAGGACCAGCGTCACCGCGCTGCCTTCCGGACCCACGGTACCTCCGGTGAGCCAATCGGGCCCCTGCGCGACGTGAGGATTCAAGAGGTGGCCCGGCGCCTGAAAACCGCTGTCATTCACGCCGAAGAAGTATGACTGTCCCCAGTCCAAGCCGGCGTGAGCGCCGATAGAAGACCACTACCGCAACAGTCATGACCACCCAGAGAATCAGTGTCACCACACTGCCTTCCGGTCCAACGGGGCCGCCGCTGAGCCAAGCCGGGCCCTGAGTGTGCGGGTTCAAGAGATGTCCGGGCGCTTGAAAACCGCTGTTATTCACGCCATAAAAAAATGATTGGCCCCAGTCCCAGCCGGCATGAGCGCCAACGGCCATCCAGAGATTACCGGTACGCCAGAGCGTGGCGGCGGCGAAAAGAGCGAAGCAGACGACCGCGACGATGCCTATTTTGGTTTCGCCGGAATTGCCCATGTGTGCGCGGGCAAATAGCAGGGCCATAATGATCGCGCCCGGCCAGAAGCCAATGCCATCGGCGAGGGCGTACAGCGCATATCCACGGAAGAAAAACTCTTCAAAGAGCGCAACGAAAAAGAAAAAGCACCACCATAGAATCCCCCAAGCCAAGATCGGGCCATTCAATGGGCTGAGATGGCCGAAATAAAAAACACCGGCAGCACGCAGAACCAGCAGCAGGACTGTAAGCGGCAAAAATCCCCAAAACACGTAAGCGGAGAAGAATGTAGAAACGGCCGATCTCTGAAGAGGCAGGCCATAGGCGCCAACTTTGCGCTTCTCAATCCTGCTCATGACCCAGGCAAGAAAAAGAACCACCACGAAAAGAAACAACTCACCGACAGCCATGAGGATGGACTGTACCGATTGTGGTACTTGGGCCGCAGCAGCTGCGTTGCCGCCCTGCCTGGCGAGGAACCCGTTAACCGCTTTAGCGATGAAAATCAGGGCAGCAATCATGGCGCAGTAGATCAGCAGCCGCCAGCCGGCGCGCAGGCCACGATCGTTGAAGAAGACTATGTTTCGCGGATGAGACGAAGCCGCAGGCGCTGGTTCTGTTTCCATGGTTCTCCTGAAGCTGAAGCAGTAAAGACTTTATCAGATAGACGCTGCAGGACGGGCTTTGGCAGCTGCGTTCATCACGCTAAGGGTTGCCGGTGGCGGCGGATTCGACCACTTTCAACATTGGCAGTGGGACGCGTGATACAACTGTCAATTCATGTTTCAGGCGCTTAGAGAATTCAGGGTTGGCAGGCCGCAGGTTTTTGCCGGGCTCATGCTGCTGGCGTTTCTGGCGCAATCTCTCTGGGTCGCGAATACACGCAAAATCTCCGAGCTGGAATATCAATACATATTTGCCGGACTACCCGGGCAACCTGGAGCTGGAGTCAAGATCGACGCGACTTCACCCTTTACCAGCCTGATGGCAACGCTGCCGCAGAAGGCAATCAATCTGGCAAGAAGGTTTGTTCCAGTTTCATGGAGCCGCGCTTTGGCCGTCCCTCATGCGTGGTTTTTGCGGCTGCCTTTTGTGATTTTTGGCGTGTGGCTGGGAGGAGCGCTCTGGTGGGTGGCCCGCCGGCTCTTTGACGATGAAGGCGGGTACACAGCGCTAGCGCTGTACTGCACTTCGCCGGCAATGATCAAAGTAAGCAGCAATATTGGCCCGGAGATCATACTGGCCTGGAGCATCCTGGGGCTGATCTATACAGCGATCGGAGTGGCGCATACGCTTTATGCTCCGCCAAGAAAATGGGCGCCGCGAATTGTGATTCTGGGGCTTTCCATTGGCTTTGCGCTGGCGACAGCCTGGTGGTCATTCACGCTGGTTCTGTTGGCCTTTGCCTACATGATCTACCTGGCCCCGGGCTGCCGCAAAAAGGTGCTTCTTGTCCTGGGAAGCGCTTCTGTTTTGGGTTGCGTGGTGTTGGTGGCAATTGCCTTGATAACCGGTGGCGCAGGGCTGAGTGTGCACGCGCTGTTTTCCCAAAAGCCTACCCTGGATGTGCTGCGCAACCTGGTGTTTCCACTGTCTGTGCGGACTGATGGCTATGTGCTGGTATTTCTGTTCATTGCGGCGCTTACCGCCTATGGAAGCTGGCCCCGCGCCCGTTATTTTGGCAATACAGCTCCGCTCATTTCAGCGTGGGCCTGTGTGCTGCTTTTCTCCCTGGCGCCGGCCATCCGCATCTGGGACGCATCCTTGGGACTTACCTTTGTATTCATATTTATAGGGGGTCTGGCGGCTGACCTGCTGGAAACCCGATATCGAAGCGAGGCAGCAATGATTTTGATTGCAGCTTTTGCGGTCAGGGTCGTTCTAACGGTGCTGGTTCTCAGGGGCTGGGTACAAAACTTAATGTAACCCGCCAGCATAAGGGATTATCATAAGTACCGTAACAGGCCGGGTGGTGGCATAATGTCACGATCAAACGTAGTCGTAATCTTTGTTTTTGCGTTCGCCTTGGTTTTTGCGTTCGCCTTGCAATCCGCGCAAGCGCAGACGTTTAGCCGGGGCATACCAGCCTCAGTAACTTCGCCCACACCCGATGGCCAGACTCACGGTGTACCGGCAAGCGTGGTTTCACCAACACCGCGGCCATTTGGAGTCAATCCGCCACTAAGACCGCCTTTTGTACATGTTCGCGGCCCATTGCGCCGCTTTGGCAACCCGCATAGGCAACGCCCAATATTTGTGCCGGTTCCGCTCTTCTACAGCTATTACACTGATCCTGGATACCCTTCAGTAGCGGATCCCACAGTACCTGATGCTCCTATTGTTGATCCGGCGCAGGCGCAGGCACAGCCACAGCAACAGCAAGCCTCTGACAACAGCGATGATGAGTTGCGCGCTGCTTATCTGCAAGGTGCGCATGATGCTCTGGCCCAAAAAGACGATAGCCGCTATGGCCAGCACTATCTGGATTCACGCGAGCGCGACCGGCAGCAAATGGCTGATGCCAGCACAAGCAAGCCCAAAGAGGCCGCGCCGCCACAGGAAGACAAATCGCCGGCTACTGTCTTTATCTTTAAAGACGGCCACCAGCTTGAAACCAAGAATTACGCGATCATGGGCGAGACGCTGTTTGATTTCTCCGGCAAGGTGTTGAAGAAGATCCAGATGGGCGACATTGATACAGCAGCTACGCTGAAGGCGAATGATGATCGCGGCGTAATTGTGAAGCTGCAGTAATGAAACCAGCCATTAGCTTTTGGCCATTAGCCTTTAGCTTGTTTCTGCCAAGGATAACTGTAAGGCTAAAGACTAAGAGCTGGTTCAATTACCAATTTATTAACTTACCAACTTCTCTTTGGATCGATTCTGGTCTGCGGTCCAAGCCCTTCTTTAAGCATCATACGGAGTGAGAAATGGAAATCAAAAAGGCCGGCTCACAACCTTCTGGCAAAGGACCTTCAGACTGGTTCACCGGTATGGTGCGCATCGATCCGCTTTTTCAGGCGCCTGATCCGGCGATGGTCTACCCATCCACGCGCACAGAACGCACGCGAATGGGGGCCCAAGGCGCCAGCGTGACCTTTGAACCCGGAGCGCGGACGGCGTGGCATTCACATCCACTGGGACAAGCCCTGATCGTGACTGCGGGTTGCGGCTGGGGCACAGCGCTGGGGCGGGCCAATTGAGGAGATCAGGCCCAGTGATGTGGTGTGGTTCTCTCCCGGCGAAAAGCACTGGCACGGCGCTACACCGACGACGGCGATGACGCACATCGCCATTCAGGAAAAGCTGGACGAAAAAGTTGTTGACTGGATGGAGAAGGTCAGCGACGAGCAGTATCGAAAGTGATTCCAAGTCCTCAGTAAAGATTGCCAGCCGATCTCAATTTGCGCGTCAAGGTCCAGGTGAAAAGAGCAGCTCTGTGTGATATAATTTCCTGTATTCCTCTGGCACATAACTTATTGTAAATGCAAGCATTTAGCGGACACTTCGGCAGGGCCATGGGGTCTGCCGGAATTGCTTGCAGTGTGCCTGAAAATCGCCCTTCTTGAATGAGAGACAAACATGGCAGATGAACAGAATCCTCAGTTACCGCTGACACCTCCTCCGGGTGGCGATGGCGGTGGTCCGGGCGCAGGCAACGTGCAGCCCATCAACATTGAAGAGGAGATGCGGCGCTCGTATCTCGACTATTCAATGTCCGTCATTATTGGGCGCGCGCTGCCCGATGTGCGCGACGGATTGAAGCCAGTGCACCGGCGCGTTCTCTACACCATGCAGGAGATGGGCCTGCAATACAACAAGAAGTACACCAAGTGCGCCAAGGTGGTGGGACAAGCCATGGGTCTCTACCATCCGCACGGCGATTCGGCCATCTATGACACGCTGGTGCGTATGGCGCAGGATTTTTCTCTGCGCTATCCGTTGATTGACGGACAGGGAAATTTTGGTTCGGTAGATAACGACCCGCCGGCGGCGATGCGTTACACCGAGTGCCGCCTGCAGCGCATTGCCGGCTCGTTGATGGAAGACATCGACAAAGAGACGGTGGATTTCACGCCGAACTACGACGAATCGACCGTCGAGCCTACTGTTCTGCCAACGCGGATTCCGAACTTGCTGGTGAATGGATCGAACGGAATCGCCGTGGGCATGGCGACGAACATTCCGCCACACAATCTCACGGAGATTGTGGAAGCGACGATCATGCTGGTGAATAGCCCCGCCACCACGCTCGACGAAGTTTTGAAGATCGTGAAAGGGCCCGATTTTCCAACTGGCGCTTACATCTACGGGCGTAGTGGGATCAAGGCAGCGTATACCAATGGGCGCGGACGTTTTGTGATGCGCGCCAAAGCCAAGATTGAAGAGCTGACACAGGGACGCAAGGCGATCATCGTTACGGAAATTCCTTATCAGGTAAATAAAGCTACTCTGATCAAGCGCATTGCCGAACTGGTGAATGACAAGGTGATTGACGACATCAGCGATGTTCGCGATGAATCAGGACGCGACGGCATGCGGATTGTGGTGGAGCTGAAGCGCGGAGCGGAAGAACAGATCATCCTGAACCAACTCTACAAGCACACAGACATGCAGACCAGCTTCAGCATGATCTTTCTGGCCGTTGTGAATGGCCAGCCAAAAGAGATGGGGCTGGTGCAGGCAATCCAGCACTTCATAGATCATCGCGTGGACGTGGTGCGGCGGCGCACGGTCTACCTGCTGGAAAAAGCCCGCGAACGCGAGCATATTTTAGAAGGCTACAAGATCGCGCTGGACAATCTGGATGCGGTGATCAAGATCATCCGCGGATCAGGCTCGCGCGCAGAAGCGAAAGAAAACCTGCTGGCGGCGAAGTTCAAGATTGTCGATAAGCAGATTCAGGCAAAGGTCGGCGGGGCTGAAGGCAGGCTCTCACCGCGACAGGCCGATGCGATCCTGGAATTGCAGCTATATCGTTTGACCCGGCTCTCGACGGAAGAAATCCTGAAAGAGCTGGAAGAAATCCGGTTGAAGATTGCCGAATACGAATCGATTCTGGCTTCAGACAAGAAGCTGCGTTCAGTCATCATTAAAGAGCTGGAAGAGGTAAAGAAAGATTTCGGCGACGAACGCCGAACGGAGATCACCGACGAGTCGACGGAGATCACGCTGGAAGACCTGATCGCCGACGAGCAGGTAATTGTAACGGTCTCGCACAGCGGATACCTCAAGCGTACGCCGCAATCAACGTATCGCCAGCAGCGGCGTGGCGGCACCGGACGAACGGGCATGAAGACGCGCGAAGAGGATTTTGTGGAATATCTCTTCAGCGCTTCCACACATTCTTATCTGCTGATCTTTACCAACACCGGCCGCGTGTACTGGCTAAAGGTCTACGAAGTGCCCGACGTGGGCGCGGCGGGCAAAGGCAAACATATCGGCAATCTGGTGGCCTTGCAGCCGGGAGAGACCGTAAAGACGCTGCTGGAAGTGCGCAACCTGGAAGAAGAGAACCGGTTCGTGTTCTTCGCCACGCGCAAGGGCACGGTGAAGAAGACTCCGGTGAAGGACTTCTGCAACGTGATGTCGCGCGGGATTATTGCCATTGGAATCGACAAAGACGACGAGCTGGTTGCGGTGCGGCTGACCGATGGCAATCAGATTGTTTTCCTTGCGTCGCATGAGGGCCAGGCGATCCGTTTTGATGAAGAAGATGTGCGCTCCATGGGGCGGCCAGCGTATGGCGTCCGCGGCATGGGCCTGGACAAGAACGATTACATTGTTGGCGTGGCTGTAACGCCGAAAGACTCGCAGAAAAAAACCAACGGCAAAGGCGAAGAAGAGACTGTTCCCAGCCTGATCCTGAGCGTGACCGAGCAGGGCTACGGCAAGCGCACGCCGGTGGAGGAGTACCGGCTGCAGTCGCGCGGCGGCAAGGGCGTGATCAACGTGAAGACCACGGCCCGCAACGGCAATGTGGTGGGAATCATGCTGGTGGACGAATCTTCTGAGGTCATGCTGATCAGCCAATTCGGCAAGATCATTCGCATTGACACCACGACGATCCGCGAAGCCGGACGCTCAACCCAGGGCGTGCGACTGCTGCATCTGGAAGAGGGCGACAGAGTGGC
>DATEHN010000090.1:0-4642 GCA_035279585.1 Candidatus Angelobacter sp. | reverse complement strand
GCGAATATGACTGCAAGCCGGGCTGATTTCATGACTCTTCTCCATCAAGTAAGTGACAGGTTGAGATCCAGCAAAATAGACGGTGCGGCGCAACTCACTACAGGCTTCAACTATCGGCCCAATCCCGTTGCACAGGAAATCAGCGGAATTTCCTTAAGGGGTGTGGTTGAAATGCTTTATAAATGAAGCGGTGAGTAGGCTACAAGTAGCAAGTTGGTAAATAGACAATTTAAGTAATTGTAATGATTGCACTAACTACTAAAGCTAAATACACATACAAACAAAGCCGCCTGCCTTGCGGCAGGCGGCTTGTCTTGGCTGAACAAGGATGATTAGTTATGCGGACGGGTGCTGGAAGATGGCAGCCAGGGCACGCAGCCGTTTTGAATCGGCCTGGTTGCTGACTGTCTGGGATTCTTTCAGTAATGATTCCGCCATCTGTTTCAATTTTGTCAGAGCATCGTTGCTCGGGTGCGAGCGTTCGGCTTTCTGGATAGCTTTTTCCAGATCGGCGATACGGGAAACCGGCAGCGCCTGCGAGCGCGACAACTGGTCCAGATAGGCCTTGGCCACAGCCAGTTTCGCCGGCCACTCAATCTTCTGCTGGTCTTGCACGTTCAGTTCATTCACGTGGACTGCCTTGGCCGCGTTGATTTCATTCTGCGTGAGATATTTGGTCGGCGTAAGCTCAAAGACATCCAGGCCGCGCGCGATCTCTGAAGCGTAGATGTGGCCGTTGTACCAGTAGGCAGACCAATCGCCGCCGAGTACCAGCATTTTGGGATCGATGGCCCCACGGTCAAAATACGCGATCTCAAAAGGATGCGATGGGTCAGTAAAGTCAACCACGGAGACACCGCCCTGATACCAGGCTTGCACTTCAATATCGCGGCCGGGAACAGGGATGAGCGAGCCATTGTGCGCCACGCAATTTTCCGTATCGCCCTGCGCCGCCGGCATTTTGTAATAGCTTTGGAAATTCAATTTGTCATTGTTGATGGTGAAGATGGCGTCCGCGCCCCAGACGTTGGGGTCATTTGGGCGGCAGCGCGGGCCCATGCCGCCACCCCATTCGTCGGTGAACAAGACTTTCTTCCCGTCATTGGAGAACGAAGCCGAATGCCAGTAGGAATAATTCGGATCGTTGACGGCATCAACGCGCTTGGGGTTTACCGGGTCCTTGATGTCGAGCAGGATTCCATTTCCGGAGCAGGCGCCGGCCGCCAGTCCAACGGCTGAGTACACCGTAATGTCGTGACACTGGTTGGTGTCCTTGGGTTTTTCCGGGCCATTCTTGCCATGAGTGCCGCCGTTGTTGAGGCCGTTGATTGCGCCGGTGCGGGCGTCCATAAAGACGCGCGGATGCGAAACAATTTTTGCGTCCTGCGGCGCGGCCAGTGGGACCTTGATTACGTCAATGCGGAACAGCGCGGTGTCCGGGTCCTTGTCCGGCTCATCACCGTTTGAACATCCGGCCAGCTCTTCCGGTTGGCGCACGAACGAGGTGCCGGAGACATAGATGTAAACGTTGTCTTTGTCGTTAGGATCGATTACCAGGGTGTGCGTGTGCGAGCCGCGGCAGGTCTGCACGGCCGCCACCTGCTTGGGATTTTTGATATCGGAAATGTCAAAGATGCGCACGCCACGGAAGCGATCTTTTTGCGCCGGAGGCGTCGGGCGCTTGTGTTCCTTTTTCAGCTGCGCTTCTTCTTCCGCGGTGGGCTCAGGTGCGGGCGGAAAGCCCTGCGTGCCGCAATCGATGCGCCCGTTAGGCATCTCCACCGACATGAACAGCAGGTTCTTGTACACGGAGACATCGCCCTGGCCGCCGGGGCAGACCAGCGTGGTCAGCAGCTTGGTCTTTGCGGGATTGGAAATGTCATAGATGCTGACGCCGTAAAAATTGCCCTGGAAAAGATGATTGCCCTGAAAAGCGAGGTCGGAATTGGCGAAGGCAAGCTGCGCAAAGACCAACCGCCGCTCCTTGGGGGCTTTTGCAAGGTTGGGCGGCATTTGGCTGAGGATCTTCTGCGCCTTGGGATCATCGGGGTTATCGGTGCCAAGTTGGAAGGCGTCAGGCTTTTTGACCAGTATGAGGTGCTTCAAGCCCATAGCTGCTTCACCCGCATTGTAAAGGCCGGGAGAGAGCTTGGCGCGAGGATCGTTTACATCTGAGCCCTTCATGCCCGGTGGGAGAGTGGGAGCAGGCTCTGGAGCAGAAGAGTCCTCGTTATCGGCAGGTTTCTGCGCGCCGGCTGCATCGGGCTTTTGCGCGTCAGTTGCGGAAGGCTGCGCCGGCTTCTGGTCCTGGGGCTGCTGTGCCTGCACGCGGCTCAAGCCGGGCAATAAAATGATGGCGAGGGCTGCGGAAAAAATAAGCTTCAGTATTTTGTTCATTGCTTCTCCTCCAAGGCTGCTTTCTCCAACATGTCTTGCATGATCCTGATTTCGGCGCGCTGGCCGCTATCGACGTCAGTGGCGAAGTTGAATAGCTCGGCGTCCTGGCCCGAGCCGGCTGTATCGAACAAGCCTTTGACCATGGTCAACGCGCCACCGTGGTGCTGAATCATTCCGGTCAAGAATAAATGATCGAACTGAGATCCGTGGGCTTTGCGCAGCGCGTCCATCTGCTCCGGAGTGAGCATCCCAGGCATTAGAGGCATTGGCGCCATTGAATGATCAGACTGATGGGAGTGATCCATACCGGCCATTTGCACCGGGGTCCCCTGCGAACCCGATTTTGGCTTGCTGGGGTGGATCGAGGCGGGCTGGCCGCGGGCGGCGAGCCATCGTTTCATGAACTTGATCTCATCGGACTGCGAATGACTGATCCGCGCGCCCAGAGTGCGAAGCGCGGAATTTTCGCTGTGCGAAGGGATAAGCGCAGTCATCTCCACGGCTTGCGCGTGATGCATGATCATCCCCTGCATGAACTCGATATCGGCATGCGAAAGCGGCGGCAGCTTGGCCCGAGTCGAGGCGGGTAATTTATGGGTCGGCTGTCCTGGCGCTCCGGGTTGGACCACGACGGAGCTGTCCGTGCCGTTTTGTAGCGCGATGGCGAAGCAGGGAAGGATGAAAGCGCTAAAGGCGATCAGCAGAAGAGTGCGTCCGGGCCGAAGCCGGTTATGGGCTGCGCCGTCTTTCCGATCACTGGAAATTGTTAGTCGGGAGCGCACGAAAGCTTGGGGATAATACTAACACTTTGAGAATTGCTGCGGGAATGCGATGGCTGGGCTGGTGCATTTCGTCCCAAGCCTGGGTGCGAGCGCAAAAAGGGAAGGGCTAACAGATTTCATCTCAGCGTATTTACAGTGTCTGTTTCGAGCTGCAAACTTACTGTAGTGGTTAAATCTTCTGTGATCCGCACGCGTTTACAGACAGGGAATGACGTACCCTCACTCACAAACACGTCATAGACTCCGGGTGGGAGTGAACCCTGATGTCGTCCGAAATGTGAGCTTTTCAGAACAAAAGATTTCTTCTCATGATATTTGCTTACGAAACCATACGCTTCGACATATACCGGAGGATATGGGCCGCCAGGCTCAAATGCAACATCTTTCCAATTCAACAGCACAACAAGCATTCCATCTTTTTCCTCGGGCTGATATGAAGCGTTGTGCTTTTCTGGAGCCAGAAATGCCAGCAGAAATATGAAAATGCTGAAAGTCTTAAAGCTCAAGATGTTCATAGTCCTCTCCTTATCATTGCCTGGCGTCTATCGGATCTTTGCAGTGGTCAACCACTAATTTGGTGGTTGCGTCCGATTTTGGTGTATCTGGCATGTAGAGTGGGCGTTACCCATATCCATTAGTTAGGGATTTGACAGATTTCCAGCCAGCAGATCTGGACCAGCAAAACTCCCGAGCAGACTGCCGATGATACCGGTTTGCACTGCCGTCTCACTTAACTTGAATGATAGTCACTGGCGCAGTCAGGGGACTGGACAAGAATGGTAACTGGTGTTGATTGAGGGCTTGTTTCTGCTCTTCGCTCAACCGCGGTGGCAACAGTTCTGCCTTTATTCGATAAATGCCTCTGTATTTTGGAAGCTCGAATTCATCCATAGTGCCATAAATCTCGTAGGGCCCCAGCCGTATCCACAACTTGGGATTTTTCATTGTCTCCATGATCTCAGAGCTAGTCATAGGTAGATACTCAATAGCGCATCCGAGCTTTCTGACATCGCGCCCCTCTGGATTCAAAATTTGGATGTTTATATATCCATCCCATCCTGTACAAGAAGAGAAATTCCGGGCGACATACACCGGTGTGGTGCCCGCATTGAGAACGAATGACCTTATGCTCACCCTTGATCCGGGGGCATACTCAGTTCTATCGGTCACGACGTGGAACTCAAGCCGAACTTCGGTTTGTGAAGCATGGCCGGCTTGTTGCTGAAGAATCAGACTGAGAATGCCGATTGCAATTAATAATTGATTGGATCGCATTAATGTCTTCACGACGACCTCATGGCGGTGTGATTTCTGGTTGTGGGGTTTGAATAAGCGGGATATCTTGCGAGTTACAGTGCGTATTTATGTTCGTATAACTTGTATCCAATGCTTGCTGCGTTTTATCTATATCGTCAGTCTGATTAGCAACATGTTCGAGTTCATGCAGCTCAATAGTTTCTTTT
>DATEHN010000089.1:0-21508 GCA_035279585.1 Candidatus Angelobacter sp. | reverse complement strand
CCCATTACTACCCACACGCTCTCGCCCAGCCGCTCCACCAGTGATGCCTCATCGGTGCCGGTGAAGCTGTCAGCCAAGGCGCTGTCAAAAGCGCGTTTGATCAACGCATAGCGAAATCCCTGGGGTGTTTGCGCCTGCACCACGCGCTCACGCGGGATTGTGGCGGTAATGATCGCGCCCTCAGCGGCCCGTTCCACCTGCTTGATGGTGTCAACCGCAGGCAAACCCGCAATGGCAGCGCCATGCTTTTCCACTTCATGGATCACGTTGGCAATGATTTCGTCATCTACAAACGGGCGAACGGCGTCATGCACCAGCACAATATCATCCGGCGCGGCTTTCAGGTGCGCCAACGCGTTGGCTACTGATTCCTGCCGATGCTCGCCCCCTTCCACCACTTCCACCTTCGCGCTGAGCTTTTCTTTTTCCAGTTGGCGGCTGAAGCGCTCCATCTCATTTTTGCGCAACGCAACCACAATTTGGCTGATCTGCTGGTTGTGGGCGAAGACCCGCAGCGTATGGATGACAATGGGGACGCCCTGAATCTCAAAGAATTGTTTGGTAGGAACACCTTTTTTTCCCACCGGCGCCATGCGCGTACCGAGACCAGCCGCAGGGATGATGACAATGACCTTCATACGGGGTGAAAAGTATAACAACTCTGCCGGGTGTATGGCGCAATGAGAGCGGGCCGAACGGAAGAAAATCGCACCGCGAGAGCTCTAATTTCATGCTGCGGCGGAAGAGGACCCTTTATGTGGCGGCATCTCTTCGGTTTCTCCCGGGAGCACTTCACGCAACGCCCACTGTATCCTCTGTGTGCTTTCCTGGATAATCCTGATCTGTTCCGCCTGCTCACTTACATAGGGCGAATAAAGAATCGGTTGCAGCGCGTTGCGAACGTGGTGGTTCATTTCAGCAATCACGCGCATCTGGCGCAGGATTGTCCTGTGCTGGTGCAACTCGTAAGCAAACACCACACAGCCGGCCAGGATCCCGATCAGCAAATCGTCAAGCAGGGCGCTCGTGCCGTTGATGCCAAATCTATTCAATGCGCCTTCCAGCAATACTCCAAGAAGAAAGACGGTAAGACCCAGCAGGAAACTTATGCCTGTACGACGCAGCAAGGATGGCGGATTCAGTTTTCTGTACATCACACCGGCAATTATTCCACAATGAAAGGTAGCGTGATTGCAATCGTGATTGAAAAAATCCAAAAGCGTGTTCGCGAACTAAGGTTGCTGATGCCCGGTGACCGGATTGCCGTGGCCGTCTCCAGCGGCGCAGACTCGGTGGCCCTGCTGCGTGCGCTCCTGGAGTTGGGCCAGGAGTTCGGGATTGTGCTCTCAGTGGCGCACTTCCATCATCAGATTCGCGGCGCAGAGGCCGACTCTGACCAGCAGTTTGTCAGCGACCTGGCTCTGCAATTCCAGCTTAAGTTCCATTTAGGTTCGGCCGATGTGCCGGCTTATGCGCGAGACCGTAAGCTGAGCCTGGAATCAGCCGCGCGTGAGCTTCGGCACCGGTGGTTCGCCGAACTCATCCGCCAGGATGTGGCTGACAAGATTGCCACAGCACACACGCTGGACGACCAGGCTGAAACCGTGCTGATGAAAATCCTGCGCGGCACAGGTGTGCGTGGCCTGGCCGGTATTGCGGCTGCGCAGAAAGAAAGGCATCTGGTTAGACCGCTGCTGGGAACCACTCGTAAAGAAATTGAAACGTATCTGAGCTCAATCCATCAGTCCTGGCGCAATGACTCCAGCAATCTTGATCTGGGCCACACACGCAATCGAATCCGGCATACTCTGCTGCCATTGCTGGAAAGGGATTTCAATCCTGCTATCCGGCGGACGCTGGCAGATCTGGCTGATGTGGCCCGCGCTGAAGATGATTACTGGAGCAAAGAGCTTGAATCACTGTTGCCTCGACTGGTTCGGCAAGGAAAGCCGACCCGTAGCGGTAGGACCACAACTGGAGAGGCCGAAAAGATTCTAGCTGTGGATCTGACTAGCCTGCGTGCACAGCCTGAAGCGGTTAGAAGCCTGGTTCTGCAAAAGACGGCAGAGCAGCTCGGAGTGGTGCTGGAACATAAGCATATTCAAGAACTTACGCAGGTCATTCTGCGGCCGGGACGGTCTAAAAACTTGACTCTTCCCGATGGTTTGCTGGCTGAGTGCGGCCTGCGGGAGCTTCGCTTCAGCCTTAAAACGCCCAAAGGACCTGCAGATTACCGCTATTCTCTGGCAATTCCAGGTGAAGTAAAGGTGCCCGAACTTGGCAAGAAAATTCGCGCACTCGTAATAAGTGATGGAAAACAAAAGATTTCGGGTTATAATTCGCCTTTATTGTTGAGCCGGAACCTGTTAGCGCCGGAGCTTACAGTTAGAAACTGGCAGCCGGGCGACCGATTTTTCCCCGCGCACAGCCAATCCCCAAAGAAAGTAAAAGAGTTATTACAGCCCAGCCGTTTGGGAGGGGGATTTTCTGCCACAGAACGCAAGCTTTGGCCGGTGATTGAAAGCGCAGGCAAACTCGTGTGGATGAGGGGATTCCCGGTACCGCAAGCGTATGCCGTTCAAACGGGAGAAGCTGTCCTGATTGAGGAAATAGGGAGTGACACCTAAGGCCGGGGAATGAACAACATCCAAACCCAATATCCGCGAATTCTCCTGACAGCCGAGCAGATCAAGAAGCGCGTACAGGAGATGGCGCGGCAGATTTCCCACGATTTTCAGGGGAAAACGGTCCATGTTGTCGGGGTCATGGAGAACGGGTTCATTTTTATGGCGGACCTGGTTCGTGAATTGGAAGTAGCTGTGGTCTGCCAGTTTGTGAAAGCCGAGTTCAATGACTCAAATCCCAATACCACGGAGATCTTTTTCAGTCCTGAGGTAGATGTAAAGGACCAACATGTGCTGCTGGTGGAAGCCCTGGTGCAATCAGGGGTTACCAGCGAGTTTCTGATGCGAAATCTGGCCGGCCGGGGCGCAGCCAGCGTAAAGCTGGCAGTGCTGCTGGATAAGCAATCGGCCCGCCGGGTCTCTCTGCAGCCTGATTACTTTGGTTTTCTTATGAGTGCGAGTTTTGTCGTAGGCTATGGCTTGGGAGAACCCCATTTTGGCCGGAATTTGCCTTATATCGCGGGGCGTTCTGAAGCCGTTAATCCCCAGGCGTCCTAAGGGGCTTTTACCGCACCCGCGCTGGCGTAAATGGGTATAGAATCTTTGCTGTGGGAAACTTTAAGAGCGGATACAGGGTGTTCAGCATCTAATCAGATGAGACATGGCCAGGGCAGAGCCTGGGAACCTTATTTCATAACAAAACGTCTTAAGTTTGTAGCGTGAGACATTTATGCGGGTGTAAGTGCCGGCGCGTTCCATTTTGTTGACCGGCGATTTCAGGAGTAATCAGTGAATTCGACATTCAAAACGGTGATCTTGTGGGTGACCCTGCTGGCAGTCGGCGTTGTCCTTTGGAAAATGATTCAGGGCGGGCCGAATAGCGGCAAGGACCATGAAATTAATTACACCGATTTCATGTCTCAGCTCAATGACAACAAGATTGCGGATGTAACGATTGAAGGCAGCACAGCGCGCGGAAAGCTTAAGAACGGTGATATGTACCACCTGGTGGTGCCATCCAATAACCAGGCTCTCTATACGGCGCTTGATAGCCACAAGGAAGTTAAAACCACATTCAAGGACAATCAGGGATGGAACTGGTCAATGGCAATCTTCCAGTTCTCCCCGTTCCTCCTGCTGGGTGTTCTGTGGTTCGTGATGATCCGCCAGATGCAGACCGGCGGGAACAAGGCATTAAGTTTTGGGAAGAGCCGTGCCCGGTTGCTTTCCATGCAGCAGAAGAAGATTACCTTCAAAGACGTGGCTGGCGTGGATGAGGCAAAAGAAGAGCTGCGGGAAATCATTGAGTTCCTGCGCGAAGCCCAAAAGTTCCAAAAGCTCGGCGGACGTATTCCCAAAGGCGTTTTATTGGTTGGCCATCCTGGCACAGGCAAAACCTTGCTGGCGCGTGCAGTCGCCGGCGAAGCCAATGTTCCGTTCTTCAGCATCTCCGGTTCGGACTTTGTAGAAATGTTCGTCGGCGTAGGCGCAAGCCGCGTGCGCGACCTGTTTGAGCAGGGCAAGAAGAATGCTCCCTGCATTATCTTCATCGATGAAATTGATGCCGTTGGCCGCCACCGTGGCGCAGGCCTGGGCGGCGGGCACGATGAGCGCGAGCAGACCCTGAACCAGTTGCT
The DNA here is from genome assembly GCA_035279585.1 of Candidatus Angelobacter sp. Lineage (GTDB taxonomy): Bacteria > Acidobacteriota > Terriglobia > Terriglobales > Acidobacteriaceae > Angelobacter. The sequence continues at coordinate 17,247 of DATEHN010000089.1, read as the reverse complement.
GGTTGAGATGGACGGCTTTGAATCGAATGAAGGCGTGATCCTGATTGCCGCCACGAACCGGCCTGACGTTCTTGATCCGGCGCTGCTGCGGCCGGGACGTTTTGATCGCCGCGTTGTGGTGCCGTTGCCTGATGTCCGCGGACGTGAAGAGATTCTCCGCGTACACACACGCAAGATTCCGCTGGCGGATGATGTGGATCTTTCAATCCTTGCCCGTGGAGCGCCGGGATTTTCTGGCGCTGAGCTTTCCAACATGGTGAATGAAGCGGCGCTGAACGCTGCGCGCTGCAACCGTAAATCCGTGCTGATGTATGACTTTGAGCTGGCCAAAGACAAAGTCCTGATGGGCGCAGAGCGCAAGAGCATGCTGCTTACGGAAGAAGAAAAGAAGGTTACGGCTTTCCATGAGGCGGGGCACGCCATTGTGGCTGCGCTGATGCCTTTTGCCGACCCGCTCCACAAGGTCACCATTATTCCGCGTGGCATGGCCCTGGGCGTAACCATGCAGTTGCCGGAAACCGACAAGCACAACTACACACTCGACTACCTGAACACGCAGATTGCCGTGATGATGGGCGGACGGTTGGCGGAAGAAATCTTCCTGAACCAGATGTCTACCGGCGCCGGCAATGACATTGAGCGGGCAACCGATATGGCCCGCAAAATGGTTTGTGAATGGGGCATGAGCAGCCTGGGCCCACTAACCTTCGGCAAGAAGGAAGAGCAGATCTTTCTGGGACGCGAAATCTCGCAACATCGTGACTTCAGCGAAGAAACCGCGCGCGAGATTGATTCTGAAGTGCGCCGCCTGGTGAATACCGGATATGAAAAGGCCAAAAACATTATCCTGGAGCACCGGGAAGCTCTGACTCACATTGCCCAGGCGCTGCTGGAGCGCGAGGTGCTGGATGCGAACGAGCTTAAGCTGATCCTTGAAGGCAAGCAGTTGCCGGCGCGCGTTATCCCGGCAAAGGGCGACGATAGCGTGCAGCAGGTGCTGAAACCGGAACCTGGACGGACGCCAGGAATGGCGCCCGGCAAGCCTTCACCAGCGTAAAGTTCTAAACAAATAAAATCATCAGGGCAGCTTCGGCTGCCCTTTTATTCTGCAAGTTACGGCAGTTGCAGCCCGCGATTTTTCTTGCTCCAGGCAAGCTTTCTGGCATACATTCCTCTTAATTCACCCGCCGTTTTCCTTGACCCTTGAGGAGGATTTTTCTTTTATGGCAACACCAGGCGTTAGTGCGCCCGGAGTGCAAACAGCCATTACCGCTGCCGTTTTTCAGCAGGATTCATTTCTTGCCCGGCAGAAGATATTCTCCCTGGCGCCGTGTTTCTATATCCAGGACCACATGGGAAACGCGCTGGCTTTCCTGCGAAAAAAAGTCTTTAGCTGGAAGGACGACATTCGCGTCTTTACTGATGAGACACAAAGCCTGGAGCTGCTGAACATCAAGGCGCGAAAGATCATTGACTGGGGAACGGCTTTTGACGTGACTGACTCCATCAACCATCAGAAGGTTGGCGCCCTGAAGCGGCGGGGCTGGAAGTCAGTGCTACGCAAGGAATGGATCATCATGGACGCACTGGACCAGGAAATTGGCCGGATCGAGGAAGATTCAATGTTCCTGGCCTTGATGCGAAGATTTGTTCTGGCTCTTATTCCCCAGACTTACACTTTTGAATTGGGCGGGCAGCCGATGGGCACGGCGAAGCAGAACTGGAACCTGTTTACGCCCAAAATGCATGTCGATTTCTCGAGCGATCCTGGGAAGCGCCTGGATCGACGGTTGGCGGTGGCAGCAGTAGTGCTTCTGATGGCAGTGGAAGGCAGGCAGCGCCAATACGACTAACTTAAACCACCTGAAGCAGCGGCTTTCTTTTGGGAACCGCTTCACCAATTACCACTGCGGGCACGCCCTGGCTCTGCAGCGCATCAACAAGACGTTTTGAATCGTTGTTCGCCACTGAGAGCAGCAGACCGCCAGCGGTCTGGGGATCGAAAAGAATTGTCCTGAGGTCCTCTGCAACCTCGCCGTAGCCGACCATACATTCTGCGAAGTCGCGATTGTTGTTTAACCCGCCGGGAATGAACCTGGAGCGCACGCACTCAAGCGCACCTTCCAGCAATGGAACCTTGGCGGCTTCAATCGTGAGTGAAACGCCGCTGCCGCTCGCCATTTCACGAGCATGGCCAATCAACCCGAAGCCGGTAATGTCCGTGGCTGCATGTACGGCAAATTGACCTTCTACGGCAATCTGCGCTGCTTTGGCGTTCAAAGTTGTCATTGACCGCGTTGCCGCATCAATCCATTGCTGCCTGGCTTCGCCACGCTTGATGGCCGTGGAGATCACTCCTGTGCCCAGGGCTTTGGTCAGGATCAAGGCATCGCCGGCTCTTGCGCCGCTGTTTGTCCAGACGCGCTCAGGATGGATTGTGCCGGTAACAGAGTAGCCAAACTTGATCTCCGGATCGCGCACGCTGTGGCCGCCAATGACCACGCAACCAGCTTCCATCATTTTAGAAAGTCCGCCGGCAAGGATTTGCTGCAAGACTTCCAGGTCGCCTTTTTCAGGAAAACAGACGATGGCAAGGGCGCTCAGCGGTCGTCCACCCATGGCATAAACATCGCTCAGTGAGTTCGTGGCAGCAATCTGTCCAAAGGTGTAAGGATCGTCAACGATCGGGGTAAAGAAATCGACGGTCTGTACGAGCGCCTGAGTGGCGGAAATTTTATACACGCCGGCGTCGTCGGCCGTGTCAAAGCCGACAAGAACATTAGGGTCATGCTGCCGGGCTAATTTCCCAAGCACCGCGTCCAGCGCCGCCGGACTCAGCTTGCTTGCTCAACCCGCAGCTTTCACCTGTTCCGTAAGACGGATTGTTTTTGTTTCAGCCATCTTTGCTAGTATCCCACGCTTATCACTTTTACTTGCGGCAGTTGTCCATCCCAATCCGCAGAAACATGCTCCAGGGTCAGGCGAAAGTCGCGGGCCTGTCCCGGCGCAAGGGGCGCCTGGTCCACAGGGCCGTAATCGACATACGGTTCGCTGCGCAGCAATACGGTAAGCGTAAGCGCTTTTTCTTCCTGAACGGTTTCGCCCAGAGAGTTCTTGAAAACCAGGCTAACGTGCACAGCCGTTACCTTGCGGTTACTATTATTCGCGATCTTGCCTTCAATATAGGTGACGGAATTACCGGCGAAATTATCTGCAGTTGCCATGTGCAGGTCAGAAAGCTGGACCTTCGCCAGGTTAGGATCATTTTCATTGGCATGGTTTGATGATTGTCCTGCTTTGGCGATCAAAAGAATGACGGCGATAACCACCACCAAAAAGACGGCTCCTGCCGCCATTGGCGCCCAGCTTCTGCGGCTTTCCTGCGCGGGGAGTGGAGAAAACGGCTGTTGGTCAGAGTCGCCCATGCCAGAATTTTACTATTTGTTTTACTGCTACGCTGCAAACCACAAGCTCTTGCCACGCTTGATTGCCAGGCAGCTCAGCGGTCACGCCGCTTTTGGTAGAGCTTATTCTCCAGCGATCATCATGCCGTCAATACGCAGTGTGGGGCACGCGGTGGAACCGCGGAACTCAAGATCATTGCCGATCTCAGAGATGTTGTTCAGCATGTCTTTCAGGTTTCCGGCGACGGTGATTTCCTCTACCGGGTAGGTCAACTCTCCATTCTCAATCCACAGGCCGCTGGCCCCGCGAGAAAAGTCTCCTGTAACCATATTCACGCCGAAGCCAATCAATTTGACCACATAAAGCCCTTGTTTGATGTCACCAATAATCTGTTGCGGCGTGCGCTCACCCTTTTGCAGGAAGAAATTCCCTGAGCCAATGCCTGGGTTTCCAGCCAGCGCGCGTGAGGCGTTGCCGGTAGTTTTAAGCCCAAGTTTCTTTGCTGTATAGGTATTCAACAGGTAGGATTTCAGCACGCCGTTTTCTATCACAGCGGTGCGCTGGGTAGGCACACCTTCACTATCAAAAGGTTCTGTGCCAAAACCGCCGGGAATCGTGCCGTCATCAATCACCGTTATGTTGCTTGCAGCAACTTTCTCTCCAAGCTTTCCGGCAAGAAAAGACGACTGCCTGTAAACAGCATCGCCGCTCACCGCGTCAAAAATATTATCGAGAACTGATTCAGCGACGAGCGGGTCAAAAACAACCGGCACTTGGATGGAATTGATTTTGCGCGCGCCCAGCAGGCGTAATGCGCGTTGCGCGGCTTTTTGTCCCACGGCTTCCGGCGATTCCAGTTTGGCCATGGTGCGAGCAAGGCTAAACCAGTAATCACCCTGCATGGAACCGTTCTCATCCTGGGCAATTGGAGCGGCGGAAATGGAACAAGATGAGCGCCGGTATTCACCCGTAAACCCGTGTGAGTTAGCCAACACTTTATAGCGGGTGGAGGCATCAAAAGCGCCGCCATCAGAATTCTTCAAGCGCGGGTCAGTATCCAGCGCCGCCTGTTCTGCGCGCCGGGCGTAATCAATGCGCTCTTCCGGTGGAAGCGAAAAAACATCGTCATAATAAAGTTTCAGATCGCCTGGTAATGAACCAAGCTGGGCAGGCTCAGGAATCCCCGCGTAAGGATCTTCAGAAGTAACTCGCGCCAATTCAAAGGCGCCGGTGATCAGCCGCTGAATTCCATCTTCAGTTAAGTCACTGGAATAAGTGCTTGCGCTCCGCGCCCCCAGGAAGACACGCAGGCCTACGGCACGCGAGCCAGACTCTTTGAGAGTCTCAACCTGGCCAAGGCGCACCACCGTGGAAAATTCAGTTCCTTCTTTGATTACGACCTCTGCTGCGCTGGCCCCGGACTTCATTGCCCGAGAGACGACGCTTGATGCCAGATCGCGCAAACCAGTATCAACTTCGCTTAAAGTTTCTGTGTGTGTGGCCATGTATTTATCTGGCAGTGCCGCCCACTGTCATGCTATCCAGCTTCAGGGTGGGAATACCCACACCGACCGGCACAGATTGCCCATCTTTGCCGCAGGTCCCAATGCCCTCATCCAGGTGGAGATCATTACCCACCATGGAAACCTTGGTGAGCGCATCTGGACCGTTGCCGATGAGAGTGCAGTTCTTGAGCGGAGCGGTTACCTGGCCATTTTCGATCATATAGGCCTCAGAAGCGGAGAAGACAAATTTGCCGTTCGTGATATCCACCTGCCCGCCGCCAAAATTCACTGCATAAACGCCGCGCTTTACAGAGCGGATAATGTCTTCCGGTGAATCCTCACCGGCCAGCATGTAGGTGTTTGTCATGCGCGGCATGGGAATGTGAGCGTAGCTTTCGCGGCGGCCATTGCCTGTATCGGGCATGCCCATCAGTTTGGATGAAAGCTTGTCACTCAGATAGCCCTTGAGGATTCCTTTCTCAATGAGCACCGTGTTCTGCGTGGGCGAACCCTCGTCATCCACATTGATGGAACCACGTCGCGAAGGCAGCGTGCCATTATCGACGACCGTACACTTGTCAGAAGCTACGCGTTTGCCCAGCATTCCAGTAAAGGCTGAAGTGCCTTTGCGGTTAAAGTCTGCCTCCAGACCATGACCAATCGCTTCATGCAGCAGAATACCCGGCCAGCCTGGCCCTAAAACCACTTCCATCTCTCCTGCTGGTGCTTCTCGCGCGTTTAACTGGATAATGGCCTGACGGGCAGCATCGTGAGCATAGTGTTCAGGCGTTTTCTCCGTCAGGAAGAAATCGATACCCACACGTCCGCCACCGCCGGCAGAACCTCTCGCGGAGTTATTCGCTTCCTTGGCGATGCAGGAAAGGCTTAAGCGCGCCAGCGGCTGTACGTCAGAAGCAAAAGTCCCATCTGAACCGATTACCAGGATTTGCCGTACTTCATCAAGATATGAGGAGCGTACCTGCACGATGCGCGGATCGTAACCTCTCGCTGAGCGATCAGCCCGCATTACCAGTTCCAGCTTTGACGCAATGTCCGCTTCCGCTGAAGGCGCAGCAATCGGGTAAAGCTGATGCCCGGCATGTTCTTTGAACCCCTCAATTGGACTTTTGGCCGGGCCGCGCGCAATCAAGGCCGCTGTGCGGGCAGCACGCATGATCTTCTCCGGCGCAAGATCATCTGTGAAAGCGTAACCCGTCCGGTCACCTGCTAAAACGCGTACCCCGCAGCCCGCTGAAATCCCCTGCGATGCGGATTTAACAAGGGATTCTTCCACGCTGATTGAGGCGGAAGTTAAGTACTCAAAATAGAGATCGGCGTAATCGCCGCCGGCTGAAAGGGCTTCTCCAAGATAACGCTGCAGATCATTAGGGGTAATGCTGAACTTCTGAAAGAAAAGATTCTGGTTTTGTGTCATTTCCACTCAATTTTAGATGATTGCCCAGATTGAAAGGTGCACATTTGACGCGTTTCTATTGTCGCACTTTACGCTCTGTAAAACATAAGAGTCGGAATCGGCTGGGAAAATAGCCTGAAAACAATTACTTTGTTCCCCCTGGCGAAGTCGTTCTGAATCAGATACTTAATCCCCTATTAAGGAAAGCATGGTACGATTCAAAATGAAACGGGCAAGGAATTTATGCCAAAAGCTGAGAGCTCACGAGTCCGCAAAATCATACATAATTTGCTGAACTGGTTGAGGATGAACAGGGTGATGCAAGGATCTCGCAAAGAACCCGAACCTCCGCTCGATCCTTACGCTTATGTGACCGCGCCCAAAAAACCCAGACCTTCCAATCGGAGCGCCGCTGCAGTAGCAGAGCTGCCAGAAGAATAATTCCTGACCAAAGTTTGCCGTTGTTTCGGCTGATCGACCTGCCGATTTCCTAAAAATCTCTAGCTGGCCCCTGATTTTCGTTAATCGCCGTAAGCTGGCAGCAGAACCATTTCCGGCTGAGCATGTGGCAAGCTCTGTGGCGGCTGCTTCCCGCTCAGTAACTCCTCAAAAAATCTCTCCACACTGGCCAGGATTGCTGGCCCGGTTTGTGCTTCATAACAGGCGCGGCGCAAGGCGGTCCCGTTCGGCACGCCATGCGTGAACCAGGCAACAAACTGCTTCATCTTGCCTGCCGAGCCATGCTGCGTCTCATCAATCAGCATTTTGAAGTAGGTGCGGATCATCTGGTAACGATCGGCTTCGGTCGGCTGGTCATAACGGCCAGTCTCAGCATGTTGGCGAATCTGGCGGAAAATCCAGGGATTGGACGCCGCGGTTCGGCCAATCATCACGCCATCGCAGCCGGTCTGGGCCACCATGGCGATAGCATCTTCAGGGCTGCGAATATCGCCGTTGCCAATCACCGGAATCTTTATCGCGTCTTTGACTGCGGCAATCCACTCCCAGCGCGCATTGCCGCTGTAACCCTGTTCGCGCGTGCGAGCATGAAGCGCCAGGGCGTTCAAACCGCAATCTTCCGCCATCTTGGCCAGGGGCACGCAAACTATGTTGGCATCATCCCAACCCAGGCGTACCTTCACCGTGAATGGAATCTTCACGGCTGCACGCACGGCTTCAAAGATCGTGCCAATCACCGGCAGATCTTTCAGTAGGCCAGAGCCGCCATTGCACTTGACCACTCGTTTGGCGGGGCAGCCAAGGTTCAGATCAACCAGATCAAAGCCGGCATCTTCCACAATCTTGGCTGATTCAGCTAATGTGTACGGATCGCTGCCAAAAAGCTGTGCTGAGATCGGGTGCTCATCTTCATAGAAGGTCAGGTAACGTTTGCGCTTGGATTCACGCGTCCGGAAAAGCCCGTCAGCCGAGGTGAACTCAGTCATCAGCAGGCCGCAGCCGGACATTTCGTTGTTCGTGAAAACCGCTGGAGGGCCTTCATTCAGGCCACCTGATTTATGCGCCTGTGGTAGATTCGCGCTCTCAATCCGGCCTGTTTCCTCGGGCGCTGCCATGATCTCGCCCGCCGGACGCACAAAGCTGGCATTGCGGATAAAGCGGCGGAAGACCGTGTCTGTCACGCCGGCCATCGGCGCCAGAATGGTTGCCGGTGCTATCTGCACGCTGCCAATCTGGAGAGTCTCCCGCACCCGCGCACCTGCTGGAGCGATGGTGACATTGGCCGGGTTTTCCCAGAATTTATGCATTTTTTCTGAAATCCCGACCCCTGAGCGTTCTTTGCGAAGGGGAGGGATCCCTACCTTATCGATACTGCTTTAATATGGCCCAGCAAATCAATGATCAACGGATATTGACCTTAAGCGCAAGCAACATGATAGGGACCTCTCGCCATGCTCAAGGCTTCGGAAAAACCAAAGCCTCCGCCGCGGCGGAGGCCTGTTTCAAATCCTGCGCCGTTATTTCTTTGCGGCTGCGTTTTTGGCCGCGTCAGCCTGGGCGTACTTCCGGCGGAAGCGCTCCACGCGTCCGGCGGTATCCACCAGCTTCTGCTTGCCGGTAAAGAACGGGTGGCAGTTAGAGCAGATTTCCAGATTGATGTTGCCCTTGTGGGTTGAGCGGGTGGTAAACGTGTTTCCGCATGCGCAGTGCACGCGCACTTCTTCATACTTAGGATGGATGGCTGCCTTCATTTTGCCTCTGGACCTTTCGCGGTAAAGCCTTATTTTACCTCAGATTAGCTGGTTTTGGCTATCTTAAATACCCATTCCTTGGATTACTCGCTCTGGCAAAAGGATTCATTGGCATATCGGCGCCAGGAGCGCTTTGCGCTCACTGCCTTACCGTGCTGCAGAGCGACGAAACGCAGTCAATACGACCAATGCCTCGAACCAGTCCCCAAAACCAAGTGCTGACTCCCTAACGCGCCAGGCGCACCACGCTCTCAATGTGAAAAGTTTGGGGAAAGAGATCCACCATGTGGACCTCTTCCACGTGGTAGCCGGTTTCCAGCAGCGTCCGAACATCGCGCGCCAGCGTAGCCGGATCGCAAGAGACATAGATAATTCTTTTTACCCGCAGCGCCGCCAAAAGTTGAGTGGACTTGGCTCCCAGACCGGCGCGCGGCGGATCAACCACCACAAGCTCTGGCTGCATGTTGATGCATCGCGGCAAAAAGCCTTCCGCTGTGCTGCGCACCGGGACCACGTTCTTAATAGCATTCGCCTGCATGTCTGTAAATGAAACCGGGGCCGACTCAACGGCAAATACCTGGTCAAAACGCTTGGCCAGATGAGCGGCAAAGAGTCCCACACCGGCATATAGATCAAGAGCAATACGGCCGTGGAAATCGCCTACCACGGTCTGGACCAGATCGCGGACAAGGTAGCGATTCACCTGGAAAAACGATCCTGCGCTCACGCGGAAAGACTTTTCACCCACCTGATACTCCAGCACCGGATCGCCAACAGTATATTTTGGCGGCTCAGAGCCAGGCTCGCCATCGGCATTCTCCGCGAAGAAGGCAATGCCTTTGATCTCCGCCGCCTTGGCTTGCAAGGCTGCGGCAAAATCATGCATCTCCGGCGAACCCGGCTTGAAATGCACTTCCAAAACCATCTTGGCGTCTGCATGATCGGCAAAAAACTCAATCTCGGTAATGCCAGCGGGAACTTTGCCGGCCTCGCCCAATTCCCACACGTGCCCCAGCACCCGATTGATGAGTTTTGAACTGATGGGGCACTCTTTTACCGGCAAAAGATCATGCGATCCCAGCCGGTGATAGCCAACAGCAAATTCCGGGCCGCTGCTAACTTTCATCCGCGACCGATTGCGGTAGTTCCATGATTCGCCGGAATGGGTGATGACCTCGCCTTTCCATTCCAGCTTGCCGTTGCGCAGCAGCGTCTCTTTCAGGATGGCGCGCTTGTTCTCCAGTTGGGCCGTGTATCCGCTGTGTTGATAGTGGCATCCGCCGCAACTGCCAAAATATGGGCACGGAGGTTGCACACGGTAAGGCGATGGCTTAAGCACCTGATCAACCGCAGCGCGGGAGAAGCTGCTCTTTTCCTGCACGATTGTCGCGCTCACCTCTTCCGCAGGCAGCACAAAAGGCAGAAACACCGTCTTCCCTTCAGGAAGGCGGGCGAGACCATCGCCGCCATAGACCAGCTTTTCAATCGTCAGGTTCACAGATAAAAGAGGCTGAGACGCGGAATTTTAGCCTTCTCAAACAGACGCTTGTGAATAAATTGTTTTTGGAGCTGTTGGATCTGCGCTCCAGGCATCTTGCTGCGATACGGCGCAATTTCCCGGTCCGCCTCAGTTCGCAGTTCAAATAATTCGTTCTCTGTGGCGCTCACCGTAAGGGCAGCCAGAAGTTTTTCTTCCAGCACCGTCAGGCGCCGCTCCAGCTCTTCCAGTTGCAGCTGCGGCGGCGTTGCTCCACCCAAAGTTGACGCCAAGTCAGTAAGTGTAGCAGCACATTCCCTGGCCACCAACTGCGCTTCTTTGCCCGCATGAGCCTGATTCAGTTTTTCCGCATTCTGCTGGAAGAACTTGGCAATCTCTTCCGCTTCCAATCCTGCCGATGAAGACGGTTCTTGTCGCGAAGAGCCGACCGCTGCCTCTTTCATCTCTTCAGCGGCGGTCAGGACCTCCTGCGCGCAAAAGGCCAGGCTGTTGATCTTTTTTGTCTTTCTCGGTCGCCGATCGTATCTATCGAAAGCTGAGTCAATCCCGCGCAGAACAGCTTCCAGAGGTATGCCGGCGTCTTTCCAGGTCATCATCAAAGCCCAGTCAAGCTGTGAAACCAGTAAGTGTGATCCGCGACGGCGACGGTAATGATCTTCAATCTCCGTAAAATAATTGAAGTAATTTTCCACGACAATGACTACGAATGTTCACGCAAACTCTAATTGCGGCACGCTCAGCGTAGCGCGAAATCAAGGTAGCGCAGCACGGAAACGCCGATTTAGCTCATGACGACGCTTTTTGTTTCTGCGTTGTCGCATTACGCTCCCAGATAATGCGCAATCCATTCAGCGTGAGCAAATCGTCAACGTTCTTAATGTACTTGGAGTGGTCGCCAATCAGCGTGGCCAGGCCCCCTGTGGCTACAACCCTTGTATCTGCGCCCATTTCAGCAATCAAACGCTCCAGAATCCCATCCACCAATCCCAGGTAGCCAAAGAACAGCCCTGCCTGGATGCTGCCAACCGTGTTGGTGCCAATCACCTTGGCTGGCTTGCGAATGTCCACAAACGGCAGGCGCGCAGTGTGTTCAAACAATGCCCGTGCTGAGATTCCAATGCCGGGCGAAATCACTCCGCCCATGTACTCGCCCTTGAGGGAGACAACATCAAAAGTTGTTGCTGTGCCCAGATCAACCACCACGCAAGGCCCGCCATATTTTTCAAATGCGGCAACGCCGTTCACAATCCGGTCTGCGCCCACCTCTTGCGGGTTCTCATACAGCACCGGCATTCCAGTTTTTATGCCGGGCTCCACAAACAAAGGCTTCAAATGGAAATAGCGCTCGCAAACTTCACGCAGGGTTGAGTCCATGGGCGGAACTACGGAAGAAATGATGATACCGCGAACATCTGTGGCCTCGACCTGTCCAATGGCAAAAAGGTTCCGGAACAAGACGCCGTATTCATCCACTGTGCGAGTCATTACCGTGGCCACGCGCCAGTTTGCCAGCAGGCGCGGCTCAGCGTTGGGCTTGCCCGCAAACCCGGAGACGGCCATTTCATACACGCCCAGCACCGTGTTGGTGTTGCCGACATCAAGAACCAGAAGCATCGGTTCTCCTCTGCGCCGGCCGTACGCTGCCGGAAATCACAATGCGCAGACCCTGGTCAGTGCGCACGCGCAAAAAGCCGCGCGGATCAAGCCCATCAGTAATGCCGTGATAACCGCCGTCTTCATTCACGTGGACCAGCTTGCCGTGAGCATAAGTGGAGCGTGATTCCACGCGGCGCATAATCGGCTCAAACCTCAGCGCTGGCGTGCGAATGGGGCTGGTCATGGCCCGCAACAAGGCGCGATATTCCCGATCGATCGCGCGAATCAGCGCAGCAGCAACCTCTAAACGTGAAAATTCCTTGTTCCCCTCCATGTGGAGCGACGTTGCCGTGTCTCCCAGATGATCTGGAAATTCGCGCTGGTTCACGTTTACGCCTATCCCAATCACCGCATGGTGCACCTTGGCGGCCTCTGAACTCGTTTCTGTAAGAATGCCGGCAAACTTTTTGTCGTTGATGAGCAAATCGTTGGGCCAGCGGATATCAGCGGCCAAACCGGTGGTCTCCCGCACCGCGTCTTGCACCGCAACTCCGGCGATCAGCGAGAGCCATAAGGCCTCTGCTGGCGACATGGGCGGCCGCAGAAGGAAAGAACAATAAATGCCCGTCCCGCGCTCTGAATACCAGGAGTGCGAACTACGACCGCGGCCCGCCGTCTGTTCTTCAGCCAGAAAAACCGCGCCTTCCGGGGTTTCATCCGGATGCTGGCCGGCCAGCGCAGCTCCACGCAGCGCTACTGAGTTCGTGGAATCCGCCTGCACAACATGATGGATATTGCCGGAAAAAATGGTGTTGCGCACCAGAGGCGCAAGCACCTCCGGTATTAGGTACTCCGGATTCGTCACAAAAATTTATTTCCCTGCTGCCGGTGCCGGAGTGGCCAACCGGGCTTGAAGATAGATCAAATTTTTAACCTCACCGCCGATCATTGGTAGCCGCTACCTGCGTCTCATCTTTTTGATCGTGAGGCCGCCGTATGCGCCCATGACCTTTTCCGGTTTCGCCCAACCATGTCTCTTCAAACTGCGGATCCAGAAAACTCCATGGATGCCCAATGACTAAAGCCCAATACCCAATGACCGGCTACGAAGTTAATCTTTTCACTATGCTGATTTCATCATGAAGAACGTATCCACGTCAGCATCCACCGTTTGCAGGTTGGCGGCTTGGTTCTTCAGGCTTTCAAACAGCATCGTGCTCAAATAGCGCTCGCCAAAATCAGGCACCACCACCACAATCAGCTTGCCGGCGTTTTGTTCGCGCTGGGCCACCTTTACCGCCTGTGCCACCGCAGCGCCGCCGGAGATGCCGATGAAGATCCCTTCTTCTTTCGCCATCCGCCGCGCCATATCCAGTGATTCATCCAGCGTCGCCGTGAGCACTTCGTTAATCAGATCAGTGCGCAAAACGTCTGGAACAAAACCAGTTCCCAGGCCCTGAATCTTATGCGGTCCCGGCTTGCCTCCGGAAAGCACCGGAGAATCTGATGGCTCAACGGCAATCACCTGGAAGCCCGGCTTCTTGGCCTTAATAAACTCGCCTACACCGGTCAGCGTGCCGCCAGTGCCTACGCCGGAAACCAAAATATCCACCTTGCCGTCAGTATCGTTCCAGATCTCGGGGCCGGTGGTTTCGCGATGGATCTTGGGGTTGGCCGGGTTGGAGAATTGCTGCAGGATCACCCCGTTCGGAGTCCCCTTCAGCAGCTCATTGGCCTTGGCAATTGACCCTTTGATCCCCTTGGGCCCAGGCGTAAGAATCAGCTCCGCTCCCAGCGCCAGCAGCACCACTCTGCGCTCCTGGCTCATGGTGTCCGGCATTATCAGGATCAGCCTATAGCCTTTGCTTGCTGCTGCAAATGCCAGCCCGATTCCCGTATTGCCGCTGGTGGGTTCAATCAACACCGTTTTGCCCGGTGTGATCCGCCCGGCCTTCTCGGCTTCATCTATCATGCTCACGCCAATGCGGTCTTTCACGCTATGGCAGGGATTGAAGCCCTCCAGCTTGACCACCACGGTTGCTTTGGCGCCCTTGGTGACCTTGTTAAGTTGGACGAGCGGCGTCCGCCCGATAGTCTGCGTAATATTCTTATAAATGTTCATCTCTCCACCTTTCGTAGTGCGAATTCAGGCGTCCCGCGAGAGATTTATAAGATTAAATGACTAAGGCCACTGGAAGCAAAGTATCTGCCTCATCACTGCCCGATCACAGCGGCTCTCTGCGTCCCTTGACGCCCCCGTAGGGTCGCCCATGCACATGTGGCCCCGCCACCCCCCGGCGGTGTCCTATCCCGGCGATTCCGGGCGATTCGGCGATTTTGAACAGCCGGGAGGTGAACAGCCGGGAGGAACCCCCCGCCCCCCCGGTTTCGACCCAATTCGACCCCAGCCGACCCAATTCGACCCAATGCTGAGAGAATCAGCAGTAGGTCGCAAAGCCTCCCAAAACACAAAACGCAACGGAATCCCGTTGCGCTCATCTTTTAGCTTAAGACCGGCAGTCAGAGCTTCCGCATCATACCGCCTTCGCTGCAGGCAGTCACCTGCGAACTAGTTCACCAGCACCGGTCACTGCCTTTTACGGTCCACTGCTGAAACGCAGGACATGTCCAAAAATCTCACGACTGCAAGAGACCCGCATTCACCTTCTCGCGATCGTGAATTGCCAGGGCAAAATCCCGATTGGCTTGTGCCCGCATCCGGCAGATCGTTTCTCGCATAACCGTCACATCGCTTGCGCGAAACAGATTCAGCCCGCCCAGCGTCTGCAGCTCCCGGACTACTTGTTCAAATCCGCTGTTCAACTCCGCAATGGAATGGTAGATATGGGCTTTCACCGGCATCAGGGCCGCAGCCTCAGGCTTCCCCCCTGTCCCGGCCTTCCCGGTGGTTTTTGGGCTTGTTCTCTGGCGCTGGTGTTTGGGTGTGAGTTGCGTTAAGTCGATAAGATGTTTAGCTTTACTCGTAGCCATCGTTGCCTCCTTGCGGCGACGTGTGGTCAGGGCCTGTTGCTGCTCTATCACCGCAAGTCCCGTTGGATTGTACTCGGTGCCGTAACTACACAAGTACATTATCTGATTACAGTGTACAATGTCAACTAGTTTATCAAAATCGAAATCTTTCAATCCTGACGATTGGGTTTCTCAGTCAGAAGCCGCACGGATGAGAGGGATAAGCCGCCAGGCAATATCCAATCTGGTTGCTAAAGGCCGGTTTACCACCTTCATAATTGCAGGCAAGACGTTGCTACGCCGCTCTGACGTTGAGAAATTCAGGCCCGATCCCGGCGGCAGACCAGCCAAGAGGAAACGTTTAAAGAAATAGCTATAAATTTACTCACTATGCCGCAGGCCGACCCGTAGCGCCAAGCGGAGGGTCTTTAAAGCTCCGCGACCACCCCCAACTCTCTGAACCATCGCTGTCCTTTCAGCGTCACTCTCAGCGCTCGCGAACCCTTGTTGCGAACCAGCCATCCCTCGGTCAGAAAATGCTTCAGCAGCGCTGCTCCCAGGGCACCGCTGACGTGCGGACGCCGCTCAGTCCAATCCAGGCATCGGCGCGCCAGGTGGCGTTTGCTCTGCTCCAGTGTTTCCATCTGCACTCCAAGTGTTGCCAGCCAGTCTGCGCCCTTCGTTGTCACCCGATAATCGCGCTCGCCTTCAGCCACAATCACACGCTGTTTGTGCATTGCGTCAGCCAGCGCCACGCCAATGCGCCCTGCCAGATGGTCATAGCAACTGCGGGCCAGCAGGAGTGTCTTATCTGGCTGCGAAGCAATGTACTCTGCCGCCGGACGCAGGGTTGAGATGGCGCCAAGGGCCTCAAGCGCATTGGCCACGCGCGGCCCGGCAAGCTTGTAATACCGGCACCGCCCATCCCGCTGCACGGTAATCAGGCCGCCGCGGCTCAGCTTGGAAAGGTGCGCGCTGGCGCTCTGCGCGGAAACAGACGCCGCTCTGGCCAGCTCTCCCGCCGGCAAAGCGCGGCCTTCCAGCAACGCCACCAGCATCGCCGCCCGGCCCGGATCAGCCAGCAAATATCCCAGAGTTGAAATCGTATGTTTTTCCTTCATGGTTGTGCCCCACGGATTATTCTAATGGCTCTTGCGGCGTTGATATTTCATCGTTTGGTGAAATGTTGTAGGCTGCGCGATGGTCGCAATATTTCATCATTCCATGAAACATCCTGCGCCGCTGTCGCCGCATATTAAAGCTATGGACAAGAAGAAAGTTTCACTGAGCAGCCCGCTGTTGTGGCTTCTTATTGCCACCAGCTTCGGCTTTGTTGTGGTGCAGCTTGATGTGACCATCGTGAACGTCGCGCTGCCGCAGATCGGCTCGCGTCTGCACGCTGGGGTGGCAGGCTTGCAATGGATCGTGGACGCTTACACTCTCAGCTTTGCCGCGCTGCTGATCTCCGCCGGAGTAATCGCGGACAAGCTCGGCTCCCGCCGTGTTTACCTGGCCGGCTTCTTCATTTTCACCGCGGCTTCCGTGGTCTGCGGG
This sequence comes from Candidatus Angelobacter sp., assembly GCA_035279585.1. Classification (GTDB taxonomy): domain Bacteria; phylum Acidobacteriota; class Terriglobia; order Terriglobales; family Acidobacteriaceae; genus Angelobacter. The sequence goes on along the minus strand of DATEHN010000089.1, from coordinate 1,095 downwards.
CTTGCACCCAACATCGGCGTGCTGATTGCGGCGCGTGCGCTCCAGGGCAGCAGCGCTGCGCTCCTGGTGCCTAGCTCGCTGGCCATTCTCAATCGCACCGCAGAGAATGACTCATCGCTCCGCGCCCGCATGGTTGGCTTTTGGACAGCGGCGGGCGGCGTCTCCATTGCCGCCGGTCCCGTTGCCGGCGGACTTCTTCTTGCCTCCTTCGGCTGGCGCAGTATTTTTCTGGTGAACATCCTGCTCTGCGGCGTGGCAATTTTTCTGGTGTTTCGTTTTGTCCCGCTCGATTTTGCGGCCTCAGGCGCAAAGCAGCTCGATTTCCCTGGGCAGCTTCTCGCCATTCTGGCCTTGACTGGTCTTATCGGCGCTGTGATTGAGGGCGGCCGCCTTGGTCCCAGGAATACGGTTGTAATCGCCGGCGCGATTCTTGGCACGATCTCGGCTGCTATCTTCCTTTACATAGAAAGCCGCGTCTCCTCGCCCATGCTGCCCTTACATTTTTTCCGCGATCGTTGCTTCAGCGCGTCGGTGAACTTTGGCGTGCTGGTCAACCTCACCTATTACGGCGTGATCTTTGTTCTCAGCCTCTATCTGCAGCAGGCCCGCGGATATTCCGCGCTCAAAACCGGCGTTGCCTTTTTGCCGTTGACGGCTACCTTCATTGTCTCCAACGCGATTAGCGGATGGCTCACCGCCCGCGCCGGTTCTCGCTTGCCCATGGTTCTTGGAGCGTTGGTCGCAATGCTTGGCTATGTTCTGCTTCTTCGTCTGGACGCCGCCACATCCATGCTCAGCATGATGGGTGCCTTTGTCCTCATTCCCGGAGGCATGGGCCTCGCCGTTCCCGCCATGACCACGGCGATTCTTTCCAGCGTCCCGCATGAGCGCTCCGGCACCGCCTCCGCCGTGCTCAACACAGCCCGCCAGGCCGGTGGCGCAATCGGAGTAGCCGTCTTCGGCGCACTGCTCGGCCAGACGCATGAAAAGATCATTCCCGGCCTCCATGTCGCCGGGTGGATCTCGACTGCTTTGTTGACCACCGCTGCCGTATTAGCTTGGCTGGGATTGCGAAAGAAGCCAGTGCAGGAATTT
>DATEHN010000088.1:0-24332 GCA_035279585.1 Candidatus Angelobacter sp. | reverse complement strand
AACTATTTCACCGGCAGGGTGGAAGTCTTCCATATCGAGATGAACCGTGCTTCCACAAAATTGGTGAACCGCCTCTTCAAGGCGCCGCAGATCGGTGAGCGGCACGGCAAGATTTCAGTGGATGAGCAGGAGGACACGTATGCGGCTCGGTGAAGGCGCCAGAATGAATGCGTCCATCAACGTCACGCCGCTGGTGGACGTGGTGCTGGTGCTGCTGATTATCTTCATGGTGATGGCGCCGCAGATGCGTAAGGGGCCCGAGGTCCACTTGCCGAAAACGGAAAAGCCGACCCAGCAGGGCGACGAGAGAGGACGGATCCTGGTCTCTATTGACGGGGCCGGCGGGCTTTGGATTAACGATAAGCAGGTTGCAGCCGATCAATTCGGCGACGCCCTTCACGCTGCGGTGGCCGCGGAGACTGATCCCAAGGTCGTGATCCGGGGCGATGCAAAGCTTAACTTCCGCCAGGTCCGAGAGGCCATGCAGGCCATCGAGCAAGCGGGTTTCCACGGAGTGGGGCTGATCGCCAAAGGCCGCAACACAGGCGCGCAGGGAGAATGAGGTAATGGAATTCAACAGAGGCGATTCCGGATCCAGTCTGCAGTCTGAGATCAACATCACGCCGCTCGTCGACGTAGTGCTGGTGCTGCTGATCATTTTTATGGTCGTGGTTCCGCTTCTGATGCAGGGCTATGACGTTGACATCCCTAAATCGACCAATGCCGCACCCGCGCATTCTCAGGAATCGCGGCTAATCCTAAACATCTCGCCTGCAGGCTGCCACATCCTCGAGCCTTCGGCAGGGGAAGGGCTTCCGGCGGACTGTCGCGTGATACTAGGCAATCAACAGATCGCTGCAACCGAGTTGCCCGCGCGCGTGGGAGACATCCTGGGCAGCCGGCCTCCGGAAAAGCGCGTGTTGTTTCTAGCCGTGGACGACCGATTGAACTACGAGGGAGTTCTGCGCATTCTCGATCTCGCGAAATCGGGAGTCGAGGATTTGAAGGTTGAGTTTATTACGAGCAATTGAGGTGGCTGCTTTGGCGACAACCATGGAAATCGGCAGGTTCAGAGAATCCGGGGCTCTGTCCACCCGCAGCATGGTGGAGAGCCTTGTGCTCCATGCCATCGTGCTGGCCTTGTTTATGCTCCTGGCGGCGTCAGTACTGGTTCGCAGTGGCGCGCCCCGCACAAAAAAAGAGATCGACATCGTCTTTTATCGTCCAGCGGCGGTCCCAGTCCCGCCGGCTGCGATTCCGCCTCCTCCGACAAAGGGTGCAAATACTGCGACAGCGAAATCTTCGGAAGCTCCAAAGGGACCTGGGAAACCAGAACTGCCAGCAGGCCCGGAAAAGGGATTTTCCGCGGAGGCGAAGCCGCCTGAGCCAAACGTGGGAACGGCCGGCATTCTGAAATACAAGGACCAGTTCGCGAGCCTGGCACAGGACCAGAACGCGCCGCGTCTCGGAAACGACGCGCGCTACGGCGCCGCTGTCGATGCGGGCCAGGCATCATCACACTCTGCATTGACGACCAATACGCCGGGATCAAGTGGCGGCATTGCCTCTGTCTCGCTGAGCCGCAGCGTGGGTGGTGGTGGAGGGAGAGGCGGTGGTGGTGGTGGCATGGGCGGACCAGGTTTGCAGGTGGCCCGCGAGACGAGCACGATCGCGGGGATCGGCGGCGGTGACCGTCCCAAGGCACACAGTGGGCCGGGGGCTTCCCGCACCGACGAAGAAATACAGATTGTGTTCGACCGTTACAAATCGGCTTTTTATCGGGATTACAACCGGGAACTGCGCCGCAATCCGACCTTGCAAGGCAAGATGGTCCTGCGCCTGACGATCGAGCCCGACGGCGCCGTGTCGATGTGCCAGATGCAATCGACTGACATGGATGCGCCGGACCTTGTCACTCTGGTAGTGAACCGCGTCAAGACGATCAATTTCGGCCCGAAGGAGGGCGTGCAGGCCGTGACGATTGTGTACCCGATTGACTTCCTGCCGGCGACGTGAAGCCGGCGAACGAAGCGGAAGAGCACGGATACCCGGAGGTTTGGAGAAACGCGAATCTGATCATTTAAAACTCGATGCAATTTTGACAAAGGCAAAGCCATCGAAAGATGGCGACGCAAAGTCACCGGTCTAACGGGCAAAGAGCCCTATGACGGCGGGACCGCCGAAATTCAGTCCCACGGTGGACTGCCTCGGTCCCGAAAACAGTGAGTGAGTGGAACGAGGGCGTAGATGACTTCGAGCAACACAAATAACGCGAAGCGGCGCGGCAGCTGGATCAAAATCCTGCTCGACAAGCTGCGCGTCACTCACCAATCCCACACTATAAAGAGGCTTGTACTTCCCTTCGGCCTCGTCGTTCTGATGATGGGAGCGAACTCTGCATTTGCCCAGGTGCAGACGTGCGAAATTCTCACCGGCGGCACTGCCGGTGCAGGAAGGGGTGTTAGTCCCGCTTATCTCGGTAACCAAGACGGACGCGCCAATGAGGGTTGTACCATTCTGATTACCCTCAACGCTAACGGGTCTATCGTAACAACTTTTCCCAATCCTGCCCCCTCTTACGATAACGGCGCTGACGACAACTTGATTGGTGTCGTGAACAACACCAGCAAAACCATCACCGCTTTGCAACTGACCAGCGCAACAGTCCCTATTTTTGGTCTCGAGGACGATGGCATTTGTGCCGGCCCCCCGGGATGGACTTTTAGCCCTCTTGGCCCGAACCCCAATTGCGCAATCGCAACCGACCCGCACCATTATGGTCCCGCGGGAATTAACTACACCATATTTAATGCGAACAGTGGGATCGTCAATTTCGGCAATGGCGGCATTGCACCAGGTGGCAACGCGTTTTTCAGCCTTGAAGGTGGGAACCTCACTAAGATCGTCATAGTAGTGATCCCAGGGCTGGAAATTACCAAGCAAGTCACCGTTGTGGGCGGAGGCGCTGCGCTGCCGGGCGGGCAACTTGACTACCTGGTGCACGTGACCAATCCTTCGAATAATCCCCCGAACTTCCAGGCCTCTTCGGTCGTAATTACTGACGATCTCAACAGCGCAGGTGTTGGTCGTCTCACGCTCGTGAACCCGGCGCCGACGATGAACGGCTTAACCACCGGCGTGACTGTAGCCGGTTCGGTAATAACAGCAGATTACTCCACGCCTAACGGCCCGTTGCAGCCCGGGCAGACCATCGACTTGCGCTTCCGCGCGCAGATTGCTGCAGCAGTTCCCGCCGGCACCACCATCACGAACACTGGTTTGGTAACGTGGAACACCCCAACAGAAACCGCCAGCGCCAGCGCTTCGGTCGTTATCGCAGGAGCTCCCGTTCCCGGCGCCGGCACTTTGAACGGCACAGCCTGGCTCGATGCCAACTTCAACAAGGTACCCGATACTGGTGAGCCTCTTCTGCAGGGCTGGACGGTCGCGTTGTTTCTGAATGGCGTCCAGTTGCAGTCCGTTGTCACGGATGCCAACGGCGTTTATCGCTTTAGTAATGTGGCGCCGACCGACGGGACTTCAAACCGGTATGAGGTGCGGTTCTCCGCGCCCGGCGCGGGCCCGAATACTGCAAAGCTCGGGATAGCCGACTCAGCCTTTACCAATGGCCTGCAGCGGATCACCGGCATCGCCGTGCCTTCCGGCAGCAACGTCCAGAATCTGAATTTGCCGATCGCCCCGAATGGCGTCGTCTACAACTCTTCGACGCGCACTCCGATTGCGGGCGTGATCCTGAATATGCTGAGTGCCGGCGGCAGTACGCCACTGCCGGCAGCCTGCTTCGACGATCCGGCTCAACAGGGCCAGATTACCCAGGCGGGCGGGTATTACCGCTTCGACCTCAATTTCACGGATCCTGCCTGCTCCAGCGGCGGCAGCTTTGTTATCAAGGTGACTTCGCCGGGTGGAATCTTCGTGGCCGGTGAGTCGAAGACCATTCCGGCGGCTTCAGATGCGGCGACCGCTGCCTTCTCGGTACCGGCTTGCCCGGGATCGGTCAACGATGCGTTGCCTGCCGTCCCGTTCTGCGAAGCGCAGGGATCGGAGTTGGCGCCACCATCCTCCGTGCCCGCGCGCAGCGCCGGCACTAAGTATTACCTGAACCTCACTCTGGATGGCACTGCGGCGCCCGGCTCGAATCAGATCTACAACAACCACATTCCGCTCGACCCTCAGGTTGCGGGATCACTCTCGATCACTAAAACGACGCCGTTGTTTAACGTCACTCGCGGGCAGCTCGTCCCGTACACCATCACGATCAGTGTTGTGCTAGGCGCGTCCGCGCAAGGTGTGGAGGTTGTGGATCGCTATCCGGCGGGCTTCCGCTACGTCAAAGGATCCGCGCGCCTGAATGGTGTGCCCACAGAGCCCACGGTGACCGCGGGCCAGCTCGCGTGGAACGGCCTCAACTTTGACAGCGACGAACATCCCACGATCACGCTTTTGCTCGCGGTGGGCGCTGGTGTTGGCGAAGGAGAGTTCGTCAATCGCGCACAGGTCATCCAAACCGCGACGGGCCAGCCCATGTCTGGTGAGGCGACCGCAACGGTTCGTGTCGTCCCCGATCAGACGTTTGACTGCACAGACGTATTTGGCAAGGTCTTCGATGACGTGAATCGAAACGGCCGGCAGGATGAAGGCGAGAAAGGCCTGCCGGGAGTACGGGTGGTGACGGCACAAGGCCTGGCAGCAATCACGGACCAGTACGGGCGGTTCCACATCACCTGCGCAATCGTGCCGAACGAGATCCGCGGAAGCAATTTCGTGCTGAAGCTCGACGACAGAAGCCTTCCTAGCGGTTTCCGTTTATCCACTGACCAGCTGCAGATCAAGCACGCCACAGCAGGCAAGGCCCTGAAATTTGATTTCGGCGCATCCATTTACCGCGTGGTGGCTATCGACCTGTCGGATGCGGTGTTCGAGCCGGGCAAGACGGAAATCCGCGAGCAGTGGAAGCCACGTCTCGACGTGCTCCTCGGCGAACTGCGCAAAGTGCCGTCTATGCTACGCCTGTCCTACGTTGCCGATACCGAGGATGCGGGACTTGTCGAACGACGCATGGAAGCGGTCAAGCGGCAGTTGACCGAAGCATGGGATTCGGAAAAAGACAGGTATGTATTGACGATTGAGCCTGAGGTCTTCTGGCGGCGCGGCGCCCCGCCCAAACGGTCCGACCTGCGTGTGCCGGAGAGTAGGTGAATGGTATGAGCATGCAACGCCATCTACTGCTGATTGTCGGACTCCTGATCGTGACGGCGCCTGTTGGCGTCGGCCAAGTCAACACCGCGAAGCCGGGCGAACCGGTCGAGCGGCATCTATCCAGCGACCAGACCATGAAGCAATGGTCACTTGATCCGAAGCGGACCGACGAGTTTAAGCGCGTCAAGGTCTGCCGAACAGAGACTGTCTGCCAGATGCGATATAAGGACGGCCAGACGCCGCGGATGCGCGTCAAGAACCTCGTCATGCCACTGCGGTATGAGGACGAGACCGTTCCCATTTCCGACGCTTTCACCAAACAGGTACAGCAGGCGCTCAACAACTTGCGGGACAAGCAGGGCTTAACGATCCGGTTCATCGGCTACACTGACGACGCGCCGCTAACCGGACGCGATGAGAGCATTTACGGGAACCAATTGGCGTTGTCAAAAGCAAGGGCGCAACGAGTCGCATTGGCAATGCAAAAAATCCTGGGATTGCCTTCTTCGGCGATCGAAAGCGAAGGTCGCGGGGCCTCCCACCCGATTGCTTCCAATACAACCATGCAGGGACGGACGATGAATCGTCGCATTGAAGTTGAATTCTGGTACGACGATCTTCTTCAGGAATTACCGGACGAACCGCAACTGTGTCCGGACGATATCGAGGAAACAGTAACCAGGGTTTACGATCCCGCCTGGGGCAGCATCCCGGATATCAAGATTGAGAACGGTCAGCTGATCGTTCCCCCCGGCTACGCGGAGAATCTGCATCGCGCGCTTACGGAAATCGCGGATCGCACCAATGCGCGTCTGCGGTTTATTGGTTACACCAAGAACGAGGTACTCGACCGCCGCACCGCATCCGTGTACAACGACGACATAGGCCTTTCCGCGGCGCGGGCTCGCCACGCCATGGACATCCTCATGAAGGATCCGGTGTTGGCAGGCGCCCGCTCCGAACACGAGGGACGCGGTTACGTCCAGTCTGATGACGTTGTGAACCTAGGCTTCACCCAAGGCGAAGAATCGTTTGTGCGCGTGCAGGCGGTGTACGACGAATCATTGCCTTCGGACAAATACGAGGGCGTGGACATCACGCGTAAGATCCAGGAGCTTCAGCCGAAAAGCCCGTACGAGCTGAATGTGATGCACATCACCGTCGATGGCAAGCCAATCGATGACCTGGATCGGAGCTCTTCTGACATCCAGCGCTGCACAGACGTCGCGCTTGACAACGCCAATATTCGCTTCCGGCTCGACAACCTTGAGTCGCGGCGGCGGCTCGCTGTCGCGGCGGATCCAGTCTCCGTGGTCGTGAACGAACCTGTCAGCGAAGTTGCTCCGCCGATCGTACATTTCCGGATGTACAGCAACTATGCCAGCTTCCTTAATCGCGCTGAAATCCGAATATTCGACCAGCAGTCGTTCCAGGCCGAGCCGCTCGCAATCATTCCGGTCGATGACAGCGGCCTTGCGGAATGGCAGCCGGCGCCACGAATTCTCAACGGCCCGGCACGCGAACTCAAGTACCTGCTTCGCGCCTATGACGCGAAAGGCAATTTCGACGAAACGGACGCGCGGCCATTGTGGCTCTACCACCAGGCCTCGCCTGGAAATCTCGCGCAATCCGAGAAGCCGTCAACGCAGGCGCTGCTGGCAGCCTACGGCGAGAACGACCTCGTACGCCAGCAGATTCCGCTCGGCAGCGGCACGGTAAAAGTGCAGGGCAGCGGTATACCTGCGGGTCACACAGTTTGGGTTGCAGGCCGCCAGGTTCCAGTTGACGCGAAGGGCAACTTCGTTGCGGAGGAGGTCCTTCCCAACGGCACACAAACCGTCGAAGTCGCAGTCCTCGACGCCGACGGCAACGGCTCGCTATATCTCCGCGATCTGGAGTTCAAGCGCAGGGACATGTTCTTTGTCGGTGTTGCCGACCTGACAGTATCGAAGAACAGTGTGAGCGCGGCGGAAAAAGTACAGCAGGGTGATAATGCTGCGCAGCCCGTCGATTCGTCGCTGGATGGCCGGCTGGCGTTCTATCTGAACGGCAAGGTGAGTCAGGCCTGGCACTTGACGGCCAGCGCGGATACCCGTGAAGGCCCGGTAAAAGATTTGTTCAGCAACTTCCTGGACAAGCAGCCCGATGAGCTATTCCGGCGCATCGATCCCGACTATTATTACCCATCGTTTGGCGACGACGGCACCGTGGAAGAAATGGCGCCGACTCTGGGTAAGTTCTACGTTAAAGCGAGCCATGGCCAGGATTTTGGGATGTGGGGAAACTTCAAGGTCGACTATGTGGACAACGATCTTGCTCACGTCGACCGCGGCCTGTACGGAGCCAACGCGCACTACGGCACCGAACCCACTACCAGCTTCGGCGAGCGGCGGGTCTCGGTGGACGGGTTCGCCGCCCAACCGGGAACATTGCCGAGCTATGAGCAATTCCTAGGGACGGGTGGGTCAATCTACTTCCTGCACCACCAGGATATTCTGACGGGCTCTGAGAGCGTGAGTATTGAAGTCCGCGACAAGGCCTCGAACATCGTCACAGGGGTGGTTAACCTTCGGCCCAACGTGGACTATGACATCGACTACATACAGGGCCGCGTGCTGCTTTCCGAGCCGCTGTCGGCGACCGCTACCGACAACCTGCTGGTGCGTACCAGCGGCTTGAGCGGTGACCAATCCTTTCTAGTAGTGCGTTATGAGTACACGCCAGGTTTGGACAGCCTGGACCAGGTTGCCGTTGGCGGTCAGGGCAGTTACTGGTTAAACAATTACGTGAGGCTCGGCATGACGGCCAACACCAATGAGGGAGACAGTGGCGGTAACCTCGGGGCCGCAGACCTGACATTGCGGAAAAGCGCCAATTCCTGGATCAAGCTGCAAGGAGGCCGTACCACGGGTCTCCTCTCGCCCTCATTGCAGTCCACTGATGGTGGATTCAATTTTGCGGGCCCTGACGACCAGCTCTTCACCAACTCAAAAGCTGGGGCCTACCGCGCCGATGTAAGCCTCGGGCTCGGCGATTTCATCAAGGGTAATAACGGTCGTTTCGCGTTTTACACGCAGAGGCTCGACGCCGGGTACTCTGCGCCCGGACAGATGACAATCAAGGACACCGAGCAATACGGCGGCATGTTGAAGATGCCGGTGACCAGCCGCCTGAGCCTTGTGGCTAAGGGCGATCAGAGGACCGAGGTCCAGGGGCTCGATACCCGGGCGATTGAATTGGACCTGAGCTACAGACTCACCAACCGATGGAGTTTCAGCACCGGCGTGCGCGACGATATGCGCAAGGACAACTCGACGGTTGTTCCATTGACCCAGGAGCAGGGCGAACGCACGGATGCGGTCGCGCAGCTAAAGTACAGTCCCAGCGACAATTGGAGCGCATATATGTTCGGCCAGGACACGGTCGCAACAAGCGGCGGCCGTCCAGACAACAGTCGCATCGGCTTGGGCGGTTCCTATCGCCTCACGCAACGCTTCAAAATCGATGCTGAGGCGTCTGACGGAGACCTCGGGCCCGGCGGAAAGATCGGCACCACCTTTCTCTATTCCGAGCGGACCAGTCTTTACCTGAACTATTCGCTGGAAAACGAGCGGACGGACAACGATGATCTGGTCCACAGCGGCAGCTGGGGCAACTTGGTCTCGGGCGTGAAGACGCGGCTCTCTGACAGCTCCAGCATCTACGCCGAGGAGCGCTACCAAACTGCCGCGTCGCAGAGCGGCCTTACGCACGCCGCAGGAATCAACCTGGTGACCAAAGAGCACTGGAATTTCGGCGGCAGCGCGGAGTTCGGCAAACTGTTCGACTCGGAAACTGGCGCCGCGACCAATCGCAAGGCTGCCGGAATCCACATGGGCTATGGGCTCGATAAGATCCAGTTCTCAAGCGCGGTCGAGCTTCGCCGTGACGACGCGGAACAGCCCGACCTGTCTCATATTGTTCAGACCGTGCTGCTTTTGCGTAACAACTTCAAATACCAGCTGACGCCTAGCTGGCGGCTGCTCGGCAAACTGGATTACTCGATCAGTAATAGCACGCTGGGAGATTTTTTTGCCGGCGGCTACACCGAGGGAGTAATCGGCTATGCATACCGGCCGATAAAAAACGACCGGCTGAACGCCCTGGTCAAGTACACATATTTCTATAACGTACCGACCACAGATCAATTGGGATTGCAGCAAACCGCCACCGACTTCCTTCAGAAGAGCCACATCGCAGCTCTTGATCTTACCTACGATCTCACGGCCAACTGGTCCGTGGGCGGTAAATACGCGTACCGCCTGGGTGAGGCGAGCCTGGACCGCGTGCAGCCGACTTTCTTCGACGATACCGCGCAGCTCACCGTGTTCCGAGTGGACTACCGGTTCTTTAAGCAATGGGACGGCCTGGCCGAGGTGCGACAGCTTGGCCTGCCGGATCTCAATCAAAACCGCCGCGGCGTCCTGGCCGCGTTCTATCGTCGCATTAGCCAGAACCTGAAGGTTGGCGTCGGCTACAACTTCACCGACTTCTCCGACGACCTGACCGACCTGAATTACAAACATAAGGGCGTATTCTTCAATATCATTGGAACTAAGTAAGCTCGAAAATCTTTGGAATTGCACTTACGGATCCCGGCGTTTCCGGGCGTGACTGGGCGGGCACGCGCACCGAGTCAACTGAACGTTCCGCGCGCGGAGGTACCCCCTCGCAATGGTCGTAACTGTTTTTCGGATGTCGAATCAGCCACGCAATCACGTCTGCGGAAAAATGATTGTCCATTTGAGTGGCACATGCGACCCATGAAGTTTTTTACGGACGACAGCCGGTAGCGAAGCTTCCGCGGTCTTCGCTATCGACTTGTGTTGTGAGAAAGTGCAATAAAGCTATTTAGTCTTACAAATGAACGGGTAATGTGTATTGTCAATGATCGGTTCGATGTCAAAGAAATCGTTCAACACGGATTCCGCAGTACAATAAGCTCCTTCAACCCAGGCCTGGTCATTGGAATAAGCTTCACCTACGATGAAAATGTCGGCATCTGCACCTTCAATCAACTGCGAGGGCTTTCTGATTTTCTGCTGCACATCGGCAATGTCATAGTGCGCTGCCCATGCGTGATAGCCGGCATTGAAAGGCGGCAATGACCAATCCATGTAAGCCGCTTCTTTGGGTTCAGGCACGTAGCTGTAATCTGAATTGGGCCCATAGTGAAGTTCTGCAAGTTGTTTGCGCAGCATCTTCACCATCTTGGGCGGCACCTTGCGTGGCCCCAAAAGAGGCTGGGTGTCTTCAGAGATTGGGATATGCCGCTGTTCTCCTGGGCCTAACTCCAACTCCTGCCAGAAGCTCGTAAAGGTTTCGTCGTCATAACTGGCAAGCATTCCGTAGATCGCCTCGCCAGTTTGGTCTTGCGCATTGTTCCCAAAATAGACAGACTGGCGTATCGGGGTGTCCGTCACGCTGGGGCCAATGGTGTAGCGCAATGCCGCAGCCAGCAACTGGTCCTCCTGCACGACTGTAAGCCTCTCTTGGATGAGTTCCTGCACAACTTGAATGAAAGCGTCGGCTGGAGTGTATGGTTTCCCGATGATGGTCTGCAGGGATTTGAGATATTTGTCAGGAAAACCTTCTTTTTTCAATTTCAGAATTACATCTTCTGTCATTACATAGCTGATGAGTTGTGCAGGATAGGTTGCAGTAAGCCACCATGGAGTGTCAAAAAACATTCCCACCTTGTAAGAAGGCTGTAGGATGGTGGATTCAAGATACAAAGTAACCTTTCGGTCATTCAGCACATCCAGTCCATCCGCCGCCTCAAAGCGATTTGCCTGTGCCACAAGTTCAATCGAGTAACGCGGCATGGCCAGCCATGCTGCATTTGTGGTGCCGGCACCTGCTTTCATCCAGGGTTTTTCACGGGTTGCATACGTGTAATGGATCAAATTGTCTTTTTTCACAATGGAGCGGATGCGCGTGTCTGGAACATATTTGAAATTTATGCCTTTTTCACGGGCAAGTTTTTCAACGGCATCAAACAGCGCGTTGAACATTCCTGAATAACCAATGGTGATGGTGCTGTACTGATTGCCCGGAGTAAATTCATTATTGGCTTCAAACGCTACGGCGGCGTTCCAGTTAATTACGTTTGATGAGTATCCATTTCCGTCGGAGGAATAATTGAAGCCTTCTCCTCCCAGTTGGTCGTACATCAGATTCCAGTAGCCGATATCCTTGAGAAAGTCACCTTTCTGAAAAATGGAAGTTTCGGGGAGCTCGGCAGTAATGCGTCCAGTCTGGTAAAACTTGTCCCATTCAGCGCGGGTCTTCGGGCCGGTGGTGCTGGTTACAGACAGGCCTTCAACAATTGAAAAACCCTGATCAGGAGAGGCCGCAGCGCCGTAATGGTCCACATTGTAAGGCGCTGGATTGGTTGAGGTGACGCTGTTCAGATACAGGTTCTTTGTGCGCAAATAAAATAGAGGGTTGGTGGATTCATAAAAGGGCACCGCATATTTGTCCAGGCCAAGCTCTGAGATGACCGTTGTTACCACGCGATGCCCGGGAGCCAGACCGTTGTTGGCGTCTTTGGCCTTGGAGTCCCATTTTGAATAGCGCATGCCGCCAAGCTCTACATAAGATTTGGTTTTGTCATTCTGGTAATGCCAGGTACAGACGCGCGCACCGGCCGCGCGTGTTCCCGGGTTTTTCTTGGAGAAGTCATATTTGCCCCAGTCAAACAATTCAAGCGTATCGCCTTTGGCAAGCTGCCTGGCTTTGCCTTTTTCAGTTTTAGTTTTGCCGTTGAGCAGCCTCCATGCCGTATAAAGGCCTGCAGCGCCGGCGCCGAAGATTGAATATGTTTTCTTTTCCATTGCAAATGTCCTTTTGCTGATAAATGCGTTTTAAATTCGGTCAGGATTATTTAAGCGGCTTTAGGTAAAGGTGGCCGGTGGCAAAATGCGAAATATCAAATGGCGTTTTGCCGTCAAGCGCCAGATCTGACAGGATCTTGCCAAGAATAGGAACGAATTTACCTGCCCAACCTGTGGCATAGAGCACAATATTTTTGTGATTAGGCACGTACTGTGGCGCAAACTCAACCAGAAGTTCTTTGTTGGGAATTTTGCTGAGCGCCACCAGGCACGTGGATGTGAACTCCGGCACCGGCTCCAGCCCTGTCATGTGATCCCTGACCCACTGTGCGGTAAATGCCAGCTCTTTCGGATTCGGAACCAAAGTGCGCTGTTCCGGAGAATCGAGCGGCTTCATCACAAAATCTGAGGCCACCCTTATATATCCGGGGTAATTCCAGCCCACTTCTGGAAAGCCGTAAAACTGATTGCCGTTTTCACCCACAGGGTTCTGGAAAACAAACCAGGTTGGATATTGAATATCAGGCTTTGTCTTTTTGTAGAAGGCGGAAGCCATGTTCCAATACGTAGCCGCGATGTGGAAACCAAGCAGATGAAAAACGCTGTTGGCATACGGCCCCGGCGTCAGGACAAGTTTTTCTGCAATAAAAGTGCCAAACGGTGTTGTGACTTCAAATTTATTTTGCTGCTGCACAATGCGCGTCACTGGGGCCTGGTCTTTCATTTCAACCACGGGCGATGCCAGGTTCCAGTTGTACAAAGTCTGCATCGTGGCTTTCAGATCAATGCTGGCGCCTTCTGGTTGAAACAAGCCGGTATAAGTAGCAGGCAGGTTTTGGAAATGATATTGGCGTTCAATTTGAGCGGCGGTCAATGTGGTATAAGGCACATTTTCAGCCTTCAGGGCTTTTTCAGCCTGGCCAATATTCCCTTCTGTGGAATGCACGGCGGGATCGCCGAACCATAGCGTTCCAACTTTGTCACGCAGCAGGGTAGGCGTAAGCGATTGCAACTCATCCCAAAAAGGAATGGATTGCTTCACCAGCTTCACCATGTACTCTTCAGGATAAGGAATGCGGAATTGGCGCGATACGCCGGCGGAGCTGCCGAGCTGATTGAAAAAAGTAAATTGTTCCAGGACGAGCGTCGTAGTATTGCGTTTGCTCAAGTGATATGCGGTAGAGAGCCCTATTGGTCCGCCGCCAATCACAATTACGTCATAATGTGTTTTGTTGTTTACCATCCAACCCTCATATAGCTGATACGTAATGATCGCGAGGAATTATGTTCAGCGAAAAGACCTGCTGAAGGCAGGCTTGCGGGAACTGCCCTGGGACTGCAGAGTTACGCAGTCCCAAGGCAATGTGGTTTGGCCCTAGTGATTTCCCGGCGTTGGCAACTGCAACGTCAAAAGGAAATCGACTACAGCTTGCTGCTGTTGAGAGGAGAGTTTTTCAAATGCATCGATCACCGGCGCCGCCTCACTTCCACCTCCAGTGGCAGAGTCACCATGGAACAGAATTGCCTGGCGGAGAGACGTTGCGCGGCCGTCATGCAGCCATGGTCCCGTATCGGCGACACCCCATAAAGGCCGCGTGAGAAATTCCTGGGGAACGTTGATGATGTTCGTTACGTCAGTGCCCTGGGCAGGCAATGGCGGCAAAGGATCGGAGAGAGACTTACCCATGTTGTGTCTTTTTAGGTCGCTGAATAAAGGAACATCCACGGTGTCGTCTGAATTCACCGGCAGGCGCGGCAATTGAAAATCCGTTACGGCCGAATCCGGAGGATTGAGCGGAATCACATAGTCCTGTCCAGCGATTGCAAGGTTGGCTTCTGCGCCCGGCGAGACACTCTTGTTCGCGGAAAATGGCGCTCTCAGCTTCTTCAGCAGAGTACCTTCACCTTCAGGCGCCTGAACGGAGTTTTGCAACAGATTTTCTCCCTGTAAGTTCTGCAGGTTGGCTTTGTAGCGGCGCACAATCGGAAGCTGCTGGGATGACGCCGTAGGCGTAATCAACGATCCATGGTTCTTGGTTGAGATTACGCTTTTAATGTTTGAAGCTGAATACGAAGATTCAGACGGGCAGACGCTTTCATTGACCGGTACACCATTTGGACAGGATGCCGCCGAGATTGGCCATGTTAAAGGATTATCCGGGTTGATCGTAGGCGCTTTTTCATCATTTGGATTAGTTGGCGCTTCAATTAATACATACGGCGTGTATAGCTTCATGGGCCCCATGTGGCAGTTGGCGCACATGTTCTGATAAAGGCCGGGCTGCTTACCGAAAAATATCTGCTCACCGAGTTTTGCGCTTTCTGAAGGAGGAGCCTGCACCGGCGGCCGCGTCATGCTGACAAAGGATGCCATTGCTGTGACCTGCCCGATCGTGACTTCAGTGCCGGTCTTCTGGTTGCCCTTGCCGTCGCGATCGCAATCGCAGTAGGCGACTTTTTCAAAGGCCTGCATACTGAAATGGAAATCCAGCGCGTCGCGCACAAAATGCCTCAAGCTGGAAGCAACGCCTTTCCACTGAAACGGACGCACAACCAGATCGCAGGAAACGCCTGCGACCCCGGTGAGATCGTCAGTGAACCCGTTCTGGCCTCCGATGCTCAACGGGCTGTCAATTCCCGCTTTGCAAGCACAATTGGCGTCATTACCCGGCTTACAACTGGGAGTGTTAATAACCACTTTGGCTTTTGAGTTGGGAATGAACGTTGTGGTGAAAGTTCCAAAGTTGACGCCTTTTGCGCTGAGGGCCTGCTGGAATGGCTTGCCAGGCTGTTTCTTTGCCGCAGCGCGCGCCAGATCTCTCTTAATAAAAAGATCAATGCTCATTTCTTCCGCAACTGCCTGCGTGTATCCGCTGCCGAACACTGCCGGCGGATTACGAATGAAAAGTGTTTGCGGATTGGGATAAAGAGGATTGATAAACGCATTGCTGTTGCTTCCCGCAGAGCCAGCCGTGCCAGGAGCTTTTCTCATTAATGCTCCCCGCGCATCTACGCTGGCACTGCCTATCGAGTTATGGCATTCAAAGCAGCTTTGCGAATCCAATCCATTCAGGCGCAAATAAGGATAGTCATGAACTCTATTATTGAAAACATGGCGTTGCGCCGCACGTGGGCCATTCACGCCTTCTCCGTAACCATCGCCCGTTCCTGTTTTTGGATCGAAGGGGAGAAAGGGCGTGGTCCAAAAATCTCCGCCGGAGTTAAGAACATCTTTGAGTTTATAGAAGCAGCCAGGATCTGTTGCGACTGGACATCCGTTGAGCAACTTAGGTTGAACGATATCAATTCCAGGCCTGAACACAGGGTTTTGCGCGGACATTGCGGTAAAAGCCCCAGCCAGTACACCAAAAAACACAGCTAGAAGAAGGAACAATTTAAAACTGACAACACGATGTCTTATAAAACGTGCAAGACGTGCAAGCATCATTGTCTCCTTTTTTTAAGGACCGTTGCTGTTGATGAACCTGCCTTTCAGGTCTGGAAAAAAACCTGAATACAGGATGCCATTATGGAATTTTGTGATTAGGGAAAAGCTGCGGAAGAATCCTACTCTTGATCCACTGCCTGCAACAACACTGAAGAAAAATTTCCGTCTTATGGAAATTTATAAGAAACTTCTTATCGAGAACAACTGTTTATAGCCAAACTCCAGAATCCCGCCCTAAGAAGTTTCTGCTTTCGGAACAAACCCTAGCTGGATAGGCATTGGAGGACCAGCGCATACAGCTTCTTCTCCAAATTCCAAGCTCGATGATTACGAACGTGCCTTCCCATTCCAGCGAGTTTTCTCCATCAGCACGCTAAACAGTTCCGGAAGGCCCGCATCGTTACCGCCCAGCATAGAGGCTGGACAACTACTGACAATTTTGCAAAGCGCACGAGTGCTATCAACAAAGCGAGGGCTGTGCACCCTTGAGACTTTCGCAGCTACAAAATCGACTTCCATGAGGCTGCCGGTTCATGCAAGCTTTTTCGTGTTCCCTAGTAATCTCCTGCTGTTGCCGTCCTGTGCCCTGCTTCCATCCTCTTTGCCCGGCGCATTGCCTTCGCGAAACCAATCTTTTTTGGCAGCCAGGGTTAAAGGGTAAAGTACGGTCATCAGTAGTGGGATAGGCATGTCATTGGCGACTGTGTTCGCCACTGTTGTGAACTTCACGACGTCGTGAAAACGTTGGAATCCGATTTTCAGCGGTCCCCTGCAAAAGTCAAGGCTTGAGGCCGGGCTGGCCTGACGCATGCATTTGAAGGCAATTGATCAGTTCCGAATCGCCGATCACCTACACTGGCTGCCGAACTCGCCTATCTGGCGCTACAGTAAGATTCTTTCGAGCGGGAGTTTCTACATTGCTGGCCGGGAAGGGACTCAAACGCCCTCTCTTCCCCAGACCATCACGGCTGGATAATCAACGAGATGGCCATGACGAAAAAGGTGTCCGAAATGATGGAAATCTATTTGTCCCATGGGAAGGGGATCAATAATAATGATGATGCTCGTAATAAGATGTCTCAATGACGGGTCATCCCAGATCAATATGTGAGAGATGATTTTGTAGCTGCAATCGAAACTTCGCAGCAGCTTTTGGGATTCCGACGCTGGATGTCTTGGAGCATTGAAGAAGGCGCGCGAACACCAAATGGCGCTGAAGTACCTCAGGAAATATCGACCAGGTCCGGCAGAGGAGAAAAAGTAAATGAACGGCATGTCAAACTCCGATCTGACCGACGTACTCTTTCTTCTGTTACTCCTTATCGGGCTTGCTCAGCTATTAGGCTACATTTTTGTTAAGCTCCGCCAACCAAAAGTTATCGGGGAGATTCTGGCAGGAATCGTTCTTGGGCCGGCACTGTTGGGACAATTCCAGATCGGATCGTTGTCCCTACCGGAATTGTCGAAACATCATGCACCAATTTTGAATTTTGTGTACTGGATGGGCTTGCTGCTTCTTATGTTCCTGTCCGGCGCTGAGACAAAGCAGTTGTTCAATCGTGAGGACAGGAGGGAGATAGGGTGGTTGGCGATTGTTGGAACCGGAATCCCGTTCATCCTCGGGCTTGCGTTTGGTCCCATGTTGGTTGGCCCAGCCATTGCAGGCCCGAACGGAAACAAGGTGTCACTGGACATTATTCTGGCGGTCGCCGTAGCGGTTACATCAGTTCCGGTAATTTCCAAGATGTTTGCAGATCTGAAGATTCTGCACACGCGTTTCGCGCGTCTTGTACTGGGAGTTGCCGTCCTGGAAGACATTGTTCTGTGGGCAGCTTTGGCCGTCGCTACTGCAGTGACCGGGGCCGCAGTGTTGCGCCCCAGTCAGATGGCCTACCATCTGCTTGCAACAGTGGGATTCTTTGCGCTCGGGCTCACACTCCTGCCCAAACTCGTAAAAAAGTTTAACAAATCGAAATTCAACGTCCTGGCCAGGTACTCACCTGTAGGTTACGCGCTTTCGGTATTACTTGCCTACTGCGTTATTGCAGGCGCACTGGGCGTGAATCTTATATTCGCAGCGTTTCTTGCCGCGTTTGCAGTCGTCCATAAGAAGCGCCGCTTGTTTGCGGACGCATTGGACGCAATCGGAAAGGTATCCTTCGCATTTTTTATACCTGTGTATTTCGCCATCGTCGGTCTGAAACTCGACTTAGTGGAGGCGTTTTCATGGCGATTGCTTGTTCTTTTGCTCGTTGGTACGTCTGTCGTCAAAATGCTGTCTGTTTCTCTTGCGGGACGTTTCGCTGGTTTCCGCGGGCTTGACCTGCTCAATTTGGCGCTCACGACGAATGCGCGTGGTGCCCTTGGGATCGTTCTAGCGAGTGCCGCCTTCGATTCCGGGATCATCAATGCTAAATTCTATACAGCTTTGGTGCTTGTTGCGATGATTACGTCGCAACTTGCTGGTGTGTGGCTTGAATACGTGCTCCGTCGGGGATGGCCATTGCTTAGCACGGAAAAATTGGAATCGCAAATCGCCGCACAAAACAATGACACGGTTGCCGCTTAGCCGAGCATAACAATCCGTACCGGAGTGTATTTCTGGCAGTCAAAGATGTAATCGCACATCGAAGGCGCTTGAAGTAGCGCCCGAAAGATACTCAAAAATAGATCTGAAGCGATTTTGTGTCGGCCAAAGCCTCCGACCTAAACAAATCTCAACAACTTTCAATGGGCATCTCGCAAGGGTGCTACTCGAACAATTATTGGACTCTTTTGCTAACCTTCTCTAAATCGCTCTTGCTCCCTTCGGCCTGAATTTGCAACCCGAAAAGAATCTGACTCGAATCGGCCCGGTTATCGATCAGGCTTTACAATAAGAAAGTTTTGGGGGGAGAGAAGCGATCAGCGGCGGTGAGAACAAGCCGGTCATTGTGTTGTTTTCAGGTGGTTCTGCGTCCAATCTTCTGGCGCAGCGTCTTGAGAACTTAGACGCAGAAATCGTAAATGTCATCGGTGTGTTCGACAATGGCGGGAGCACAGGAGCATTGCGGCGCATTGTATCCTTACCAGCGATGGGCGATATTCGAAATCGTTTATCAGCGCTTGCGCCTGGTGCCACTGCAGATCAACGAGCAGTTAAAGCTCTTTTCGATCTTCGTTTTTCGGAGCGTAAAGCGGAGAAGCAGTTGCGCGATGAACTTCGAGTCCTGGCCAACGGCGAACACCACCTTGTTGCCAATTTGCCTGCCAACAACAAGAACGAGCTCCTGGAAGCGATAAAAAGAGCGCAGTACGAGCTGCCTGCGGAATTTTCCCTCCGGGAATTGTCCGTGGGCAATCTTTTAATTTTCGGCCGGACACTCAAAACAAATGATTTTCTAGGAGCTGTCGAATGGGCAAGAGAGCTCCTTTCAGTTCGCTCACATGTTCTTCCTGTCACAGAGCAATGCGTCCATTTGGGGGCACTGTGTGCGAATGGGCACTGGGTCCTGGGTCAGGCAGCGCTTACCAGCGAACAACTCACGTTGCCGAGTGCCGTGAAATCCCTGCACTTGATCGACAGTGAAAATTCTTATGCTTTCGAGCCCAAAGTCGAAGCCTGCCCTCGCGTTATCGAATATCTGCAAAAGGCTGAGGCCTTTATCGTTGGTTTTGGAAGTTTTCTGAGCAGCATCCTGCCCCATTTTCTGGTGAGAGGGATAGGGCGCGAATTTGTGAGACGAACAATTCCGAAGATGCTTGTCTGTAATCCGACAGCAGACAAGGAAACCGCTGATTTCACTGTAGCCACCATCACCAGCACGATCAATGTCTATGCCTGCAAAGATGCGCGGCAATCCGATGCTCACTCCCCTGCTTTTACGCACATCCTGCACTTTGGCTTCAGCGGGGAGAGCAGGATTCCACCCGGAGATATTGAGCACCTCAAAATACGTTACCTTGATCTGCGGGCAGTCGCAACCTTTCCGGCGATGGCAGACGAGGTCTGCCATACAGTTTCATCTTCTCTCAGTCTAGCGCGTGTGAAGGAACGAAAAAGCGTGCGGCCAATCCCAATCGTAATGCTGGATTTGGACGGCACTTTGTTTGACTATACTGGACTGCGCATCAACGCGACGGCGGCCGTCTTGGATGGGATGGTACACGATCCAACAGCTGTGAGTACCGATCTTGTAGATGTCTTGAGGCCGCCCTTGACCGACGTGTTGGCTGCGCTTGGCTTTGCGGACCTTCGCAGGCAATGGGATTCGCCAGACGTACTGGTATTCGCACATCTATTGGAACAACCTTCAATCCGCGAGATTCTGCTCTCGCTCCTGAAAGCCGCAGATATACACGATAAGGCCGAACTTGACGCAACTTTTGCAGAGAAGCTCGCTGTTTACAGGTACACCGCAAATCTACGAAGTTCGCCGGCTATGGGCGAGCTACTGGGCGCAATTGCCAAAGCGCGCAGCCGTTTTGAATCATCTTTGGAGAAGCGGTCGCTTGAGTTTCGACGCTTTATTACGGAAAACGCCAAACTTGTACCGGGGGCCATTGAGCTTTTCAGCAAGCTTCGGGCTGCCAATGCAGGAATATACGTGGTTTCCGAGGGTGATTCCTCTGTGCAGACATTCAAGTTCTGTTCTTTAGGGCTTCCGTCACTGATTGAGGAATGTCTTGTAACGGACGTAACCTGTGGCGCGGCTCCGATCGCCGCTGAACTGTTTGACGATTTCAAAGATGCGGCGCATGTGCCCGCCGGCGTTGAGCGGCTGTTCGATCAGCTATCTTCCTACTCAGTCAAATCAAAGGCTTTTTATTCCAAACTTATCCATGTTCTTGTCGAACAAAGTGGAGACCTGCAGGGTGGCCTGAAGTCGCCGAGGTTTCTTACCGAGGAGGAGTGGCAATCTACGCAGCCCCACTTCATTGTCATGGTTGGAGATCGTTATCGCAAAGATCTTGAGCCTCTTTTGCAGCTTGGGCCTGCGGGTATAGAGGGCTATCGGGTGCTCAGCAGCAGATACAGCCGTGAAGACCCGCTGGACGAAATTCTGGCCTCGGGCAAACCCTCCCCGACAGGTGTATTCCCTGATCTCAGGAGTGTTACTCCAACGCTAATTGCCGCCATTAAAAAAGAAGACGAGTCGGTGTTGCATCGTCCTTTGCCCATCATTCCGGCGCCGGGGCTGGTAGCTGAAGTTCTTGACGTATGGACTGATATGAATGAGGATACACGTACGCATCTCAAAAGTATCCAGAGTGAAGGGCTTCGGCACGCAGGAGGTCTCTAATGGGTGCGCCTCGAAAACTCACCATTGGGACCATAGTCGCATCGACATCTGTTGCGGTGGCTGCAGTGTTCGGGTTCCTGGCCGCTGTTAAGGACCTCGTAGAAAAAATCCATTTTCTTGGCGTCGCCATTGTCGTATTGGTGTTGGTTTTTGTTATTGCAACCGTGATCATGTGGCGTGGTTATTGGGAGGCGATGCAGGACTTTGAAGCTAAAGCTCGTCAGGGTGAAAATTCCATTTCTCTCGGCAAGAGCAGAGGGGAATCGGAGATGATCGGCAGACTCAAATCGCAAATCAAGACGGGAGCAGTAACGCAGGTAGACATAGGCGGATTGGCTTTACGCGCCAATTTTTTCAAGAACCACCAGGAATTTGGGGATGATCTTTTGCGCCTTTTACGCGAGAACAAGAATGTACGTGTGCGCATCTGGCTGTTGGATCCAAGATCGTCAGCCCACGCTATCCGAATGCGCGAGATGGCTGAGCGCGAAAAATCGGATGGCCTGCTTCAGGAAGCTTGCCGGGAGAGCCTGGAGACGATTCGCAAAATCGTACTCTGCATCTGGAAGGAACAGAACAAGCGCCGGCCCGAGGTCGTTCTGGTTGACAAGGTAGCCATTACTCAGTTCATTTTCCGCGTGGATGAGGAGATGTTGGTCTGCCATTACCTGCAACACGGAACGGGAAACGCCAGCCCTACCACATATCTCAAGAGAGGCGACCGCTGGTTCGACATCTATAAGCGCCAATTCGAGTTGTGTTTTGAAATGCACGCCGCTAACTTATATCCCAGCGATGGGGAACTTTCGGATGCCACCCGGGACTAAGCTCGCGTCATGAAATCGCTGGGGCACAAATTCTCAGGAAGACGCATCTAAGCTGTTTGGATCGATCCCAGTTAAAGACTCCCGGCAATCTGATATAATCGTAAGTTATTGAAAATAATCAGATAATCGTGCTGTTTGAAGTTGTCAGGGTTGGTGGTTCGTCCAGGAGGAAAAGGTGCGCGTTTCAAATGACCTGGGTCTGATATCTGATCTGCTCGTCAAAAAATACGGTGAGTTGGGAGTTTCAGGGCTTAACCGGCTGCGTTCCTGGCTTAATAGCGATTTACCGTTCACGTTTCCTGAAATTTTAGAGCAGCATTTGGGGGAAGCCACTGCCGATCTTTTATTTGACTCTTTTTGGCAAGTAGTTCCTTTTGGAACTGGCGGCCGGCGGGGACGCGTCGGATATGGCTCCAATCGAATCAACCCCACAACGATTGCAATAACCGTACAAGGACATTGTGACTATCTCCGTTCCCGGTTTGGCTCCGATGGTCCTCTGTCAGTCGTGGTTGCCAATGATGTGCGAGTCTTCAATGATCTGGCAGGAACATATAATTTTCTTGGGAGCAAACATCCGCTGCTTGGCATATCATCGCGTCAACTGGGAAAGCTCGCTTGTGAAGTTTATGCCGCCAATGGAATTAATGCCTATTTCGCCCAGCCGCAGCAGGAGATGGCGGTATTAAGCACCCCTGAACTCTCCTACTTGATTAGCCGTCTAAAGGCAGTTGGCGGAGTGAATATTTCGGCTTCCCATAATCCCCCCGACGATAACGGGATCAAAGTGTATGACGAACATGGCAGCCAGCCGATTGCGCCCTATGACCAACTCCTGGTTGAAGCCATGGAGCGCGTACGAGATGTGCATCGCCTATCGTTTGACACAGCTTTCGAACGGGGGGTGATCCGCGCAATACCGCCTGAGTTGCATGGCGATTACATAAACACGTATGTCAGTCTATTTGGCGCAAAAAGCGAAGTTTACTCGGATTTGCCAGTTGTCTACACTCCCCTATGCGGATGCGGTCTTACGACGGCAGGTGAAGTATTAACAACTCTGGGCTTCCCCGTACTGGTCCCTCCAGACCAAGGCCCTGATGGCAGTTTCGGTGTCATCCCTTTCAGGGCGCCGAATCCCGAGGTCCCGCAAGCCACGGAACCCGCGAAGGCGTTTGCGGACAGCAGACATTCAGGAATTGTTTTGTCATCGGACCCCGATGCTGACCGGATTGGCTTGGAAGTAAAACTTGCTGATGGTTCATGGCATCATTGCGACGGGAATCAGATCGCAGCAATTCTTTGTTATTACCTGATGCTCGATCCCCGCGGCCCACAACGCAAGGGCCTAGTCATCGAGACACTTGTTACCACCAAGATCATAGGAAAGATCGTCGAGCGCGCAGGCGGATCGTGTGTCATCGATGATTTGCTTGTCGGTTTCAAATATGTCGCCGACGTTTTGAAACGGCTCAAAGCGAGCGGTTCCTATAAAAACATAACTTGCCCACCAGAACATCTTGTACTTGCCACCGAAGAAAGCCATGGTGTGATTATTGTTCCCACCATACTCGATAAGGATGCCGCTCCAGCCTGCATGTATTTGGCGGCCCTTTATCAAAGACTACGCCGCGAAGGCCGCAATTTACTGGATTACTACATTGACATACTGGATGACGTCGGCCCCTTTGCCGATTCTAGCCGCTCAATCATGATGAACGGCGCAGATGGGATTTTTAAACGGGACCGAATCATGGAATCACTTCGCCAAGAGCCATTGCGGTCGATTGATGGACACGGGCTGCGGCAGATTATCGACCACTGGGATATAGACAGGTTTGGGGCCTTTGTGAGTGAGACCGACAAACTGCCGCGCAATGTTATTCAGTATGTGTTCGATTCGTTCGTGGTTGCCGTTCGTCCTTCAGGCACTGAACCTAAATTGAAATTCTATTGCCAGATTCTTCCCGAACCGGAACTGGGGGTGACGACAGGCCGGCGGCGGCTTGCTGCTGTAACAGAAAAGGCACACCGTATTGCACTTATCGTGTATAGGGAACTGCTGCAAAGAATCGGCGTGCAGTTGGACGAACCCGCGCTTCTACTGCCAGACATTGTAGATTTGGCAAGAAAAGCTGAATTCCAAGCCCATACGGTTCCTGCATTACATGACGCGTTGGAGAGCAGCAAATTTAAAAATCTTGATGAGTGTCTGCAATGGCTTAAAACCGAAGCGTTTTTGATGACACCTGGCGCGAATCCTCTTCCGGCACTTAAGGCCCCTATTGCTTATCTTTGCCAACAGTGGAGTCATGAGGGGACCAAAGCAGAGCTGCTGAAGGATTTATCCCAATGGGCGCTCCAGGAAAAGGAGTCTGCCGTTGATCGCCTCTGATACAAAGTTCGTGGGAAATCTGAGATTATTTCTTTTTTTGAAGCGCTTAAAAGCGACGTTCGCGTCATCGGCGTTGGAGCGCCTTCCGGAGGAGGAAAAACCCGCGGTGGTGGACCAGAGATAATTTTCTCCCGCAGAAACCCAGTTTTTTCGGTCACAAAATAATTGTTATGTTGCGGCCAATACCTCTCCTGACCCGGCAATTCATCGTGCGCAAAGCTCTCTTGGCCGGTAGACGATTTTGTGCTGAGAAAGCCTCCGGCTTCAGCAAATCGCAATAGCTTT
>DATEHN010000087.1:0-7821 GCA_035279585.1 Candidatus Angelobacter sp. | reverse complement strand
ATTCGTGAACAAGCTGTATCGCATTCCGGTTGATGCGAGCGGCAAGCCCGGCGCGCCTGAAGAGATATTGATGGACCAGCACGTGAAAGGCCCCGATGGCATGCGCGCCGCGAACGGCAAGCTCATTGTTGCAGAAAATGGCGGCGGTAAAATCGCTGCCCTCACCGTGAAGGGCGACAAGGCCAGCGTGAATGTACTCAAATCAGGGCTCAAAACGCCCACCGGCGTCGAACCCGCCGGCGACACAATCTGGATTACCGAACGCGGCACGGGCAAGGTCATGTCAATCCCAATGCCGAAATAATTTTATTTGAAATAAAGAGATCTAATAGGAATCTCCGGAGAAATTGAAATGGCGAACGCACCGCTGATTTTTACGTATTACATTGCTGCTCCCGTGGAGAAGGTCTGGGATGGTTTCGTTTCGAAGGAAACGAATCGGACAATTTTTCTTGGTGCAGACTTTGAGATTGACTTAAGACCTGGCGGAGCGATGGCATGGTCGGGTCCGGGCAAAGACGGCAAACTGATGCGGTATGTAACCGGTGAGGTGCTTAAGGTAGAAGCACCCACGCGGCTCGAATACAGGTTTGGCATGGGCGATGGGAAGGTGACGTCGAGAGTGAAGGTAGAGCTGACTCCCGAAACAGAAGCGGTAAAGGTAGTGGTGACGAATGACGGTTTTCAGGAGAACGATCCGGCCTATGTTCAGAACGCGGATGGCTGGCCGCGCATTCTTTCGAGATTGAAGACGCTGCTGGAGACCGGAAAGACGTTCCGCCCGCATTAGTTCGAATAGTATTCCTTACGCACTGGTCCAATAGCGATCTTGTTTCGGCGACATTCCCTAACAAATAGCTTCCTCCCCATTCTGTTCCCAATACGGTTTTCGCTTGAGCGCGGAATACAGCATGCACGGTATTGATTTTCCAAAAGCGCTTAGTCTAGCGTCGAAGTTGTCCAACAAATTCAAATGTGGGCAACGACCGCGGTCACTCGAGCGCGGTTTCGCACAAGCCGAAAACAGCCAACTCAAGCTACTGATTCGGGCCACTCCGAAGCCATAGATCGTTTCAAGAACCGCGCGGATAACTTCCGCCTTTATCGAGCACGGGCGCCTACGGTTTCGAAGCGCCCCGCCAAAAGAGGAGACAATCATGAAAATCGTAGTCATCGGCGGTACTGGACTCATTGGGTCAAAACTCGTTAGAAAACTTCGGGAGCAGGGAAACGAAGCGGTGGCGGCAGCGCCCAACACCGGAGTCAACACGCTGACTGGCGAAGGACTGGCCGATTCGTTGAAAGGCGCCTCGGTGGTTGTTGATGTATCCAACTCTCCTTCGTGGGAAGACGCAGCGGTGTTGAATTTTTTCACAGCCTCAACTCGCAATATCCTCGCCGCTGAAGCGACCGCTGGAGTTAAGCATCACGTTGCGCTATCGGTTGTTGGGACTGACCTGCTTTCGCAGAGCGGTTACTTCCGCGCCAAGATCGCTCAGGAGGAATTGATCAGGACTTCCTCAATCCCTTACACGATCGTGCACGCGACGCAGTTCTTCGAATTCCTCAAGGGCCTAGCCGACGTTTCCATGATGGACGGGAAGGTGCATTTGCCGCCGGTGCTTTTCCAGCCGATGGCTGCCGAAGACGTCGCCGGTGGCGTGGCCAAGGTTGCCCTCGGCCAGCCGGTCAACGGCATTGTCGAAATCGGAGGTCCAGAGCAGTTTCGCGTGGATGATCTTGTTCGGCGAAGGCTGGCCTCGCTCAAGGATGCCCGCGAAGTAATCTCCGATCCAAATGCGACCTACGATGGGGCGAGAGTTAAAGAAAAAACGTTGCTTCCGGGCAACAACGCGCAACTCGGCCCGACTCGCTTCGACACCTGGCTCACACAACCCGCGTCGCAGATTCCAAAAGCAGCTTGATTGTGCCAATACTCATTCCTGCGAAGTAGAAACCGAAAACAGCGAGTGGTTCAACTCGCACAAAATTTAGGAGAAATTTCATGAGCATAATTACGGTAAAAGACGGCACGACGATCTATTACAAAGACTGGGGCAAGGGCCCGGCCGTAATCTTCTCGCACGGATGGCCGCTGAATGCCGATGCCTGGGACGGCCAGATGCTATTCCTCGCCCAGAATGGCTTCCGCGTGGTCGCACATGATCGACGCGGCCACGGCCGTTCCAGCCAGGCATCGTCTGGAAACGACATGAATGGATATGCCGACGACCTGGCTGCGGTCATAGAGGCGCTCAATCTCAAAGATGTCACGCTGGTCGGCCACTCCACCGGCGGAGGGGAAGTGGCTCGCTACATCGGACGTCACGGAACTAGACGGGTCGCCGCGGCCATTCTGATCGCTGCCGTGCCCCCGGGCCTGCTTAAATCTGATTCCAACCCGGAAGGAATTCCGATCGAAGTGTTTGACGGATTGCGGACTGGCCTTTTCAAAGATCGCTCGCAGCTCTACAAAGATTTTGCCGCGGTCTTTTATGGCGCCAACCGGCCGAACGCAAACGTCTCGCATGGAATACTCCACCAGTTCTGGCTGTGGAGCATGCAAGTCGGCCTGAAAAACTCCTACGATTGCATCAAGGCGTTTTCTGAGACCGATTTCACCGAAGACCTGAGGAAGTTCAACGTGCCCACGCTGCTGATGCACGGTGAAGACGACCAGGTCGTACCCATCAACGACTCATCCAAGAGATCGGCGAAGCTGATCAAAGGAGCGGTGGAAATTTACTATCCGGGCCAGCCGCATGGCCTCACCTCCACCTACCAGGATGAAGTTAACGCCGACTTGCTGAAATTTGTGCAGTCAGTCCAGCAAATTCGCAAGGAAGCAGCTTAGATTCATGCGTACGGCAGATCGCGTTGCGTCGCGGTCTGCCGAGCGCGAAAATGATATTTGCATACACCCAGTTGAGATGGCCGGCACGCTTGCCGAGATGTCGCGTATGGCCTTGGAGCACGACTTCCGGCACATAGATCCAACGTCGGCGCGAATTCTCCTTTACGAGGCCGCGCCTCGCGTTCTGCCCACATATCCCGAGCATCTTTCAATCAAGGCTCAGCGGCACCTTTGAGAGCCTGGGGGTCGAAGTTCACACCAACGCACGCGTTACACGTGTAGATTCAGAAGGAATTGTTGTCGGCGAAGAGAGAATTGAGGCCGGCACTGTGTTGTGGGGAGCAGGCGTCGTTGCATCTCCCGCCGGGCGCTGGCTGGAGGCTGAAACGGATCGCTCGGGAAAGATCATTGTCGGCCCAGATCTCTCTGTTCCGGGACATCCCGAAATTTTCGCCATTGGCGATACAGCTCATGTGGTTGCGCCCGCTCGAAATCTGCTTGGTATTAAATCCAAAGCTCCGATGGTGCTGCCGGGAGTGGCTCAGCCTGCGATCCAAGAGGGCGAGTATGTGGCAGATGTTATTCGCCGCCGTGTCGGGGGCCGCACCGAACCGCCCCCATTCTGGTATTGGGACAAGGGCGATCTGGCCATCGTTGGCCGGGCCTATGCCGTAGCCGACTTGCGGTTTGCAAAATTAGCGGGTTTTTCAGCATGGCTCCTCTGGGCCGGCGTGCATATTTACTTTCTTATCGGATTTACCAATCGGCTGTTGGTGTTGCTGCAATGGGGACTCGCGTTTTTTACAAAGCGCCGTCAAGTGCGAGTCTTGACATCCGAGACGCTGGCAGCGCAGAAATTCACCGATCGCGCGGCTTGAAGAAAATTAGGAAGATCGTAGGATTGCGCGAGCAGTCCGTTCCCGGACAATTTCCCCAGTGCCGTTCTCCAGTGCTTGGGTTGGTGAATTAGACCTTCAGCCAGCCGCGGAAGGCTCTGCCGGCATAGTAAGATTCCGCACCGTTGTGATAAGTGAAAACCGTGTCGAAGCGGCGATCACAAAAGAGCGCGCCGCCAAGTTTTCTGATATTCAATGGCGTCTTGACCCAGCTCGAGGTTTTTGTGTCGAACTCGCCGAGTTTCTGCAACTCTCGATATTCTGCTTCCGTTAAAAGCTCAACGCCCATGGCAGCGGCCATATCGAGGGCGCTACTCTTTGGCTTGTGTTCTTTTCTTGAGTCGAGCGCTTCGCGGTCGTAGCAAATGCTTCTTCGGCCTTTCGGAGTGTCAGCCGAGCAATCATAAAAAATAAATTCGCCAGTTTTTTTATCGTGACCAACAACGTCCGGCTCGCCGCCAGTCTTTTCCATCTCACTCAGCGACCATAGCTTGTCGGCATTCGCCTCCAGCTTGTCTTCTACCTCACCCCAAACCAGACCTTTATGGCGCATCATGTTTGCCTGAAAACGCGCTTGCAGGGTTCGGAGCAGTTCTTCGCGTTGTTCTGATGACAATTCCTTTTTGTTGCCAGTAATGTTTCGCGTTTTTGTTGCCGTCATAAGCGTGGCTTCCTTCGTTTGCTTCGGGATGTTTTTGCGTTCTTATCCACACGCTGTTTCCATGCCGTATGGAGTGCGCCCGTCAGCACGTTCTCGCTCGCTGCGGCCAGGCAAATATGCGTGTGCCCCATCCTTCCCCAGCCGCCAGGGATCGGCAGGAATACCTTGGGCAGTTCCTCCACAAACGTAGCTTGCTGCTCCAGCGTAAGCATCAGATTTCCGTAGCCCTCTGCTTGTGACGCCAGCGAAGCAAACTTCCGTCCTCCCACGCGAAAAGCCGGCAATCCCGCGTGCGAGTACTCTTCCACACCCTCCAGGCTCAATGCAATCCTGCGAAAATCTGCTGCCGTCATCGGTAACTCCGTAGATTTAAGGATATTTACCTTTTCATTTTCTTTTAATCATACTCAGATAAAGTGATGTTGAGAGCCAGGAGGTGTCTATGAGCGCAGTCTTTTCAGCCACAACTCCCATTCAGCTCAACTGGATTAAATCCCGGATCAAAGGCAGATACGAGCTTATTGCCAATGGTCCTATCCTTGGATCTTTGCAGCGCGTCGGCTTTTGGAAATCAGTGACCCACGCTGAATTCAAAGGCAAAGCATGGTCATTCCAACACTGCGGCTACACCACCACCAAGATCATGGAAGAGCCTGGTGCGCGCCTGGTCGCGCAGTTCAAACCCAACTGGCTCGGCGGCGGATGGTTGAGTTTCAATGATGGCGAGCGCTTCCAGCTCATCGCCAAAGGATTCTGGCAGCCAGTCTGGTCATGGTTGAATGCTCAGGGGCAAAAATTGCTTGAAGTCGCGCCGAATGAGAAATGCGTTCGCTTGACGGGAGCGAGCGCCTCACACGAATTGAACTCCAGTCAGAATCGGTTGCCTGTGCTGATCATGTTCTCCTGGCATCAGATACTGCAAACCAACGACGATGCTGCCGCCGTGGCTGCTATTTCCGTCGCGGCTGGATAGATCAAGTTGAATGGAGTATTTTCCAGGTCGGGATGATTGCAGATGCGTTTTATTGCCTTTCATTTCCCGATCTGCGCCCATCAGTGAAAATCTGCGGCGAACGGTTTTGCTTTTCCGATTGCGGCGCTCACCCGATTGGAATCACCTGGTGCTTGCCGCAGCCGATTTGTGCAGCAGCCTTGATCTGCTCCAGCACTCCTCGTCCGTATTTCAGCAGGAAATAAACAGCGCCCGCTTCCCTTTCCTGCAATTCTTTGTTCGGATAAAGAGCGCTCAACAGCTCATCAGCATGGCGCAAGACTTCAGTATTCTTGCGCGCTTCGGCCCGTGCGGCTTTGTCGCGAATGCCCTGCAATTGGTAGCGCATCTTTGATCCGGCGTTCTCCGCAGCATCCACCAGGGTTTTGTCTAGCTTTTCCAGCGGCCCATGAATTACCGCCAGCGCCTGCTCAAGATGCTGCGCCGCTGAATCAAAGCTCTTCAAAATGCTTTCCGGCAGGGCGCGTGCGCCTACCAACTCGCGAAACTTCTCCGGCCCAGCAAACAGGTCTGTGAGTTCCAATTGGTAGCGGTCCATCAGCTTGGCTTGCCGAGGCTCAAGGAGCGTCGCAAAAAGGCGAGGCAGAACCGGGGTCACACGCCCAGCCAGCTTGCGGTAAACCACTTCAATCTGGGCAAAATAAGCAACTTCAGCCGGTCCGCCGATGTAACACAACGTAGGCAACAGATGGTCCTGCACTATGGGCCGCAAGAGGACGTTAGCGCTCAAGCGCTCCGGACATCGCTCCGTCTCCTGCAGCAACTCGGCTGCAGCTACCTTTCGTTCGCCGATAAAGAAATCTCCGCCCTGGTGGCGCACCGGAGTTCGCACTTCGTTTTCAAGGTAAAAACATAAAGTATGAGAAGGCGTGACCTTGACCTGAGCGTGATATCCGGCGGATTCCAGCTCCTGATTGCGATCAAGCAGCGCCTGGTTAATCTCGTCAGCCTTCTCCAATGCCGATTTATAGACTGGCTGCGCGACCCGATGCAGTTCAGGATCCAGCGGATCTAAAAAGACCACTCCAAAATCAGCAAAGACGCGGGTATAAAACTTCGCAAAGGCCGTGCCAAATGTCTCGCCCTTGTGATAGCTCTCAGCCAGAAACTCGCTGATCTCTGATCGCCCAAACAGCCCTTCCACCTGTGCCACCGCTGCCGTGATCTCGTCAGTAAAGGCGATCATTCCCACAGGCGCGCCTTCTGTGTGCTCTACCTTCACGGTGAATTTCTGTACGTGGTCGCCTGCCGGCAGGCTTATTGAGTTGATCTCTTCCAGGTCGTGGTCTTCCGTTGCCAGCCAGAAAACGGGTACAGCGCCGGTTTTTTCCGCCAGCAACACAGCGGTCAGGGCTTTCAAAACACAGAACAGCGGCCCGCCAAACAAGCCTACCTGCTGCCCTGTCACCACTGCCGGGGCGCCCTCGCGCAGCCGCTGGATATTAGCCAGGGTTTTGTCGCTTGCTCCAAAGCTCCGGTTCTGGTGTTCCAGGACAGCAGCCACCTGCTTGCGCCGCGCATCGGGATATTCGATCTTTTTGACCTCGTCCTGCCACCAGTCCAGTTTGAGCGGTGGCCGCGAATAAAACTGCTTGACCCGATCAAAGTGCTGGAGGTAGTCACTAAAAAGCTGTGAGGTGTGGGGAATACGCGAGAACGGAATACGCTGGAACTGCAAGATCGGGCTTTCCGCGGTCTGCATAGTGAGATTGGACGCGCTCGGCTACATCCGGTTGCATAAAATTCGTGCGTTTACCGCCTATTTGATTGTAAAGGAAGGCCCTGCCAAGCGTTTGATCCTAAAAAACGATATGAATCGGCCCAAAGCGGGCTTTCATCTAACTCATTGACTACCTTTGCAATCGTAGCTTAAGGTTAAGGCAGATCTTTGACAATCAGGGACCCCATTCGCGTGCCGGTTTTGCGCGTAAATGGGCAGAGGACTGGCTCAAGTCCTGTTTCCGTATGTGGATTAATCCCAGGCCCATTCGCACGCGGTTTTTGGCGTGAATGGGGATATAAATGGGGGCGTCACGGCTTCGACGGAAATGCTTGCGGCCAGGAGGCATACCGGGGCGCATTCCCCCGTAAGTGGTGCAAAAACAATAATTGCCAACTCTAACCAGTTTGCATACGCTGCTTAATTAAATAAGTAGCCGCTCTCCGCAGCTTCGCCTATGGGCTGTGAAAGGGCGTCACACAGTAGGCTCATCTGTTGGCCCTACGTCCGGGGGCCTCCGGAAACATCAACGGGCTAGCGATCTCGGGTTTCTTGTCCGTTCTAAGCCCAGAACGCGAATCTGGCGGGGTAACTCCCGCCGGGTGAACTGGACTAAGTATGTAGGCTCTTGACCAGTAACATTTTCGGACGTGGGTTCAACTCCCACCGCCTCCACCA
>DATEHN010000086.1:0-59953 GCA_035279585.1 Candidatus Angelobacter sp. | reverse complement strand
CCACTTTCTCGTTCGACTTGCATGTGTTAGGCACGCCGCCAGCGTTGATTCTGAGCCAGGATCAAACTCTCGTTTGAAACCTGTTCACAGGACTCCTTCGTGTCACCTAAAGACACGCCGAATCCTGTCGCCCTCAGAGACGGGTAGTCATCTGAAGGCTTGCTACGCGATTACTAGACCACCTCGCCGCAAAGCCCAGGGGTTTTCACCCCGCGCCCGCGCAAGCCGATCCGGAATTCATCGCGCAGCCCTGATTTTTGTGAGAATAACTCGGGCCATAACCCTCGTTTCATCTCACGACTGGCACGTTCAACCATTTTGTCAAAGACCCAATCAGCTCTCCGCCTGAGCGGCGCCTTTCAGGTACCTCGAACTCGAAAGTTCGAAGCTCCTCGAAACTTGGGGCCCCCACCTGACCTGCTTTTGGTCTGTTGGGGACGAAAACTTGCTGTCTCTGTTGCTTCAACCGCCTTGCGGCTGCTCAAGCCCGCCGCGGTCGCTTGCGACTGCGGCACTCAGAGACGAACCTTTCAAACTTATCGCGATATGCCGCGTCTTGTCAACGCGTTTTATGTGGATATCCGGGGCGAATCTCGTTTATTACTGCCCGCTCCTCAGGACCCGAAAATCCTTCGAAACCAGGCCGATCCAGCGACCCAAAACCACAGCTCAGCCATCGGCAGACTTGCAATCACAATTCGCAAATCACAAGTTGCCTGCCTCCCGTATTAAAGGAGGCAAAAACTTCCAAACTTAAAGATCGTTACAGGTGATTAAACCCTTCAGGAATCTCAAGTTCCCGAATACAGCCTCGCGGGATTTACCTTGGAGGCGAATGAAGCTGATCTCTCAGCTTTTTAGGTGGCTTTAACATTAGATGACCCGGCGGCTCTAAGGATTCACTTTTTCCTCGCCCGATCACTGACTGCCCACTCGGGATCCCCAGCCAACGCCGATTTTGCGCTTGATGAGGTGACCACGGCAGTCCACTGCCACGTCTCGTACGTCGTTTTATTACTGTATCAAGACAACCCAAATCGCGCAAGCGCTCCCGGCCATATATTTTCAATAAATCGGACATGTACGGAAGATGGCTATCTCTTCCAATTCCATTCTGATCTGCGCCTTTCTGCGTAATCTGCGGTGATTGCCTTTTCCGATCACGCGCGATGGCGGCGATCTCGGCGATTCCTGCCCCTTCCTCGCGCTAGCGATTTCCGCCCGCGAACTCGCAGGGTGTAGCAGGCCTTCAGGCCGCAGGGCGACTCGTCAGAAAAATGCTCTCCTCCACCAGAAAAATGCTCTTCTCCACGGGGTGGAGCAGGCCTTTAGGCCTGCATAAAAGAGAGCGCAAGCGCGAATCCTCTCTGCCGAAGAGCCTGCCCTGAGCAACCCCGAGTTCATCGAGGGGGCGTCGAACGGGCCGGAGTGCAGCGCAGCGGAGCGCGAAAGCCCTGGAGCCCGGAGGGCGAAACAGCCTAGCCCAGGCGCGTAAGCCCTGGGCCCACGAAACGAAAACAATCCTTCCTCTCTGCCGTAGAGCCTGCCCTGAGCAACCCCGAATTCATCGAGGGGGGCGTCGAACGGGCCGGAGCGTAGCGCGAAGCGCGGAGCGACAAACAAAAACTCGCGCGCAGCACAAAAAAATCGCAGCTTGCGAAGCAAGCTGCCCCTCACTGCCGTAGGCCTGCGCGCAGCGAGGCGGAGCGCGCTGTGATATAAAATCCTGTCATTCCCCTTTAGAAAGTTGAATTCTGCGAAGCCGATGGATCTTATCGCTGAGGGTCTCAAGCAAAATCTCATCCGATTCGAAGACGGGCGCAAGTACATCGTCTACTTGCCTCAGGGCAAACGCCGGAATTACGAAAATCCTGAAGAAAAAGTCCAGGCGGAAACTTTCCTTCGCGCAGTCCTCATATACAGGTATCCACCCAAGCGAATACGCCACTATGTTCCGGTTCAAATGGGCTCGGAAACAAAAGAGGCTGACATCATCATCTACGATGACGATGGGCAGAAGTCGCCCTTAATTGTCGCGGAATGCAAACACCCGGAAGTAACCGAGTTGGAATTTCGCCGTGCAGTTGATCAAGCCTTTAGCTATGCTGTGGCAGAAGGCGCTAGATATGCCTGGGTCAGCTCGAAACTTAAAGATGAGTATTATGAAGTTCCCGCAAAGAGACCCAAGGAACGAATTACTGTCCCTGACATACCTCAATGCGGTGTTTCTGAAGTAGCAAAATTCAAGTTCGCGTTTTCTGGTGGCACCACCAAAAGCGGCCAGAAGCTTTTTCCCTTGGAGAAGGTAACCGAAGAGGAATTAACACGCAGATTTCAACAAGCGCATCAAGCCCTTTGGGGCGGCGGTGAGCTCAATCCCTCGGAAGCGTTTGATGAGCTCGATAAGCTTATCTTCTGCAAGCTGTGGGACGAACGCAAGCCACGCAAGCCCGGGGAGCCTTATGACTTCCAGATATTCACAGAAGCAACAAAAGAAAAGACCGAAAGAGACCTGCTGGATCGCCTGAGAAAGCTCTATGAAGAAGGTCGAAAGAAAGATCCTGAAGTCTTCAAAGATGACATCCGGCTCGCACCGGCCAAGGCTCGCACCGTCGTGAGTTACCTTGAAAGCGTAAATTTGTCAGACACTGACCTCGATAGCAAGGGACGCGCCTTTGAAACATTTATGGGATCGTTCTTTCGCGGCGATTTCGGCCAATATTTCACTCCCCGCGCGATCGTAAAATTTGTTGTGGATGTGCTACCCATCACGAATGAGTCGCTTGTTTTAGACACGTCGTGCGGCAGTGGGGGGTTCCTTCTGCATGCTTTGGACAAAGTCCGGCTTGAGGCCAACTCCTACTTTACTCCTGGCTCGGATAGACACTATCGCCATTGGCACGAGTTCGCGATGCGAAATCTTTACGGTATCGAGATTAATGAACAGATCGCCCGTACCGCAAAAATGAACATGATCATTCATGATGATGGCCACACAAATGTAGTGGCTGCGGATGGACTTATTACGGACGGCGACTTGAGGGAGCAAACAAAAAACCAGGGATTCAAATATGGCCGCTTTGATTTCATCATCACGAATCCTCCTTTTGGTTCGATAGTCAAGCAAACTGAGAAGGCTTATCTTCATCAATATCGTCTCGCCACAAAAGAGGTCGATTGGTTGAACCCTAAAAGCAAGGCTTCCGAACGCCCAGGCCAGAGCACGGAAATCCTTTTCATCGAACAGTGCGGTCACTATTTGACTGAAGGCGGCTACCTGGCGATCATCGTTCCTGATGGCATCCTCACTAACTCAAGTCTCCAATATGTTAGAGACGAAATTGAAGACATCTTCCGTATTGTGGCTGTTGTGTCTCTACCCCAAATCGCCTTCACTGCAACCGGAGCCGGCGTCAAGAGTTCGATTCTTTTTCTCAAAAAACTCACGAAGAAAAACACGCAACGCATGCGGGATGCTAAACAGGCACTAAAAGACAGCATTCGGAAGCAAGAAAACTTTGAGTCACGCCTCGCTGATATAGAGCGCAACAGGCAAAAGGAGATAGAGCTTCTTAAAGCCCGACCGGAATTCTCCAATTTAAGTCATAAGGCCCGCAAAGAGAGCCCTATATATCAGGAGGCTGCCGAAGTAATCCTCGCCAAATTTGCTAAACAAGCCGAGAATCTCCGCTCCCAGTTGGAAGAGATATTTGGGGACCGCCGACGTAAGGATTTACCTGACTACTATATATTCATGGCAATCGCAGAGGACATTGGTTACGACGCAACTGGCAGAGATACGAAAATCAACGAACTCGATGCAATAGGTAAGCAATTGAGTGAATTCATTCAAGCCGTTGAGAAAGGCAAAGCATGAGCTTTGCAGTAAAAGCGATCGGTTCAGATAAAGTCTTTGTTACGCGCAAGACACAGCTAGAGCAACGATGGGATCCCAATTACTATCGTTTGATGTCGCTGTTCCGCGCAAAGGTAGAGAATAGCAGTCATCCTATTCAGCGCTTAAGACAATCTCTCGACTTAGTACAATACGGCATTTCAGAACGGGCGACCAAAGAAACCAATGGGATTGCGATGCTGCGGATGATCAATCTGCAAGCCGACACATGGGAACTTTCCGATCTGAAATATATCGCCATGTCGGTGGAGGAACGAAGACCATATCGCCTTTATGCGGGAGACATTTTATTTAATCGGACAAATTCCAAGGAACTAGTGGGTAAGTGCGTCGTGTTCAATCTCCCCGGTGAGTACGTGTTTGCGTCGTACTTGATCCGGGTTCGACTTAAGGAGGGCTCGTTACTGCCCGATTATCTTGTTGCCTATCTTGCGTCGCCGTTAGGCCGTCTTCAGATTGATGCCGTGAGCCGACAAATCGCCGGTATGACTAACATCAATGCAGAGGAAATTCGGGAACTACTTGTTCCCGTACCGAATAGACAATTGCAGGAAAAGGTGGCTGCTGTTTGGCGAGATGCAATTCAAAGTCGTGATGAGACACTGGAGCTGGCTCGCAAGGTGCTAGCCAGCATCGATGATTCGCTCTTGGGCGATCTTGGCATTGGAAAAGCACCCGGAATGGCGAGTACAGTTTCCGAGCGAATCTTTCGGCGGGCATTTAGTCATATTTCAGGCCGCCGTCTTGATGCAGCGGCGAACTGGCAATCTCTCTCATTGCGCGGGGGACGCTTCGCAATGCGGAGCCTACGTGAAGTTGCCGCCATCAATCCACCCAGCAGACTGCCCAAACTGGCGCCCACAGCAGAAGTTTCCTTTGTGCCAATGGATGCGGTTTCGGATAGCTTTGGCGAAATTTGCGAGAGGCGAAGTCGGCCTTTGGGCGAATTAAAGGGCTACACTGCATTCCAGGAAGGCGACCTCCTCTGGGCAAAGATTACTCCATGCATGGAAAACGGGAAATCTGCGATGGCAGACGGGCTGATTGGCGGATTTGGTTTTGGGTCTACCGAGTTTCATGTTTTCAGAGCCACATCCACAGAACTTGATATGAATTTCTTACATCTGGTATTACGTCTCAAAGCAGTTCGAAATTATGCACGGCTTTTCTTTACCGGTTCCTCAGGTCACCAAAGAGTTGACCAACAGTTTTTCAAGTATCTGGAAATTCCGTTGCCTCCAATGGACGTACAACGCGAAATCGTCAATAAAGCTGAAGATATAAAGCGCAACGCTCGGGAACTCTTTGATCGCGCTTTTGCTGAATTGGAAACGGCGAAGAGCGAGGTCCAGGCTCTCATTTTAGACAGGGAGCACCAACATTGAAGCTCAAGGGTATTCTAGACTTCGCTTTAGGCAACTTCCTGTGCTTGCGTGGCTTTGCCCCCATGGGTGTGCTACAGGACATCTCGAAGATAGATGACAACATCCAGCGAATCCCTAAGGACGACAGATTGCGCGAGATCGGCGCGTATCTCAAGACGGGACTGTTCGTTTTCTTCCCGGAAGTAATCCTCTGCGTTTCCCTCAATGATACTGATCAAGAGAGCCCTGAGATAACAAGGCTTTTGGAAGATGTGCAGCGAGGGCAGGCTCGAAAAACCACACGTTTTGCTAACGGGTTGCGCATCTCTTCGACAGTGAGTAAAACGAGGAAAAAGGGCGATATCCGCGCCGTACAATTCTTTCAAGTCGGCACGGTGCAGTTCGATGAAAGAAAAGGACCAGTTTTTTCACGGATTGACGGCAATCATCGTTTGGCGGCATCTAGTGATTCTGACGTTCGCGCGCGGCCAACCCCATTCTGTATAGTCTTCGGTCGCGATGCCACGGATTTTAAACGCTTCAGCAGGGCCTTATTTCATAACATTAATTACAAACAGGTGCCGCTGCCAAAGGAGCACAACCTCCGGCTCATTCTGGATGATAAAGATCTCTTCCCGGACGCAAAACTGAAAGACGACCCCTCTTTCGGCTGGCCTTATTATCAAGCGCGCAAGCTCCACGCCAGTCTTGATCTAGACCTGCTTCCAAATCTCAAACCCATTATCGAAACGGAGGTGCGTTCATTTCTTGTGGATCACTTCAGCTATTTTGGCGAGCATAAGGTGTTGACCGGCAATGAACAGGCCATCAAGAGATTTAAGGGAGCGTTGTCTCGGGCAAATGCTCTCTTTGATGATTGGCCGCAGCTCAAGGAAACCCGGAACAAAGGTCTGTTGGCGGCCTTCCTCTATTATCTTCTCCAATCAGAACCAGCCGCAGAATCGTTTTCACGATGGGTTGTTTCCAACCACCTTCAATTTATACCTGAATCCAATTTGCCGGATTTGCACAATATTTTTGACAAAGTCCTGGGGAGCCGAAACCGAACCCTCTTCGTGTCAATGCCGTTTGGAAAACCCAAACCGGATGAACACTATGCAATTATCGAACGTGTTTGCAAAGAAATAAACGAGGCGCACAATCTGCAACCCCCATTAAAAGTGGCGCGGGTCGATTGGTTTCACGACGGTACGTCTTACGCTATCAGCGAAAAAATCTTTGACATGATGAGTGACTGCGGACTCTTACTCGGTAATTTGACTCTTAGTAATCCGAACGTATATCACGAAATTGGATTCATTATGGGTAAAGCCAAAGCGGAAGGAAAAAATGTTTCCGACAAAATACTCCTCTTTCTCGATGAATCTGTAACAGAGAAAAAGGATAAATACGTTGCTTTCAATTTAGCCGGATTGAAGCAGATTCGGTTTACTAGTGCGGAAGTTGAATTTGCCTCAAAATTGCGCACCAACGTAGAGAAATTTTACAAGCTGTCGTGAGGCAGCGTGCCGGTTTCATTTTCTGATTACGGCGATTCCGGCGATGACGGCGATCCCCTGCATCCCAAACACCTTGCCCAACTCGACCACCTCAATCTCCGCCGGGCATTCTTTCCAGTTATGCCGCCAGCACACAATCTTGAGCCGTTTTGGCGGCACCTGTCGGGGTCCCCAGCGAGCGCCGTTTTTGCGCTTGATGGGGTGATCGTCTGAGCCGCCAGGCGAAATCCCGAATCCCGCGAAGCGGGTGAGGGAACTCACCCGAACAACCGACACAACTCGATAATCTCCAATTCGGGAGGAGCATCTTTCCAATTATGCCTCCAGCACACAATCACATCGCACTTCTTTGGATCGTGCCCATGCAGCACAAAGTTCTTGCTTTCATATTCAAATTCAATGGCCACGTCCTGCCACTTTCCCGGCGCCACCTCGCGCTTGGCCCGCCCGTCCGGTTCGCCCCGCGACCACAGTGACTCCACCTGGAACCCCAGGTCCCACGCCACCAGCGCAAACAGAAACACCACCCCCATCTCGTTCACCGGCGCGTTCGTCAGCGGATGCCGGCTGAACGGCGGCCCCATCACCGGCCTGCCTTTATAAATGCCGCGCGGCTGCAAAGACGTTTTGCGTCCTATCTGATCACGGTCGTAAGACTTCAAATCGCCCGATCTCCCGCTCACCAGATCGCCCGATTTGGGGCCCAATAGGGTCCCAACCACCATCGCCGCCACCGCTTCCGTTACCCGCCGCTTTCCTTCCAGCGGCGCAGGTATCGCCGCTAATGACGCCGCCCACTCAAACGCAATCGCCTTTTCCGTCGCGCCAATCCTGTGCGCCGTCTCCGCGCTTCTGCTCCCGTTCTTCTCTGCGGCCTCAGCGGTTCTTCTTTTCGATTTTGGCATTTCTGGTAATTCCTCGTTGCTTCGCGTTCTTCGCGTTGATTCGCGGCTGCCTCTGGCCTTCCCTCCGTGTTCCGTAGCCTGCCCTGAGCGACCCTGAGCTTGCGAAAGGGGAGTCGAATGGGCGCCCTTTGCGGTTGAAATCTTCCCCCAACTTCCAAACCGCATCACAAACGTTCCCGCGCTGTACCGTCCTTCCCGCACATACTCCGCCCGTGACGGTCTTCTTCCCAGCTTCTTCCTCACCCTTTCCCAGTCTTTGATCAGCTCTTCCGTCGCGATCTTCTCGCCCTTCCGGCTCGGCTCCAGCCCGGCCGTCCGCACCGCCTCGCGCAAGCTCCTGAACTCCGTCAGCACCCGATAATGGCTCACACCCGTCAGCCGCTTCAGCTCCCCCCGTGAGGGCGCGCGTCCCAGCTCCTGCGCCGCATGCCTGATCGCCGCCAGAATCTCCGCCTTCTCCATCTCAGCATGTTATCACTTTAGCGAATATAAAGCGAACATCATCTGGGGGCTCAGTCAGGCAAGCGCCGGAAATAGCGCACTGCACAAGGGAGGGGATTTTTATCTGCCGTTCTGAGCGCCTGATGATAAGCTAATGCAACTTTTACCGAGGGGTAGCTTATGTTCTGTTCCGCTTGTGGTGCTCAGAATCCTGACAACGCCGGCTCTTGCAGCGCATGCGCCAAGCCGCTGCCCAGCGCCGGCATCAGCGTTGCTCCGCCGCCTCCGCCGCCAGCGACTTCTCCGGCCGCGCCTGCGCCGGCTCGCGTTTATCCTCCACTCTCTACCGTGAGTGTTGCATCAGGATACCCTCCCATGGCCTTAACCCCGCAGCCGCCGAAAACCATGAGCGTGTTCGGCATGATTGCGATTGCCGTTGCCATCCTGCTGGCTCTGGCCTACGCGTTTGCTGCTCCCGTACCCGAGCTGCCGAATGAGGCGCAGGCTATCGGCTACAGATTCGGCACCATCCTTGGTACACTGGGCTTTTCATTCCTCATTGCCTATCCCATCGCCGGCCGCAGAAAGGCGCGGAATCCCAATCTGTTTGCCGGACTATTTTGCGGCATTGCGGTTGCCATCCTGCTGGCCAACGCCGTGAAAAATCCCGGTTTATTACAGCCGGAAAATTCTGAGCAGAAGGCCGCCCGCCTTATGCGGGAAGCTGCCGGGATCCAGCCCGTGCGCCACTCTATTTTTGGTGAAAACAAAACTGACGCCAAACTGCGCAACATGTTCAAAGACATTCTCGCCCTGAACAAGGAATACCACGAGGCCGAGAGCAAGCTGGACATCAGCGAAGTCAAGAACCTCAGCACTCCTGAATCATTCGCCAATCCTGATTCCGTGGCCGATGCCCTCAAGCAATTGCACGCCGCCTATGACGTTGACGCTCACCAGGAAGTACGCATGGGCGAGGTCCTGGAGAATTTCAAACACAGCCTTGACGATCTTCCCGCATCGGAGCGCCAGGAGATGCTTGACGGCTTTAATCAGGGACTTGGCCGCGCCACGCCAGTTCGCCAGCACGCCATTTCATCAGAGAAAGCGTGGATTGATTCGCTCGACGATATCTATGGTTACGCCCAGTCCCACCATGCTGATTTCACCATCGCAAATGGACGCGTGGGAATCAACGATGACCAGGTGCGCGAGGAGTTCAACACGCGTGTCCACACCATGAACGCCCGGCGCAGCGAGTTTCTGCAAGCCAAACACGACCTTGACCAGATGCAAAGCCAGAGCCTGCAAAAAGTCGGGCTGAGCCCTCAACAGCTGGGACTGCACTAAGAATAACAGCTAGAGCAGAGCATTCCGCCCTGCGCTTAAATCAAATGGACACGTTGATTGCCCCGGTAATCGCAAAAGCATCGGCACTGCCGATGCCAGCGCCGAGCGTCGATGACGCCGGGCCAGGACACCTCAGGGTCAAGGCGGTGGCATCCTGCGTTCAATTGGACGCTGCTTTCGCTTGAGTCCCTACTCCCAATTGCCAGAACAGGTAGCTCAGCTCATTCACGGTGTTCTCAATCTGCTTGCTCACCGGAGTGCCGCCGGAATGCCCTGCGGTGGTGTCATAGTGCAGCAGGATTGGGCGATCTGATCCCACGGTTGCAGCCTGCATGAGCGCCGTCATTTTGCGGGCATGCAGCGGAGCCACGCGCGTGTCGGAGTCGCCGGAGATGAAAAGGACTGACGGATATTTCGTCCCCGCCTTTACATGGTGATAAGGCGAGTAAGCGTAGATATATTTGAACTGTTCAGGATTGTCAGAAGAACCGTACTCCGGCACCCAATACTTTGCTACCAGGAAATTCTGGTAGCGTACCATGTCAAGCAGTGGATAGCCGCAGATCACCGCGCCAAAAAGATCAGGACGCTGCGTAAGGGCCGCGCCCACCAGCAATCCGCCGTTGCTGGTGCCGCGAATGGCCAGCCGCGCCGGCTTAGTGTATTTGTTTTGAATAAGCCATTCGGCTGCGGCAATAAAATCGTCAAACACGTTCTGCTTTTTCTCCAGCATTCCGGCGTGGTGCCATGCTTCGCCAAACTCACCACCACCGCGCAGGTTGGCTACGGCATAGACGCCGCCGTTCGCCATCCACGCCGCGCTAAAGGAGTTGAATCCCGGTGTTTCTGTGAGATTGAATCCGCCGTAGCCGGTGAGCAGAACAGGATGTGATCCATCCAGCTTCAGTCCCTTGGCGTGCGCCAGGAACATGGGAATCTTTGTTCCGTCTTTCGATGTGTACCAGACCTGCTGCACTTCATACTTCGCGCTATCAATGGGCACTTTTGCTTCAAACCAGACCGTCTGTTTGCCTGTGGCCACGTCATAGCAATAGATGGTCTGCGGAATGTGATATGAGGTAAAGGAATAGAACGCCTCATTTGAATCCCAATGTCCGGCGAGGGCGGAAATTGAGCCGAGCGTGGGCGTTGGCACCTCACGTAACAGCTTGCCATTAACATCAAACAATTTCAGGTGCGGTACCACGTTCTCAGAGGTGCGCACGGCCAGCTTGCCGTCTGCCAGTGAGAAGCCTTCCAGCGCGTTATCGCCTTCAGGCACCACTTCACGCCATTTATCCATGGCTGGGTTCTTAAGATCGACTTCCATGATGCGCCACTTTGGCGCTTTCCAGTTGGTGCGTACATACATGTGGTCGCCGGCGATCTGCCCATTGAATGACGCCTCAACGTCCTTCACAATGGTCATGATCGGGCCATTGTTCGTCAGATCTTTTATGTAAATCTCGGTATGCGTTGCCGCTGATCCGTGAAGCACGGTGATCTGGAGATAGTGGTTATCCTCGGTCACTGAGCTGGTAATGATTTTCTCCGGGCCATAGCCCTTGCCAAAAATCTCCGTATCATTCGCGCTGTCCGTGCCGATTTTGTGGAAGTAAACGCGCGGGCCTTCCGGTGTATCACGGGTCAGGTACACGCCGCTCTTGTCATTAAGCACCGCAACCCCGGAGTAACGCGCTTTGGGGAAAACATCAGGCAGGTCTTTATGCGCATCCACGTCAAACAGATGCGGCGTGGTTTCATCCGCGCCGCCGTGGCGCACAAAATACGCCATTAGTTTGCCATCTTTGGTAATGGAATTTATCCCCACCGTGACTGTGTGGTTCGGGCTTAACGGCAGCGGGTCCACCAGCAATTCATCCTGGCCATTCAGCCCCTTGCGCATGTAGAGGGAGCTCTGGTCCTGGTCTGCGCGGCGCTTGCTGAAGAAATACCGATTGTTCCTCACCTGCGGCGCAGTCATGGTATCGATTTTGATCAGCGCACTTACCTGCCGCTGCAACTCTTCACGCCCGGCAATCTTGGAGATGAGCGAGTCTGTGTATGCGTTCTCCTCGTCAATCCACGCCCGTGTCTCCGGACTGTTCTGGTCCTCCAGCCACCGATAAGGATCCACAATCTCCGTGCCCTGCACCAACTCCTTTACCTCATGGACTACAGTTTTTGGCGGCGCCGCAATGGCCGCGCTGCCATCGTGACGGTTTCCCAATGCCGCAATCCTGACCGTGAGCGGA
This sequence comes from Candidatus Angelobacter sp., assembly GCA_035279585.1. Taxonomy (GTDB): domain Bacteria; phylum Acidobacteriota; class Terriglobia; order Terriglobales; family Acidobacteriaceae; genus Angelobacter. Next base: position 48,202 of record DATEHN010000086.1, on the reverse strand, counting down.
AGAAGTAAAAACAGTAGAGAAAGCAGAGATAGCAGCGTGATTTTCTTGTGCGTCATGGTACTTGACCTCACTTTGTCAGTTTGTGATTTTGGCCAAACTTGTCGGTTTGTGAAGCTGCGTTGATTTGTCCTTAGGGAATCGGCGGGCGAACCGGCTTCTCAGGATGGCGCGATTTTAGTTCGTGCGGCTAATAATGGTCAACGACAACCAGAAAGCCTTTTGGTGCTTTCGCGTATGGCTGCAAGAGCAATCATCCCAGCCCATCCACTGCGAATACAAATGATCTGGTTTTGGCAAACGGTGACTCGGCGCGGCTCTTAGTTCCAAAGTGCTAACACTCGGCGTTAAGAATATTTAAGTCTTAGCTGCGGATAAAGCCACAGAGCGGGAAACAGCGTCTTATCTAAGTAGCTGATCAAAAATCCATGTTACGGGGAGTTTGTACGCAATGAGGAGAAGTACTGTCTTGTCCGCATTTGCAGTCATCATATTTTTTATTGCCTCAGGCTTTGCGCAGGAGGATTTCAGGTCTGAAGTCAGCATTCAAGGGACGGCGAACGTTCCCAGAAATCAAGATAACCTTGATATCCCGCATGAAGCCACCAAGAGCGGCGGCCTTTTGCTGGGCTATCGCTACAATTTCAAGCCGTGGTTTGCCGTGCAGGGTGATTACGGCTATACCCGCGATACGCAAAGGTACTTTGATCCCATCTTTGGCGAGACGGATATTCAAGCCAATCTTCACCAGCTTACGGGTGAAGCGGTGATTACCGCGCCTTCCCACAGCCGCGTGCGTCCTTACGCTTTGGCCGGCATTGGCGGGCTGTTCTTCCGGCCTACTAACTCGCTAAACAACTCATTCTTTGGAGTCAGCAACAATACCGGTAATAACCAGACGAAAGCAGCGTTCGTCTATGGCGGTGGAGTGGATTTTGACATTACTCATTACGTCGCTCTGCGGGCCGAGTATCGCGGCTACGTATATAAAATCCCTGATTTTCAGATTCCCGGCCTTGCCACGGACAACTTTACCCACCTAGCTCAGCCATCCGTAGGGTTGGTTTGGAGGTTCTAACCAGTGACAAATGCTATCGGCCATCGGACCTGCCTGGAATGGTGGCCGGTAGTACACCGTGCTCTATCAGAGATCTGGTCTGAAAAAGAAGACACGGAGAAAATAGGGGTTGCAGAGCGCGAGCGCGCATTTATTTGACTTCCGGGGATGCGTAGCTGAGAATAAGGCAGTTTCGTTAGCTGCAGTGCCGCAGCTAATATTCTCCGTAGACGCGCCCTGTAGCCGAAAAGCGCGTCAGCGTTCAGGACATCCATAATATGGCCAGGATCCTTTGCGTCGACGATGAACCGCATGTGGTGACCCTGAAGTGCGCCATTCTTGAGGGCGCCGGACACACGGTAACCGCCTCCACTTCCGCCCGCGATGCCATGGAGAAACTCCAGAGCAATACCTATGATGCGGTAGTGACGGACTGGCGCCTGGGTGACGCCAATGGCCGCGCCGTGGTCCAGGCCGCCAAGAACAATAGCAGCATGCCCGTGGTGGTTGTTTCAGGCTACGTGGCGGAGGCCTTTCAGGCCGCTGAGCCGCTGGCCGATCTCTATCTGGAAAAGCCAGTCAACCCCGAAGAGTTGGTGACAATTGTGAACGAGCTGCTCAAGAGCAGTGAACGCACCACCTCACACTGATACCGATCATGGGCAAGCCGGAGTTCTGGATCGACCACAACGATCCATTGCGATGAGTTTCAGTGCGCTTCTGCCTGGATGAGTTGTAAGTCAGATTTTTCTCCGACCCCGAGAAAGGTGAAACGTTCTGGGTTCATGTTGTAGCAGCCCAGCTCCATAACACGCTTCCCATCTACGCCTTCACGAAGATCGTAAGACGCCATATCCTGTCCATCGTTGTCCACCACGCTTAATGTCTTTTTCATCGTAGAAGAGTCTACGAAAAGGATCGCAATGCGGCTTCCTGAGAGGTACATATCCCTGGGTTGGAAGTTAGAATCGCCTGGATCCACGCTAAACCGCTTCACCACTTCTCCTTCTGGAGAGACCGCATAGATTTTCGCTGGCGTACCCCAGCGCAGGATGTAGACATTGCCGTCTTTCGAGGAGCGCATCTGGCCCCATGCAATCGCGCGGTTGCTGTAAACGGGAAGAGGTCCCGCAGGACGGTCTTTTTCAGCCGGAACGTCAGGGAGTTTTTCCTCAGCTTCCAGCGAAATCTGCTTGAGAAGACGCCCGTCAGAACGAAAGATACCGGCAAAAGGCACGATGAACATCTTGCTGGCGCGATCAATTGTCAGGCCAGTGATGAGGATGTTCCCATTCGAGAAGACAGCCAAAGACACGGGTAGCAGAGCAAATGGTGTGTCGAGTTTGATATTTGATTTGTAAGTGCCGTCAGGCTTGAAGACAAGGAGATACCGTGTAAATGCGGTTTCAATCCCAACTGAAACATAGACTTCGCCATCGGGCGTGGTGGTGTAATGGCCGACGTTGTAGACCTTGACGTCAGGATTCGCTTCGGGGACAAACAGTGCCGCAGCCTTCCCGTGCGCATCAATCTTGTGAATGTCGTTGCCGTAGGTTTTCAGATAGATGTTCTGGTCTGCATCACAGCTGACATCACCAAGGGCGTTCGTGGTCACGGATGAGATGATGGTGTCCACCACCTTCAGGGGCGCCTGCGACTTGCTCTCTGCGCCGGGTGCAGTATTGCCTTCAGCCATGTGAACGACGGCCGGTTTTGCGGTAGTTTGGTCCGGAGATTCTGCGACCTGCGCGGATGCGCACATTGCGATCGCCAGAGCAAAGATGCAGACAAACAGTAAAAATCGCGCCATGGGACCCGTCCTTTCTGGACCCGTCTTGAATTTATGCCATATTGTGTCGTCAGGACAAAGGAAGAACGCGTTTTGTGGCGCAGCTTGCGCAAAAAAACCAAGTCTTGAATTCAAGGTAGCAGTGTATTGCAAGCGTTCAGGTGTCAGGCTTGGCGATAGGCTCGTAGCAACTCATCCACCTCGGCATATCCAGTTGGAACTTTGATTCCATCCGCAGACGCTCCCGCGCGCAGCAGCGCTTCCACTGATTCTGGTGATCGCCTGTTCGTCCAGTAGGAATCCACGCAGGCGCGCACCGCAAGTTGAAGCGCAGTTTGACCCTTTGCGTCCTCAGCGTTGACGTTTGCACCGCGCTCGATCAGTAGCTTTACAGTCTTGGACCACGCTTTCCAGGCGGCAACATGCAGAGCCGTGCTGTCCTTGGGAATGCCAAAGTAAGGATCGCCTTCATACAGCGCGTCCACAGGTACGCCCAGCTCCAGCAGGAGTTGAACGCCTTCAGCATTATTGCCGGCGAATTCTGCCAGCACGCGTCCGCCTGCAGCCAGTAGTTCTTGCACAAGCTGCGGCTCGCGTTTGGCAATTGCGTGGACTGCCGCTGCGTCATTGCGGGCGCAGGCGGCAATCAGCCGGTCCACGCCGTTCAGCTCTATCGCGATGCCGCGCCGCTCCAGCGCGGCCAGCACATCGCCCCGGCCCCGGCGCGCGGCGATGACGATGGCTGATCTCTGCGCATTCGGGACTAACCAGGGCATGAATTGGGCCTCTACTGCCGCCGCGGTTTTAATTGCCGGCTCCGCGCCATGGTCCAACATCAGTTCGATATTTTGCAGCCTGTTGTCGCGCCGCAGCGCCTGATGGAGCGCCGTATAACCCCAGCGCGTCATCCGGTTCGGGTCTGCGCCATGCTCCAGCAGGTATTTGATGCCGTCATAGTCGTGCACGTCGGCTTTGCGCAGCAGCATGCCCGTCAGAAGATCGGCACGCATTTTGCCGCTTTCCACCAGCACTTTGAGAGCGGCATTATCGTAGCTCTCCGGTGTGTGATAAAAAGTTTCATTGTCGTTTGGATCTGCGCCGCGCTCCAGCAGCAGACGCGTCAGCTCTGCGTGGTGCGCAACTCCTGCAGCGCCGTAGAGAGCGGTCTCAAAATCGCCGTATTCATCTTTTGCCGTGAACCCCGTATTCGGATCAGCTCCTGCATCCAACAGGGCAATGGCTGCGCGCAGAAAAGCCGGCGACCGCGTTTTATCCAGCCGCAAATATTTTGAAAGACACAGATAGACCAGCGCATCGCCGTCATAAGGCGCTTCTTTCTTCGTGGCGTTTCGCGGATCAGCGGCGATAAACTGGCTCACCGCAGCGTCATCGCCCAGGATTGCCGCCACGTGAATGCTTGTGCGCGCAATCTCCGGATGCGCCGAAAGAATCGCCTCTGCCGCCTCCAGTGTTCCGTGCCAGATCGCGGCCTCAATGAATGCCGCCACCGGATTCGACCGAGCCGCGACCTCGCTGTTCATCACTTCAATGCGTTGAGTAAATTTCGGCCAGCTTTCAAAACCATGCTCGAGGGCGATCACCAGTTGCGCATCGGCCAATGCGAATTTGCTGATCTCAAATCCCTGCGAAAGCACGTGAGAAGGTTCTGCAAGCCTTTCAAAACGTGGATGGTTCTTCTTAACACGGCGAATTGTCTCTATATCTGCCGCGCGATAGGCCTTCAATAATTCCTTGGCTTGTTTCTTGTATTGCTCCAGGCTGGGATGCGCAGGTAGCGGCTTGGGATCCATCAACGACCTTCCTTTCATGGTTACGCCTGTTTATGTCCGCATAATCAGGCTGAAAGAAAGTTCGCACTCTCAGTTTTTTGCTCAAGGTGGGCACGGCCCTTTCCGCGGACTGGATGCGCCCTTTCGCGCCACGGTCAGGCTAAAAGAAGATCAGCGGCTGTGTCAATCGCACTCACACCGCAACTCGGTAATGGTAGAGTTTGAACCTGCGCGGCAGGAAAGAGTCGCATCTGCGGTCCCTGGAGGCCCACATGAAAGCATCCGTGTTCTATCGCATCGCTGCTGTTCTTCTGCTGCTTTTCGCGGCAGGACATACATTCGGTTTTCGCCAGTCTGATCCTCAGTGGGGAGCTGATGCTCTTCTCAACTCAATGCGGTCCATTCACTTTAACGCGCAGGGGTTCAACCGCACTTATTGGGACTTCTTTTTGGGGGCAGGATTCTCTGTCGGCGTGTTTTTCCTGTTCTCCGCGATATTGGCATGGCAGCTCGGCGGCCTTCCGGCTGCAACGGTGGCCCGCATGCGCGGCACTGCTTGGGCTTTCGCACTTTGCTTTGCCGCCATCACGGTTGTGAGCTGGAGATATCTCTTTGCCGTGCCACTCGCCCTCTCACTTCTGATTACCTTATGTTTGATTGCTGCAGCATGGCTTTCTGCCAAGCAGGGTCCCGCGACTCCGGTGTCATGAACATCAATAGAAGCTTTTTTTTTCACTGCGACTGATGCACTGCTCTGTTTGCCGCAGTCGTCTACTGTAGCGTCGGCATGCCGAAGCAATGCGAATAGCCGTCGCCATCGGTCAGGAAAAACTCGGCCTGCCCGTACTCGCGGTGGACGATTTCTGAAACTCGGTACCCAAGGCTTTTCAATCGCTCTCTGGTTTCATATATGTCCGTCGGCGCCCAATAGAGTCGAATACCCTCATAATCTTCTGGCTTGGCTGGATTACCCGCGCGCTGGTTCAACATGAAGCATAACTTGTCCTTCTTCAGCATGCAGAAGATCAGCTTGCCGTCTTGACGGATCTCGTTGCTCGTCGAAAATCCCAGGCCATTAACCCACAAGCGCAAGCTTTTCTCAAGATCTGCGCTCGGAATGACCGGAATGCATGATTGAACAGGCATAAGGGATCAACTCTGTTTTTCCAGCACCACGTGCATCGCATGCTCGGTGGAAACGTGTTTCGTGCATGTGTAGCCGAGCGCGGCCAGGTCGAGGCCGGCGAATAAGTTCTCGCCGGAACCCATCAGAATCGGACGAAAAGCGAGATGCAGTTCATCAATGAGCTTCGCGCGCAGATACTGCTGAATCGTCGCGGCTCCGCCGCCGATCCTTACATCTTTCTCTTTTGCAGCATCCTTTGCACGTTGCAGGGCGGAATGGATTCCGTCGGTAACAAAGTGGAACGTTGTTCCGCCTTTCATCTCGATTGCTTTTCTTGGATGGTGCGTCAGGACAAACGTAGGCACGTGATATGGGGGCTCCTCGCCCCACCACCCTTTCCACTCTTCGTCCGGCCAGGGGCCGCGCACAGGCCCAAACATGTTCCGCCCGAGAATCCACGCGCCCACGTTCTCCATGCTTCGCCGCGCCCATTCATCATCAACCCCAGTTGAGCCCCCTTCGATCCCGTGCATCTGCTTCCATGTGCGTGTAGAGAAAAACCACTCGAATAACTCGGGGCCGCGGATTCCCAGAGGATTCTCAAGACTCTGGCTCTTACCGGCGGCGTAACCATCAAGCGACACAGCAAACCCGCTGACCCGAACTTTTGACATATATGTTTCACTATAAGTACGAACCAGTGCAGGCGTCAAAAATCCCGTTGCGGGGCTGGAAACAGGTTCCTTTTTGTTTAAATATAATCCGGGCAACTACTTACAAAGAAAAACGGCCGAGAAACTCTCGGCCGCTGCAGTTTCTTGGATTTGGCGTTATCGTGCCGGCGCCGTTGCTGCCACGGAGGTAGCCGCCGCTTCTGCCAGGATACGGTGATGGATTGTGAACAGCGCCAGTTCCAGCCGGTCAGACACGCCGATCTTGTCATAGACGTTCCGCAGATAATTCTTGATGACCTGCTCAGTCGTTCCTAGCTGCGTGGCGATTTCTTTGTTCTTGTATCCCTGTACGATCAACGCAACAATCTTAAGTTCTTTGGCGGTCAGGCGGTCGCGCACGCGCGCGCCGACCAGATCATTTTCGGCGGTTTCCTTGCTTTCCTGCGTGTCCTGGACCCAGGTCTCACCCTTGGCCACTTTGCGCACGCATTGCACCAGTGATTCACCACTCACGTTGCGATAGATCACGCCATGTACGCCGTTGGTGAGGTAGTGGCGGGAATCCTGCCCGGTCTCAGCAATGGCCACCAGTTTGGTCTTGAACTTTCTGGCCGTTTCCACAACGGTGGGCAGGCTGGGGTGAGTGTCCACGCCAAAAATCATGACGGTGGCGTGAAATTTCTCCAGGGCCATCATCATCTTTTCAGTGTTTTCTGCCTGCGCCACAATGCGCAGATCGTCTTCCACGGCCAAGACCTTGGCGGCGCCGGTGCGGAAGATTGCCTGATTATCAGCCAAAATGATCTTCAGCATTTTACTTGGCCCCTTTGCTCTTACGGATGAACTTGTATTGGTCTATCACACAAGCTACGCCGCTCTTTTTTTTGCGTTTGCTGCTGGAATTGGAATTAGCGCCGGCAGCTGCAACTTTTTCATCTTTGCGAACCACACGCCCGGTGCAGTGTACCTCAACATCGCCGGGCGTTCCCAGAACGTCTTTGGGCAAGGTGATATCAAATTCAATGTTGGAGCCAATAGCCAGATCAAGATCGGCCATGATATAGACGCCGGCGGCACTCATGTTGCCGGTTGTGGCGCTGTCATCGCCGCCTTTGCCATGGATCTTAATGGGCAGCTCCAGCGGAAATCGTTTCCCTGTTCTAGCTTCTTCTGACATTAACTCTCCTCAAGAACCCAACCCGGAAAGGGCCGTTTGCGCGGTGGAAGAAGGATGAACAGGTTTATATCATGAAACAGGAAAGCAGAGTAGATGATTCAGCGATTCTAGGCTATACACCGGAGGAATGACGCGGGCCGCCATCAATGAACATGGCGGCTGAAAGCCTGGCCAGAGTCTTTGATCAGCGGGATAAATTAAAACTTTAATCTCTGGTGAAAATGCCTGCAAAGGCGTATCCCAGCCCCAGGCCAACCACCGCCATTGCCCCGGCTGCGAGCCCCAAGTGGTTCCGTACGTTGCGTTTAACGTCCATTTTCTCCCGGACAGATTGGCGCAGCTCCACCACCGTGCTGTGGAGATGGCTGCGCTGGTCAGCGGCGCGCTTTTCGTACACATCTACGGGAATTCCCTCAGTCATACAGTCTTCGCCTCATTCTGGAGCCAGATTTGGTCCTGTTTAAGAACGTTCAGGGTGCGGGTTGGAGCTAATCCCACGGCTTTAAGTTCGCTGTAAACAAACCAGCCGACAACGGTGCCCATTACCAGGTAAACCCCGCCAACAATCAGAGACCCCCAGAGCCAGGAGTACGGGCTGGGCGTAAACAGGGCATGGAGTAATGCGACCAGGGTAAACGTCAGAGTAATCCATGCAGCCAGCATCAACGCCGCAGCAACCAGCAGGAGCGGAATCACATACTTCCACGTCCTGAGTTTCTCCTCAATTTCCGCCTTCAAAAGGCCGATGCGCGTGTTGATGAACTCCTTGAGTTCCTGCTTGGTTTCAGCCAGCAGTGCGGCCAAAGACTTATCGGTTTGCATGGTGTGACCTCCTGATTCGCAATCCCACGCCGATCAAAAACCCCACAGCCCCAGCAGCCAGAGCTACATGCAGCGGATAGTCATGCGCGACCTCGCCAGCCCGGCGTCGTGTCTGTGCGTAGTTGGACTTGGCCTGGAGGACGAGCCTCCTTCGCTCCTGCCGCGCGCGAAAGGCGATTTCTGCAGTCTTTTCGCGTGCGGTGTTAACCAACTGCCTGGCGCGCTCTGCCGCCACATTGCGCAAGTGATCGGCCCGCGCACGGGTCTCCTCAGCAAGATTGCCAATACTGTCAAGCGACGGATGGTCGGGCAGGTGCTGAGCGCTTTCCCGGACTTGGCGAACCATGTACACCACTTTGCCGGCGGCGGTTCCCAGGTCCGCCGCATACTGTTCCAGTGTTGAGTGGCTCGGCTCCTGTAGCTCCGAATCAGTGCGCTTTACCGGTGGGGCAGATGGAGTATCAGGATAAGTGTCAAAATTTGGGACATCAGAGCTGCTGTGTGCTCTTTCCGCCATAGCTGATCCTTTGCGGGCGCCAGAACTGTTCCGCGGCACCCACTTATTAGGATGTTGGAATCTCTTGGCGCGTTTGAAGGGAGTAAGGCCCAAATCCAGAGCTGCATGAAGGGATCAGAAGACAACAAGAGAAGAAAAATACTAGAACCCGCCTGTGCCGCCGCCACCAAAGCCGCCACCGGAAAATCCGCCCCCACTGGAAAAGCCTCCGCCGCTCCACCCTGAGCTGCTTGAGCTGGCGCGCGGGGCTGAGACAAATGTTGTGCTTGCAGTCTGCGTCATATAGCCGAGGCTGTTAATGAAGTAAAAGGTGCTGAAACTCGGGCTTGGCCCGTAACCCTGATACCACGTCGGCGGGTTCTGGATAATGCCTTCAAAGGCCTTGGCCCAGTGATGCTCCACGCCCAGCGCCATTGCATATGGCAGATATTTCTCAAAGGTATCCGGCGGCATGCGCTTAAGGCGGTCAGCATCCACGCGGTTCATAAATTCCTGGAAGCCGCGAATCTGCACTTGCGTGCGCGCCCCTTTAAGGCTGCACGCTGTGAGCTGTCTGCCGATAATGATAATGATCGCAAAAGAAACGATCCCGGCAAGGACGGCAGCAGGAACCGAATTCAGGAAGTCGGCAATCCCCGTGACCTGCGCAGCCGCATAAGGCAGCGCTACCAGCAGAAAGCCAAGACCTATATAACCTGAGGCAGAATCCGGATCGACCGTGTACATGCCTTTGGATTTCAGCGCCGTCATGATCTCACTCTTGATCATGGGCAAGGCCGTGTAGAAGTGGTTGCGTAGATTTGAGAGCAGCGTCACCTGGCCACCCTCAAACACCTGGTCCAGCATGGCGCGTTCGTAATCAATGAGGTCATCCCACTGGCTGCGGTCTTTGAGCAGATGAAACTCGTAATCCTTGCTGGTGGAAAGGAATCCCTTGTGCTGCGTCTCCACAATCTTCACATAACCGCGCACGGCCATATCCACCAGGACTGATGTGATGTCGCGTGGGTCAGTGCTGCCGTCAATCAGGGTGCCAACTTCAGCCGGGCCCATCTTTTCCGGCGGCTCATACATGGGAGCCACTGACATGCCTGGGTCAGGATCGCGCCCCTTGAACCACCACAGTGTAAACATCACCACAAAAGCCCATACCGGCAAAGTGAGCACTGGATTACTGCGCACAAAACGAAAGGCTCGCGCCGCTGCGCTGGGCTCGTGCAATAAGCCTTTCGGAATATAGACGTCCGCAGTCAACCCGCCGTGCATGGGAAGAGGGCCGATGGTTTCAACGCGGGCTGTGGATCCTTCCACTGACGCACTGGCTTTATCCGACGAGCCGTATACCCCTTCAAAAGCCTGCGCCCGCAATTCGCCATTGGTGTCGGCAGGGAAATAAATAGTGGCAGAAGCTGCTGCAATGGGAATCGGTGAATCGTTGCCGGTTACGTTCCAGTAAAACTCGTCGTGATCTTCAAAAAACTTTGTTGCATTTGAAACGGAGTATTGAATATTGACAGTGCGAGTGGTATTGCTCGCTCCAGGAACATAGACCTTCAGATGGAGATAATCGCCGCTGTTTTTCTTCTCGAATTTAAACGCGTTGCCGTTCTCGTCAGTGACCGCATCTACCTTGATAAACAAGGAATAATTCGATCCAGCCGGCCCGGGATAATCGGTCGGAATATCACGGTATATGCCTTGATATTGGCCGGTAAAGACATAGGTAATCTGCTCGCCGATCTGCGCCGATCCGTCATCATCAACGTGGATTGTGCTGTTGAAACTTGTAACTCGCAGGCTGCGCGCCATCGCCGGTAAACAGGCGAAAAGCAGAGCAACCACAGCAACAGTTCTCCGGCACAGAAATGTCCGCGTTCCGCGTTGGATGGATGATTTCACTGAGCTAGAACTTTACGGCCACATTCTCGCGGTCAGCGGGGGTCTCCATTTCAAAGAACTGCCGCGTGTGGAAGCCGAACATGCCCGCAATAATGTTGGTGGGGAAGGACTGCACACGCGTGTTAAAGTCACGCACCACGGCGTTGTAATAGCGGCGCGCGTTCTGGATGGTGTCTTCAATGGAGTTGAGCGAGTTCTGCAGGCCAATGAACTGCTCTGACGCTTTAAGCTCCGGATAATTTTCCGCCACGGCAAACAGGCTCTTCAGCGCGCCGGTAAGCTGGCCTTCCGCCTGGGCCTTGTCTGCAGGTGTGGTGGCCTGCATTGCCTGGGAGCGGAACTTGGCAATATTCTCAAAAGTCCCTTTCTCGTGCGCGGCGTAACCTTTTACAGTTTCCACCAGGTTGGGAATCAGGTCATGGCGGCGCTTGAGTTGTACGTCAATATCAGACCAAGCCGAATCAGCGCGTACGCGGAGCTGCACCAGGCTGTTGTATATGCCCGCGAGAATGAAAATCGCGCCAACGATCAATATCCCGATCACAATCAACGGAATCATGGTTCCTCCAGACCGGCTGCTTCAACAGGGATGAAAAGGGGTCAGGGCGGAAGGTATCACACCGAATTATCCCGGTGCAAATTGCTGAAGAGTAATAAGGCAAAGCAGGGACTCACGTTATGAAAATCGGAATGATTACAAAACTCTGGATATGGGATTCAATATCCTGATAAGATGTTTTCGCTTTATCCCATGTTATATCCATCGTTTCAAGCGATTACGTGCACTGAGTTGTGGCACCGCTCATGCAAAGAAGAATCCCAGTCATCGAAGTACGCATTTGTTCGTAGACCTGAGAGAAATGTCCAAACTTGAGGCCACAGAGCGTTTTAGGCCCCTTTGACTTGAACCCCCCGGCCCCGCACTCAACGCGGGCCCAACAATGTTGGAGGAAAGAATGAGAAGCCCGAAGTTATGGATTGGTTTTATTTTATGTATCTGCTTTACCATTTTTAGTCTGCTGCCCGCTGGAGCGCAGTCGACTATTTCAACCGGAAGTATTCAGGGAACCGTTACCGACCCGAATGGCGCAGTGGTTCCGAATGCGACCGTCACCATCACCAGCAAAGCAACCGGACAGGCGAGCAAACTTACCAGTTCCAGCAGCGGCGGCTTTGCCTCCGGCGCGCTGATACCCGGCGAGTATGAAGTAAAGGTGGAAGCCAAAGGCTTTCAGACGCAGGTAACGACAATTGCAGTGCAGGTCGGCAACATAACGGCCGCAAATGCGAAGCTGGCACTGGGCGAGTCGAGCGAGGTGGTTGAGGTAACGGGATCAGCCGTCGCCGTCAACACCGAGCAGACGACAGTACAAGGCGTGCTGACCACCCAGCAAATTGAAAACCTGCCGATTAACGGCCGCAACTTCCTGGATCTGGCCCAGCTTGAGCCGGGCGTACAAATTCAGGATGGCGGCAACTTTGACCCCACCAAGAACGGTTTCTCCTCCATCTCGTTCGCTGGCCGCTTTGGCCGTACCGCCCGCATTGAAGTGGATGGTATTGACATCTCTGATGAGACCGTAGGCACAACCACACAAAACCTTCCTGCCAGCGCGATTTCTGAGTTCCAGGTAAGCCAGTCATCGCTTGATCTCTCCACGGAATTGACTTCATCAGGCGCGGTGAACGTGGTTACCAAGTCTGGCGGCAACAAGTGGCATGGCGAGGCTTTCTATCTGTTCCGTGATGATTCAGTCGCTGCCGATACTGGTGGCCCTTTCCAGCGCAACAACTTCGGCGGCCAACTGGGCGGCCCAATCATCGCGAACAAACTATTCTTTTTCGTTGACGCCGAGAGGCTTAAGCAGGATGAACTTTCGCCTGTGGCCAGTGGGGGGCCATTCGCTTCACTTTCGGGCGGATTTAATTCTCCGTTCCGGGATACTGAGGGTGTGGCCAAGCTGGATTGGACGATCAACAATAATGCCAAGGCATTCTATCGGTTCTCTTACGAGCAGAATAACAGCACCAAGGGTTTCATCCCGAATAGCTTTCAGCCTTTCACCAATGCAACCAACACGCCGGTGCATGTTGCCGGACTGGATTTCAGTACCGGATCATTTACCCATGCCATCCGCTTCGGCTTTACCAAATTCCGCAACAACATCAATGATGCGACCAAATCGGGTATCTTTAATCCTGCTCCCGATCTCAGCATTACCATTGGCCCCAGCTTGACCTGCCTTGCCGGCGGCGTAGATTCCTTCTGCTCCGGCAGCAATCTGCTCGCTCCGCAAAAGACCTTCCAGGAAAACACCCAGGCCAAGTATGACGGCAGCAAGACCATCGGCACGCACATCCTGCGTTATGGTTTCGGCTATAACCATATTCAGGGCGGCGGTTTCGCCAAGTTCTTTGCACTGGCTCCCACAGTGAATGCCGACGTGAGTGATTTCAATCCTGCCAATCAGCCCTTTGCTGGAGGTGCCTCCAATCCTCTGAACTACCCGGCTGAATTGGTATTCATGGGGAACGGGCAAGGCTTCTCGTCAGAGAAACCGGCTTTCGGCCTTCCTGGCGGCGGCTTGGGCCCTGACAATCGAATTCAGGGATACATTGGCGATGCCTGGAAGATTCGGCCTAACCTCACCTTGAATTTTGGCGTGCGTTACGTGCGCGATACAGGACGCACCGATTCCGACATAGCGCCTATTCCTTGTTCACAACTCGATCCAGGGCTTGCTGCGGGTCTTGTAACAGCAGGCACGCCATGTAACGGAAACATTCTGGACCTCTGGGGACAGGGACTGGGCGATCGCGTCCGCGTTCCTGGACATAACTTTGGTCCGACGGCAGGTTTCGCGTGGGACCCAACCGGCAGCGGCAAAACTGTCATTCGGGCCGGCGCCGGCATCTACTATGAAAACTCCATCTTCAATAACAACCTGTTCAACCGCCCGGGCCGCCTTGCCCAGGGACTGTTCCTGTCAGAGGCCGCACCATGCGCGGGTGGCGCTCCAACGGGATTTACGCTGCCCGGCGGAGGAGCAATTCCCGCGAACCTTGATCCGGCCATCCTTTGCGGCCAACCAATGGGCTTGGTTCACTCTCAACTAGCGCAGTTGCAAGCGCTCTACCAGGCTGCCACGCTTGCCGTGGGTCCAGCCAGCAATGCCGCTTTCATTGGCAACACACTGGCTGCCGGCGCCAACGTCACCGGCATCAACATGTTTGCTCCCAACTACCAGACCCCACGTTCCGTGCAGATGAATATCGGCTTTGAACGCCAGCTCGGCAAGGGTGTGGTATGGAACGCTGACTACCTGAGAAATATTGGCACGCATACGTTGCTTGCCATCGATGTAAATCATGTGGGCGACGTGCGGTTCTTCAATAAAACAATAGCGGCCAACGCCATTGCCGCCACCAACGGATCATTCGGTTGCGGTGCTACCGCATCTGCGGCTGACACAGACTGCGCCATTGCAGCCGGTGCGACCATTGTGGACTATGCCGGCCAAGGTCTGGATTCAGGTGCCAGCTTGTGCAGTGGCTTTGCCTGTCCACAAGCCGCCTTCGGCGGCCAGAACCCCAACCTGGGCGTGAACCAGATGCTCTTCCCCGCTGGAAGATCGGTGTTTAACGCTTTGGAAACCTCTCTGAGAGCTAACGTCCATAATCCATTCCGCGGCGTAACGGCCTTGAACTGGGTTGTTTCCTATTCGCTCTCCAGGACCCTTGGTGCTGCTCAGGACCAGGATTTTGTGAATGGTGCGGTGGACAACAACCATCCCAACGAATTCCTGGGACCCAACGGACTTGATCGTACCCACCAGTTCTCCTTTGGCGGTACTTTCGATGTTCCCGGCGGATTCCGATTTGGCGCTGTGGGTCACGTTTATAGCCCACTGCCGGCCAATATAATCATGCCCGGCGGCGGCGCAGGCGGCATCTTTATCAGCGATGCAACCGGTGACGGTTCAGGCGACGGCAGCGCTGTCTATCCTAACGGCGATCTGGTGCCCGGCACCAGGCTGGGCGCTTTTGGCCGCTCGATAAAAACGGGCGACCTAGGCAGCTTCATCGCTAACTACAACAGCACCGTTGCCGGAACCGCGACCCCGGCCGGACAAGTGCTGATTAGTAATGGCCTGATGACGTTGGCACAACTGCAGAGTCTGGGCGGCGTTTTCCCGCAACTCGCTCCGCCTCCTCCCGGAGAAGTCGGCCTGGGCTGGCTCAAAACGTTCGATCTCAAATTCAGCTACCCGCGCAAGATCGGTGAGCGGTTTGCTGTTGAACCCAGCGTTTCTGTGTACAACGCTTTTAACAACGCCAACTTTGATCTGCCCAACTCTCCACTCAGCGGTAACCTGGATAGTCCCGGTTCTATCAACGAGTCGACGAGTTTGGACCACAACAACAACCGCGTGCTGCCCGGCTCAGGCGTATTTGATCTGGGCGCGCCGCGCGTTGTGGAGTTCGGCTTGAAGCTTTCGTTCTGAAGCTTCTAAGCGCGAAATCGCACTGTATTTTTCCTGCCGCTGTGCTCGCAAGAGCACAGCGGTTTTTCGTTCTATGCAGGAAGAAGAGAACCGGAGCGAAGCCGCTAAAATTCGTCTCCCAAACGCTTTACAATTTAGAATCGTGCGCAGATTACAGCAACTATCGTTGATCATGGCCGTCACTCTCGTTGTGCCAGCCTGTTTTGCCCAGGAAAGCTCCAGCCAGGCCACGCATGCGGCCCGGTCTGCGGAGACACAGGCTTCGCCAACGCCCACGCCGGAAAGCCGCAAGCGGCGCAACATCCCTGAAGTGGATGATGCCATGAGCAAAGGCGAAGACCTTTTGTTCAAGCAGCACAATGCCAAGGCCAGCCTGGAAGAGTTCAGGCGCGCAATCAAACTTGATCCTTTTTACGGGCAGGCTTACATGCTTCTGGGGCTGGCGCAGATGCAGCTGGGCCAGTGGAGTGACGCACAGTGGGCCTTTGAGGAAGCGGAAAAGGTTGAGCCGGGAAACGCCAAGGCATATCTAGGCGCGGGGTCGGCGCTCAACGAACAGAAAGATTATGCGGCCGCCCAAAAAGCGTTGCAGGAAAGCTTGGATCTGCGCCCAGACTCAGCAGAGGCACATTATGAAATGGCGCGCAGCTTGTGGGCGCAGGACAAATGGCAAGCGGCAGAACCGCACGCGCGCCAGGCCATTGAGCTAAACAAGGATTATGCCGGTCCACACGCGTTGATGGGGAACATCGATCTCCGGCGGGAAGATCCAGAGGATGCGCTCAAAGAATTTCAAGAGTACCTGCGGCTTGATCCGCAAGGCAGCCTGGCGCCTTCAGTCAAAGAGATCATCGCCCAGTTAAAGAAAGCGTTAAGCCAGTAAAGAGCGCAACGCCCATAATTTGCAACCTATTTAGGCAAAACGATGAGGCACAAACGCTCGGTCTGTGCCTCATTCGTTCATTCATTCAAGTATCAAGACGAACAACGTTACTGGGCGGTTAACACCAATGACTCGGAGTCTCCGGTGGCCACAGCGGCATAAAACCTGCGCAGCTCGTCATAGTCTTTTTGCTGGAAAGCCATTCCACCCATGACAAAGTCGCGGCTGATGTTAACAGTGTTTCCCGTAGTGCTGTGGTCAACCTGGTAAACTGAATATCCTGTTCGCGCAGGCTGAGTAGCAGTGATGGTTTCCAGGTGGAAGGTTGCCGGAAACGTAATGTGTGTTTCATCCACATCGACGTAGGGATAGGCGAAATACACTGGGTTGTGGCGGCTGCCGTGGGCAAAGGGCTGGTTGCCACGGGTCTCAAACAGGTTTTCTGGAACAAGCAGCCGCTTGCCCGTGCTGCTGGCGTAAGCCGGAATATCTACGCTGAAGCTGGCAGTCAATTCTGCGTTGGCATCATCCCATCCTTTGGCGCTATCAAGCTTTACCACCGAGCCTGACGGGAGTAATGCTTTAAGGTCATCTTCCAGGTCTTTCTTCCGTCCAGCATCATCCGTCTTGAGTCCGCTCAAACGGTGCCCCAGTGCCTCTATTCCTGTCCAGGCAATCGCAATCGTACCTTTGGCGCTGCCGTCGTCATTCAGGGTAAGGCGGCCGATGCGCTTGCTGGCTGCGTCTTTATAGTTGGCAACAGGCGTTGGCGCAAGGGTGGTGCCTCCACCCGCCGTCTGGCGCATGCCCTGGCTTGAGTTGTGCTGCCAGGCCAGCAGGCCAAAAGGACAAAGCGGTGTGCCCGGATCGAGAAAGGTCTCTTTGCCATCGATGGTAACAATGACAATCTCAGAACTCAGTTGGCTCGGATCAGGAATGTTGGGTTGGAAGAAAACTTCGTCGCGGTCAGCGACGCGCATAAGATAGGCAGAAAGGCCGGCCGTGCGGGCCATGGCCAGGTAAAGCCGCGCAATCTCATTGCTATACCCTTCCTGTTTGCTCAGCACTCTATCCAGGCTGCGTCTTTCCTTGCTTTCCTGGCTCAGCACCTCTTCCAGTCCGCCTTCAGCACTGGTGTAATTCAGGTTTTTGATTTTTTGCACAAAGGCATAGATTTTGCGCGCCTTCTGTTCCGGAGTATCGGATGGGCTAATGGCCTGGTTTACTGCCGCTGTCACAGCGGAGGAGTGACCAGCAAACTTATCAGCATTCTTGCTCCAAAACTTGCCTCGATTCTTCCAGAACTCCTGGGCCTTGCCCATTTTATCTGTGCCGTAGTAGAAATTTACGCGCCATTTCATTACAGCGGAAGGAGGAGAAAAGTCTTCATCCTCGAAGGCGGGAATGTCTTTCAGTTCCAGTTCCATCCTGTTGTCGTTACTGCTTTGCATGGTTACGCGCTCAGGGAAGCCGACGGTTGTGTAGTACACACGATCGAGGAGTTCGTGCGTTTCCGAATCCTCAATAGAGCTGTCTGGCTTGAAAAATGGGATGAAAGTGAATTTGGCGTGTTTCTGGGGCAGATCTTGCTGCACAACCCAGTTTGGAGCAATTGCAAGCTTTTCCCAATACTTCGTATATTTCCATTCAATAATGCTCCCTACCTGAACGTTGGGCAGGGTAAAAGTCTTGGCCAGGTACTTGACGTCATGAGCTTTGACAATGGTGCTGTTGAAGGCCTTGCCGGTAAACGGAGTAATGGTGCCATCGGGAGATATGGTCCTGGCTTTGATATCGTCGATGCCGAATTGTGTCGCGTTAAACGGGATTTCAACATTAGCCTGGTCCTTGCCTTTTTCCGTGAGCACTTTCACGCGCAGGTAAACATATTGGTGTCCCGTCAAGTCGTTCAGAGTCTCTTCATGATAAAGAATGATCGCGTCAGCCGGATGCGCCGGATCGGCCTTCATCTGTAGATCTTCCTTGGTGATGGGCTGCCAATCATCAAAAGCAAAAAGCCGCGGTGACGCAGCTAAGAGTGTAAACGCCAGAACAGTCCAGAAAAATTTGGCACGCAACATGAACGATTACCTCGCGAAACAAAAATTATGTGTAAGGGGGATGCCAGCAGTTTATACAACAATCGTCGCGCTGCCGCAAGACGAATTAAAGATGCAGGCTATCCTTAAGGGATACATCCCTAGGTGATTTATCTAAGAAAGGACGAACACAAGCAAGGCGCAAACTAGAGCCTAGAATGAAGATAAAAGAAAGCTTAGGTAATGAGTTCAAGGCGGCTTCCAGAAACACAAACTTACTTGGCAGGAGCTGGTCATCCATCCGTTTACCGGAGAATTCACCGGCAGAGAGTTTTAGTGAACCACCTCAGCATGGTCAGGCCGGGGCCTTTCCTTGATGCGAGCAAACACAGCCTTCACGACTCGATCACAGCGCACGGCATGGAACTGGTAAAGATCGGCAGCGCGGCCGCGGGCGCGTGCGTAAAGGTCTTTGCGCAGCATGGCATGAGCGCGGTGCAGGCGAGTTTTTACTACGGCATCGGTCACGCCCAGGCTTTCTGCGGTTTCTGCCACGCTCATTTCTTCCACCTCACGCAGCACTACCACGGTGCGATAGTTTTCCGGCAGCCGGTCAATCGCCTCTTCCAGCAATTGGCGGGCCTCGGACTGGGCCGTACCGGCCTCAGGAGTTGGCGCTGAGGATTTCAGAATGGGCATAGTATCTCCGTTCGATGTGAGCGCGTCGAGTTCGTCCATCCGGCCGCGGCGGCGTTTACGCGCCAGGGCTTCATGGATGGCGATGCGGGTAAGCCAGGTGGAAAATGCGGCTTTACCGGCAAACTGATGCAAATGTTCATAGGCGCGCACATACGCGTCCTGCATTACGTCTTCCGCTTCACCATCGTCGCGCAGAATTACCCGAGAGACGCGATAAAGACGCTGGTTATAGCGGCGCATGAGGATCTCAAACAGAGCGGTTTCGCCGCTCAGAACACGGCCTACCACTTCTTCATCTTGAAGTTCGCTTTGTGCCGTCAGCGGAGCTGGCAACGTACTCACCTGATTTCCCTCCACATGGGGAATAGAGGAATTTGGCCGTCCAAAGGTTACAATTCTAAGTCCTTCAGGAGCACAGAAATGCGAAGATTGGCCGCGATTTTGAGCATATCACTGATCCTGGCCCCGGCATACGGACAAAATCTCCCGCAAGAGAGAAGCGAACCAGGCAGCGGCCAGTGGCAGCAGCAGGTCAGCGGAACAGATGTGCAATTGCGCGGCGTCAGCGCCGTTTCCCATGACGTGGTTTGGGCCAGCGGAGCAAAGGGGACAGTCCTGCGCACGGTGGATGGCGGCGATCACTGGCAGAAGGTGAGTGTCCCCGACGCAGAAGCGCTCGATTTCCGTGATGTCCAGGCTTTTGACGCGAAAACCGCGTTCGTCCTGAGCATTGGGCCGGGTGAGCAGTCACGGATTTATAAGACCGCAGACGGCGGCAAGACCTGGCAGCTCCAGTTCACCAACAAAGATCCTAAAGCCTTTTATGACTGCTTTGCCTTCTGGGACAGCAAACACGGAATCGCCCTGAGCGACTCGGTGGACGGCAAATTCCCTCTGATGGCGACATCCGATGGGGTGAGCTGGAACCCTGTGGCCGTCAAGAAGATGCCAGCCGCTTTGCCCAATGAAGGCGCTTTTGCCGCCAGCGGCACCTGCATTGCGACCTTCGGCAAGAAAGATGTCTGGTTTGGAACCGGCGGTCCGGCGGCGAGAGTGTTTCACTCGACGGATCGCGGAGTCAATTGGACCGTAGCTGAAACGCCGGTCTTGCATGGCAAAGCCAGCCAGGGAATATTTTCGGTGCTGTTCCGGACCAGGAAGGATGGCATTATCGTGGGAGGCGATTATCAGGCTCCTGAAAATGCGGAGAGAACTGCAGCTGTGACTCATGATGGCGGGAAGAGCTGGTTTCTCAGTAAAAAGCCGCCGGGTGGATATCGGTCAGGATCGGCATTGGCAAAATTTATCGGACTCATACATCGTCAAACGCATACATACCTAATGGCTGTGGGAACGAATGGCAGAGATTATTCCGATGATGCAGGGTCGAATTGGTACTCTTCAAACGAGGACAGCTCGGAAAAAGGGAATGCATACAATGCGGTGAGTTGTGTGTGGATCTCATGTTGGGCTGTCGGACCGCAGGGCAGGATTGCCAGGCGTGGCCGGTAAATTAATAATCAATCTCACATGGCGCAACGAAGATCACCGCAGCTTCCGCTGATTGTCATCATTCTTATAATTGTTGGTTCCTGGCTGGTGCATCGTCTGTTCAACCCGCCACCTCCGCCTTACACCTGCGGAAGCCACTGCGGCACCGAACGCTGGCGCATCAAGACGCTGTTTGATCGCGGCGCTGCCCACATCGACTTTGCTCCCCGGCATACCACAGTGGCGGAATTGACCGCCATGCGCGCGCCGTCACGATTGGAAGAGGAAAAGCGGTCATCATCAGCGGAAGAGAGCGTTTATTCAGTGGAAGCGGTGCTCCTGGGATGGAAACAAGAAACTGAGTCGCATGGCGACCACGACTTTCATCTGGTGCTGGCCGATCCCAATGACCTTACCCGGACCATGATTGCCGAGGTACCTTCAAGCGAGTGCCAGGGCGCATGCAGCTCTTTGCAGGCGCAGAAATTCGTTGCTGTGCGCCAGGCTCTTACGGCCCGACTTGCGGAGCCGGAGGCGCATTTTCGCCGCTTTATGCCGGCATGGATCGTGCGCGTGGAAGGAGTCGGCTTCTTTGATGTTTTTCATGGCCAGATTGGCGTAGCGGAAAACTGCATGGAGCTGCATCCGCTCCTGAAAGTGGAGTTTGTGCGCCAGCTTGGGCCGGCAGTGTCTTTGCCACGACGAATTGAGCCACCGGCTGAGCATCATTGCGGCCATATCGAGAATTGAGCCGCGATTCAGAAGATTAATTCCCTGTGCGTCAGGTCCCGCCGTTTGACCGCGCTTCCTTCTTGTCATTAAAATTTGGCCCTCACCACGGAGGCAGTAATGAACTTCTTCCCAGCTACCAATCGCAAATCTTTTATTCCTTCCTCAACAGCAAAGATATTAGCGTTTGCGTGTCTTATGCTTGCAGCCAGCCTGCTTGCGGCGCAGACTATTCCGCCACCCGGCCTGGTGATCGGCTCAGCCAATACAGCCACGGCTGATCCACCGGTCTCGCGGCCAAACACGACTCCATGCGTGGTTACGCTGTTCAACAATTTTGCTTTTGCTGATTTCTCTCCTAAACCATTTTCATTTACGCCGCCCGCAGGCTGTCCGGGGCCATGGGCCAAGGTGGTTTTGAATGCAGATTTCTCCATTCAGGCGGGGCGGCAGTTTGACCGCACAGCAGAAATCTGGATTGGCGGCGTGAACGTCTATTTCGGCACCACCTCTGAGCCTTCAGGAGCTGTGGCGCGCTCCTGGCATATTGAGCGCGATCTTACCGACTACTCCGCTCTCCTTACATCCGCGCAAACCGGGCGGGTCGATCTGGGCAATCTGGTGAATGCCACGTTTACCAGCACGCTCTTTGGCACCGCTGAGCTCCAGTTCTATCCGCTGGCTCGCCACCAGGATGCGCCGCGCACGGCTGACCTGGTCCTGCCGCTGGCTTCTGATCCCACTGGCGGAACTGCCTTTCTTTCCACCACAACCTCTACTCTGGCCAAGACCTTTACTCTGCCGACCAATGTTGAGCAGGCATTTCTTGACGTGGTGGCGCAAAGCCAGGCAGGCGATGAATTCTGGTACACCTGCGTGCCGGATGACGTAGCCAACGAGTTGCAAAGCTGTGGCGGAGGCGCGTTCCGGGAAACCCAGGTCACCATTGACGGCACTCCGGCCGGCGTTGCGCCGGTTTATCCATGGATTTACACGGGCGGAATCGATCCGCTGCTGTGGCGTCCTATTCCCGGCGTGCAGACGCTCAATTTTGAGCCCTATCGCGTGGACCTGACTCCTTTTGCCGGTCTTCTCAGCAATGGGCAGCCGCACCAGGTTTCAGTGAACGTCTTTGGGGCTAACAACGGTTTTTCAACCACGGCCACACTGCTGGCATTTCAAGACCATGGGTCGCAGCAGATCACAGGAGAGGTCACACGCAACACCATTGGTTCGCCCAATCCAAGTGTGGTGGAAAACGTGACCACGGCTGCCGATGGCACTATTACCGGCTCGGTGACGGTCACTTCTACACGCAGTTTCCGCGTGGAGGGCTTTGTACGGACCTCGCACGGGCGTGTGGAAACCAATGTTCAGCAGAACATCAATTTCTCCAGCCGGCAGGACTTCAACATCACTAACACGCTTTTTGACCAGAACATCAAGCAGCGTACCTCGATCTCTTCTGAAACCAGCACCAATGGCCGCGATGGCGGATCAGCGTCGCAACGCTTTGAGTGGCCTCTGAACCTGGACTTTACCTTCCAGGTGAATGCCGATGGTTCGGGAGGTTCACAGACCACAACGATCCGGCAGCAATTCCTGAGCGCGGCCACACAGCATGGCCATGGCCCCGATTCATTCAGCGTGGTCTCCAATACGGTCACGCCGAGTGATACGCTGCTGTTTGACGCCAACTTCAACATCACCGGCAGCACCGGCCAGCAGAGCACGCAGGACTTTTTCTCCAATGACTCTGCCAACGGCTGTTTCAACCGGAAGATCACCGCTTCTGCCGGCTTGCTGACGAGCATTACCGATGGCGCTCTCTGCAAAGACAACGGCAACGACGACAATCAATAACGACCAGCATAATGGGCGCGGAGTTAACTCCCGCGTCCATTCTTTTTTGTAAGGTCTGAACTCGCTTTTGCCCACGAACGAATGGCGCGATATGATTCATTCATCACAGGTGGATGAATTTTATGGCGCCCGTATCCAGCGGTTCAGCGATTGTGGACGTTACCAACTACGATCTGAAGCAGGCAGCGTGGATTTGTGACCAGATTGAGCGCGGCAAGGTGCTCTTTTTCAGCCATGTGCCGTTTGAATTTCCTGATGCTGACCGCGAATTTCTGCTTTCGCAAAAACAGACCGGCTCCCGCTTCCACAAAAATATCTCCTATCGGCCGGCCAAAGACCTGTTAAAGGGCGTTGATGACAACTCTCCTGACCGTGAGCGCATGAGCGCGATCATGCGGGACTTTTCACGGTCGGTAACTGCATTTATCTCGCAGTTCCTCGCTCCGTATGCCGGCAAGATGAAGCTGGATTTTGCCAGCTTTCGCCCGCTGGAGGAGCAGGGGCGCGACCTCTCCCTGCACAAGCGCAATGATCTGCTGCATGTGGATGCTTTCCCCTCGCGGCCTACGCATGGTGCGCGCATTCTGCGCGTCTTCGCCAACATTAATCCGTCCGTTGGGCGCGTTTGGAACGTCGGCGAGCCTTTTCATGAATTTCTACCCAAGCTGAAGGAAGTAAAAAAGATGAATGGATCGGGCGGGCTGGGCCGCGCTTTGGCGCACGCGGCCAGCAAGATCGGCTTGCCGGTGCCGGACCGCTCAGCCTATGACGAATACATGCTCTACCTGCATGACTGGCTCAAAGAGAATGCCGACTTCCAGAAAAATTCTCCCAAGCAGGAGTTGGTCTTTCCGCCCGGCAGCTCATGGATGGTTTATACCGATGGCGTTCCCCACGCTGCCATGTCTGGGCAGTATGCGCTGGAGCAGACTTTTATTATTCCGCGTGAAGCACTGGTAACACCGCAGGTAGCGCCGTGCCAGGTGCTGGAAGATGGCAATTACGTTCCGCGCTCTCGCGTCGCCGTCTAAGAGCTGTGCCGCGAATGCGCCAGCTTGCCCAGGTTCATGCGCAGGTTGAAGGCGAAGCTGTTCAGGTCGAAGGTTGCGCTGCGGGTAAAGCCAAGCTCCACGCGCCACACCGGAGTAGGCTCAAAGGCGATCCAGGAGTTGAAGCCGTTTTCGCGCGTCAGTCCTGAGCCGCTGGCCTCAGCCGAGAGATCAAAAGTATTCTTGCCTTTGCCGCTTCCACTCTGGCCCTTGCCCACAATCTTGCTGAAAATTTTCTGATTGCCGAAGGGAACGATCTCATATCCTGAGCCGCCGACGGAAAAGTGCTTGACCACTTCCAGTTCGCCGCCTTCCTCAAGGTGCGTGAGCAGGCCCAGCGAGGTGAATGGGCGCGTGAAGAGTGAAGAATCGGGCACGGCGTTGGCCAGGCCGCCTTCAAAGAACGGCGTGATCCGGTCAAAGGAATGCTCAAAGCGATTTGTCCAGTCAGCATTGGCGCGGCCGCTGCTGAACCCTTTTGACGTGCTGCCGGTGGGCGCAGCCAGGGTGATGGTGGAACTGTAATCCAGTGTCTGGTTCGGAGCGCGCAGAGCCATGCCGAAGTAAGCATTGCCGAGGCCGTTGTTGGTCACATCCTGGGTGGTGGTAGTGGCGGTGCCGTTAACCTGCGTGGTGACCGTCTGGGTGTTGGCAAAGTAAAACGGCATACCGGCGAAAACCCCAAAATGGCTGTTGAAGTCATAGCCGGCGTTGGTATCAAGCTTGAACATCTTGCTATCAGAATTGAGCGAGCCCTGGAGGGATTCAAAACCGGTGAACCCTTTTTGAAATTCAGGCGCAGACGGAGTTTGCCCCGATGCGGAGATCGCCGCCAGCAACAGAATGGCCGCACAGACTGGCTTAAGCCAATAGGATTTCATACGAGTACCCTCCAGACTTGCCGTTATTCTTGCCTGATGCGCCGGTCCGGGCAATTGACTGAGGTGTAGTGTCCCAGCGAGGTCTGGGTCTACGTACTGAGGTTTTGCCTGATCTTCATCAACGTGCAGCGCGAGCCTTTTCATCGCCACAACCGGTGGGTGTATTCGATACAATGCTTCCGTCTTCTGGAGATCTTTTAATGAAACGAATGAGATTGGTCCTCTTTTTACTTGTTGCTGTTGGCTTGGCTGCCGGGCAGGAAAGAACAATGGTGATTCGCGCCGGAACAATGCTGGATGGCCGCGGCCATGAGCTGCACAACGTCTTGATCGTGGTGCAGGGCGGCAAAATTGTGCGTGCAACGCCCAACGCTAAGGACCAACAAACTCCCGGCGCAGCCGTTTACGATCTCAGCCGCCTCACGGTGCTTCCGGGCTGGATCGACGTCCATGTCCACATTACCTGGCATTTTGGCCCCAACGGACGGATTGAAGACAAGAATGAAACGCCGGAGCAGGCAACGCTGGCTGAAGCCGGAAATGCTTATGCAACACTGATGGCAGGCTTTACCACCATTCAAAGCCTGGGCGCGCCGGAAGATAAAGACCTGCGTGAAGCCATTGCCAGCGGCGCCATTCCCGGGCCGCGGCTGCTGAGCGCGCTCAATCCGATTGAAGATCCAAAGCTGACCCCGGAGCAGATTCGCGAAGCGGTAAGAAAGCTCAAAGCTGATGGCGCTGACGTGGTAAAAATTTTTGCCTCGCGCAGCATTCGCCAGGGCGGCGGCCAGACGCTCACCGATGAACAACTGCAAGCGGCCTGCTCCGAGGCCAAGGCCCAGGGCTTGCGCAGTGTTGTCCACGCCTATCGAGAAGCCGTGCGCGCCTCTGCCAACGCGGGCTGCACTGAAGTTGAGCACGGAACCTATGCCACGCAGGAAGACCTTGACGCAATGGCCCAGCACGGAACGTTTTTTGATCCACAGGTGGGGCTGGTGATACACAACTATCTTGATAACAAGCAGAAATTTATTGGCGTGGGCAGCTATACAGAAGAGGGCTTTGCCAAGATGCAGGAAGTATTGCCGGTGATTGCGGAAATGTGGAAGCACGCGCTGGCGACCAAGGGCCTGAAGATCGTCTTTGGCACTGACGCGGTGGCCGGAGCGCATGGCCGCAATGCGGAAGAATTTATTGATCGTGTGCACGCCGGCCAGGACCCAATGGATGCGATGGTGGCGGCCAACTCTCGCGCAGCAGAATCACTGAACATGCAGAATGAAATTGGCTCGATTGCCCCAGGAATGCAGGCCGATATTATTGCCGTGGATGGAAACCCTCTGAAGGACATTACCGCGGTGCGGCGAGTGGTGTTTGTGATGAAGGGCGGAGTGGTGTACAAGAACGAGGCGGCTAGCCACTAGCTTCTGGCTTCTAGCCAAACCTTACCATGGATATTACGGATAACACTGATTTACACGGATCAGAAATTGCCAGAAATGCCAAAATTGCTAAAAATCCAAATTGAAACGGCTGAAGTATGGACGGCTCATTTTCGGCGATTTTTAGCAATTGCAAGATCCGTGTTCATCCGTGGTGAAATTTGCTTCTTGCAAAGCTTTTCAAAATCGAGCTGCAGGTGAGCTCGAACGCGCCTTTTTTTCCGGCGATGCGGGCGTGAAGGAGCGGCTTTTTTCCCGATTTGACTTCGACATTGAGCCCAAGCTTGCCTGCAACCTCTCGCACATCCTTAACGGACGGAGATTCGATGGAAAAGTGCTCCAGCGTACAGCCTGCAGGTGCGTCCTGTGAAGGATGAATGGAGTCGGCGCTCCATTCAATGAAGAATGGGAGCACGCCATCAAAGTCTTCTTTCAAGCCGAAAGATTTCCAGCGAAGAATTTTGCCATCAGGGCGGGCGCGTGAGCCTTCGCGCGGATTTTCAGCGCTGATGCCGGCAGCAGCGGCTTTTTGCGCAACCGCGGCCAAGTCATCTGTGTGCGCGGCCCAGTTGATGATGCGTGGTTCTTTGAGAGCGTTCAGGCGAGCGGCCCAAGGTTCCCGGCTGGCAGCGGAGCCAGCTTGCTGTGGATCGAGCGCAATGATCTCAAGATATTGGCGCGGACCGAGCGAGAGCAGAGCATTGCGGGTACCGCGTCCAGGATGAACGCCACCAAAAACAGCGCGCACGCCACTGCGCTCTTCCACCCAGAAAATACCGTGGTCAAGATCGTTGATTCCTAGCAGGATGTGATCGAGATCGGTAGGCACCGGGAATATTTTATCTGCTGCAAACCCGCTCCGCATGGCGATGGCAGCGGTGGCGAGGGCGATAAAGCGCCGGCGGGAAACAAGAAAGGCATTTGTGATCCCGGGGCGATAGAACCAATCCCCGATTGATAGGAAGCGTCTCTTCAGCGCTTGGATTCGATGAACTTGTTAGTGCCCGTTCTTGGCGTACTGCGTGCGCACCGCAACCAGCTTTTCCAGTTCGCGGCTGTCGAGTGAGCGGGCGGAGCCGAGTTGCCTGGTGGCCAGGACGATCTTGGCGTAATGCTCCACGGCTTCCATTCGCATATAAGCACGGCGGAGGTCTTCACCATAAGCAACTACACCGTGGTTGGCCATAAGAATTGCATCGTGAAAAGGAATGAAGGGGCGGAGCGAGTCGCTAAGCTCCATGGTGCCGGTAGTGGCGTAGGGGGCAAGCGGAACCGCGCCCAGAGTGATTACCACTTCAGAACACAAGGGCTCGTCCAGGGCAATTCCGGCGGAGGCAAAGCCGGTAGCGGTGCATGGATGCGCATGCACAACGCCGCCTACATCAGGACGCATACGATAGATAGTGAGGTGCATGGCAATCTCACTGGAGGGGTTATAAAAGCCGCTGAGCTTCTTGCCGTGAAGGTCCACAATGACCATATCTTCCTGGCGCATCATGCCCTTGCTGAAGCCGGTGGGCGTAACCAGCACGCGGCTTGAATCCAGCCGGACGGAGAGATTGCCGTCAGTTGCGGCAACGAAGCCCTGCGCATGAAGCATCTTGCCGAAGCTAACAAGCTCTTCACGCAACGCGCGTTCCTTGCCAGCGGCCTTACCCAAAAAAGGCATTGTAGCGGCCGTTTTCTTGATCAATTCATTCAGGTAACTCATGACTTACACCTCACTATGCGGCTGGTTTCAATTTCCTGACCGCCTTGCTCACCGATGTTGAAGCGCGATAGATCTGACCTGCAGTAACGCCCAGGCCCACTTTGTAATTTCCCACTGCGGCCAGCCCCATGGAAGCAATACAGCCGCACTGGGAGCAGTCTGGATTGCCGCCAAACTGGCACGGCGTGACCTTGCTTGTAAGATCCGCAGAAATCGTATGTGTGGTCTGCGCAAAAATGCATGCCTGCGGTGAATCCGGAGGATGGAGAAACTCCTTGATCAGCCCTTCCGGCATGTCGAGCTTGGGATAAAGTACACGCAGTCTCCGCAATTCTTCCACCGTCCGCACTCGCTCTTCGCGGGTAAGGATCTCAGGATCTGTGGCGCCAATCTGCGGCGTAAACATGCTCATCCATATCTTTTTGATCTCCGGCCGGGCGCTCCAGAACTCGACGAAGTTCTGAAGGTACTGGGGCTGCTTCATCATCTGGGCGGTGATGGTGCAGTGGACCGTGACATGACTATCGCGGATGCTATCGAGAATTCGAGCGTAAGTTGCGGGTTTGCGCCGCGCATCGTGTTCAGGCTGCAGACCGTCAATCGACACCACAATGTTCAGCCGCCCAAAGCGGTTCCACTCCTCCGGGATGGGACGAAAAGCGCTGGTGACGATCTGCACGTGAACGCCACGGGTGTCCAGTTCGGGCAGCAGTCGTGTGACCTCGCGGTGGCGAACCAGGGGATCGCCGCCGACGATGGAGAGATGCAAGGGACGGTATTCGTCCACCAGGGCGAGCACGCCTTGCACCAACTCGTCGCCGCGCTTGTCATGAAGCTGCCGCAGGTTCATACCGCTTACATGCCCTTCTTCATAGGCATAGCAACCGGGACAGCGTAACGGACACTCTCGAGTGATCTCAATAGCGAGAGATGGCCGTCTGCCGCTCAGGATGCTCTTCCAGGCCTGAATGACTTCTCTGGTCCTCATATTCTTTTCCGGCTGGCTGTCAACGCAAAATCGACGCCATACTGGCTTCTTGTAGAGACTTGAATGAATCAAGCAGTCACAAGGTTGCCAGCAGGGGCGTAAAGAGAAGTTGCAACAAGTCAAAAAGAAACTAACAAAGCCGCACACAGATCAGATCAAGTACTTCACCGTGAAAGGTGGCGGCATTGCTAATAGGACGAAAATGCACAAAAAGCGTGAGAGAAAACAGACCTAAAAAAGCGTAGGTTACAAAGATAAAGAAGCTGAGAGGGGACTTTCCTGAAAGAGCTGCGTCCATCTCCGGCAAGGGCGAGATCAGCACATAAAGGATGCTGATCATCACTGCGAATGCGATTGCGCATTTGAACGGAGTTGACACGATTGTAATATTATCCGATTTTCCGCACTGTTGAAAGCATTTAAGAGTGCTGCGGGAAATGAAATTTTAGATGCGAGTTCAATTTGGAACGGCAGCAAGGCTTAACACTTCTTTGCATGAACTTGTAACTACCTGACAAGAAAAATTATATCGGCATAGAACCGGTCAGGTTTGCCCTGATTTAAATAAGGACGAAAGCCCCACTTCTTTAGAGCCGCTGCTCCAGCAGAGTACAGCGCTGGCGCCGTATTATTAAGATTCAGGACGCTTTGAACCTTGCCCGCTTCGTCCACAGATGCTCGCAAAGTGAATTTAGTCCCAGCCTTGGCTTTTCCCGGAGCGATCACCGGTTCCTGCGTCCGTATTGCCAGCTTGCGCGCCTGAGCGTTGGTGAGTACCGCTATGGGATCTTCAATTTTGGTACTGAATGCAAACGTAAGCACGGCTTCCATCTGTGAAGCGCCGTTGTTTATATAAGGCTTGTATTGCCAGCGCAGCACCTGCCGGCGCGCCGCTTCAACCAATTGCGGGTCAGCAGAACCCAACGGCCACGCCTCGCGCACGTGCCCGCTTCTGTCAGTAGAGATGTACAGGCTCAGTACGCCGGAGGTTTTGCCTTCGCGCAATGCAGGCCAAACGATTTCCGGCGTGTTCAGCGCCAGCGCGCGAGCTGAATCCTCACCCACCTGGCTGCTTTTTATCTGCTCGGCTGCGGGCGTTGCCTTGTCGATTGCAAACTGTTGCGCATCTGGGTTGGCGATTTCCGTAAGCTCAGTGATCTTGGCGGAGAGCGTAAGCCCAGGGGTGAAGTCAGCGGTAATAGTCCTTGCCACCAGCTTCTTTTTGAAGGGCTGATAGTCCGCAAACTGTGCGCGATAGCCCGGTGTGACCGCCGCATGAAGTAACCCCAGCTTGCCGCCAAAGCAGAACGCATACCCCACGGTATTTTGCACCGGCGCAATGCCAACCCTGGATTGCAGGTTCAGGCATGAGTTTGATTGAGTGGAGTCCTCTGGAATTTCCAGTTGCCCAGACATGTGCTTGAGTTGTTCTGCCATGGGCAAAGGATCAAAAAGCGCCGTGACCAGGTCATGCAGCCAGAAAGGGTAGTAATCTCCGGTTAGCGTTTCAGAAATCTCATTGCCATTCGCTATAAGAGTTTGAGAAAAGTTTGAGGACTTGATGGTGCGCCGCCACTTCTCTGGCGATACCCAATATTCTTCTACGTCAGCAGCGTATTCAGGGTGCGATTTATCTGTAACGGCAATGTGGGCCTGTAAATGAAACGGCGTGCCATCGGCAACTGTCAGCTTGCTCTGTTGCAAAGCATGTGTAACAGCATCGCCCACTGAAACCTGCCTGCCTTCTTGCTGGGCAGAGAGCGTGAGCAGCGGCGCGATCAACAAGAAAAAAAGTTGAAAGACTCTGGTAAATCCGGATCGGAATTTATGAATACGCATTTGAGTCGCTAGCTTTCGACGAAGTTTTATTGGGATTGTCGCACCATTTCACTGCCGGCCAAACTCGCAACCGCAGCGGACAGCTCCGGCGGTTCCATCAGCAATTGAACCGCAAATTCGAAATCAGAGGTGACGGTTTGCAATTTTCCCTGCTTCAATACCAGCAACAGATCACAGTTTCTTATAGTGCTGAGCCGGTGGGCAATGATAAAAGTAGTGCGGCCGCGCACCAGGCCTTCTGTGGCCTCCATGATTTCCTGCTCGGTGTGGATATCGACCGAGCTGGTAGGCTCGTCAAAGATCAGCACGGGCGCGCCTTTCAAAAAAGCGCGCGCAATCGCAAGCCGCTGCCGCTGGCCGCCGGAGAGCCGGCATTCGCCTTCACCAATCAGCGTGTCATAACCCCGGGGAAGCGCCAGGATGAAATCATGCGCCATGGCTGCGCGGGCCGCTGCAATGATCTCTTCTCGGCTGGCCTCAGGACGCGCATACGCGATGTTCTCCGCTACGGTTGCCGAAAAAACGACTGCTTCCTGAGGCAGAATGGAGAATTGCCGGCGCAGGTCTTTCAAACGATAGAAGCGCAGGTCGCGCCCATCAAGCAGAATTTGCCCGCTGGTTGGATCATAGAAACGGGTCAGGAGATTGACCAGCGTGCTCTTGCCCGATCCGCTTGCGCCGATAATCCCTACGCGCGTTCCAGCGGGAATATCAAATGAAACCTGCTCCAGGGCACGGCCTGAAGATGGATAGTCAAACGTTACTTCGCAAAAACTCACATGCCCCTGGGCGTGTTCCAGCGGGACCGCATGACTCTCCTCAATCAGCTCCGGCGCCTCTTCCACCAGCGCGAGCGCGCGCTGCACGCTCACAATCCATGATTGCAACTCAGGCAGCTTGCTGCTGATGGTCCTGAGCGGCTCATACAACTGTCCCATGTAGGCCATAATCAGCAACAGATCGCCAAGGGTCAGAATGCCGGAAGAGACGTGATGCGCTCCCACCCACAGGGCTGCCGCGGTCCCGGCGGCAATGGTGCTGGCAATCAACACATGGAAGGTCGCCTGTGCCGATGCAACTTTTACCTGTTCCACCATACGCTGGCGCGAGCGCATCTTGAAGCGTTCATCTTCAAATTGCTCTTGCCCGAATGCTTTCACCACGCGGATGGATGAAAGGGCCTCATACAGCACGAGCATGGCCGAACTATCAAGCTTTTTGATTCCATCCCAGCCGGCGCGCGCCCTGCGCCCGGATTTGCGCGCCAGCACAAAAAGCAGGGGAGACACCGCCACTGCAATCAGCGCCATGAGCCAATCGATCCGCATGGTTACGTAAAGCAGCGCAAAAAAGTTGAGGGATGAGCTGAGCACCGGGACCATGCCCTGCAAAAAAATGTACTGGATGGCCGGGGCGTCATGCTGAATACGATAAGAAACCTCGTTGGTTCCCCGGCGATCGTGAAACATGAGGTCCATTCGCTGGACATGCCAGAAAAGCAGAGTGCGGAAATCGAGGACCAGTTTTTCTCCCGTGTAGGTCTGCAGCAGCCATGAGGCGAATGCCTGCAGATTCATGACCAGGCTCAGCCCCAGCAGCAATCCCACCGCCAGCAACAACTCAGCTCCTTTTGCCGTCTGGTATCCAGCCGGCAGGAAGGCCTGAAGCATGTGCGGCAAGGGCTGGCTCCCGATTACGTTGTCAACCACGATCTTGAGCGGGAATGCCAGGAGCAGGGCAATGGGCGCTGCAATCATGCTCAGTAAAAGGATCCCGGCCAGATGCGGCCAGTAAGGCCGGGCCATTTGCAGCAATGGACGATACGGCTTTTTTGCCTTCTCAGAACGCACTTCTACACCCGACTCTACATACCTCTATGCGCTAAGCAGGTTGATAGAAAAGTTTTCGCGGTTGATAAAAAGAATTTTAGCAGCGCTTTTTGGAAACGTGAGTTGCTCATTCACCTTAAAAGCGGCTCAGCGGATAACTTAAGTGCTGATCCTGATTGATAAAGAATGTGCTTGGTGAGCATGGCTTATTGCGTCTGCTTGAGTTTGGCTAGAAATTCCCGGGCTTCGCGCCCGTTATAGGTCTGGTTGTAGATGGGAGAATCTGGTTGCTGCATGCGTCCGCCTTCGCGCAGCGATCCAGTATCGATAGCGGCAAAGCCGATCTCCTCAATCAGCTTCGCTACCACGTTTTTGGCATCGGCATCATCACCTGCGACGTAGATGGTGTGGCGCTCATCAGTGGGAAGGTCTTTGCGGCCACGGCCAGCCAGATGAACGTAATAAATGGTGTTGAAAGCTTTTACCAATCGCGCACCAGGAATGCGCTTGAGCACCTCTTCAGAAGAAGTGGAGCTGCCCAGATCGTAAAAACCGCCGTCAGGACGGTAGGGATTCATGGCGTCAATAACGATTTTGCCGCGCAGCAGATCAGGATGCGGCAGGGCCTCCGGCGCGCGCCATGGAACCGCCAGCAACACGACACCACCAAAACGCGCTGCGTCGTCAATAGTCATTGCTTGTGCCCGGCTGCCCAGCTCTCGCGCCAGGTCTTTGAGCGACTCAGGTCCGCGTGAGTTGCTTATCGCCACTTCGTGTCTGGCAGCGATAAATAGCCGAGCTGCAGTAGCGCCAATATTGCCGGCTCCCAAAATCCCAATCCTCATGGACTGCTCCGTTGCCTAAATGAATTTGGATGGAAAAGTTAAACAAGCCTCAATTTCCCAGGCTTATATCCTTTGTAAACAATTGAAAATACATATTATTATCAATAATTTAGGGGCATCCGCCGCCAGCCTTTACAGTTCTTAATTTTTCTCTTGGCAATCGTAAATTGCCGAGTATAATCGCGGTCAACGTTTTTGGTCCCATGTGGGGAGATCAACTGCGATGTGATGGATTGACCGCTTGCCAGCAATTTTGGCGCGGTCAATCAGATCACGTGCGAATCACTTCTCCAGCCGAAATTCTAGGCAGCCTGCCCGGCACAATATCCTGAAGCCCACGCCCACTGAAAATTGAAACCGCCGAGATGGCCAGTCACGTCCACCACTTCACCGATAAAGTAAAGCCCCGGCACTTTGCGGCTTTCCATGGTCCTGGCTGAAAGCTCGTTCGTGTCCACGCCGCCTGCAGTTACCTCAGCTTTGGCGTATCCTTCAGTGCCTGTTGGAGTGATCTGCCAATTGTGGGCGTGACGCTCAAGTTCATTGAGCGCGTGATTGCTCCAGCCCTCTGGAGGATGAAGATCAAGCCAGCGGTCCGCCAGGCGATGCGGCAGCACAGCACGAAAGCTATTCTTGGCCGTAGCCAGATCGCGATGCGCGTTAAGCGCCTGCAAAGGCACGGTTAACTTTTGCTCCGGCGCCAGATCCAGCGTAATGGGAGTGCCCGGCTTCCAGTAAGACGAAATCTGCAGGATTGCCGGTCCGCTCAGGCCACGATGCGTGATCAGCATCTTCTCGCGAAAACTCTGTCCGTTGCACGAGGCCACGACATCGGCGGAGACTCCGGCAAGATCGCAGTAATTCCGGTGGTCTTCATCATTCAAGGTGAAGGGCACAAGCGCCGGCCTGGGACCAACGATCTTCAAGCCAAACTGTTGCGCCAGATCATAGCCAAAGGAAGTTGCGCCCATCTTCGGAATGGAGAGACCGCCGGTAGCAATGACCAGAGAGGAAGACTGGAAATGTTCTCCACTGGCTTGCAGGACAAACTCATTCGCACGCGATACTCGCTCCACCTTTATATTGGTGAAAATTTGTGCGCCGGTCCTGCGGCACTCTTCTTCCAGCATGGCCACAATCTGCCGGGACGGACCGTCGCAAAATAATTGACCGAGTGTTTTTTCGTGGTAGGCAATGCCGTGCTTTTCCACAAGAGCGATGAAGTCGGCCGGCTCATAACGTGCCAGCGCCGATTTGGCAAAGTGTGGATTGGCGGAAATGAAGTTCTCCGGGCGGCAGTGCAGGTTGGTGAAGTTGCAGCGCCCGCCGCCGGAAATGAGGACCTTCTTGCCGATTCGCTCAGCACGCTCCAGCACGGCCACACGCCGCCCGAGCTTGCCGGCCTCAATGGCGCACATCAGCCCGGCTGCGCCGCCGCCAAGAATAATCACGTCAAATTGCTGCTTCATGCAGGCCTGAGAAGATCCATTGTTGTGGCTGAATTATCAATTTGAGAGAACGTCATACAAGATCAAGCCAAGATATCTTCCAGAGGTATGGATTTTATAGCCAGCATTGTTGAGACAGCGAGTTTTCATTTTGAGTCTTACAAGCTGTCGATCAACACGCTGACCTTAATTCTGCTACGGCATGTCCTTTAGCAGAGTCTCTCAGAGAAAGAGAAGGATTTTGTTTTGTTAAGGCATCAAGGATGCAAAGAGAAAAAATCCAGAGCTGCACAACTCTTTTCGCATTTAAGGGTTCCTACCTAGCAGAGCGAGAAGGCCATGAAATGCGAGATCTGCAAAACGATTGAACGGTTGGGGCTGGATGCCTCAGCGCACGATCTCTGGTATTGCGCAGATGCCCCGGCAAAGAGGTTCTCATTGCAACCAGTGCAGGCGCGCATGAGGCAGTTTGGACGCAAAGTGCACGCTTTCTTTCTGATGAAACGGCGGCAAAGGCGTATGCGGGTTCTGGCCCACTACCGGCCACGGCTGGTAACGCTGGGAATTTAAGATTGACTTTCCTGAAAAAATAGCTAGAGTGAACAGCAAAATTTAGCGCGCAACGGACAACCGTTGCGTTTTGTGCTTTATGGGCTGCAACCCTCTGCTGATGATCTCAGCAGGTGAGTTTGGGATTGGGACTGGCTTGGGTCACCCTTGGGTGACGCAAGGGAGACCCAAGGGTGACCCAAGCGTTACGCACGGATGTCCCACGGGATGATTTGCATAAGCGCTTTGTTTGCAATAGAAACTGGAAAAAGGCCGGGTGGGGGCATAAGAAAATCGCGTGGCGACCCAAGTTGGCCCAAGGTTTACAATTTAATTGGTCGTTCTAGCCAGAGGGGCTGGATATCTATGGATTCCTCCATTATTCGCCAACTCAGGAAAATTGCAGGCAAAGATGCTGTGCTCGACCGTCCGGAAGAGCTGATGCTCTATGAATATGACGCCGGTGTGGACAAGCACCGGCCCGGGGCCGTTGTATTTGCCCAGAACGCGCAGCAGGTCTCGCAGATCATGCGGCTGGCCAGCGAGAAAAAAATTCCCGTGGTGCCGCGTGGAGCGGGAACGGGGCTGAGCGGCGGCGCCATTGCGCGGCGGGAGGCGATTGTGCTCTCCATGGCGCGAATGAACAAGATTCTGGAGATCGACGTGCCGAACCAGCGCGCTGTGGTGCAGCCGGGCGTGGTGAATCTGGAGCTGAGCAACGCCACGGCGAAGTATGGCTACTACTACGCGCCTGATCCCTCAAGCCAGAAGGCATGCACGATTGGCGGCAACGTATCTGAGAATTCAGGCGGGCCGCACACGCTGGCACTGGGCGTTACGGTGAACCACGTGACCGGGCTTGAGATTGTGCTGCCCAGCGGCAAGATAGTTGAGTTCGGCGGCAAGGCGCAGGATTCTACCGGTCTGGACCTGACCGGCTTTTTTGTTGGATCAGAAGGCACCATGGGTGTGGTGACCAAAATTACCGTCAAGCTCACCAAACTTCCTGAGCATGTAACCACGCTGCTGGGTATTTACAACACGGTGGAAGATGCGGCCAATACGGTTGTAGCGATTACCCAGAGCGGCGTTACGCCTGCGGCCCTCGAGATGCTGGATGGCTGGATGGTGCGCTGCGTTGAAGCGAATGTCCATGCGGGATATCCGGAAGACGCGGCGGCGGTGCTGCTGATTGAGTTGGAAGGAATGAAGGAAGCGGTGGAAGAGCAGGCAGAGGCGGTGAGCGCCGTCTGCATGCAGCAGAAGGCGCGCGAGGTCCGGCACGCCAAGGATGAAAAGCAACGCCAGCTTTTGTGGCTGGGACGCAAGACCGCCTTCGGCGCTGTGGGACGAGTTACACCTTCTTATTACACGCAGGATGGAGTGATCCCGCGCACCAAAGTCCCGTACACGCTGGCGGAGATTGAGCGCATCAGCAAGAAGTATGGGCTGATTATTGGAAACGTATTTCACGCCGGTGACGGCAACCTTCATCCGCTGATCCTGTTTGATGGCCGCGATCCTAAACAGACGGAGAACAGCAAGAAGGCCGCAAAAGAGATCATGGCATGCTGCCTGAGCTTTGGCGGCTCCATTACGGGCGAGCATGGCGTGGGCATGGAAAAAATGGGGTTGATGACCGCCATGTTCACTGAAGACGATCTGGAAGTGATGGTGAGGCTGCGCAACGCGTTCAATCCAGAGTCAATCCTGAACCCGCAAAAAGTGATTCCAGACCTGCACTTCTGCCGTGAGATCACCGGACCTCTGCCCAAAGCCAAGGTTGAGCCGGTGGCCGAGGTCTCTGCAGGAAGAATGCCAATATGAGCGCGCTGAGCAGCCCAGCTTCGCTTGATCGCGAGTTGTCGGCCATTGCCGGCGGCGCTCATGTTTCGCGCACCGGCTCTGACGGCTTCAACATCAACGGCGTGGTTCCGGCAGCGGTGGTTTCTCCGGCATCGCCGGAAGAAGTTGGCGCGGTGCTGCGGCTGGCCAACGATCGTGGTCTTGTGGTTGCGCCTGGAGGCGGGCTTACCAAACAGCAGATTGGCGGCGTGCCGGAGCGGGTGGATATCCTGCTGAGCACCACGCGCATGAACAAAATTGAGCAGTATGATCCCGGCGATCTCACGGTTTCGGTCGCTGCAGGCATGCCGTTCGCGGAGATGCAGCGCACGCTGCGCGAGCATCATCAATGGGTGCCTTGCGATGCCCCGAACCTTGATCGCGCAACCATTGGCGGCTTGTTGGCGACAGGCGCTTTTGGGCCGCTTAAATCCACCTTCGGCCACATGCGCGATTTTTGCATCGGCGTACAGTTTGTTACGGTCGATGGCAAGGTTGCTAAAGGCGGCGGCAGGGTGGTGAAGAACGTTGCCGGATACGATCTGATGAAGCTGCTGACCGGCAGCTATGGCTCGCTGGCGGTGATTACGCGGGCGAATTTCAAGGTCTTCCCCCGGCCACGGCAAATGCGGACATTTATCTGTTCCTTTGGCTCGCTGGAAGAAGCCATCAAGTTCCGGACATTTATCTTTCAATCGCCCCTGACGCCGATGTGCATGGAGATCATCTCTCCGCGTGCGCCGGAATACCTGCACGATCCCGCCCCGGTGCACGATCCTGACGATTACGCGCCGGAGCGACCATTGTCTTTACCGGCAATTGAATGGCAGGTTGCGCTGCGGGCGGCTGGCAGTGATAACGTGCTGGCGCGGTATGCCCGCGAGCTAAGCTCCGCTGTTGCGCATACGCTTGAAGACGCTGAGGAAGAGCGGTACTGGAGCTGGATCTCGCACTTCGAGCAGAGCGTGCTGGCGCGGCACAGAAACGCCATGATCATCTATACGCATTTGACGATCCAGGGCGTGGAGCCGGCATTGCAGGCGCTGGAGCGGGTTGCGCCGGATTACAACCTGATTCCCGCCGCTGTGGGGCGCGCCGCCACCGGACACCTGGTGCTGGCGCTGATGCCGCTATCGGTTGATCCGCCTTCAGCCATGCAGTATGCCAACTGTGTTTCGGCGTTTCGCGGGATGCTGCCGCCGGGTTCGTCGGCTGAGGTGGCGCAGTGTCCGGTTGAAGCCAAGCTGCACTTTGACGTCTGGGGTACCACACCGACTGACGTGAACATGATGCGCGCGGTGAAGCGGGCCATCGATCCCAAGAACATTTTGAACAGGGGAAGATTCATTGTCTGAGACCACTACGCTTGACGCACAGACGCAACCCCCGTTGGCAAACCCGGCATTGGCCAAAGACCGGCCAAGCTGGGAGCTACTTTCCACCTGCGTGCATTGCGGGCTTTGCCTGAACCATTGCCCCACGTACAAGGTCCTGAGCAATGAGATGGATTCTCCCCGCGGACGCATCTACCAGGTGTTGCAGGTGAATGAAGGCAAGATGGAGCTGGGGGAGACGTTTGCCACCCACATTGACCGCTGTCTGGGTTGCGTGGCGTGCGAAATCGCCTGCCCTTCCGGCGTGAAGTATGGCCGCATTGTGGAGCGGGCGCGAGCGCAGATTGAGCAGGGATACAAACGGCCATGGCTCCAGCGTACGATGCGCGGCTTCTTCTATAAGAAGGTAATTCCCAATTTCAACACGTTGCGCCGCGTGGCCGGCCTGATGCGGTTTTATCAGCGGTCAGGACTGCAGACGCTGACAAGAAAATCCGGGCTGCTGAAGCTGTTGCGCGTGGCTGATCTGGACAAGCTTTCCCCGCAGATTGACCAGGAATTTTTCTTTGCTGAGATCGGCAAGGTCTTTCCTGCTGTGGGCGAGAAGCGGGGCCAGGTCGCCTTTGTGGCCGGATGCATTAATAACGTGGCTTTCTCCCATCTGAACCGCGCGACGGTGAATGTGCTGACGCAGAACGGGATCGAAGTCCATATTCCTGTAGGCCAAGGTTGCTGCGGTGCTTTGCACGCCCATGCCGGCATGCGCGATGAGGCGCGAGAGCTGGCGCGGCACAACATCGACATATTTCTGGGCGGCGACTACGACGCGATTGTGACCAACGCTGCCGGCTGCGGATCAAACATGAAGGAGTATGACGACCTGCTGGAAAATGATCCGGCATACCTTGGCCGGGCGAAGGAATTTAAGGCCAGGATGAAAGACGTGACCGAGTATCTGGCGGGAATCGGTTTGCGGGCGCCGAAGAAGAAGATTGGCCAAAAAGTCGCGTACCAGGACCCGTGCCATCTGGCCAACGCGCAGCGCATCCGCACGCAACCACGCGAACTGCTGGCCGCGATTGGCTGTGAACTGGTGGAGCTGCCCCATTCTGACCAGTGCTGCGGCAGCGCCGGAGTCTATAACGTGGCGCAGAATGAACTCTCCATGAAAATCCTGGAACGGAAGATGGAAGACGTAACTTCTGTTTCCTCTGACATGCTGGCCACCGCCAACGTGGGCTGCATGATCCAGTTGCGCGCCGGGGTGCAGGAACGAGGGCTGCAATTGCCGGTAAAGCACGTGATTGAGCTGCTGGATGAGGCATACGGAGAACCAGTAGTTAGTAATTAGTCTTTAGCGGTTAGTAAAAAGCTGGTTACGCAAACAGATTAGAGCAAAAACCAAAAAGCTAAATTGCTGCCATTCGAACGGGATCGAATATGGAATCTCAGGTACAGACCGAGACCAACGTCCAGCAAGCTGTCCCTTTCTTTAACGTCAAGAACATTGAGGATTCAGTGCGTTTTTACATTGATGGGTTGGGCTTTGAGATGACCTACCGGTGGATTGACGAAGGCAAGCTGCGCTGGTGCTGGCTGAAGCATGGCGGCGCAGCCCTGATGCTGCAGGAGTATCGCACGGAAGGGCACGATTCCTGGAAGCCGGAAGGCAAAGTGGGGGTTGGCGTCTCAATTTATTTTATCTGCAAAGATGCTCTGGCCATCTACCACGAGGTGATGGCACGCGGCATTCAGGCAACAAGACCTTTTGTGGGAAACAGCATGTGGGTCACCTCCATGACAGATCCCGACGGCTACAAGATTTTCTTTGAGAGCTACACCAACGCGCGGGAAGAAACGGTGTACTCGGAACCGTGATTTCCGCCGCGCGCCGGCTAATTTCCTCTCTTCTCCTGGCGGCTTTTCTCATCGCAACCAAGCGTGAAGTCCTGTGACCCTGCTCACAGAAAATGCGCCTGTCAGGGCGCAGAATTCCTGAGTACCCGCAGAAGTAACGTTATCGCGGTAACGTTACTCCGCTAGTGGATACCAAGGAGGGTTCTAAGGTCTTTGAGCGATTCGCGGTTTTGCTGACTCCTAGAACAATGAAGAAGCTATGAACACAGTCGTGAACAAATTCGTGCAGGCACATGACCGGTATTTGGAGCTTGACCGCATTCGTACGGAATGCACCAGCGCGGCGCAACGCGAGTCCATTCATATTGCGATCATGACGGCTTATCTGGAAGTGCAGTATCACGCCAGGCAGATCGCCGGCCTGCAGTTTGCCGACGGCATGGACTTTGCCGAAGCGAACTGAAAGAGTCACCTGCCAGACAGCCCCTGCCCCGCAATTTGCGTCTAATTCCTTACGCCACTGCTGTACTATGTACCTGTGCAGCGGAGTGTCTTTCCGTGGCACCTAGAGTCAAAATTTATGGGAGGTGGCTCCCCCATGCCACTGGCTCGCATATTTACACACCATCCGGAGCGGACAGCCGCGCTTTCCAGCCAATTGCAGCAACAAGGTTATAGGGTAGAGGTGGCCAGCCCAGATGAGCTAAACCTTGCCCCCGCCGACCTGGAAATTGAATTTGAAATCTGTGAACGGGCGGATGTGCTGGAACGCGCAGCCGGCCTGGCTGACGAGTTCCAGGCAGATATTGCCGTAGCTCCCGGTGTGATACAGGCTGCCATGCCGGCCGCGGAAGCTGCTCCTCTTAAGAGTTCCATTGTCCCTGAAGCTCCGGTCGTGCGGGAACGCGATCCTGAGCGTGAATTTGAGGCTGCTTTTGCTGCCTCAACGGAGCTGCCGGCTAAAGAGCCGGCGCCATCTGAAATTGAAATCCCGGTGATGGAGCGCGCACCGATGCCACCGGTGGCGTTTGCGGATGAAACACCCGCTCAGCCAGCCATGCTTTCTGAAATAGCCAAACCGGCCGATCCTGTTCCCTACCTTGCGCAGCTAACGCCATTTGGCACCCCGCAAGTTGATGCGGAAATGGAACACGAAGCTTTGCGGCTTGAGAATACTCCGGATCGCGAACCAGTACAGCCTGCGGCGTTGCCGGAAAGGCCGCCTGCCCGGCCTGCGCAGCCCAACGTCTGGCAGCGTGGGGCAAACCTTACTGCCAGGGCCATGGCCAATGCCAGGGCAATTGCCAGATCAACAGTTGAGTCATTCCGTGACCAGTCACAGGAATTGCAAAAGAAGATTGAGATACGCTCTGCGGAAGCGCGGGCCGCCCATGAGGCGCGCCTGCTTGACCTGGAACAACGGCGCGCAGAAGCACAACAACGCGCTCTTGAACTGGAGGCAGCGCGTGAAGCCGCTTCAGCACGGCTGATTGAGCTGGTGCGGCAGCGGGACCCTGGTTGGCACGAACAAAGTTTGCACGAACAAAGCCTGCACGAACAGAGTTTGCACGAACAGAGCCAGCAAGAGCAAAGCCTGCGTGAAGTGATCGCGCGCGAAGAGAGCCGCGCGGCGTCACCCAGTCCGGCAGCTCCTCCGCGGCCTTCTTCCACAGAGACATGGTGGCACGCTGCCATGGCCGTGGTGGCGAAAAAGCGCCGCCAACCTATGTCTTCGCAATTGCGGGCGGTGATGGCCGGAGCAGCGGTTATCACAGTGATCTTTGTGGTGGGAATCATCTTAGGTTCGTTGTATCCGCGCACGCCGCTGGCCAAGCCCGCAACGCAAGCTGCGGGCAGCAGCGCAGCCGCACCAAGCGGCGGCGTAACACTACAGACTGGAGGCGTGACTCTAAAGGCCAGTGGACCGCCTGCACAGGGGACCACATCAGCCAAAGTTCCGCAGACGACAGCTGCGACCACGACCGCCAGTAATCAGGCTCAGGCGCCGGAGAAGCCTTCACCGCGAATAGACCAAGCGCGGCGCATCGCGGCAC
The DNA here is from genome assembly GCA_035279585.1 of Candidatus Angelobacter sp. Taxonomy (GTDB): domain Bacteria; phylum Acidobacteriota; class Terriglobia; order Terriglobales; family Acidobacteriaceae; genus Angelobacter. Next base: position 5,474 of record DATEHN010000086.1, on the reverse strand, counting down.
AGCAGGGCGAAGAGACCATTGGTGATGATGTGGTCATCCGGCACTTTCAGCGTCCGGTACCAACGCAAAAGCCAAAACAGTCTGGCCAGCAAGCCGGGCTGAAGCATTTCTCTGATCTGGATACGCAGTAAGCGCGCTAGCGCCGCCTTCGTGTGCTGGGAACCAGCCGCACGTTCACCCATTCGCGCGATGAGCTTAGCGGAAAATCGAGCCGCTGGATCGTATCCGCAAAGCCTGGGCGTTGGACCCTAAGCAGGTGCGGCTTGCGCGAGAGATGCGGAATCACGTAGCGGCCGTATGAGGTAGGTGTAATTTCCTTATCGTCAAGAAAGACCCTGACGTCCGGCGGGCTGCAAACCACAATCGTCTCCACGCCCCAGAAATACCATGCGCCGAAACCGGCTGCAGCAATTACCAACAGCAGGATCAGAACTGCCAATCCGAACTTTCCGCCGCCCGGCTGCTGCGGCTGCTGATACGTAGAATTTGAATACGAAGGTTCGCTGGGTTGCGGGGGCGTTTGATATGTTGGTGGTGACGGCACAGCGGCAGGCGCAGTGCTTACCGGAGCGACTGTAGAAGCGGCATTCGCCGGTGCGCCTGCCTTCGCGGACAAGCTCTGGCCGCAGCTGGTGCAAAATGCAGACGATGGCTTAACGGGCGCGCTACAGGATGGACATGTTCTCGCCGGAGAGACCGGCGCCAACGCCGGCGCTGCTTTCACCAGCGGCTGCCCGCAGCCTGTACAAAATCTTGAGGCCTCGTCTGCTTCCCTGCCGCATGATGTGCAAACAGCCATTTCGGCTCCTTCTTCCGATGATAATGCCTTCGTTCCGCAAGCCAAGTTGTTCCACAGTTCGGAAAAGTGTGTGTCGCAATGCAGACAATTCTAGACAAAGCCGGCCAAAACAGAAGACAGATGATTCTATGTGAGCCCGGCAAGGGGAGCCCGGATCAAGTTGCGTTTGCCTTAAGCTGCATCGCATCGCTTTGTTTGCGACCTGCTGGTGCGCGGAGAAACGCGCGTCGCGACAACCAGGGCAACGTCCCCTGCATGCCACTCACGGGATCACCGGCAAAAGCCCGGATGGCACCCCGGCTGTCAAACCGATTCTATTTCAAGACGTTCTAGTCCAGCCGCGCCGGATGACTTTCTGGCTTGGAGCGCGATCAGAAGCTATTTTCCTGCCGTGATCTTCTCCACCAACTCCGAATAATCCGTCTTCTCGATTCCGTAAACCTGTTTGTTGAACTCATCTACCTTCTGCGAGTAGTTCATGGAGCAGAACTTGGGCCCGCACATGGAGCAGAACTTGGCTTCTTTGTAGTAATCGTCAGCCAGGGTTTCGTCATGCATGGAGCGCGCGGTCTCAGGATCGAGCGAGAGGGCAAACTGCTTTTCCCAGTCGAAGGTGTAGCGGGCGTAGCTGAGCGCGTTGTCGCGGTCCTGCGCGCCGGGGCGATGCCGCGCGACATCAGCGGCGTGAGCAGCGATCTTGTAAGCGATGATTCCGTCCTTCACGTCTTTTTCGTTCGGCAGACCCAGATGTTCTTTGGGTGTGACGTAGCAAAGCATGGCTGCGCCGTGCCAGCCGATCATTGCCGCGCCAATGGCAGAGGTGATGTGGTCATAGCCGGGAGCGATATCGGTAACGAGCGGCCCTAGAGTGTAAAACGGAGCGCCATAGCACCATTCCACTTCCTTCTCCACCTGCTCCTTGATCTTATCGAGCGGGACGTGGCCGGGGCCTTCAATCATGACCTGGACATCATGCTCCCAGGCTTTGCTGGTTAGCTCGCCCAGGGTGCGCAGCTCGGCGAACTGGGCTTCATCGCTGGCGTCGGCAATGCAGCCTGGCCGCAGCCCGTCACCCAGCGAGTACGAGACGTCATACTTTTTCATGATCTTGCTGATATCGTCAAAGCGCTCGTAGAGGAAGTTCTGTTTGTGATGGTGGGCCATCCATTGGGCCAGGATCGCGCCACCGCGGCTCACGATGCCGGTGATGCGCTTGGAGATCAGCGGCAGATACTGCACCAGCACGCCGGCGTGGATGGTCATGTAATCGACGCCCTGTTGTGCCTGCTCTTCTATGACTTCGAGCATCAGATCGGCGTTCAGGTCTTCAATGCGCTTGACACGTGAGACAGCTTCGTAGATCGGTACGGTACCAATCGGCACCGGCGAATGACGCAAGATCGCTTCGCGGATTTCGTGAATTCCGCCGCCGGTGGAGAGGTCCATCACCGTATCGGCGCCAAAATGGACCGCCGTATGCAGCTTTTTCAGCTCTTCATCCACGTTGGAAGTGATGGCGGAGTTGCCGATATTGGCGTTGATCTTGCACAGCGAAGCCACGCCGATGGCCATGGGTTCAAGCTCTGGATGGTTGATATTTGCGGGAATGATCATCCGGCCGACAGCCACTTCATCACGCACCAAAGTGGGAGAAAGCTTTTCGCGGTCGGCGATGTACAACATCTCCTCTGTAATCAGTCCCTTGCGAGCAAAGTGCATCTGGGAGACGTTTTCATCGCCAGTGCGTGTGGCCTGCTCGCGACGACGGGTAATCCACTCTTCGCGGGGCTTGATCTGCTGGCTGGTTTCAGTTGGCGCGGTGCTCTGGAGTGTGCTCATGAGCTCCCCCTTTAAGATCGGAAACTCTTTATTATACCTGCCATAGAAAGGACGTGTGACCAAGGTCACGCATCTCAAGAAGTCCTCTTGACCCGCCTGCCAAGCGGGGATAACCTTTAAAGAGGTATGTCGCTGGAGACCAAAAAATTTGTCCGGTTCGGGATTGCGGTTGCGCTCATTGTGATAGCTCTGGGTTACCTTGCCTACACTGGCGTCCAGGAGAGCAAGAGTTATTACGTGAAGCTGAGCGAGTTGCATACTCTGGGAGACAGCGCTTACACCCGAACTCTGCGCGTGGAGGGCATCGTCCAGCCTGGTTCCATCAAGCGCAAAGGCCCGCAAGCCGATTTCGTGATTCAGGACAGTGAAGGCGGCACGCTGCTGATGCCTGTTAGCTACAAAGGAAGCGAGCCTCCTCCCGATACGTTTAAAGACCACGCGCAAGCCCTCGTCTACGGTAAGCTTGACCGCAACGGTACGTTCCACGCCACAGAGGTCCAGGCCAAATGCGCCTCAAAGTATGAGAGCATGGAGAAAGCCCAGGCAGAGCAGAAGTCACCTGGCAACGCGGCGAGCAAGTACTAACTGAGGTCCACCGCTGACTATTGACGCGCTCCCGGTCCGCACGGAAAATGTCTCAAAAATTTATGGCCGTACCGCTGCGGTAAGAAAAGTCTCGCTTGAACTGCAGGCGGCGCGGTTCTACGTGCTGCGCGGAGAAAATGGCGCAGGCAAGTCAACGCTGCTGCGCATGATTGCCGGCCTGAATGAGCCAACGGAAGGCAGCATCCAGATTTTTGGCGCGCCCAACAAGAAAGCTTTGCACCAGGTTGGCTATATGGCCCATGCGCCGCTGCTCTATGACGAGCTTGATGGCATGGAGAACCTGCGCTTCTTTGGCCGGCTGTACGGAATGGAATCCGATGCGCCTTTTGCTGAGGCCATGCAGCGGGTAGGGCTTGATCCCAAGCTCGCACGCCGGGTTGGGCAGTATTCACAGGGGATGAGGCAGCGATTGTCGTTGGCACGGGCTATTTTTCATTCGCCGCGACTGCTGCTGCTGGACGAGCCTTTTTCAAACGTGGATCCCGAGTCTGCGCTGCAGATCGCAAAACTTTTGGCCGGAATGCGCAGCGCCGGCAACACAGTTCTGCTGGTCACACACCAGATCGGATTGCTGGCAGAGCTGGCGGATGAGTACATCATGCTTTCGCATGGACAACTAATCGATCGCGGGCCAATGCCGGGAGCGAAGGCATGAGCGCCGCTACCACAAAGAGCATTGCGCCTGAAGTTCCACCCAAGAGCATGTCGATCACAAGGATGATGTGGGTGAACGTGGCCAAGGACCTGCGGCTGGAGTGGCGCTCGCGCGACGTTCTGAACTCCATGCTCTTTTTCTCCCTGCTGGTGGTGGTGATCTTCAGCTTTGCCTTCAGTCCCACGGTAGACGAATCGCGCAAGATAGCAGGCGGGCTGGTGTGGACCGCCTTTCTCTTTTCCACGATTATGGCGCTGAACCAATCGTGGGCCCGCGAGTTGAAAAACGGCGTGCTGGACGCCTACCGGGTCTCCCCTGCGCCGGCTGAGGCGCTCTTTCTGGGCAAATGCCTAGGTAACTTTATTTTTGTGGTTCTGCTGGAATGCCTGATGGCCCCGCTGTTTGTGCTCTTTTACAATTTAAGTTCTGTAGGGCCGCTATGGCAGTTGGTGGTAATCGCGCTGCTGGGTACGTGGGCGCTGGTGGTGAATGGAACGTTCTTTGCCGCCATGTCACTGCGCACGCGCAACCGCGAGCTGATGTTGCCGCTGCTGCTGCTCCCGATTTCCATCCCTGCGGTTGTCACCATGGTGACGGGGACAACTGAAGTACTTACAGGGGAGGGCTCACCTGCAGTGCAGATGAAATTCCTGGCAGGATTCTGCGTGGTCTTTACCGCCGCATGCTTCCTGCTTTTTGAAACGGTGTTGAACGCAGAATGAAATCTAAAATCTTCTTTTTCTTCCTGCTGATTACCCTGGGGCTGCTGGCCTGGGGAACATACCAGGCGCTGGAGGTTGCTCCTCCGGAAGCGACCATGGGTGACGCGCAACGCATTTTCTATTACCACGTGCCTGCGGCCACGGCAGCGTCAATCCTGTTCTGGGGAAATTTTATTGCTTCGCTATGGTATCTATGGAAGCGCAGCCCGGTTGCCGATGCCCTGGCCGTCACGGGCGCTGAGGTCGGCGTGGTCTTCTTTGGCGTGGTTTTGATCAGCGGCCCCATCTGGGCGCGTTACGCCTGGGGCACGTTCTGGGTGTGGGACGCGCGGCTGACCACCAGTTTGATTCTATGGCTGCTTTATATGAGCTATCTGGTGCTGCGCCGGTCGTCTGAAGCGGGATCAACCTCAGTGATGGCGGCCTCAATGGCGATCCTTGCCGCGCTCGACATGCCGATTGTGTACATGTCAAACCGCTGGTTCCGCACCAACCATCCCCAGCCGATGATCGGCACGCCCAACCTGAACCCGGAGATGCAGAAGGTGCTGCTGTGGAACATGCTGGCCTTCACCATGTTTGCTCTGATGATCGCGTGGTTCCGGTATGAACTGGAGCGGACCAGCCAGAAGGTCAATCATCTGCATATCCAGAAAGCCGCGCAGACCACCAGCCTGGCGATGATTGCCCCGGTCGCGCTTTTCTTCCAGGATGAAAAACTTCTGCATGAAAAGATGGTGCAGCACCATTACATGGTGGCCGGCTATATTGCCGTGTGGACCATTTATATAAGCTATCTGCTGTATCTCGCGCGCAAACTGGCAAGGCTGAAGAAGGAAGAGGCGGAGCTGCG
>DATEHN010000085.1:0-4220 GCA_035279585.1 Candidatus Angelobacter sp. | reverse complement strand
CACCGCTTTGGTATTGGTGGCTGTTGTTGTGGGAACCGCAGTGTTGTGTAGAGCAGCATCGGCCACTCGTGGCGTGCCCGAAGTCTTATCCTGCAACTGCTGTTGCAGATTCTCAATCTGCTGCTCCTGCTGGGCGATTTGCGCTTGCTGGGCTGTAATGGCCGCACGCAGGGCCTTCAGTTCGTCAGCGACTGACGAATTCTGGCCTTGTCCGCCTCCATCCCCGCCTGACTGCGCCAGCGCCATGCCCGCCGCCAGCACCAGGAAACCTAATTTGGGTAAGACTCTCATGAACTCTCTCCTTTAGTGGAAATCGTTTTTTTCAAAAAGCCTTCACAAGAAATAAGGATTTGGCCTCTGTTTCCGATTGCAGTTGGTTTGCGGAAGGGATTCTAGTGCAGTGGCCAGCAGACATACAGGAGATTGTTAAAGGAAAAACAAAAATTTGCCTTAATGATCGTGGAAATCGGGCTATTCACTTAAGTACATGTACTTTTATACACATAGAGAGCCTTGCTGTCGGGGCTTTCTACCTGCTTCCCATTTTGGGAACCATGGATATGTCACTTTTCAGCCACAACAAGCCCGGCCGCCATCGTTTTCAAAGCCCGCAAATCCAATTTGCCGGTGCCCAGGTAAGGGATGGCATCCACATGAAAGAACTGGTCTTTCTTGGGCTTCCATAGAGCCGGCAGATCAGATTCAGCAAACCGGGCCAGCACCGTCTCCAGTTCTTCTTCCGGAAGAGTATGTAGCACAATGATGCGCTCACCCTTTTTTTCATCAGGAACTGCTGAAACGGAAAACGCCTGTTCCGCCCTGCCGGAAAGTTCGTTCAGCTTTTCTTCAATCTTGATGTGCGGCACCATCTCACCGCCGATCTTGCTGAAGCGGCTGAGCCGGTCCGTGATGGTCAGGAAGCCATCTTCTTCCATGGTGGCAATGTCACCTGTGGTGTACCAGCCGTCTTTGAGCACTTCTGAAGTCTTCTCTGGGCGGCCCAGATAACCTCTCATCACGTTGGGGCCTTTCACCAGCAGCATTCCTGGTTTGCCCAGCGGCAGCAACTCCTGCGTCTCAGGATCAACAATACGAACGCTCACGCCCGGCAGCGGATGGCCGATGGTCCCGCGACGCGCAGCCACTTGGCGAAAGCCTGGAGCACGGAAGTCGCGACCATTCACGGCGACGACAGGAGCGCATTCCGTGCAGCCATAGCCTTCTAGCGGACGAATGCCAAAGATGTCTTCAAACTGAAGCGCCGTTCGTTCAGGAAGTTTTTCTGCGCCCACCAGCACATATTGCAGGCTGCCAAAATGTTCCGGCGAGCAGCGCCGCATATAGGCCTGCAAAAATGTCGGCGTCGCGATCAGGAAAGTCACGCGATATTTGGAGACCAGTTCGCTGATTGAAGTGGCATCGAGCGGGTTGGGATGGAAGACCACGCCGATCCCGTGCACCACCGGCAGCCACAGCCCAATCGTGAAGCCAAAGGAATGGAAGAACGGAAGACTGCCCAGCACCTTGTCATTCCCGCCCAGCATAAATACCTGAGTCACCTGGCGAATGTTGGCGAGAATATTGTGGTGCGTGAGCATCACGCCCTTGGGATCGCCGGTGCTGCCACTGGAGAAAATCACCGTGCCCAGGTCTTCATCAGCGCGCCGTTTTGCGCCCAACACTGATTTCAGCAAACGGTAAGGTAGTGTCCAGGCAAGGATCAGCGATATTAATTTTTCGCCCAGCCGGGGCTTATTCAGCACATCTTCCAGCAGCAGCGTCCGTCCGGGAATCTCAATCTTTGGGAAGCGCTCCAGAAAAGCTTTTGAGGTGACAACAGTCTGCAGATTGCACTGCCGGCTGCATGACGCAATCACTTCATTGCTGGCGGTGTAATTCAGATTGACGGGAACGTGGCCCAACAACATGGCTGCATAGTTCACCAGCGCACCGCCCGCTGAAGGCGGCATCAGGATTCCGACCATCTCCTGGTCTTTCCACAGCGGCTTCATCCGTCGCGCCACGAAAATGCTTTTTACCAGCGCACCGCCGAAGCGCATTTTGGGAACTCGCGCATCGGCCATGGCGAAGCGCCAGAAATAGCGGCGAGCACTGCGCACAAACGCGCGATCAAGAGTGAATTTAGGGTTGCGGTTTGCGGCAAAAGCCTCGCTCTGCAAGTCCTGAACTGCCTGGCGCACTTCAGCAGGAGCGGCAGTTGAGGGAAGCCATTGTCCAAAGCTTACGGTCACCGGATAAGGCACGCGCCTCGGCACTTTCCACAAAAAGCGGTTGCGCTCAAAGCTGAAGATGCTTCCCCATACGCCATGCAGGTTCACGGGCACAATGGGCGCATCCAGCCCTTTGATGATTCGCTCCATCCCGCGCCGGAATGGAAGCAGCTGGCCGGTGCGGGTGATCTGCCCTTCAGCAAAGATGCAGACAATCTCGCCATCACGGATAGCATCGCTGGCTGCGCGGAGAGAGCGGATCATATCGCGCGGTCGCAGTTCAGAAGAGATAGGGATGGCCTTCATCATCCGCGCAAACGGCTTGATGATGGGCTTTTCATAAATCCCCTGAAACATCAGGAAGCGAATAGGCCGGTCAGTGGAAGCCAGAAGCAGCAACACGTCAACAAACGACATGTGGTTGGAGACAAAAAGCGCTCCGCCTTTTTCCGGAATGTTGTCACGGCCCAGAATCTTGATGCGGTAAATCGTGTGGGTAAGAAAGAAGAGCAGCAGCCGCAGGAACCAATCCGGCAACAGGTAGAGGACGTAGATTGTTCCCGCCAGAGTAATGATCGCGCCGGCCACAAAGACGCCACGCGGATCAAGATGGCCAAAGCTGGTGAAGACAAAGTAAGCGCCTGACGCTCCTACGCCAGCGACAAAAGAAAGCAGGTTTGCCGCGGCGATAACGCCGCCTTTTTTATCAGCAGGTGGACGATGCTGGATGAGCGCATTCACCGGCACGGCAAAGAAGCCGCCAAAAATTCCCAGTCCAGCCAGAGCAAAAGCAGCAGGCAAAAAATTGTGGGGCACAATGCCGACTACAGCCGCCATCACGGTCATGCCGAAGGCGCCCAGCGGCATGAGGCCGTACTCAATCTTGTCTCCAGAGAGATAACCTGCCAACAGGCTGCCAATGCCAATTCCCAGAGCCAGCGCGGCATCGAGCAAAGCAATGCTCGATGGATCAAGATGAAGCGTCTTCTTGCCAAAGACAACAACTGTCTGAAAAAACAGCGTTCCCAGAAACCAGAAGTATGTATTGCCGATCACCGCCAGCCAAAGCGTGCGGTCAGGACGCATAAGCTGTATCTGCTCCCACAGGCTGGCAACAAAGTTGGCGCGAAATTTGGCTTGTGGAGCTGCCGCCGGCACTTTGCTGATCGCCATGCTGCAAAGCAGACCCAATCCTGAAGAGCCCACCAGCCAGACTGCCACTTTCCACTCGCGGCCCTGGAAAACCTGTGCCAGCCATCCGGCAGCCATGGCGCCGGAGATGATGGCCAGAAATGTCCCCAACTCAATTACGCCGTTGCCCCAGGAGAGCCATTTTTCCGGCAACAATTCAGGCAGCAGTCCATATTTTGAAGGGCCAAACAAGGCAGCTTGCGTCGCGGCTACAAAAAGCACAATCAGTGGAAGAGGAAAATGCGTAAGCAACAGGCCCGGACGCCGCCAGAAATCAACCACCTCTCCCAGATATTGCTGTTGCGTGGAGGTCAAAGCAAAAATCGCCAGCACCATGGCGGCAATCTCAATCACCTTGGTTGCAATGGTGACCTGCCGCTTGCTGAACCGGTCAGCCAGAAAACCGCCGGCCATGCTGAAGAGCACCAGTGGCAGAAAGAACAGGAACGAGATCAATGAGACCAGAGTGTCGCCGCGTGCTTCTGAAATGGTTGCGCCCATCACCATAAAGGTGAGCAGGTAACGCAGCACATTGAGGCTGAATGCGCCCTGAAATTGGACCAGGATTAGCGCCCAGAAGCTGCGCCTCCAATGCGCTTCCACTGGCTGCTGAACCGGGAAACCGTCCTTCTGATCTGGATCGGAGAGCTCTGAATTTGCGGCTGGAATCTGCTGAGACATAGTCAGTGGGTTGGTGGGGGACATTCTGGCATCAGTTCCGCTCTATGTAAATGGCTGCACATAACAGAAACGCCGAAAGAGCACCCCAAACGTAACCCTTGGTTACCAGCGTAATCA
>DATEHN010000084.1:0-5415 GCA_035279585.1 Candidatus Angelobacter sp. | reverse complement strand
GTCAGGTTGACCTCTGATCCGGAGATGACCGTCATCTCACGTGACCAATCTTTGTAACCAGCCATAGTTACTTTGATCGTGTGCTTGCCGGCTTTTAGCTTGAGCTTTGCTGGAGCGTTTCCAACAAACGCATCATCCACTGAAACATCGGCTCCGGCTGGCGTGGATACCAGGGCAATCATTGCCTCGGCTTCTTCGGCGCTTACATTCGCTGCAGCAGAACTCGGTCCTTGAGGCTGCTGTACATCGATGAACTTCGCTCTTTCTAGAGGAACATTCGAAGCAACATAGGCAGTAATCTCAGTACCCTTTGGGATATTGATATCCTTGCCATGCATAAACAGGAACAGAGGTGCAGCCGGAAAGAAAACAATTCCGGTCGCGACCATCGCTCCGGTCATTGCTCCCACATGGCCTCCGCCTCTATTTTCTTTCACCGCACGCAGCGGGACCTTTTCTCCGTCCTTAAGACGTACATTGTCAATGTTTACATCCAATTTGCCGCCGCGTCCCATGCGCCGCTTAGGCTGCGCTTCTGTAATGGTCGCCCAGGCGATTCCGCCGCGTGGAATTACTACGATTCCGTTCACGCTTACGTCCTCTGTCACCTCAAAATCAACCGTATCTCCTTTTTTGTCGGTCCCTGAGGAAAGATTGCGTGTCAGCCGCAATTTGACCGGGGTGCCATCCTCCAATCCAAAACCGTTCAAGGCTGGCGTTACTTGCGGCACCGGCGTAACCGTGGTCTGCCCATTAGCTGATGATTGTGCGTCTTGCGCCTGAGTGCCTGGTTGCGACGAGCCAGATGGAGCACTTGACTGTGGCGGAGCAGACTGCTCCGTTTGCGGCGTTGACTGCGTTTGTGGCGTTGATTGTTGTGATTGAGGCGCAGCTTGCGCCGGGGGTGACGTCTGCTGCTCCCCCGAGCCTTGCGATGCAGACTGGCATTGGCCAAGAACAAACTGCAGACACAATAATGTGCTGATAGTGGCGCGCAATACTTTCATGGCCGAATCTCCCCCCCCAAAAGAGCAACTCTGGATGCGCGAACTTTAACAAAGCATGGCTGGCCGGATCAAGAAAACTTTCGTAAAGGTATGTAGATTTAGATTAGTAACGCTGATTCAGCAATTTCTACACTTCAGGACTACATCGACGGAATCTTTCTACCCCTTCACCGCTACCGCCAGCCCATCCCTCAACGGCAAGATCGTGGTAAAAAACTCTTTCATCGCGTACAGGCGCTGATTAAATTCCTGGACCGCTTGCGTGCTCTCTTCTTTTGGATTAGCTTCGGTTACGCGGCCATACCAGAGCGCATTGTCCGTGATAAACAATCCGCCGCGGCGTAGGCGCGGAGCCACCAGGTCCAGCACGCGCGGATAGTACTCTTTATCGACATCGTTAAAGATGATGTCAAACTCCTGCTTCTGTGCAGAGAGCTGCTCTAACGCATCACCCACCCCCATGCGGATTCGGCTCGCCATGCTGGCCCGCTGAAAATAGCCACGCGCTTCTTCCGCATTTTTAGGATCGCCATCGGTATAAAAGACTTCTCCGCCGGCGCCAACGGCCTGCGCCCACCAGATGGTTGAATATCCAATGGCCGAGCCCATCTCAAACACCTTGCGCGCGTTGATAAGCTTTGCGTACTGGTAAAGCACACGGCCAACAGCCGGGCCTACAATTGGGATGTCGCGCTTGGCGGCCTGCTGCTCCATCTCTTGCAAGACCGCATCCCGCGCCGGCAGCAACGCGAGCATGTATTCGTCAACCGCAGGGTTTGTAACTCCAGTCATTATTGCGGACCTTTCATAATCCTGGCGTAGAGACGTAGCATGGCTATGTCCCTACCTCGGATTTTGTCGATTAGAGGCTCCTACTCCCGGCTCGCTGAGTTATAAAAGCCGCGAGGCCGACCACGCGCCAGCGGCTTGCAACAGGAGCGCCTAACCGTCGTTGCGGGCCAGTGCGCCGGGCGGTTTGGAGCGAAGCGACAGAAATCTCAAGAAATAGTCTCTCCCGGCTTCATGGTAATCAATTCCACGTTCACGCCCCGCGCTTTCAGCTCTTTCTGGAATGCTTCCGGCGTGCCGGTAAGCGCTGGGAACGTGGCATAGTGCATGGGGACCACGGCTTTGGGCTTGAGCAGGCCGCAAGCGTAGGCAGCCTGTTTGGGGCCCATGGTAAAGAGATCACCGATGGGCAACATGCACAGATCGGGCGCATAAAGCTCGCGGATAATCGCCATATCGCCAAAAACGCAGGTATCACCGGCATGATAAATCTTGAGGCCATTGGCAAACTCAATCACAAACCCGCATGGCTCACCCGGAGTAAAAACTGTCGCGCCGTCTTCAAGCGTATTTGAGTGGTGCGCGTTGACCATGGTGACCTTAATATCCCCCACCTGCTGAGTGCCCCCTTTGTTCATGGGTGCAATCTGCTTCACGCCTTTTTTCTGCATGTACATGCACAGCTCATACATTCCCGCCACGGTGGCCTGATGTTTAGTAGCCAGCTCAACAGCATCAGCAAAGTGGTCGCTGTGGCAGTGCGTGATAAGCATGTAATCCAGCTTGGAAATGATCTTTTTGTCCGCAGGGGTTGAGGAATTGCCGCTCACCCAGGGATCAATAATGAAAGTCTTGCCCCCGGGAGTATTAACGAGAAACGTTGCGTGTCCAAGCCAGGTAATTTTAATGCCGTTCAGGTTCATGAGTTTCGATCCTTTAAACGATTTTTTGAATTCGTATTTAGAACTTAGTCTTTGGTACTTAGCAATCCGTTGCGGCTGCCATTTTCATGATTCAGGAACGAGCCAGCGTGATGCCTGTAAGTAATACACCGCATCCAGCATTCGCAAAAGTGTGAGGGAGCAGTTTGCTAAATACCAAGTACTAAATACTCATTACTGCCCGCTACTCTGCTTCCACCCCTTATATCCCCCGGCCAGTGACATCACATTCTTGAACCCCATCTTCTTTAAGGACTGTGCTGCCAGAGCTGAGCGCCCGCCTCCGCCGCAATAGCAGACAATTGGCTGCTCTTTATCGGCAGTGATGGAGTCGATCTTGTATTCCAATTGTCCGCGCGGCAGCGGCTTGGCGCCGGCTATTGCGCCTTCCGCCACCTCGTCCGGTTCGCGGACATCGATGAGCGTAAAGTTTTCCTTTGCCTGCTGCATGCGCTTCAGCTCAGCCGGATCAATCTCTTTAACCTCGCGTTTAGCGGCATCAACTAACTGCTTGTATTCAGGGAGCGGCATTGGTGTGACCTTGCCTCGTGAAGGAAACAGGAAATTCTAAAACAGTGGCTCGCTTCTGGCCACTCGCCGCTGTAACTAAATGCTTTAGAAGCGTTAGCGTGAGGCTTGCCTAAAAACAACTCTCACCACTGATAAACGCTGCGAACACTGATTAGAAAAAGACCAATTTGTCAACAGATCCTATGCGAAGCCTTTGTTTGATCAGTGTCATCACTGGGAATCAGTGGTAATGCAGTTTTTTGGGCAAAGCGTTAGCGTGATGATTGAACCCAAATCACCTTTGTTTGACTCGCAAACGGCAGTTCTGCTACCGTGCGCTTCAATGTCCACGCCAAAGCCAGAACCGCCTCCAGTGCGTGAACGGCTGTTGGAATCGGGCAAGATTCTGTTCTCGGTCCACGGCTTTGAAAATACCTCCATCGCCGCGATTGCCCGCCAGGCAAACACCAGTGAGGCGCAGTTAACCAAGCTTTTTGGCGGCAAAGAAGGTCTGCTGGAGGCGATTTTCGACCAAGGCTGGCAGAACCTGGATTTTATTTCTCAGGCTATAAAGGACTTGCCCTCGCCTGCGGACAAGCTGCGCACGATCTTTCAACTAGTCTTGCAGGCGTTCGAACGTGACCAGGCACTCAAAGAGCTGATGCTGTTTGAAGGCCGGCGCATTCGCAGGGCCGGCTCAGGATCTGACATTCTTGTGACTTCCGGTTATTTACGGTTCAGTGCCGCAGTGGAACAAGTGGTGGCTGAGTTAATCGCCGGCACGCCGCTCGCGCAGAAAGTTTCTTCCGGCGCTTTGACCTCAGCGCTGATTGGAATGTTTGAAAGTATGCTTCGCGACCAGGTGCTGGCCCGCCGCGCCAACTTTTATTTCTCATCTACCAATGAGGAAATCCGCATTATTTTCGATCTGATCGTCTCCCGCCTGTTGATTACTGCCGGCAAAGATCCCAGCAAACCCTAGCGGCCAACAGCAGCACGCATTAAAGCAGCTTGAACTCAGAAAACCCAGGCTGGCTAGTAGATGGTACGGTTTTTTTGTACAATCCTCCGTCCCCCATGCACTCAAGTATGGAAGTACTCATCTCGCGCCAGCAGATTGAAGAAGCCGTGGCCCGCCTGGGCCAGGAGATCACGCGCGACTTTGCCGGTGAAACGGTGGTTCTGCTGGGCGTGCTTAAGGGCGCGTGTCTCTTCCTGAGCGACCTGGCTCGGCAAATCGAGCTGGACGCCACTTTTGATTTCATCGCCGTGCGCAGCTATGGAACGCGCAAAGAGAGCGCCGGCGAGGTCCAGCTCATCAAAGACGTCACCACTCCGCTGGAAGACAAGAACGTGATCCTGGTGGAAGACATTCTTGACACCGGACTAACGTTTACATTCCTGCGGAAGCTCTTGCTGGCACGCAAACCGCGAATGCTTAAATTCGCTGCTTTACTTGATAAGCCTTCACGCCGCCAGATGCCGGTTGAGGCAGATTATGTCGGCTTCAAGATTCCAGACAAGTTTGTAGTCGGCTATGGGCTGGATTACGCAGAGCGCTTCCGTAACCTGCCTGATATTTGCGTCTTCTCTGAAGACGCGGGAAAGTAGTGGTACAATTCGTTTCGGATGTCACAGGTTCTGTCAGATCCTCAGGTCAGCGTTCGGAACTGGCAAACGGTTGCCGGCTTCATTGACCACACCCTACTCAAATCAGAAGCTACCGCACAGCAAATTGTCCGGCTGTGTGAAGAAGCGGCCAGCTTCAACTTCGCAGCTATCTGTGTAAACCCCTGGTGGATTGGGCTTGCTGTCTCTGTTTTACGCGGCACTCCAATCAAGATTGCCACTACCATCGGCTTCCCTCTGGGCGCCAATCACACCACGGTCAAACGCTTTGAAGCTGCTGAGGCAGTTCGCCTGGGCGCGCATGAATTGGATATGGTGATGAATGTTGGCGCGCTTCGCTCCGGTGATCGCCAGGGTGTACAGAATGACATAATGGCGGTGGCGGAAGTAGCGCACGGTAGCGGCGCCATCCTTAAAGTGATACTTGAGACTCCATTGCTAACTCTGGAAGAAAAAATCCTGGCTTGCCAACTTAGTCTGGCTGCCAAAGCCGATTTTGTAAAAACTGCTACCGGCTTTTTCGGCTCAGCCACGCCGGA
>DATEHN010000083.1:0-317582 GCA_035279585.1 Candidatus Angelobacter sp. | reverse complement strand
CACCGCTTTGGTATTGGTGGCTGTTGTTGTGGGAACCGCAGTGTTGTGTAGAGCAGCATCGGCCACTCGTGGCGTGCCCGAAGTCTTATCCTGCAACTGCTGTTGCAGATTCTCAATCTGCTGCTCCTGCTGGGCGATTTGTTTCTGCTGTTCACCAATGGCTTCGCGCAAAGCCTTCAGTTCATCCGCAACTGACCCGGTCCCGGCAGAGCCGCTATTGGATGCGGTCGCCTGGCCCAACGCCAGCCCAGAGGCCAGCACTACGAAACACATCTTCTCTAACAATCTCATTGAGCTTTTTCTCCTCTGCTTGTTCGTTTCTCGGCCCGTCAAGGTGATAAATCCAGGTTCCCGATCATGTCCGCTTCGAGACCCGTTGATTTTGGATAAAACTTGCGGCTCAATTTTCACATCATTAACCGAGCTTGTACATACCTTTTGTGCACAAGCAATGTCGATGTTCCCTTTTCTTAACGGCTTCCAATTTTGGTAGAAACGGAGAGATCGGGGCAGAAGCTAACACTTGCCATTCATCCCTTGACCAAATGCGGCCTGAACATGTGAGGGCGGGTAGTCCAGGCCGCTTGCAAGAATTACACCCAGTTATCGTGAGGCCCGCTGGGAGTCTTTCACATCATTGAATGAGATTGCGTTGGCGATATTTGGGTACGGCTGCCCATTCAACTCAACATAAGGGAAAATCAGGTAATTGACGCGATCACCGTGTTGATGCGGCGTAAGCTCTATATCGCGTCCTACGCTGAATTGAACGCGGTTCACATCATGCGCGCCGAAGAAATAATCTTTTTTCTCCTGATGCTTCCACGCTTCAGAGATATCCACCGGGAACCAGCCGCGTTCACGCGTATAAAACTCGGCCCAGCAGTGGTAACCGGCAATTTCCCCGGAACTCTGGCCTTCCGGCAGTGAAAGCCCCATCTCAAACCGCGCGGGAATCTTCTGCGACCGCGCCATGGAGATAAACACTGAATGAAAATCAGTGCAGTTCCCCCTTTTGGAATCGCATGCCCAGAGCGTATCACCGTGCCCCCAGCCGGTGCCGGTCTTGTCATACTTCATGGTAGAGAAAACGTAATTGTAGAAAGCGTGGCCCTTGTCCAGATCAGACATGCCTGGCTTTACTTGCTCGGCGGCAAGCTCCGCAGGCTTCCCTGTGATGGGCACCAGCTTATCCGCGTGCAGAAAATGGGCCAGTTCCTTTGCTGAAACCGGTTCCTCCACTGAAGCAGCGGCTAAATGCTCCAGACGCACCACGTCATACTTGACGGTAAAGTGATATTCCGGCCGGTCGGCCTTGTCCGTGTGGGCATAAAACATCTTGTTGCCATATTCCGGCTCTGAGGTCTCTTGCAGCGGTAGATCGCCGCTCTTGAAGGTTATTTTCACCTGCTGAAACTGATCTGATTGCGCAATGGGGAACCAGATATCGAGCGGTTTGCCCGGATCGGTAACCCGGATAGAGAACGAGTAATTCAGCTCAAAATGGCGCGACTTGCTCTGGGCCAGCGCGCAAAGGGTGAATAGCAGAAAGATCGCGACCGCAGAAATTCTGCGCAACATAAATTTCTTCCTTTCGGCTCAGTTGAGAAGTTGACAGTAAGAACATCCGACCGGAGGTTGGCCGTTACCGTCAAGTGAAGCCGCGAAAGAAGCGAATCATCGAGGAAATTGTACGCCTCGAAACAAGAAAATGACAAAGCTGAATCTTGGGCCGATCATCGTGGCGTATTTGGATTATCAATGACAAACCTCCAGGAGCCGTCTGACTGCCGGCGAACTACCTCAGTGCTCAACCCACTCCTCGTCCCGCTTTCGACCGCAGCCGCTTCAACAGTCCAATCGCCATGCAATACGGCAAGAGTATCGTCGAACATCACCACTGAGCGGGTCTTGAGGGACATTCGAGATCGCCGTGCAAGAATGCTTTGATAGGCGGCTCGTATTGCCGGCAAACCAGTCACCGGCTGTCCTTTAACCACCAGCACAGCATTCGGCTCATACAGCGCTACCAACGAATCGACATCACCTGCGTTGAATGCTTCCTGAAACAGCGTATGAATGTGAGCAGGATCATTACCGGTCATTCTGTTTCCCTCATTCCGCCTTCGCCGTAAATTCCGCTGTCTCCACTTTACCTGCGCGTTTTACCTGCACAAAAATGCGGTATTCGCCGGGCTTGGGAAAGCCATAAGGAAATGACACTTCAGCGCCGCTGGAACTGTGGTCCATGCCGGCCATTTTTTCCATGCCGATATTTGAACTCTCGCCTTCAGCCAGGTTCACCGCCGCCATTGAGACTGAACCCGCAGGATGCACATGGGCAAACACGCTGCCGTCTGTGCTGATAAACACTGCATGTCCGGCCATGCCCATGTAAGGCTCAAGATCGGTGGCAGGCTTGCCGTCCTTGTCTTCTACGCGAAAGCGAAACCAATATGGCTGGTTGGCTTTGAGCTTTGGAAGCACGCGCCGCTCGCCGTTCGGTCCTGTGGGAACATCGCGCTCCCACACCATGCGATAGCCATCAGAAAGCTGCGCAACCTTATCCGTAGGCACAAGCTCGGCGGAGCCGGCGTTGTCCCCGGTCATGGTTTCGCCGGCAAGCGCAGGAAGATTTATCGTAGCCACATGCGTTTCCGGAAAGCCCGTGTGATGGACGATGTCCGCATAGAGTTTGTACTGGCCTTCCGGCATGATGGGCAGGTTCACTGCGAAGTCCCCGGTTTGCACCTGGTCAGGATGCAGATGCCAGAACGCCTTCATGTCCGGCATGCGCACAACAAACAGGTGCATGATATGGCCGTGATCTGGGATCAGGTCATCCAGGCGAATACGATCGGGCTGCTCACTGCGGAAGCGCGTAGGCTCAGACTCATTCGGGTTTTCCAACTGCAGATGCAACAAGTCTCCGCTCAGCGATGGCTGCATCTGCGGAATCTTGTAGTTGAGCCGCGCATTCGCGCTGGCCTCGCCGCCCCACCACAGGTCGCCAAAGACAAAAGCGGCCAGCACGAGTGCTGCAGCCACGCCCAGGCCAATCATGCCGCGTTTCTTCTGTACAGGCGTGGGAGCCTGATCGGAGGGCAAGCCGGCATCGCGCAGAGCGGCAACAATAATGCCGATCAGCCCCGCTGCCAGCGCCAATCCCAGCACGGCCAGCAGAATACCCAGACCGGCCTGCATGGGCTGTGCGCTGGCGGAAACTGCGGGCAGCGGGACATCCAGCTGCGCCGCGCCTTTCTGTCCGCTCGCCTGTACCTCAACTTTCCACGATCCGCGGACCATGATCCACAAACTGCCGGTAAAGAGTTGGGGATCGTCCGTCGAGCGCTTGGCCACATCCGCAATGGGAGCGTTCTTTGAGCCTGGGCCAATCATGCGCAGAGGAAGAATCTTGATCTGGTCAACGTCATTGCCAACGCTGCGGACCAGCACTTGCGCCACGCCCGGAACCACTGTCGGCGGACGCAGCGTTACCAGCAGGTGATACGGCCCGGCATAGCCGTCAAAATAAACATCAGGACTGTTTACGTGCGCCGTTGCAGCCAGCGGCAGCAGCAAAACTAAAATTGATCGAAAGAGCGTCCTCATAAAACAACTGGTACCTTGTAAATTCCAACCACTTGTTGATCTGGCAGATTTGTTTTCCGATTTCGGCGATGTCGGGGTCCCCGGAAAGCCCGGTCTTGGCTTTCTGGGGTGCGATGTCGTGCGATGGCGGCGATCACGGCGATACTTCACCGTCTCACCTTCTGCAGCCATCCGCCCCAAAAAATCCCAACCCACATGCTGGCGATCGAAAACAAAAAACCGATTCCCATGTTGCGCCAGAACTCGTGCGCTGAACGCTCCCAGGGCACAAAGATGTGGCGGACCGTCGGCGATGTAGGCAGAGCGAAATAAGGAAAATCTACAGTGGCAAACAACCGGGTGCGAGCCACCGGCGACATCAGAAACGAGGCAAACGGCCACTCCACGGCAATCAGGATCGCCATAAACGCCACGCCGCCAAAAACTGCCCACTGCCATGTGGGCCTTGCCTTAAACCGCGGCCAGATCAGATCAAGAAAGAACGCCGGCACTACCAGCAGCAGGGGAAACGGCAGCGGCACCATGTGCGTAATGTTCTGGTAAACCGGGCCCAGCTTGGGCTGCGCGGGAAAGAACGGCAGCACCCACATCAGAATCAAAACAAAGATTGAATAGACGCCGGTGATGATCGTCCGCGCCCAGTTGTGGCCGGAAACGCGCGCCAGCCCTTCCAGCATGAGCAGCGTGCCAATGCTGATGACCAGGTAAGAAATGGCGCTGTGCAAGAGTACGCGGTTCGTGTACTCAAGCTTGAGCGTCATGGCCTGGACAATGATGAAGCCGCCGATAAAGAGCAACAGGCTCTGCAAGCGCCTGCGACGCTCGCCTTCAGCGCGGTTCAGGTGCGATGCCGCCAGTATCGCTCCACCCCACATGATTCCGGCAATGCCCAGCGCCAGCAGAACATGCGGCGGGCTGATGATCTTCACGTCCAGCCCATAAGCTTCATGCCACCAGTTATCAAACGGCGCTGAAGTCAGCATGGCGCCGCCGCCCCAGGCCGCAATGAACGCCCCCAGCGGAGCGCGGAAGCCGAGCACATTCACGGTGTCGCGGCGCGACGCCGCATCGCCGCTGAACGTGGTGCGCATGATCACCAGCGCCGATCCCAGCGCGGCAAGCACAGCCCCAAACTGGATCAGCAGGTGGGCCGGCGTCCAGAAGCTGTCGCGGCCAATGGTTTCGTGCCAGGAAATGTCCCAGTAAAGCCCGGTGGCTATACAAACTGATGCAATCACGTTCGCCCACACCAGCCAGGGAATGCCCTGCTGTTTAGGCGCGCGGGTTATCCCATTCATAGCGTCCATTCAATGATTTCAAGCTGAAGATTTGCATTACAGAATACACTGAATGGCCATTCATTTGGGCGCTCACCCTGTGTTTGTTCATCTCCGCAGATAAGCGCTTGACACCCGCCTAATAACCGCGAGCAAACTGTGCGGCCTCCACACGCTGATTAAAAATTCTTCCCTGCCACTGCATTATATACCTTGACACGTATATTCCTAATGAGGTATATAAAGAGCCATGGAATCTGTGTTCGAAATCATTGCGGAGCCGAACCGCCGCGCGATATTGGGCCTGCTGGTCTCATCACAACAATCGGTGGGAGAGATTGAGCGCCAGCTTCGTATGCCGCAGCCAACTGTCTCAAAGCACCTGCGCGTGCTGCGCGACGCCGGCTTTGTGGAGTCGACCGTGGATGCACAACGCCGTCTTTATCGGCTGAAACCCGGACCTTTTGCAGAGCTGGATGACTGGCTGGCTCAGTTCCGCCGGTTCTGGTCTGCTCACGTAGATGCTCTTGAACGGCACCTCGACCGCATGGATCGCATGGATCGATTGGGTAAAGACCAGGCAACACCAACGAAAAAGAAGACAAAACAAAAGACGTCTCGGCCCAAGCCGTGAACGTTTGAAAGGAGAAGCGAAATGAAAATCAAACTAACCAGCGTATATGTGGACGACCAGAGCAAAGCCCTGCGCTTCTATACAGAAGTCCTGGGTTTTGCCAAGAAGGCCGATTTCAGCCAGGGCCCATTCCGCTGGCTTACCGTGGGCTCTTCCGAGGAGCCGGACGGCACTCAACTGCAGCTGGCGCTCAACAACAACCCTGCGGCCAAAGCCTACCAGCAGGCGATATTTCAACAGAATCAGCCTGCCGCCATGTTCTACACAGACGACGTTAAGGGCGATTATGAGCAGATCAAGGCGCGCGGCGCCGAGTTCACCATGCCGCCTACTGCAGTAACCGGCTCAACCATTGCGATGCTGAATGACACTTGCGGAAATCTCATTCAGCTTGTTCAACTAGCACGCTATTAACGCTGGCCGTCAGCACTAACAAAAAAGGAAGTCCCCAAAAATGATTCCCAATCGCGAGCAGTACACACCAGGTCCCGCCAACGTGGCGCAGGTACATAAGGATGGAGACAAATGGACGCTCATCCTCGTAAAAGAACTGCGCCACTCGCCGGAAAACGTTTGGCTGGCGCTGACCGATCCGGCCCACCTGCGCGAGTGGGCGCCTTTTGATGCTGATGGGAGCCTGGGCACGGCTGGTGCCACGGTGAAGCTCACCACCGTGGGAGCGCCCGCGTTGCGCGTTACTGAAACAACAGTCACGCGGGCCGATGCTCCCAACGTGCTTGAGTACAAATGGGGCAACTTCGATATGCGATGGCAGCTCGAACCGCTCGGCAGCGGCACGCGTCTCACGCTGTGGACAAACATCGCTCGCCCCTATATTTCAATGGGTGCCGCCGGGTGGCACATCTGCTTCGATGTGCTGGACCATCATCTCGACGGTCAGCCTATTGGGCGCATCGTGGGCCCTGAGGCCATGAAGTTCGGCGGCTGGCAGCGATTGAATGTCGAGTACGCAAAGCAGTTCGGAGTGGATACTCCCAACTGGATGCAGAAAGTGACTCCAAACTCATGATCGGAGGAATTCAAACTATGCATCAACCAGCCTCGCGGAGGCGACCATGAATACTGCCACCCAACGTTTGATTTTTCGCTGGATTCACATCATCTTCAGCATTCCGATAGTCGGTTATATTTATAGTCCGTTTGAAAAGCTTCCAGATTATGCCTTCGCAACCCGGTTTGTTTTCCTTCCTGTAATGGTCCTTACAGGATTGTGGATGTGGAAAGGACACGTCCTTCGACGGCTTATTTCAAAAAGACCAGCCCAGTGATCTGCATGAGCTTCAGGTTTATGCTCTGGATGAAGCCTGATATGACTGCCTTGGAACATCCAGAGCTACTGGGTGGCTTCCATCGCTTCGGCCATCGCCAGCATTTTGGTTACGCTGTTCCAGTTACGGCCTGTTCCAAACGTGCCAAGCGTGCGTTCGATTTTTGTCCACGGCAGCTTGGAACGTCCTTGCCCATCAGGAAAGTAGATGTAAGCTTCGCGGCCGATCAAGTGCATTTCGTCTGGGCCGGTCTCAATGGCCTGGGCCTGCTTGCGCGCTTCCTTGCCGGGATCATCGGCCAAAAAGTTCACCAGCAATTTTCCGGGCTCAATGCCTTTACGTCCGGCAAAGGGATTTTTGGCGATCACGCCTTGCAAGTCAGCCATCGTTCTGAGGACCACGCCGGGCCGGAAACCGAATCTCCTTTCCAGGGCGTCCTCGATCCGCTTCGTAAGCTTCGCCATATCCTTTTCGTCTGCGCAAAAGATCACGTTCCCGCTCTGGATAAAAGTTTGCGGGGTCTTGAATTTGAGTGAAACACAGAGCGTCTTGAGTTCGTCCATTTTGATCTTGTTGCGTCCGCCCACGTTAACGCCGCGAAGCATGCAAAGGATTACGGGCATGGGTATTCGAGTATAGACCAAGGTACGTAGTTTGCCAGCGTATACCTGACATAATACCGGCAGGGGTGACTGCGTAGCCGGACCGCGCAGCAAACAAAAGCCATTGCCCTGGGCCATGCATGGAAAATATTTTGAATGAGCTGCTCGTTCTGGAACCGCATTCATAGATGTTCTCCCTTTTAAGAATCTTGGCGTTGTTTTCGCTGCGCTCGTGTTCCCAAAGGGGTTCTGTTGTCTCCGATTTGGCAGCACGCTATAAATATCTTGAATGATTGCATCATCAACAGATTAATCAGTCAGCAATGGGTGTCCGCATCATCTCACTTTGACTGCTCACGCAGCGCAAAGATGACTGTATGTGACGAAGGATAAGACAATGAGTATTGCAGCCTGGAACATCGTCTTGAACGCAGTTGTCGGGGTGCTCATCGTGGGATATGGCCTCTGGCTAAAGTACGTGATCGATCAACAACTAAAGTCTAAAGATACTGCGATTCAAGCTTTGGAAGCAGCTATTAAGACGAAGGACGCAGAAATCGCAATCTTGAAATCTGACACTGCACCGGCAATAACGCAAGCTTATAACACAATGCGACAGCACGCGAATCAGATGACGGAGGAATCACAACGCCTTTCCGCGAAGGTGAGCGATGCAACTGAACAGCTAGAGAAAATTGTAAAGGCAATTCCGATTTCTCAGGCTGGCTTTCAAGCAGAAGCGATAAACAAAGCTATTGGGATACTCTACGAAAATCTGGGAAAAGTGATTTTTGGAAAAAGTGGTGAACCGTCCATGCCGGAACCATCACCTGAATTATTTATTGCAATGGTACATGGTTATTTGGCTACATTCGAGAAATTGAACGCTGAAATGGACAGCCTTATAGGGAAAGGCTACGGCCTAGCGGAAATAGCATTTCCTTTGAAAAACAAAGAACCCGTGTAGAAACGCAGGTTGGGCGCGGCTGAAACTTAAGATTCAGATCACCAAGTAGATGCATTCCGCGATGGAACATTGCTACTGGTAATGGGCTGATAATTCAGATCGCGATTCAAAACCTCCCATTCGTCTTTCAGAATTTTCTGCGTAAGTGGCGCCATTTCCAGAATGATCTTATGTCAGCTGTTTATGTTGGCATTTCCATGTGATTGCAACTCCGATAGACAGTCTCGGAGGTCGTTAATCCAGTCTTGCCGAAATTCTGCAAGCTTCGGTTTTACAGAAAAGTCATTTTGAGCTTTAGCATTCTTAGCCGCAATCTCATTTTGCGCCTGTGGATTCTTGTTGCGTACCGGCCAGATATCCAGATATTCAAAAAGGTCACTACATCAGGACAGTATGTTAGAACCGAAGTCATTCGTCACCAAAGAAACCATGGTCACAAACAATATGCTTTTCTGCGCCAGAAGTTCTGCGGCACAATGGCTTCATCCAGCAAAGAGAGGGACATTGTGCCTGTGTCTGGTAGTGGCGACTCTTGCCTTTGGCCAGGCAAGAAAGCGCCACCCACCAGCAGCGCGGCTAACGCTGCGGCAAAAATTTGCGATGACCCTTATGCCGTGAGTGACTCGGCCAATGGCTGGCCGGAAGGGCCGGTCACTATCCTTATCTTCGCCCGCGTGTTTGTGGCGACAAGGCTTGTAAAAGCGACTGAAAATCTGGCGGCACGGCGCAGTCAACTGAGACGCGTTCTCCTGAGCGCGGATGAATGAACTCTAGATGCGCTGCGTGAAGAGCCACGCGGGCAATCCGCCGCTCCTGTGCCTCCTCAGGACAATATTTTCTGTCGCCGATCACGGGATGTCCGCTCGCCGCAAACTGCACCCGGATCTGGTTCTGCAATCCCGTTACCAGCGTGACGCGGATAAGCGAAGCTGCGCGCAGCAGACGTTCAACCGAATACCGGAGTTCAGCGCGCGTACCCCGCGGGTCGTTTGCCGTGGTCAGCTTCTGAAACATTCCTACCCGACGAAAGTAGTGGACGAGCGTTCCTTCACTGGCGCTCAGATGTCTGCGGACCACCGCAAGATACTGCCGCACAGGAGTGTGGCTGAGAAACTGTTGCACCAGCGCGTCGCGGTCCCGCTCAGTCTTGGCAAAGAGCATAATTCCGGAGGTGAAGCGATCGATGCGGTGTACGACAAATGCCTTTTGCCTCTTCCGTTTCAATTCGCCGGAAAGAAGAGACCAGACGGACGGCGCGTCGGTGCCTTTCACCGGCACTGCGGCAAGGCCGGCAGGCTTATCAACCGCCACAATCGCGTCGTCTTCATAAAGCACGGTAAGATCCCGTGAGAAGCTTGGCCGGCGCTGGTTTTGCTTTCCTGAACCATGACCGTATTTGCGTGATGGTTTTTTCACTGGCTGTATCGCTCAGCCCTGATACTAAACGACCGCCGGTATTCTCGAGGACAACTTCTGGGGCTAAGCCAGCCGTCGCATTCGCCGCCACCGGCTGATCGGCGCTGGCAATCTCTTCATCAGCCCCTGCAAATTCATCCTGGCTTGAGCCACTGTGCTCCGTCCGCCAACGTACACGCTTAAAATGCCCTTCCCTCACGAGGAGTTGTACGGCACAATGGCTTGCATCCGGCAAAGCGAGGAAACCATTGATAAAGATAAAGAAGTTTGGGCTCTGCGTGTTTCTTTTGGCGGCGACTCTGGCCGCCAGCCAGGCTAAAAAAGGGACTCCCGCCGGCAGCGCGGCTTCTGCCGCGGCAAAAATCTGCGACGATCCTTATGCGGTACAGGAACCCGCCAATGGCTGGCCGGAAGCGCCCATCACCATACTCTTCCATCGTGAGAAGAGCAAAGCGCCTTGGGCAAAGAACCCGGCTATTCGCGTGCCTGGCCTGGAAGCCACCACACCGGCCAGCGCGCGCACGCTGGTGTGCGTGGAAGAGTCACGGGTGGAGATGGGACACTATGATTCCGGCGAGCCCGGATATGCTCCTTCCTGGGGCACGATTCTGGTGCGCCTCTCGGACCACAAGGTCTATTTCATAGGCCGCTCTTTGGATGGAGAGATGCCTCCCCAGGTGAAATACAACCGAGGCGCAGGCGTGGGCAAGCCTCCAACAGAAATTCTGGTGCGCTGGCTGCGTCTGCTGTTCCAGCAGAAAGTTGCGCGCTTCAAGATGCGGCTCAAGTGGAAGGAATTTGCTGAGGTCTCCGCCATAGCGTTTTCCGGCGATGGCAGCCGGCTGGCGGTGGCGCAAGCATCGCGCCGTCCCCTCGACGGCGCCACGCCGCCTTCACCCATAACGGTATTTGACCTCGCAACGGGACAGGCTGTGGCCACCATGCACGCGGACTATTCCACGGACGCGATTGCCCTCTCAAAAGCGGGAACTACGATTGCCACAGAACGATACGGGCACGTTGAGATATGGGACGTTGCCAAAGGCCAGGTCACACAAAAGCTGGAAACAAGCAACGTGAGATCTTTGGTATTCGCCCCGGACGACACGCTGGGAGCGGCGGGAGACGAAAAAGCCGCGGTATGGGACGTGAGCGGAAATCGCATTCTGCATTCCGGCGGCGGTTCTGTGATTGAACTCTCTCCTGACGGCGTATGGCTGGTAATGGCAAAATCAGCCAACGGATTCACCGTGCGCGAACTGGAATCAGGGCGCGAGCTGGGAAATTTCCCCAGCGTCTGCGGCGATCCGTACAAATGCATGCCTTCGCGCGACGGCAAGATGATGGCACGATGGTCGGCTTTAGGCGAGGCTTTCTATTCAAACGGCAACCCCAGTGGAAACGCTCCTTCACTGCCCAACCTGGGCGTAGGCATGGTCTACGCAATTGCGCCGGCGCGCGACGGCTTTGTAATGGCTAACACCGACGGAATTGCCGGCATTGTTTCTCCCGGCACAGCAGAACCGCGCGTATTCGCAACGGACATGACAAGCATCAAGGCAATAGCTGTCTCGCAGGACGGAAAGCTGGTTGCGCTGGGAGACAGCAGCGGGCTCGTGGAGGTTTGGGAGCTGCGGGAATAGTGACGGAATTCAGACGGGAAGGTGTCTAATCCTAACTCCATTTTCAGTCACAGAGACCATTGCTCCTTTCAGCAAGTCGTCTGTACAAACCTGCAGCACGGTAACCAGCAGTCGGGCAAGGTTCTCTCCCCGCAGGCCTTCAATCCGAATACGAATTACAGATGGTCCGGTAAGTCCAGCAAGAGCAAGTAGCGCATGGAAATCGGCATCGAGTGTGACGACGACAAAACCTTCCCGGCGACCGCACTCGAGAATCTTCGAATCAGCTGCTGCTGCCAGACCTTTTTCGCCTACGTGGACGGCTTCAATGCCTTTGTCGCGAAGGTGAAGAACAGTTGAACGAGGAAGACCTTGATCAAGCAGAAGCTTCATCTTGTCTGCGGCAGGGGCAAGACCTTGTCATCGACTAAGGCAGCGGCGAATGCCAGCGCTTGCCGAATGTCTTCATCCTCAAGCTCCGGATATTCCCGTTTGAGTTCAGTCCGGTCAGGGTACGTAGCGAGCGCCTCAAGCACTCTCCGTACCGTTAGGCGAAGATCCCGGATGCATGGCTCGCCGTTCATCCGGGCAACATTCGTCGTGATTCGATCAAATTGCTCCATTGCAGCTTCCCCTTTCCTCCGACTGGCGACAATGGCATCCAAGACCTCATCGAGTCGCTTGCCAACATCTTCGCACAGAAACCACAACACAGGATGCCCATTCTCCCGAAAGAGTTAATTGTGCGAGCATTTTGGGCCGAGCCCCACGAGCGGCGGTCCTTAGCTCATGAGGTGTGCCCCGTGCCAAAGAGCCTCACCTGCCGTTTGCCATCGCCAGGGGAGCTGCCGTCGCCACTGGTCTTATCGGCGCACACAAGCCTTTCATCAGCCGCGCAAATTCATCCAGGTTGAGCGACTGTGCTCCGTCGGATAGCGCGCGTTCAGGACATGGGTGGACTTCGATAATCAAACCATCCGCTCCAATCGCCAGAGCGGCGCGGCTGGCCGGAGCAATTAGCTCGCGCTTCCCTGTTCCGTGTGAAGGATCGGCTATCACCGGCAGGTGAGAAAGCTCACGCACCAGCGCCACCGCTGCCAGGTCGAGCGTGTTGCGGGTCATCTCGCTATCAAAAGTTTTGATGCCGCGCTCGCACAGCACAACATTGTCATTGCCGCCGGCCAGCAGATATTCCGCCGCCAAAAGCCATTCTTTTACCGTTGCTGAAGGTCCGCGCTTAAGCAGGACCGGCTTCCGCGCCTTGGCAAGCTGGCGCAGCAGATCGTAATTCTGCATGTTGCGCGCGCCCACCTGCAGCATGTCAGCGTGGTCGCTGATGAGCTGGATATCATTGGTGCTCATCACCTCGGTCACCACCGGCAGACCAATTTCATCGCGGACCTGGCGCAAGAGCCTCAGCGCCTCAATCCCCAACCCCTGAAAATCGTACGGCGAAGTACGCGGTTTGTAAGCTCCGCCGCGCAGCAACGTAGCGCCTGCGGCTTTTACCGCGCGCGCAGTGGCAAAGAGCTGCTCATGCGATTCCACCGAGCACGGCCCGGCAATCACCACGGCCTCTTCACTGCCGATGAGCACACCGCCAACATCCACGCACGTTCGTCCGCTCTTGGTCTGTTTGCTCACCAGCTTGAATGGGTGTGCGATAGGCACCACGGAATCCACGCCTGGCGCGGCCTGCAATGCTTCCAGGGAACTGCGCGATCCTCCTGAGCCGACCGCAGCCACAATGGCCCGCTCCGCTCCGCGCGTAACATGCGGCTGAAACCCGCACTCAATCACGCGATTGATAATGTGTTGCAGTTGTTCTTCTGTTGCGCCTGCCGCCATGTTGATGACCATTGGAATACCTCAGAACTTAGTAATTAGTACTTGGCTTTTTTCTGCAATCCTGAACCCGGATGCTCGCTTTAAGTATTCTTTACAAATTTCGAGAGCGGGTGAGGGATTTCTATTGCAACTGATTTTCGCTTCCCTGAATTTAACTGCCGCGCTGCGAGCTTCGCGAAGAAGGTAGGGCTATTTCGCTTCGCTCCGGGATTTCAGAAAGAGCTGGCTTTAGCCCCTGCATCCGCTCCGTCCCCAACCGTCGCGTCTCATGAATGATGCTGCGGAAAATCGACGTAACGCTCTCGGCTGCAAACGGCCCATTGTTTTTTGCCGCGATGCGTTCCAGAACCTGCTCTTCCCGCTTGGCGTCGTACGCCGGCAGGCCCATGGCGACCTTAATGACCGCGATCTCGCCGGCGATGGTCGCGCGCTGGTTCAGCAATCGCAGCAGCTCAACATCCAGCGCATCAATTTCCTGCCGCCAGTCTCCCAGCGTTTTTGCACCTGTGCCGTTGGCTTGGCCCATAAAAGCTCCTGAAAGCAAAAACCGCGACCCCTGGGGATCGCGGCTTGCGGTAAATTTATGATGACTAACTTCTTATTGCATTGTCAGCACAGATCCGCGTCGCCGCTACCCGTAAAGTGGTAGCGGTAAGTAAACGCGAAAGTAAATCGGCTGGCGTACATGTCTGTGCGGATAGTAGTCTAGATTTTCCGCTATTGTCAAGAAAGTTAATGAATTTAATATGATTTTTACTGATTAGGAGCGCATCCCCGTGACTTCTGCCGGCAATAAGGCCTTTCAATACTCCCTGGCTCCCTGGCTTTCCGTGCGCAATGGCGCGAAGGCCGTTGAATTCTATAAATCAGCTTTCGGCGCGACAGAGGCTTTCCGCATCGACGCCCCAGACGGGGCAGTGGTCGCACGCCTTTCCGTGAATGGCGCTGAATTCTGGCTGGGCGATGAATCGCCACAACACCACAATTTCAGCCCTGAATCGCTGGGCGGCGGAACTGTTCGCCTGCTCTTGAGCGTCGCTGATCCTGATGCTTCCTTTAAACGAGCCGTGCAAGCAGGGGCCAAGGAAGTTGTTCCCGTCCAGGATATGCACGGCTGGCGTGTGGGCCGCGTTGTTGATCCCTTTGGACATCACTGGGAAATCGCCCGCGAACTTGGGTCCTAAGAAAAAGAGCATGAACAAAACTACAGATCAAAAAACTACGAACCACCAAACTGCGAGTCAGAAGCCCGCCTCTGCCGCCGCGCAGGAAACAGACTGGCAAACCTATGTTGAAGATTTCCGCCGCGCCGGCCATGAGACGGTGGATTGGATTGCGCAGTATTTGAACTCCGTTGCTGAAATGCCGGTCCTGGCCAGCACCAAGCCTGGCGATCTGCTGGATTCGTTGCCTGCGTCGGCCCCGGAAAAAGGCGAGCCGTTTGACGCCATCCTGCGTGACTTTGACCGGCTGGTGATGCCCGCAGTTACGCAGTGGAACCATCCGCGCTTCTTTGCTTACTTTGCCTGCACCGGATCAACACCAGCCATCCTGGGTGAGATGCTGGCCGCTGCCCTCAACACCAACGGTCTGCACTGGAAGACCTCTCCCGCCGTTGCCGAACTGGAGCAACGCGCGCTGGACTGGTTGCGGCAGTGGATTGGGCTTTCCGACGAATGGTTTGGCATTGTCTATGACACGGCTTCCACCAGCAGCATGCACGCCATCGTCTGTGCGCGAGAGATGGTCGCCCCAGAGGCGCGCACCGAAGGAAGCCGCAACGATCTCGTGCTCTACACCTCTGACCAATCGCATTCGTCGATTGAAAAAGGCGCGATTGCCGTTGGCGTAGGCCAGAAGAACGTGCGCAAGGTGCCCTCAGACTCTGAATTCCGTATGCGTGCTGACGTGCTGGCAAAGATGGTTGAAGATGACAAACGTGCGGGCAAGAACCCGTTCTGCGTGGTGGCAACCGTAGGAACAACTTCTTCCACCAGCATAGATCCTGTGCCGCAGATCGCTGACGTCGCTGAGCGGCATGGCATGTGGCTGCACGTGGATTGCGCCTATGCTGGAGCTGCCGCCATCCTGCCTGAGCATAGGTATGTGCTTGCCGGCGCTGAACGCGCGCATTCGCTGGTCTTCAACGCGCATAAATGGCTGCTCACGCCCATTGATCTCAGCGCGTTTTACACGCGGAGGCCGGACATTCTGCGCCGCGCTTTTTCGCTCACCCCTGATTATCTGAAGACCCAGGAAGATCCGCGCGCGCACAACCTGATGGATTATGGCGTACCGCTCGGCCATCGTTTCCGCGCGCTGAAGCTCTGGTACGTTATGCGCTATTTTGGCCGCGAACGCATAGAGGCCATGCTGCGATCACATATCCAGTGGGCAAAAGATTTTGCCGCATTGGTGGACGCGCACCCCAGGTTTGAGCGCATTGCTCCTGTCCCTCTGTCCGTTGTCTGCTTCCGCTATAAAGGTTCTGACGACGAGAACCGCGCCATCATGGAGAAAGTCAACGCTTCTGGCCGTGTGTTTATCGCCAGCACCGTGCTGAACGGCAAGCTCACCCTGCGGCTGGCAATCGGCAACTTGGAGACTTGCTGGAAAGACGTACAGGAGGCGTGGGAGTTGCTGCAGAAGGCGGCGGGGGAAGTGTTAGCGTAAGTCGCATCTTCTCAGTTCTTCTATTCGCAGGTATGGAAATTGACCTCACGGCATGAATGCAGAACCGCTGAGAATCTCGCTCTCGAAAATCGCCCCACTCGAACTGTGGGACAGCTCCTGGGCCAGCTACGGCCCAAACGTTTGCTGGCGGCATTTCCGCGCGAATCCACAACAATTGAGCAGGCTCTGGCGCGTGGTCCGCGAATTTGAAGGGCATGCACGATGGCACTTTGTCGACGACTGTCTGCGTGCTGGCGTTGGAGTGGCAAGGATGCCGCTACTCCCGGGCTTTCCATCTCTGCCTTTGCAGTCGGCACCTGTCAAGCCACCAATCATCGAAGCGCAGGCTGATGAAGACTTGGCAGCCCTTGCCATCGAGATCGAGAAGCAGCTCGGCTTATCTGATATTGCGCCGATGCCCTTTTCCGATTCGCTATTAACGAAGGACGGCCTGCGCAAATCACACGGGCCGTTTGAAGACTTTGTCGACGGTGGACAGCGCAATGTGTACTTAATTGTTCATCCGCAAAGCTCAGAGGTATTCGCAGCGACCAAAGCAGACATCATGTTGCACTTTGAACCCATGGACCACGAGATGGCAGCCATTTGTGGCGACATCGTGGAGGCTGATCTCTCGCCGAGAGATTTCCATAATATAACCGAGGAAAAAGCCGAAAGGATCCGGCTTTCCTTTCCCTTATTTTGGAAGATTGCTGACTATTATAAGGGCGGCTATTTCAATCCGGAAGAGGCGCTCATCCTGCACCAAGAATGCCTTGCCCTTGAGCAGATGATTTCCAGTCCCAAGAGTCTGCGAGGAATCGATAAGTTGATACGAATTGCCAACTGGGCCGTTGCCCGGAACTACGGAGTGCTTCTTGATCCACCCTGATGATGTGTTTGGTTGGACGAGCGATCAAATCAAACCAGGTGGTTCTGCGCAAAATAAAGCGCGTAGCACAGCACAAGAAACGCAGCTTCCGTTCCCACAAAAACAATCAAAAAGCTGTTGTGGATGCGCAGCAGCATTTTATTTCCCGGGCCCCACTCGTTCGCCGGACGCCGGATTTGCATTGCCTGGTACATATCGCGCGCGACCACAACAAAGTAACGCAGCAGCAGGAAGTAAAATCCGATGAAAAAGACGACCCAGAAGAGCGGGCCTACGCTCTCAAAAACGCTGCTCAAGCCATAAGCGCTACGGCTGAGGGCGACGTGCAGAAAGACCAGCAACACCAGATTGGGCCAGAGCCCTTCCGCGGTGGCAAAGTAGAGATAGAAATCAGTAAGCCGTCTGGCTTGGCGGCTGCGGGAAAAATCCTTCTGGCCTCCCTGGCCTATCAAGCCTGCGGCCAGCACCAGCGCCAGGGAAAAAATCAGCGGCGTGCCCGAATTTGCAATCGCCAGGGCAGCCTGCCTGGCGCGCACCTTATGCTCTTGCGCGGCCATCTTTTCTTTGTATTGCTCTTCTGATCTTTGCGACTCATCCAGCGCGCCGTTCAGAGCCTGCAACGCTTCGCCACGCGTCATGGGAGTTTCTGAAAGATGCAATTTGAACGTGCTCTTATTTGAATGGGATATCCTGGCGATCTCCGCTTCAGTCGCTGCAATGATCCCCTGCTGGCGGTCGATCTCCGTCTGCACGCTCGCCTGCATGGCGGTAATCTGGTCTTCCAACTTGCCGGCATGGCGGGTTATCTGCCAGTTGAGCAGTGAGGCAATCAGTGAAAGCAGCACCAGCCCTTGCAGGGCAAACAAGCGCGGCGGAATCCAGCCCTGGAGCGACGCTGTGCCTGCATGCGGCACCAGTTCCGCATTCTGGTCAATTACATTTTTCTGCCGGATGAAAGGAATAAAGCCAGGCTGCTGTCTCCACTGCAGCTTGATCTGGTCCTGCGGCGTAAGTACCGCTTCCTGAAAGACCTCTTCGTCCTGATACACCGACTCCATCGTAACTGTCTGTGTAACACAGGATTGAAACAGCCACCAAACACCAGGAGTGCCATGCAGGCAATGCCCTGCTGGTCTGGGACTTTCGCGTGATGGTCTCAATTGCGTAATCAGCCGCTGAGCCTGCAAATTGCGGCTTTAGAAGCGAGCTATCTCCTTATTCCCTGGCCAGCGTGATTGCAACCCCGCCGGCAGCAACCCCAAAGGGAGAGCCTTTCACCGGCTGCAGTGAGCCATCTGCCAGGATGGCCAGGGCAGCAACATCATGCGTGGCCTGGTCTGTAACATACACAACCGAGGTGTTTGAATTCACCACCACGGCTGAAGGCGCAGTGCCGCCTGTGGCAAACGGAGAGCCTTTCACCGGGCCAAGCGCTCCAGTGTTGGCGTCAATGCCGTACGCGGAAACGTCGTTGGAGCCGAAATTCGCCGCATACAAAAACACTCCCTGCGGATCAACTGCAAGAGCGGTTGGCTGCGTGCCTGCCGCAAAAGGCGATCCGCTGATCGGCGTAAGCGCGCCGCTTTGCAGGTTAAAGCCCAGCACCGCGTTGTGGGCCGGGTCTGCCACGTACAGAAAACGCCCCGAACTTTCTACGGTGATCGAGTTGGGCGTGGCGCCGGCGCCCACGGAAAACGGCGATCCCGCCACTGCCGCCAGCTTTCCGTCTGACCCAATCGCAAAAGAGGCGACTGTAGCCTGCGCGGAATTGGCCACAAACAGAAAATCGCCCTTGGGTGAAATCGCCATGGAACTCGGGTTAGAAGCTGGCGTAATGGCAAAAGTGCCAATCGCGTTCAGGCTGCCGCTGCCCGGATCGACAGTGAAGGCGCTGATATTGCTGGAGCCCTGGTTGGCCACATACAGAAACGGCGCCGCAGGAGACATGGCCACGGCAATCGGATTGGTTCCGACACTAAAAATGTTGATCGGGTTTACCGGTGAAACCACGCTGGTGGTCACCGGCACGGAGAGTTCGCCGTTGCCTTTGTTGATAACCAGCTGGGTTACGTCATTGCCGGCAAAGTCCGCGACGTAAAGAAAGTCGCCGGAAGTATGAACAGCCAGCGCCACGGAATCTGAGCCTGCGGGAAAGTTTGGCGTGCCCAGCGGCGCCAGGGTGCCATCGCTCTTGGCGCTAAATTGAAATACCTCATTCGTGCCCTGCCCCACAACGTAGGCAAACTCTTTGTGCGGGCTGGCACAACCTGTCATCAAAACGCTGGCCGCAGCCATGGCAATAATGATGTATAAGGCCGATATGGTCCTTGCCTTCATTGATTCTCCTTGCCTGCAATTAAAAGAAAACTGTGGAAAGGATACAGCAAGCGGCGATTGGCCGTCAGCTTCTGAGCATTCACAGTAATCAGCCATCAGCAATTAGCCGTCTTACGTTAAGTTTCCATCAGTTCAGATCAAATGAAACCACAACCGAAGCCGAGATCGTCTTTTGCCCTGGGGCAATTGGGGACGACAAGCCAAGCAACATAGCAATGCGCTTCATGTTTTTTCTCCAGAAAAGACATCTCTGCTCAGAACGGCCCGGCAGCTCCGATTTTGCGATAGAAATTCGGGTGTATATGGCATCTTCGGGAAAAATAGGCCCCCCGGGGCTTGGCAAGCTTGCAATCCTAAGGCAACCTGCCGCATCCAGCGGCTTTCCTATTCTTCGTTCCTAAGCTGACGAGAGTCAGGCATGGAGGCCCATTTTGCGTAGCGCCACAATTTTATTGCTGCCAGTGTTGTTACTGTTGCTGATCGGTTGCGGTTCAGTTTCCAACAGTCCAACGCGTTCCCAGGCTCCTACCCCTTCGCCGACGCCAACACCGACTCCTCTCACTCCAACTCCAACACCGACTCCAACTCCCACTCCTACCCCAACACCAATTCCAACTGCCACTCCTACTCCAACGCCAACTCCGGCTGCGGCGGCTGATTCTTTCATATCGACCATGTTTGTGCTGCCTGGGCGTGTTCCTTCAGAGTTTGGACCAATCACGGTTGACGTCACCAGCAATGACGGTTCTGGCACTCTGCATCTCAGCAATCTGGGGATCGCCAACACCAACCTGATCTTGCAGTTCTGCCCCTATCCGCAGGATTTTGCTGGATGCGTCAATATCGCTCCCCTGGCTACGGATGCCGATGGCAAGGCAGACATCACCTTTACTTTTCCGCAGAAGGGCGCCTACTCCGGGATATTTGCCCTCATGGACACAAACAGCTCTTTAGTGGGGGCCACATCAACTGGGTCTTCGGGGATATCTTTCCAGTCAGCACTGCTCCCCGCAGCTACGATAACCGGCGGCATACAGCAAACTACCGGCCTGGCGCCAGGAAGCGGGACCATCGTTATAAATGGAACCACCGCGCACATCACTCTGGTCGGGACCACGGCGAACCATACCTTCGATATGGCGGTATGCAGCCTGGTTCTTGTGTCTCCCTGCCAGCCTCTTGCCAGCATCACCACCGATGCCGATGGCAACGCTAGCGCTGACGTGGGCGACGTTCAGGCAGCCGGGTGGAGCAATTTCCGCGTGAGTGATAGCGACGGCGTGGAATTTATGAGCGCCTTCCGTGTGAAGTAGCGCCAGCAGAGAGAGCATACGAGAGCATAAAAGTAATTATTGTTGACCCAGATTCTCAAAATAAAAGGTCCCGTCTTGTGGCGGGACCTTTATTGATTGGCTGATTGCTAATTGTCTACCGATACTTGGCCCTTGGATCCAGCTCCGGATTGGTCTTTGCGGCCAGCGCAGCTTGCTCTTTGCGGAAGCCCGGCACCACCACGGCCTGCTCAATCAGCGGAACGTTGAGCGCGGCCAGTTTGGCGGAGAGACGGCGTGCATTGCCTTCCTGCCCGTTCTTCTCATAGGCAGTAATCAGGCTGCGCATGGAGATGGCGTTGGAATCATCTTCTTCCAAATGATTCACCGCTTCTGGGTAGTTGCCTTCCGCCAGCGCTTTTGCGCCGGAAGCCGCTTGCAAGGCAGTCTCAATCAGACCGTCTGCGCCGTTGGCGTCAGAGAGGGCCTGCAACTGCTGGACGGTGTTCATCGCCAGCTTTTGATTGCCGTCATGCAAGGCGCGTTCCACGCGGGTCCGCAGCACTGAAGCCATTTCTTCATTCAGCAGTGATTGCGGGACCTTGTGACCTTTGTCTTTCAGCACCGCTTCAGCCTTCTCCAGCAGCCGGAGTGAAGCAGCCCCATCAAGCTGGTACAGGGACATGCTGCGATACGCTTCAGCTTCAAGGTTGGCAAAATCTTTTTCGTGGGCCTGCTCGGCTACGGCGTTAAAAGCGTTGTCTGCGCCGGCCAGGTTGCCTTCACGAACATAGGTTGCGGCCGACTGCAATGACCACAACACCTTCTGCACCGGTGTACCTTCAGCAACTGCCTTGGCGTATTCTTCACGGGCGCGATCTTCCTGGCCCATCAGGGCATACGTATCGCCCAGGCCGAGTTGCGATTCATGGAAGCTGGGATCAATCTTCAGCGACATGCGGTAATGCGTCAGCGCATCTTCAAATCGTCCCGCCATGCGCGAGATTTCAGCAAACGTATCCTGCGGGTTGGGCTCATTGGGTACCAGTTCCGTATAGCGCTTGATGTCGGCAAAGGCCTTGTCAAAGTCGCCCATTCTGGCATAGCAATAAGCGGCTTCGTTGTAGGCATCGGCAAATTTCGGATCGATTTGCATCACGCGCTCAAACATGGCTACGGCGCGTTGTGATTGGTTATGGTCCACCAGAAGCCACCAGCCGGCCAGCCAGTGCAGGTCTTTATCATGCGGATATTTTTCCAGCGCTTCGTTCATCGCCTGGATGGCGGGAATGGCGCGCGACTGGCTTGCATTGGCCAGCCAGTCAACAACCAGCCCTTCTTCCACATTGGCAGAAGCGCGAGTGGCCAGCGCTTTTTCCCGCTCCGCTACCTGCTCGGTCGGGTCCTGGGAGAAAAACATGAGAATGATGTGGCCCAGAGAAAATTGTGGATCGGCTTTGACGGAATTGCGGAAATTATCCAGGCCGTCCTGGATATGCAGCATCTCCATCTTCTCCATGCCTTTTTCAAAAAACACATGCGCCTGTGGCGACTTGGTGGAGAGATGCATGCCCGTCGGCGAGTTATGGGCAATGGCCTGCAACGCGCAGAACGCGAATAATACCGGAAGTAAAACACGAAGCTTGCTCGACCCCATTTGTGAAACTCCTTTTTTTCACAGCTGCCGGCAGCGCAGGGCGCGCCACTGCCGCACAGGCTTAATTACCTTTCAGGTAATATCCCTGCTCCAGTGGCAGCTTGCCATCCACCTTGAGCACGTTGATGTGACCATTGATGGAATAAACATCCACCAACCCTACTGCTCCGGGAATTGATTCCACTGATTTCAGCAGCTCTTCTTCTGAGCGAACCATGATGACGCCGCTTGAGTGCGCGGCCAGCAGCGCTTTAAACTCGTCCGGCTGCATGTGGTAGATCTTCTGGATCGCAGTCTGCATTTCTGGCGTGGAAGGATCACGAAGCACCAGGATTACGGGGCGTCCGTCAGGCCATTTGTGGCTGTCAAACTTAAAGACTTTGGTCAGCTCAGCCGACGTCATCCCGCCCACGTTATTGGTCTTGTCAACAATCACCGCCAGCTGCTTGGCTTCAGATGAAGCTCCCAGGCATGCAGCCAGCAAAAACAAGACGCAAATACGGCTTCCAATACTCATACCCGGGAGTTTATGCCGGAAGGGAAAGGAAAATAAGATTACTGAGGTAATAGGTGCTTTAATTGCAATAGATTGGTGACGAATTGCGCCCTGATTTTAGTGCGGCTTAAAGGCCAGTAGTTTGCCTGGAAGCGGCTCTGAGGTGCTCAGCGATGATGGCTTTGGCTGCATCTTTTTCGCGGGTTTGGGAGTTCCGCAGGTACTTCCATGCTTCCCAAATCGTCATTTGTGAACGAAGCTGGGTTGGCGAGAGAAGACTCACGGCGATGGCATCGAGAACAAAAACGGCCAGAAATCTTTCAAAAGGCCAGAACACAATGAATAGAAAGATGGCCGAAAAGACCATGAAGCAAGCCAGCCGCCAGACAAAGCTCAATTTGGAAGAAAGGTAAGCGTTTACGCAATACAGGGCCACAATCACGACCGCGATCAGCACATACACCCTGGTGCTTACCGAGAAAAGGCTAATCCACAGCCAGGAAACCACGATCACAATCGATATGAAAGCAACATGTTTCAACCAATGGATTTTAGAAGGCATAGTCGCGCTATCTGAGCCAGGGTAATGACAGCTCCATAATATTCCTAATTGTTATAAATGTTTGTGAATATAAAAACGGCGCCCATGAGAAATTCTCGATTTACCGAATTTACCGGGATTTTTTAATCTTTCCCTCTTCCGCTCCGCGGCAGTTTCATGGCATATTGGTTTTGCAGAGGCAATTCGCCCGATGATGAAACGATCTATCAATCTCGATCTGCATAGACAATCGACGCCGCGACTCCGGCACGATTGCTATTGGGCGGCCTCCGCGCTATTTCAATAAGCGCTCCTTCTTTCAGTCTCTGCTAATCAGCGTCGCCAAAATAAGCAAAACCGTGCCTTGAGCTGTGCTTTGTCATGGCCGCGGCCCGTTTTGTGCGCGAAAAGCGCTGAAATTTCAAAACATCGCAATTGTGGCCCCCTGACGGTCATTTTGCGCGGTGCTCGCTCCGCACGTGAAGTGGAGCAACTTAGAAAGAAGGAGTATGAGATCGGACATGAAGAAGGTCGTGGTCGAGCGGCCGCGTGGGCAATCAATAGAGAAGAGAGCGCTCCGGCCTGCCGGAGAGACGGAGGTTCGAGGCCTCCTCCTTAATAAGCTACTGTGTTCGGCTTGTTCCCCGGCTTATAAACGCGCTGTGATTGCAAGCAGCGCTTAACTGATAATGGTGAACCAATCATGAGCGAAAACAAATACAACGTTTACAAGCAGGAAAAAGGCGTTCCCATCAAGGCCTGGACCAGGGGCGTACCGGTGGAAGAGGCGGCGCAGAAGCAGTTGTTCAACGTTGCCCAGCTGCCGTTCATCTACAAATGGGTTGCGGCCATGCCGGATGTGCACTGGGGCATTGGCGCAACGGTGGGCAGCGTGATTCCCACCAAGGGCGCAATTATCCCGGCGGCGGTCGGCGTGGATATTGGCTGCGGCATGATGGCGGTAAAGACCAGCCTGAATGCGTCGCACCTGCCGGACAATCTGCACGGCATTCGCACTGCGATTGAAAAGGCGGTGCCGCACGGACGCACAGATAACGGCGGCAAGAATGACCGCGGCGCGTGGCATGAAACTCCGGCTTCAACGCTGGAGGTGTGGGCTACTTTGAATGATCGCTTTGAGGCGATTGTGAAGAAGTATCCCAAGCTGAACCACCCGCAGCGCATCAACCACCTGGGCACGCTGGGTACGGGCAACCACTTTATTGAAGTGTGTTTGGACGAATCGCAGAACGTATGGTTCATGCTGCACTCAGGTTCGCGTGGCGTGGGCAATCGCTTTGGCACGTTTTTCATTGAGCTGGCCAAGGAAGACATGCGCAAGTGGATGATCAACCTGCCCGACGCTGACCTGGCTTACCTGCCGCACGGCACGCAGCACTTCAACGATTACGTTGAAGCTGTGCACTGGGCGCAGGAGTACGCGCTGCTGAACCGCCAGTTGATGATGGCCAACATCATTGCGGTTGTCGGCAACTGCGGCGAGGTCCCGGCGTTTGAAGCGCACTTGGAAGCGGTGAACTGCCACCACAACTATGTGACCTGGGAGCACCACTACGGAGAGAACGTCCTGATCACCCGTAAGGGCGCGGTGCGCGCCCGCGAAGGCGATATGGGCATCATTCCCGGCAGCATGGGCGCAAGGTCTTACATCGTGCGCGGCAAGGGCAATCCGGAAAGCTTTAACTCGTGCAGTCATGGCGCCGGCCGCGCCATGTCCCGTGCTGAGGCCAAGCGCCGCTACACCGTGGCTGACCACATTGCCGCAACGCAGGGTGTGGAGTGCCGCAAGGACGAAGACGTGATCGACGAGACTCCTATGGCGTACAAGTCCATTGATGCTGTGATGGAAGCGCAGAAGGACCTGGTTGAGATCGTTCACACCCTAAGGCAGGTAGTGTGCGTGAAGGGGTAAGACAAATCGCCGCAGATCAACGCGGATACGCGCTGATTTCAAATGCACTGAGATCAGCGCTCATCAGCGTAAATCTGCGGCGAAAAATTCCTTATTTCGCCGCCGGCTTCTCCGCAGGCGCCGCCGGCTTCTCAAATTTGCCATCATCAATAGGCACGTTCTGCTGCACGTCGGTCACGTTGATGGTGAACCGCCCCAGAGGCCGCGCGATGGTCCACTGCAACGGAATTTTCACGCCGTCTTTATTTTGATAATCGGCGTAATCCACCTGCGTGGGATTGCGGCCCAGCGGAGTATCGGCATAACGTATGGTCCGCACCAGCAGGCCGGAGTCTTTATCAAAGAAAAGGCGCGTGGGCGGCTTGCCCTGGTTCCCGCCGATGACCTGGTACACCTCTTTGCCGTCAATCTTCTCCGCTGGACGCACCTGCAACTGCGTAAACATTTTTTTAAGCTCCAGCGGCAGATGGAACGTGGCATCAAAGCTGACGGCCTCTTCTTCCGCTGCGCTCATCTGGCGCGGGGGCCGCGGCCCAGGATTGCCCATCCATCCCGTATGGCCGTCATAGGCGGTAATGTTGTCGCCGTTCTGCATGTGCACCGTGGAGATGCGTTTGTTCGGAGCTTTGGCCAGCACTTCCACCGGTAATTGCCGCCCGCCAAAATTAATGGTCCCTTTTTCTTCCCTGCTCGTAATCTTCTGCACGGCATCTGCGCCGCCAACTGCCTGGACATATTTATCCAGGATCTGGTCCGCTGTCGGCAGGGCAGCTTCCTGCTTCGGCTCTTCCGTCCGCTTCGGCTCTTCCTCTGAGATGATTGGGACCGCCACCGGATCGTGCGCGGCGCGATGGCAGGAGAAGCACGTCACCGCGTTGTGGTCATTAAAGTTCTCATGATTGATGGCCCTCTGCATCTCAATCATCTTGCGCGCCGTCAGTTTGGGCTTTTTGTCGTCTTTATCAAACGCGCCCTGCACGTGGCAGAACTGGCACTCCACGCCCAATGAGTTGCTGATGAACTGCATGGCCGGAACAATTTGATTGGCTGGCGTGCCCTTGAATACCTGGATGTTCTTAAAGACCTGCTCGGCGGGATTTGTGCTGTCTTCCGGTGACGGCCCAGACGCTCTCTGTGCGCGAGCGGAGCAGGCAGCAAACAGTACGATGACTGACAGTGAAAGATGAACAATGGTCCTTTTCATTGGGTTCCCTT
This sequence comes from Candidatus Angelobacter sp., assembly GCA_035279585.1. Taxonomy (GTDB): domain Bacteria; phylum Acidobacteriota; class Terriglobia; order Terriglobales; family Acidobacteriaceae; genus Angelobacter. The sequence continues at coordinate 291,300 of DATEHN010000083.1, read as the reverse complement.
CAAAGCTGGAAGTCGAAACGCGAAAGTGTAAACGATCCTGAGGCGGAATTGAAGTGCTTGCCGGTCTGGGGCGAATGTTTTCAGAGCAAGGCCTTGATCTCCGGCAGCGACTTGCTTCTCCAATGCGCGGTGTAATTCTCCACCGTCATCAGCGTGCGAGAATACATCCGGTCAACGTACATGGTGCCGCCAAGGTGATCGATTTCATGCTGCAAAATGCGCGCATACCAGCCGCTGGCCTCAATCACCTTGGCTTCGCCTTTTTCGTCCAGGCATTCCACTCGCACTCGTTGCGCGCGCGGCACCAGCGCCATTAAGTTTGCCAGGCTCAGGCAGCCTTCAAAAAACTCAATCCGTTCTTCGCCCAGCAGCGTGAGTTTTGGATTGATGATCACGTGGAACGGCACAATCTGGCGCTCGCGCTCGGCAAGCTGTTCGGGTGTCCAGTCTTTTACATAATCCGGGCGATCTTCAATGACGGCCAGCTGAATGCCCTGCCCAATCTGCGGCGCCGCCAGCCCTACGCCCGGCGCGGCATACATGGTTTCTTTCATCTGCTCAATCAGCTCGCGAATCTCGCGGCTGCGGATTTCATTCGGCCGCAGAGCGCGCGCAGACTTGCGCAATACTGGTTCGCCGGCTTGAACGATGGTTAGTGGCATATGTTTTCTGAAATCCCGAACGCCGAAGGCGGAGGGAGCACTACCCTAACATTTTTCTGTAATCCGCGACGAACGCAGAAACTCTACCTCACACAAGATGCCATTCCTGGAGCAAATACGCCATCCGCACCCTATCCGCGTGATCCATTAGATTCACGTAGCCATAGGGCTCCCTCCCCATCGCAAAGAACGCTCAGGGTTGGGATTTCAGAAAAAGCTCACCAAACCTTGCACACCTTGTCCGGCGGGTTCACCATCGGCTGGCCGGCTTTACAGGAGAAGGCATGAGCAAACTCCGGCATGTTCACCACCACCCCGTTGATGCGATATTTGTCCGGCGAGTGCGGATCGGTCAGCGCGCGCAAGCGCATGTCTTCCGGGCGATTATTCGCGCAAGCCCACTGGGCAAAGCCCACAAAGAAGCGCTGATCCGGCGTCAACCCATCTTCCGTCTTCAGGTCTTTATCTTCAGTTGCGCCTTTCCATGCGATGTAGGCCAGAATCTCTCCGCCCAGGTCAGCCACGTCTTCACCCAGCGTGAGCCGGCTGTTGATATGGATATCATCCACCACCACGTATTGCGCGTACTGGTCGGCCACGCACTTGGTGCGCTCTTCAAACTTCTGCTTGTCTTCCTTCGTCCACCAGTCGCGCAGATTGCCCTTGGCATCGAACTTGGCGCCCTGATCGTCAAAGCCATGCGTCAGCTCGTGCCCAATGGTGCCGCCTGTGTTGCCGTAGTTGGGCGCATCGTCCATCCTGGCGTCATAAAGCGGCGGCTGCAGCACGCCCGCGGGAAAGTTGATATCGTTCATCTGACCGTTGTAGTAGGCGTTGACGGTCGGCGGCGACATGCCCCACTCACCGTGGTCCACCGGCTGGCCAATCTTGTTGAAGTTGCGATGGCGCTCAAACTCGGTCAAGCGCCCCACGTTGCCCAGGAAATCATTGCGCGTGATCTTCACCGAGCTGTAGTCGCGCCACTTGTCCGGATAGCCAATCTTGTTGCGAATGCCGTGCAGCTTGGCCAGGGCCTGCTCTTTCGTCGTGGGGCTCATCCAATCAAGCTGCTCGATCCGCTGCGCCATGGCATCTTCAATCCGCCGCACCATGTCCAACGTGCTTGCCTTCAGCTCCGGTGAGAACACCTTGCGCACGTAAGCCTGGCCCAGTGCTTCGCCCAAATCGCGATCAGTGTATTGCACACAGCGCTTCCACCGCGGCTGCATCTCCTTGGCTCCGCGCAGATACTTAATGTAGAAATCAAAATTCTCCTCAACGAACGGCGAAGAAAGATACGGCGCATATCCATTGGCCAGGTGAAAGCGCAGGTAACTGCGCAGGTTGGCGATTGGCTCTTCTTTCAATCGCGTCTCCAGCTCTTTAAAGAACGAAGGCGGGGCAACGTTAATGATCTCGAATTGCGGCGCCTTCAAGGCGTGGAAATAGCCGGGCCAGTCAAAGCTCGGTACCAGTTGCTCCAGATCAGCCAGCGTGATCTTGTTCTTGCGCTTGTATGGATCGCGCAGTTCCACACGCGTCAGGGATGCCACGGCCAGCGCCGTTTCAATCCGCATCACGGTCGCAGCGTTCTGCTGCGCGACTTCAGGCTTGTCGCCCAGCAGCTCAAAGATTTTCTGCACGTGCTGCAAGTATCTCTCGCGCGTCTCTTTCGACTTGGCGTCGTCCCTGGTGTAGTAGTCGCGGTCGGGCAGGCCGAGACCGCCCTGGTTCAGACCGGCAATCTGCTGCTCAGAATTGTCTGGGTCCTGGCGCGAGCCGCTGCCAAACATCACACCGCCCAGATCGAGTTGCATGCGCGCTACCAGCGGCGCAAGCTCATGCGCTGACTTCAGTTGTGCAATCGCCGCCAGTTCCGGCTTCAACGCTCCCGCGCCTGCCTTCTCCACCGCTGCCTCATCCATACACGCGGAGTAGAAGTTGCCGATCTCCTGTGTCACCTTGTCTTGCTGGCCTTTGGCCGCCGCGGCCTGCTCCAGAATGCTGCGCAGAAACTGCAAATTATCCTGGTACAGCTTGCCGTAAACACCCCAGGAAGTCTGGTCAGGCGGGATGGGATTCTTTTTCTGCCAGCCGCCGCAGGAGTACTGGTAAAAATCCACGCAGGGATCAACCGACTTATCCATGGAGCTAACGTCAAGGCTGGGCGAGTAAGGCAGCACGGGCTCAATAGAAGGGCTTGTGCCCGTTCCAGCCGCTTGCTGGGCCGGCGCCAATGAGACCAAACCAATTACGAGCAGAATGAGACAGGCGAGAAGAGATTTTTTCATAACGTTTGTTTGACCTGGGTTGCTGGAAAAAGTAACAGGAGCGGGAATATGTTAGTGGGTGGCGATTGATTTTGCCAGCCTCTTTAACCCTTTGGGGGTCCAGAAGCATCTGTCCTGATGGAACGCGTCTCCAGATGAAACCTCATGGCCAGCAATCGCAAGCCGAAGCCGCACATTGAACCAAGAGCTGTGGAAATTTCGCGCGGCAGTTTTAAAGCGTCACACGCTAAGAAGATTGCAGCGCCGAAGGTCGCCGCAATCGCGTACAACTCGCCGCGCTCAAAAATTTTTGGTGTGCGGCCGCTAAGCACGTCGCGAATACAGCCGCCACCCACGGCGGTGGTGGCGCCCAGCAGCAATGCAGGAAGCCATCCCAGACCGTTGTTGAGCGCGCGCGTGCTGCCGGAGACCGCGAAAAGACCAAGCGCCGCAGCATCCACGAAGATGATTGCACGCTCCGTGTTTTTGCCGATCCGCTGGGCAAACATCATGCCGATCGCGGCGCCGTCCAGAGCAACCATCAGATAACGTGGATCGGCAAAGGCCAGCGGCGGTCCTTTTTGCAGGACCAGATCGCGGGTGATACCGCCGCCCAGCGCTGAAGCCAGCGCCAGGCCGGTGACCCCGACCAGATCAAACTTGTAACGCGTGTCGCGCACAGCGGCCAGCGCTCCTCCCAGAGCGCCGACAAAGACGCCGAGGAAATCGATCAGCGAAAAAAGTTTGTCAATTGGCAGGTTCACTGCCGCTCAATTCTACTCACTTGAGATTTTCCATGCGCGCATGTACCCACGTAACTTTTCTTAAACCTGCATAGTGATACATTGAGCGCTCACTTTTGCGTTGCGCTTGCTTTTTAACGAGGGGCGGCGGTTGTAACAACCGCCCCAACCCCTTCCAGGTGGTTCTGCAAAAAGTTTGCACTGCCATTGGGCCTAGCATTTCCAACCGGAAGCTCATTGGCGTTCTACAACTCTGGACACAGGCTTCAGTAATCTTCAGTTCTTATCTGCACCGTGGCAACATCTCTAGCTATGCCGCACTTTCCCCAAACACAAAGTAAGACGCGTTCTCCGCGAGTCAGGGTCCCAAACAGTGAATCGATCCGCTTTAACCTGGGTGGCCGGCAGGTCTCGGCTGTCCTGCAGAAGATTTCGTTGACTGGCGGCCTGGCCGAGTTCCCTTCCAGCATCGGAAGCGCAACCATCGCGGAAGCAAAATTGAATACAATCTCCGGCCAGGTAAACGGGCTGGTGGAATTTCTGCCTTCACCGGATGGCAACGCAACCTATCCGTTCCGTTTCATCGCGCTGAGCGACGAGGATTATGATCGCCTGAGCAGCACCATTAAGGTGATGCAGCAACAGGGTTTTGGCGCCTAAGGTTTTGACGCATAGGTTTTGACGCTGAGAAGGCCGCTTTTGCGGTCGGCCAACCGGATGTGATGAGTTGCGCATTACAGTACTTTTCTGCTTTACAAAATCTTTACGCCTGGGCAACTGGGTTCTTACACCACCACTCCAATATTTGTGTTCTCATAAGGAAGCGATTGGGCCTTTGATCTTCCTGCCGTGCGGGCCAAGCATTGAAATCAACCTGCTTACAAACTTAAGGAGACACACTTTCATGAAAACTATCCACAAACTGTTTCTGCTGGCCGTGTGCATGCTGGCAATGAGCGCCTTTGCGCAGCAAAACCCGCCAGCCCAGGGCGGCAATGACGGCCAGGGCCATCATCGCCGGGGTATGCCGAGCGTTGACGACCAGGTCAAGCACCTCACAGAACAACTTTCCCTCACAGATGATCAGCAGAGCAAAGTCAAAGCCATTGTGCAGGATACGCATGACCAGATGACAAAGCTTATGCAGGATGAGTCTCTGTCTCGCGAGGACAAGATGACCAAAGCCCGCAGCCTGCATGAAGCTGCGACCGGCAAAATTCGCGATATCTTGACGGATGAGCAGAAGAAAAAGTTCGACGACATGCAAAAAGAAATGCAGGAGCACATGCATCAGCGCCGCGAAGGTGGTGATAGCAGCAATCCCAAGTAAGCACTTTGCGGAAGGGCGCTTGCGGTAAGCTGGCCAGGCGCCCTCATTCGCTTTATCTCGGATTTACAGCTCGTAGTCAAACCAACCTGATCCAGAGCTGCTCGCCGTCCCTATCCAGAGTTGCTTCCATTCCCTTTTTGGATTTCGCCCTTCTTTTAAGGCAATTCGTGCTCTCGCCTGCCCTCCTTCAGCCATCAACAAGCATCACACCATGACTGGCCGCCATTCCCAGAAGGAGACCACGAACCCATGAACAAAGTAAGGGCCATAGCGTTCTTATGCAGCACGATGCTGGCAGTTGGGGCATTTGCTCAATACCCCTCCAGCAGCCAACCGCAGCAGCCCCAGGGCAGCATGCAGCCGAGCCAACCACAAACTCAGCCTTCACAAACCCAGCCCGCGCAGAATCCGGGGACAATGCAGGGGCAACCAAGCCAGCAGCAGCCAAGTTCCACGCACGGAGCGTCCATTGATGATCAGGTACAAATGCTGGCGCAACAACTGAACCTCACGGCAGACCAGCAGACCAAGGTCAAATCTGCGCTGGAGGACCAGCACACCCAGGCCATGAGCATCATCGGAGACAGTTCATTGCAACGTGCAGACAAAATCCAGAAGATCCATGCTCTGCGTGAAAGCACCATCACCAAGGTCAGGGCAACGCTCACCAGCGACGACCAGAAAACCAAGTTTGATCAGATGGTGCAGGCCCAGGACCAGCACACGCGCCAGACTGAACAACAAGAACAGCAACAGGCACCGCCGCCAAAGCACTAGCCCGTACACTTTCGTATTTCATACAAAAGGCGCCTTGAGCACGGCGCCTTTTGTTTTTGCGCTTGAATGCGCCATCGCCCGAGAAAAACGGGTATGCTTGCCTGACCTACTGCGTTTTTCAGGAAAGGCGTATGCACATCACTGCCGGCATTCTTATTGCTCTTTTAATTTCATTAGCGAACCAATCCACTCAGCAGCCTGAATGGTGCCGCAGCCTTCCGCGCGCGGAGTATCGCAAGCTGGAGCGCGTTACCGTAGCGGACAAATGGTTCGAGGTTTATCGCATACGCCCCGGAGTCTTTGCCATCTATGAGCCGCACCAGCAGGAAGAGGTTATCTCTTACCTTATTCTGGGCAAAAAGCGCGCGGTGCTCTTTGATACCGGCATGGGCATCAGCAACATCAAGAAGCTGGTGGAAGGCCTGACAGATTTGCCGGTAAGCGTACTCAACTCGCACACGCATAACGATCACGTTGGCGATAACTGGCGCTTCAGCGACATCTATGGCATGGACACGGCTTTTACCCGCGAAAATGCCAATGGCTCAACCGCAGATGCGAAAGCAGAAATCACCCCAGACGCCATCTGCGGCACGCTGCCCGCCGGCTTTGACGCTAAGACGTATGCCACGCGGCCATTTCACATTACGCATTGGCTTCATGGCGGTGAAAAGATCGATCTTGGCGGGCGTGTTCTGGAGGTAATTTCTACCCCGGGTCACACTCCGGACTCAATCTCACTGTGGGATGCGCAGAACAGATTGCTTTTTACCGGAGACATGTATTATCCCGGCCCCATCTTCCTGTATCGTCCGGAAACCGATCTGGATGCTTATGTGGTTTCAATTAAAAAAATGAATGCGCTCGGCGCAAAGCTGCTTCTGCCCGCACACAACGTTCCAGTGGCCGATCCTGCCGATCTTCCGCGCGTGCTGGCTGCCATGGAGCAGGTCAGCAGTGGCAAGATCAAGCCGGCCAAGGTTGGCGGCAAGGTGGAATATAAATTTCAGGGATTTTCGTTTTTGATGAGGTAGCCTTTTGGTTGACGCGGGTTAGACATGGGCATAGCTTACATCGGCGGATTTATTGATGAGCGGTAATATTTCATGGGCGCAAGCTTTCGATAAAGGCGCACCCGCGGCAAGAGTGCGCTTATTGTTAAGGAGCGGCGCCGATCAGGATACGCGCTTGCGTTTGCCGGAGAGACGGTTGAGGCGTTCAGCGTCCTGGCCTTCGCGTCCGGAGAGAAGGCGGAGTAGATCACGATTGGCGAGGGCGCGAAGCGCGTCAGTACGGTTACGGTAGTCGGCGAGGCAGGCGCGGGGAAAGATGGCGGCCCGTTGTAGACGGTGGAGAGCGGCCATGGCCATGCCGTATCCGCGGTTGAGGCAGCGCAAATCTTCAAACAGCATGGATTTGACGTGCGGGTTGGGTTGCGAAGGTGATTTGGAGCGTATAGCTTTGTGTGCAGCCATCAGTTGCCTCCTTTGTAGGCGAGTGTTGGTTAGGGCGCGTTCGGTGTCTGAAGCACCGGGCGCAGCCCGTTAAGTTCAGCCATTAGCCATTGGCTCTTAGCCGTTAGCTTTGGCGGCTTGGTAGGTGAATTACTTCTTTTTGGGTTTACGTTTCTTGTGTGGCACCGGCGCCCTCGCCGGTGTCTTTGTTTTTACCGACTGTTTTTTGTAACGGGTTTTCCTGCCGTTAGCGATCTTGGGCAGAGCCTTGCGCAGGCGTTCTATATCGTTTTCAGACCAGAGACGCATGCGCATGCCGCCCGCCATGGTTTCCGGCGGAGCGGCGACTTTGCCCGATTGAATGTAGCGGGTCAGGGTAGCAATGCCAATACCAAGCAGCTTTGCGACCTGGTTTGTTGAGTGTTGAGGCATCTGGAGTAAGTTTTCCAGATAGGTAAAGGGATGTCAAGGAGTTTTTCGTGACAATAGGTTTTTTCGGAACTTGGGCAAAGGTGAATGGCGATGTCGTTGTTCAAGGTCGGGAGCGAGATGATTCGTTTCAGAAATATAGTATGCTTGGTCTCCCAGCCTAAGCGTAGTATTTGAGGTGCAAAGTGACGGAACCACTTATGCCCATCGAATTGGGGATTGCAATTAGCGACAAGAGTTTGATCAAAGAGTTACTCGCTCCATTTCCAGATGCAGATGTTAGGTTCGAGTCCGGCTTTGGCTATTTGGCCGTGGCTGCAACCGTCATAGTTCCGACAGCTACCCTTGCGGTTAAGTTGGCTGAGTTATTTTTTGAACTCCGTCGCGAAAAACGATCGGAAGACGAACTTGTGTGCATCCGTTATAAGCGGACTAAGGATTATGTTGAAATCGTCGCCAAGGGAAAAGCTGAAGGAGAAGTACTCGCGAGTATAAAAGCAATCAGCAATGCAGCCAAAGTTTGATGCCAAAACCCACTGCAAGAAACAAGGTATTCCGTTCTGTGAGGTCTACGAGAATACGGAGCTAGACGCCACGCTTGTTGTCAACTGCCGCACATCAGATGCCGCGATAGCCGCAATTGCCACATTTAGAGAGGGCTTGCAGTACATCCTCCTGGATCGCCAGCATATGAACTATATGCTGTTGGTCTGCCGGTTGCTAGACTTTGAGGATCTGGTAAAGGACGACGTTTTCGATGGCTTACCAGCCACGCGCGTTATTCAAGACCTCGCTCTAATCCGGTTGGCCGAGCGCTCTTTGAACACAATCCGAGGAAATGCAACGCTTAGCTATGGCATCCTTAGCAGACATACCGTGTTGTTTCCCCATATATTGCGCGGGTTTCGGCGCTTAATGGCTTCGGGCGACGATTTATCGGCTATCGTCAAGAGCATCCACAGTGGAGTCCTCAGACAGTTTGTTCTTTTCCACGAATTAGCCCACGTAGAGTTCCTCCACGGAGTTGATCACGCCGATGCGAGAGTCGTCGAAACTGTGGATGTAATGGCTGCTACCCATCGGCTATACAAGAACAAGGCAGTGGAGGACAAATCAGCAGGAAAGAATTCATATGCATGCATGATCGTTGAACAGATGGCCAACGTCATGAAGAGCAGATCGGACATGGAGGAGGTCATCGCCGATTTATGGGCATTTAGTGATCTCTGGCAGGCAACCAAGAAACTCGGCAGGTTGGCCGCGCCATTATTGCAGTTCATTTCAGACAGTGTGCTCAAATGCGTTGCTGCTTCTTCGTTGTTAGGAATATTCGACAATGTGATCGGAAATTCGGATCACGACGTCATCATGGAACAGAGTACTCGCTATAGAGACATCTGCTTCGTGCGATTTGAGTTCCTTGTTGGCTATGCCTTAATTGCACTTGCCAGGGATTTTCCAGATAGAGATGAACTGTTCGAATCTATCAATACTACTAGCGGCAAGATCCGAGCACGCGTTTTTCCGTTGTTGAATGAAGAACTTGAGTTCATCGAAACAGGCAATCTAAAGGAGATTGAGGAAAGTGGCCGAGTTCTTCAAAAAGAAAAAGGGCTTACGAATAACATGGAGCTAATTGTGGCATGTGCTGCATGTTTGGGCTGGATCGATTTAGAAGCCGTTCAAACAAGAAATGCAAAGGCATAAATCCCTCGCTAGGTTGGCGGCTCGATGCTTTTTTCGCTCTTTATTCGTCTTAAAAAATACGCTATATTGGGGCAGCCCAGATGGGCGGAAGTGTTTGCGATCTTTGAAATTTAGCTTTCAGCCATCGGCGATCAGCAATCAGCTAAAAACAAAACCCAAAACTGAAGGCTAAATGCCTTCGACCGGTCGGTCACCGTTCGGTCGAATCTGCCTTTGGTCTTTGTTTTCAACAACGGTGCTTAGCCGGGTGGGGTTGGACGCGAGTTGCGACCCACTGCTGATGCTCTCAGCATTGGGTCGATTTGGGTCGGCTGGGGTCGAATTGGGTCGAAACGGGGGGCGGGGGATCACCGGGATCGCCGAGATCGCGCGACATCGCCGGAATCGGATACAGCCGAGGGCACCTCCACCCCACACACGCAAAATCGGCGCGCTCTGGAGACCCCGCGGCTGTGCTACACGAGATTCGTCGGAGCACAGGCAAGGAGTGCCTGTGCCACAGAGGCATACTCGTGCGCAGCCGGGGCGGCTGCGGTCCATGATCAGAATTTATCCCGCTTCGGGTTAACTGGCGTCGGCGCGGTCTGTGGATTGCTGGAAGTGTTTCAGCACGGCCTCAGTCTGCGACTTGGTGAGTACGGCGTTCAGCGCGGCGGCGTCAGCCTGTTGTACGGCGCGGACGCTGCCGAAGTGTTGCAGCAATCGCTGGCGGGTACGTTCGCCGACGCCAGGGATTTCCAGCAGTTCGGATTTGCGGTCGCGCATCTGGCGGCGCTTGCGATGGAAGGTGACGGCGAAGCGGTGAGATTCATCGCGCACCATCTGCACCAGATGCAGCACGGGCGAGTGGCGGTCGAGCACCACGGGATCGTCTTCCTGGCCAAAAACGTAGATGATCTCTTCTTTCTTGGCGATTGCGGCCAGTGGCTGGTTGGTGATGCCAAGTTCGTCCAGCGCCTGGGCGGCGGCGTGAAGCTGGCCAAGGCCGCCATCGATGAGCACCAGGCTGGGGAAGGTCGCGTTCTCATCGCGCAGGCGTTTGTAGCGGCGCGTGACCACCTCGCGCATGGAGGCAAAATCGTCAACGCCGGTGACGGTGCGCACGATGAACTTGCGATACTGGTTCTTGTTCATGGCGCCGTTTTCCCAGACCACCATGGATGCCACGGTTTCCGCACCCTGAATGTGCGAGATATCAAAACACTCAATGCGCTTGGGAATTTCAGGCAGGCCGAGCGCGTCCTGAAGGGCTTCCTGCACGGCTTTGGCTTGCGGCTTCATGATGCGAAAGCGCTGGTCAAACGACTGCTTGGCGTTTTGCGCGGCCAGGTCGATGAGCGAACGTTTTTCTCCGCGTTGAGGAACGAGGATCTCGAGGCGGCTGCCGCGCTTTTCTGTGAGCAGCTCTTCGAGTTCAGCACGATCTTCAAAATCTACGGGAGAAAGGATGTCGCGGGGAACGTATTGCTGGTCGATATAGACCTGTTTCATGAGGGCGGAGAAGAATTCGCCGGGATTAAAGGAAGGAGATGGAGCGCGGACGCCCTCGGCTGCGGAGGCCGGAAACCCCGGCACCTGAGGTCCACCATTTTCTGCTTGTTCTGAAGTCTGCCCTGTTTCCGGCAGTTCTTCCCAGAAGAACTCGCGGCGATCGAGAATTTTTCCGCCGCGCATGTGGAAGACGTTTACGGCGAGCATGTCGTTTTCATAGTGATAGCCGAAGACGTCCATGTCATCGCCTTCCACGGCGGCAATGCGCTGTTTTTCCTGGAGCTGCGAGACGGTAGAGATCATGTCGCGATAGCGGGCAGCGCGTTCGTACTCCTGGGCCTGGGCAGCTTGTTCCATGCGTGCGCGGAGGGTTTTGGCCAGATCAGCCTGGCGGCCTTCCAGCAGAAGCTGCACGTCGCGCACGGCCTCTTGATAGGCCTGCGGCGTAGTCAGGTCCTGCACGCACGGGCCAAGGCAACGCTTGATGTAGTACTGCAGACAGGGACGCAGGTGATATCGCGTGAGATCGACCTTGCAGGAGGGGACCAGAAAGCTGCGATGGATCAGATCAACAATGCGGTAAGCCAGATTGCCGGGAAAATATGGCCCGTAATAAACGCTGCCGTCTTTGCGCAGCCGCCGCGTGACGTAAACGCGAGGATAGCGCTCAGCGAGAGTCAGTTTGATATAAGGATAGGTCTTGTCATCGCGCAGAAGGATGTTGAAACGCGGCTTTTTTTGCTTGATGAGGTTATTTTCAAGGGCCAGCGCTTCCTTGTTGTTCGCGACCACGATGTAGTCGACATCAACGGCCTCGCGCAGCAGGGTTCCTGTTTTGGCATTGGCCTCACCTACGCCCTCCTGGAAATAAGACCGTACACGGGCGCGCAGGTTCTTGGCTTTGCCGACGTAAATTACCTCGCCTTCAGCGTTTTTATAGAGGTACACTCCGGGCTGGAGCGGCAGGGTACGAATTTTGGCGATCAGGTCCATTTTCGGGGAGTTCTGGGGCTTACGTTCTGCAATTTGCTTCGCTCACCCAAGGCCAAAGCCCCTGGTCTGAGGCCACGTTTTCCGGCGTTGGGAAGCTATGCGTTGATACAGGCAGCGGGTCAGGTTTTCAACTGACCCATTACCTAGATTCTTCCCGGTAGGCGGCAGGTGCGTAAAAATTCTACTGTGCCGGCCAAGCCAGTCGTGCAAAGGCGGCTTGACAGGCATTCAAGCTATTGATTATAAGCTATTTATATAGCGGCTGCATGGCGCAACCTAATGGCAATCCAGTTGCTCTGTTTACTGGTGACTTTATGTGCGGCTAACACCCTGCGCCGCTTGGGTCCTTAAGGAGCTTTCCCCATGAACTTGAAATCGAGTCTTCTGGTTCTGCTTGCTGGTTCGTCACTGCTGATTGCGACGGGCTGCACGACAAAGAATTACGTGCGCAAGGAGACCCAGCCTATCGTTGATAAATCCAACGAGCTTGACGCCAGAACGGCGAAGAACAATGCCGCGATCCATGACGTTGATACCCGCGCACAGCAGGGTATTGCGGGCGTGAATGATAAGGCCAGCCAGGCCGATCAAAAGGCGCTGGATGCCCGCAATCGCGCTGACCAGGCCCAGACCCTGGCAGACCAGGCCAATACTCGCGCGGGCGCGCTGGCCAACACGGTTGCCAATCTGGATAACTATCGCCCGGTAGCTGAGACCTCAGTGCACTTTGCCTTTAACAAGGCTGATTTAACGGGCAAGGCAAAGACGGCCCTGGACCAGCTTCTGGCGGAAGTCCCCAACACCAAGGGCTACCTGATGGTGGTGGAAGGCGATACGGACTCCGTTGGCTCAGCCAACTACAACTACAAGCTGAGCGAACGCCGCGCTGATGCCGTGGTGCAGTATCTCTCGTCAAAGAACATTCCTGCACACAAGATCTATCTGATCGGCCTGGGCAAGGACAAGTATGTTGCCGAGAACAATACGGCTGATGGCCGCGCCAAGAACCGCCGCGTTGATGTTCGCCTGATGACGAACGTGACCGGACAAGAATCACCAAGCTCTGCGCAGAGTACCGCTCCCAACCCGAGCCGGTAGTCTCTCCTCCCCCGGGACACTTGCGCAGACAGAGGCCGCCAGATTTCTGGCGGCCTTTAATTTTCGGCAACATGCAAGAGAGCGCAAACCAAACGATCTTGGTTTTAGAATAATGAGATATGAAGTACCGTATTCATATTCCTTACGTTGTTGGCGTTCTTCTCTTGGGGTTCGCCTTTCTGGGAACGCAGCGGGCTACGGCTCAGGACGATGGCAATCAGGATAACAATCCCCATATCCGCCCTCGTGACGCGGCTACACCCACGCCAACGCCGATTCCAAAGGCCAGCCCAGCTCAGAAGCAGCAGGACCAGAATCAGGGTCAATACGACCGTCCACCGTTTCCCGGCGATGCTCCGGGAACTCAGCCTGCACAGCCGAGATCGCAACCGACTTCAAAATCCTCGGATGGCTATGATCGTCCAGCCTTTCCTGGTGATGCACCGGGAACCAATCCCACTGGCGCAGCCGGCGCCAAAGGCGAAAGTTCCAGCAGCGATTCGCAAATCGACTTGCACGCTCAGCCAAAAGACGAGCCAGAGCCTGCGCCCGCGGAAGCAGACGATTCAGAGTTCAAGCCCTGGGACCCGCACAAAGCGGCAAAAGATGTTGAGGTTGGCAACTATTACCTGAAGCTTAAAAATTATCGGGCCGCTCTGGAGCGCTTCAATCACGCGCTCACGTACAAGCCCAACGATGCGGATGCGACCTTTGGCCTGGCGCTCACCCAGGAAAAGCTGGGCTTGCTTTCTCTGGCCAGCCAGAGCTACCACAAATATCTTGAGATCCTGCCGAACGGGCCTAAGTCCAAAGACGCTAATGAGGCCATTGAGAGGCTTGGGCCGCAGGTGACGTCGCTTAAGCCTGCTACCGCTAGTCCACCTGCTTACGCGGAAAAAACAGCGGCCCATGATATTGACGTCGGCGAAACTTACCTTTCAGCCAACAATTATGACGCTGCCCGCGAGCGCTTTGAAGAGGCGCTGCGGCTGAGCCCGGAGAATCCGCTGGCCTGTTTCCGCATGGCACAGAGCCTGCAAGGTATGCAGCGGCTTGATCCTGCGCGAATGTACTATCGCAAGTACCTGGAGCTTGAGCCAAAAGGCAAGTTTGCCAAGAACGCCAAAAAGGCGATCAACGACATTGATTATATTTTGGGCAAGTAGCTATTCTTTGCGGATGAATTCGCCGGAGCTGGCGTCCACCAGCACGGTAAGCTTGTTGATGCCTGCGCCGCCATACATTACGTGCCAGCGCAACTGGCTTGATTGAGCGTCCCAATCAAGCAGGTAGGTGATGCTGACTTTAGGATCTTTCTCCAGCACCTGCTTGCCGCCATGCTGCTGCGCCACTTCAAAAGCCTTGTCTGTATCGGCCTTGAGATAGTTCAAGTCAAAGGCGCGGGCTGACCGGTTGGCTGGATTGTAAGAATCTTCTGTGCCGTGGTCCACGCCCCGCGCAACATCAGATGAGGAAACGCCGGACCAGCTGAATGGCTCAGACTTTTGCCGTGACGTGGAAGCAAACAGAGCGCGCCAGAAATCGGCTTTGCCATCCTGTCCGCTGCCCTCCTTGATATTTGACGATTCCAGGCTAACCGGCTGCGCGTCTGCTGACCAGAAGTGCGCCGGCACCAGCATTTTCTGCAGGGCAAAACGTCCGGTCGCAAACTGGGTAGCCGCGGGCGTCGGCTTGGCCTCAGTAGAGCTTTTAGAGCCTGAATCGCAGCCGGCGGAAAGCAGCGCCAGGACCATCACTGAAGCCAGCGCAGCAATTTTCAGATTTTTCATTTTGAGTGGAGTCACGCCTTCAATTCTAGACGAGAGCTGGCTACAGAAAGAATGTACCAAGGTGCATGTCTTTTGGAAGTTAACTGCCTGCTCTCATTCCTCGCTGTGCAGGCCGGCCTTGCGCGCTCGCTCCTGCAGGTCGTCGAGTTTTTGCTGGGCCGTCTGCAAGGCTTGCTTCTTGGCGGTGATCTCATCCTGCTCTTTGCGGGTATCGTCAGCGTACTTGGCCTGATCGCGCAGCATAGTGCCTGCATCGGCATAGTAGGCGGCCGCCCTCAGGCGGGCTTCGCGCTCAGTGATATCCAACTCCCGCTGCAGAGTAGAGATTTCTTTTTTCTCGTCGGCAATCTGCTTCTGCAGTTCGTCATTTTTCTGCTTCTGCGCGTCTGCCGTATCTTTCTTGGCATCCTTGGCGTCAGCGTCTTTGGCATCAGCGCTCTTATCGTCGGCCTTCTTTGCGCTCGCATCAGCTTTAGCGTCCGACTCTTGCAAGGGGGTGGAGCTGCGGGCAAAGGTATCGTCATCAAGCTTGGTGGTGGCTGTGGTGTGCTTCTTGGCGCGATTGGCGCGGGCAACATCACCCAGAGATTGCTGCGCCACGGCCGCAGCCGCGAATAAAGACATTATGGCAAGTAGAAAAAGCTTTTTCATAGGAATATCCCTACTGTTTATTCTTTCTATTATTCTACAGTTGCTTGCAGATGAATTCTCCAGCATTTGGCAGGCGGAAACGATAGGGTAAACGCTGGATCGGCCTGAAGTAACAGGTGGGTAACGCTGTTTCTGCCGGGCGCGATTAAACCCAATCAGAGCAGTACTTTTAAAAACTCAAAAAAATGTTGAACAGGGCCGCATGTAAATGGTTCAGGCCGGAGATGTTTTTATACCAATCGATCAGCGCATGCCCCCAAAATGCCGCGATCAGCGCCCCTATCCCCAGAAAGACGCCGAAGGGAATGGGGAAATAGCGCGGGATCAGCCGGGCTGACTGCCATGCCCGCGCACGCGCTACCTTGGCTGGCTCTGATGGTATGCGTCTTCGTCTGCGCGCCAGCCGCTTGAGCCAGACGCCAAAAATAAGCAGCATGCCAAAAAGACTTCCAATCACCGATCCCAGCAGCAGCACCAGCAGGGTCAATTCAACGCCGACGAACCCGCCGATCAGGGCCATGAGCTTTACGTCGCCCCGGCCCATCCCTTCTGCGCCGCGAATCGCTTCATAAAGCAGCGCTGCTCCCAAAATAAAAGCCGCGCCCAGAATGGAGCCGGCAAGAGAGTTCACCAAAGAGAGAATGCGGCAATTATGAATGACGAAAGGCAGGTAATGGGCAGGGCCCTCCAGCGGAACCGCAAGACTGAATGCCAGCCCCAGCACAATTCCTGGCTTGGTGAGCAGGTCAGGGAGAAGCTGGGTCTCGGCATCGGTAAAGATCAATCCGATTAAAAGGAAACATAAAACGCACAGCTTCAATGCAGCAATCAGCGGCCCGCCGACAATGTCACACCACAAATCGGGAATTACCACTGTTCCAGGCAGCAAACCCATGGCAGCAAAAAAAGCCATCATGAACGCCATGCCGGTGAGCAGCTCAACCATCGCATAGCGGGGTGAAATGGGAGCTTTGCAGTTGCGGCACTTGCCGCGCAGGATCAGCCAACTCAAAACAGGAATGTTGTCATAACCGGCGATTGGCGCTTCACACGCTGGACAGGCCGAACGCGGGCTTACCACTGATATTTCGCGCGGCATGCGATAGATACAGACATTCAAAAAGCTGCCAAAAACCAGCCCAAAAAGAAAAAACGCTGCAGCGAAAAAATAGATGTGCCCGGCAAGATCAAGCAAGTTCAGCGGCTAGCTCCCAAGGTCAGGTGACTTGAGGGAGATTATACCCAGACAGGGAAATTTGGTAATTGAGTAATTTGGTAAATTGGTAATTGAGAAGCGATCTGAACTCCCGGAGCAAGACCATTGATCGATGCTGTTGGTTTTCATTTACCAACTTACTAAATCTGCAAAGTCATCCATTGCTATCGGGAATCCTGAGTATGTGTCCAGCCAGCGCCGGCGCGTTTGGATTTTCAGGCGGCAGATCTCCGGTCCAGTTGATCTGCTTGCGGTTAGCCAGGCGCATCTCCGCGGGCAAGGATTTCCACCCAATGCCGTTCTGCTCTCGGATGGCAACACTAAAGCCCATCTGGCTGTCTTCATGCTCGGCCTCACTCCACTCAAACAGTGAGTCTTCCAGTTCCTCCGCCAGCGCTTCCTGCGGCAAGAGGCAGAGAATCCAGAGATTGCGCGCATCTTGGGCGTACGCGCCGCGATCTACGCCGGGAACGCCGGTTATCACCTTTGCGCCGTGCTCGCGCGCCACTTTCACCGTCTCATCCTGCGAGCCATGGTCCACCACAATCACCTCATCGCACGGGCGCAGTGAATCCAAAGCGCGGCCGAGCGAACGCTCATTGTTGGAAGCATGAATTAACGCGCTGATCTTTGTCTTAGCCATTTGGGTTTTTAGCCGTCTTGGGTTTTAACTATTGCAATTCTTAGCCAGCAGTGGGCTTTGGCCGTTGCAGTGTTGGATGCTTGTTCCAGCAAAACAGGCAGTGGAAATCAGCCAACGCGGCTCTTTCTTTTGGGCCGCCCTCCAGGCTTTCCATTGGCCCT
Organism: Candidatus Angelobacter sp.; assembly: GCA_035279585.1. Lineage (GTDB taxonomy): Bacteria > Acidobacteriota > Terriglobia > Terriglobales > Acidobacteriaceae > Angelobacter. The sequence continues at coordinate 273,885 of DATEHN010000083.1, read as the reverse complement.
TGCAGCCGCCCGCGCTTGGCACGCTGCATAATTTTCCGCCAGCTTGGCCGAGTCTGGCGGCCATCCATACTTGCTTACCATACTGCCAAGTGCTCAAATCGAATGATGATTGAGGTCCGCGATGAAACCCCTCGCGACTGGAAAGCCGTTTATCAGGTTGTTTTATCCGCCTTCGGCCAATCTGCAGAGGCTGAACTGGTTGAGAAACTGCGACAAGCTGGCGACAGCATGATTTCGCTGGTGGCAGATGAAGACGGCCAAATTGTCGGCCATGTTCTACTGTCAAAAATGAACGCTCCATTCCCAGCATTGGCACTTGCGCCCGTATCCGTAATTCCCACTCGACAGCGGCTCGGCATTGGATCAACCCTGATAAACAGAGCTGTGAATCGTGCGCGCCAGGAAGGCTGGCTCGCCATCTTTGTGCTGGGTGATCCGGGCTACTACGAACGGTTCGGTTTTGACAGAGCGGCTGCCGCAGGCTTCACTTCTCCATATGCTGGCCCACATTTCATGGCGCTCAAGCTGTCGCCATCGCTCCCTGCTACAGCCGGTAAGCTACACCACGCGTTAGCGTTTGGCTCTCTCGACTAAGGTCCGGTCACCACTCTTTACCAGAAAGCCAAACTTAGACGCCACCTGACATTCCGGAAAAAAACGCCGCCCCGCAGGACGGCGTTCGCAAAAACACTAGCTTGGTTTATTGATTCATCGCCGACCGGTTGGCTCCCGGCGTTACCGTGAGCGAGTTTTGCAACTGGAAAGCAATGACAGCTTCAGGATTCAGGACAATCTGCTGGCCCTTGGTTGCCGCGGAAACGCCTGTCCCGGCGCCGGCGCCAGCGGCTGCTCCTATGGCAGCACCCTTACCACCGCCAAAGATCCCGCCAAGAATGGCGCCAACTGCCGCACCGCCTCCCACTTTAGTCGCAGTGGACTTGCCGCGGCCGTTGCCGGATTTGGTCCATTGGCTGGTCTGCAAATTGTACGAGCGTCCGTTCATTGTCAGCTTGGTAAGTTCCAGAGTCAGCACTGACTGTCCGGCAAAGCGGCCGGCCGACTTCACTTCCACCACGCGGCCTTCAACATCGGCCGTGGTGGGAATGATGGTCTGCTCGTCAATCGTAATTGGAGCAGAGATCGATCCGTGGAATACGTCTCCTACCTGCGCCCTCTCTGAGCTTACCTGGTCAGTGAGGCGGATGCTTAACTGCGTTCCCGCAGGCACCGTGACCTTTGGCGTAGGAGTCGGCTCTGGCGGAGGCGGCGGGGCCGTGTTCTGCGCTACTTCATTGTTGGCGCCGTTGCTGCTCTCCGGGGGCACGGTCGTGCGCAAGCCGTTATCACCGTTGTCATTATTGTGATTGCTGGCGGAGCTTGTGTGCGAGCTTGAACTGCGCGCATGTGTGCGTGGCGAAGGACGCCGCTCTTCCCTGGCCGGACGAGCAGGCGCCGGCGGAGGATTATTGCTGGCTTGCTCCTGCGGCTGTTGCTGCTGCTCGGTTGAAGCCGAGGCCGAAGCGACTTCCAGATTGTTCTCCACTACCTTCACGCCTTCCACTTGCGCGGCGTCATCGCCGGCGGCCTTCTTTGCTGCATCACTGCTCACAGTACCGGTAAGCGTTACGGTTCCGTTATTGGCGTTGATACTGAGTTGCTTGTCGGGGATATTGTTGTCCCCGTTGAGCTTGTTCTGCACGTCAGACGCAACCTGCGCATCCGTGTGTTTGCTCACGCGTGAGCATCCCACGGCCAGCAGCGCAAGGGAGACCAGAACCACCCAAAGATTCCTCTTCATAAACTTTTGCTCCTGATTTTGGTGGCGTATGTCCAGTTAGATGCAGAGTTGCTCATGGCGATTGCATCTAAAGGTAAAATTTTGTTAATCAACAATTTAGGTGCATCCTCACGTGCAAAAAAATGCACTCACTTTTGCGGCCAGATGTGCGTTTGTATAATTTTAACCCGCATTGGCAGGCACAGTTGCTGAAATCAGCCCCTAGTACAGACTGGTAATCACTTAATCCTTTTAGCTGCGGCCGCAGCCGCTGAAGCCGCGGGGCGTTACATCCAGAATCTGCTGCATGGGCTTGACGTCACAGGTGGAACCTTCCTTCAGCATTCGCAGCTGGTCCACCGTTACCGGCGGATTCTTGAGCAGCGCCTGGACCAAGAATGCTCCGGTAAACATGAGCGGCATGGGGATGTGAACTGCCGGCTTGCGCACACTCGCGCAGCGGGCGATCTCCGCCAGAATTTGGTTCAGTGAAAGCTCGTCTGCGCCGCCCAGTTCAATCGTCTGGTTGGTAGCAGCTTCTGCCGTGAGGGCCTTGGCAAAGCAGGCCGTGACATCGTCAATAAAGATTGGCCGAAACCTGGGCGAGCCATTGCCCGGCACCGGACGAAACAGCGGGGCTGAGCGCATGGTCTCCATCATCTGGGTGACAAAGCCATCGCCTGGGCCAAAGATCAGCGAAGGCCGCAGAATGCAATACGGAATCCCGCTCTTGCGGACCTCCTCTTCACCGCGCCACTTGGTGGTCTGGTAGGCAGCAGCTCCGTCAGCCCGCACGCCCAAAGCAGACATTTGAATATAGCGTTTAATTCCCGCCCGCTTTGCCCCTTCCACCACGTTGCGCGTGCCAATGTGGTGGACGGCCTCAAAGGTATTCTTGCCTTTCTCCACAATGATGCCGACCAGATGGATCACGGCATCACAACCGTGCAGGCCCTCTTCCAGCCCTGTTCCCTCAACTACGTCGCCGGCGATCAACGTCACGCCGTTTTGAGCAAGCTGGCCGCTCTTTTGCGGATCACGCACCAGCGCTCGAACGGTGTGCCCTTCACTGAGCAGGCGCTTCAGCATATTTCGCCCCACAAAGCCGGTAGCGCCGGTAAGAAAGACTCTCACGTGATCATTCTAAACACAGGTGAAAGGCCGTATAGTCGCTGAATGCTGATTATCCTGGGTGGCTTGCCCGGCGTGGGAAAAACGGCGATTGCTCAAGAACTGGCCCGCCAGCTCAGCGCCGTACATTTGCGGATCGATTCCATTGAGCAAGCCATCAGGAATTCGGAAACGCTCACCCGTCCTCTCCACGATGCCGGTTACATGGTCGCCTATGCGGTCGCTCTCGATAACTTGAAAGTCGGCAGGACGGTGATAGCAGACTCTGTGAATCCGCTTTCAATTACGCGCGATGCCTGGGTCGATGTTGCCCTTCGCGCGCGGACAGATGCCATTGAGATTGAAGTCGTGTGTTCTGACCCCAGAGAACATCAACGGCGGGTAGAGACCAGAACGATTGACATCCCAGGATCGAGGCTGCCGACGTGGCAGGAAGTGCTTGCCAGGGACTATCAGCCTTGGGGCCGTGAGCACATAGTTGTCGATACCGCAGGCTCCAATATTGAGCAAGCTGTCCAAACCTTGCGAAGAAGGCTATCGCAATAGCCGTGCTGTGCATCCTGCAACCCAGCGCTTTTCCTTATTGGAACCAGGTCGCGAAAAATCGTTGCCGGTTGAGTGGCCCAACTGCCTCTCCATGTGATAAAAATTTCGGTCGTCATTATGTCCCTGCGAGTCGCACGCGGCGTTTATAACCCGGAGAAAGAGCGCTTCCACTACTACGTCTCTTTCAAGCCCACGCTCGATCCCACTGAGGAAGAGCGCGCCGTAGAGCGCAGCTATCCGGTGGAGGTGGCGCTCTCCGTCACTGAAAACGGCGAATTGGCAGATTTGGCTTTCAGCTTGCCGCAACCGCTCGTCAATCGCCGATGCCTGGAGTATCTTTCCCGCACCAGCTCCGCCAACCTGGTGGAAGAACGGGTATTTGTGACCGTTCCAGGTCTCAGCGGCGATTCTGTGCTCCAAGGCCGAGGTAATCTGGAACTGGACTCAGCCGGCAGGATCATGGGGCTGGAGATCAACTAAAATCGCGCTGATGATTCGCTGCACATTCGCCAACACCGACAATAAATCTTCAGAAATTTTAATTTGCCTTAGTACTGCCTAATACCCTCGCATTTCGCCACATATCTACCGCAATGGCAGCAACTTATCCTTCAAAATGAAGCCAAAATCCAGCTACTCTGCTTATTTTTTTGGGGTAACACGCCCTAGCGCCCTAGGTGTCCCAGCCGATTCTTGAGAGCGATGGTTACGGGTTAGGGTTCGTAGCCATGAATCGATCACAGGTCACCACCACCGCGATAAAATCGCTTTTCCTACTGGCGCTGCTCATTGGCGTCTCGGCTTTTGCTCAAGTCCCCCGCTCAAAGCACGTTTACATTGTGGCTGAAGAAAACCGCAGCTATGAACGGCTGGTCGGCAGCCCTTCCATGCCTTACCTGAACAGCCTGCTGGCCAGGGGCGCGGTAGCCACCCAGTTTTATTCCAACATGCACGGTTCGTTGGAAAACTATCTGATCGTGACCTCAGGGCAGTACCTCACGCACAACAACGCGACCCTGGCGGTCTTTGACGTGGACAACATTGACCGCCACCTGCTCACCAACGGTATGACGTTCAAATCTTACGCTCAGTCACTGCCGTTTGCCGGGTTCACCGGGCTCACTTCCGGTGCTTACCTCAAGAGACATGCCCCGCTGCCTTATTACACTGACATGGCGAATAGCAGCCTGATCAAGAACCATGACTCCAGCACCCAATTGGCAAAAGATATTGCCAATGGTACGCTGCCGAACTTTGCCTTTATCACCCCTGACGCCAATCATGACATGCATAACTGCAGTGCGGACCTGAATGCCTGCTTTTCCACGGCCGACCAGTGGCTGAAGAGCAACATTGCGCCGTTGCTGGCCAGTCCGCCATTCCAGCCCGGCGGCGATGGCGTACTGATCATCTGGTCTGACGAGGCTGACCTCGGATCTGACAATCGCTGCAGCGCCACGGTTTTAACAGGCTGCGGCGGGCACATCCTGGTGGCGATGATCGGCCCGCAGGTAAAAGCCGGCTACAAATCCACCACCACTTACCATCAACAGAGCGTGCTGCGCACCATGCTGGAAGCGCTTGGCACCACGGCAAATTTTCCTGCTGCAGCCAATACCGCTCCTGACATGCGCGAGTTCTTCAAGAACAATGCCGGTACCGGCACAGTAGCAAACGGTTCGGTAACAATTTCTGCGCCCACGGCCAGCACCATGGCCGGTCCCAGCGTACACGCGGCTGCCAGCGCCAGCGCCCCAAATCCAATCACCTTCATGCGTATTTACGTTGATAACGTCAGCAAGGCTTCAGCAGGAACGAGCCATATCGATACGACCCTGACCCTCTCCACGGGTAAGCACAACATGGTGTTCCAAGCCTGGGATAGTAAAGGCAATGTGTACAAGTCGGCTAAGAGCATCACCGTGCAATAAGGCTGGAACTCAACCCATAAGGACACGAAACAGCAAAGGAAGCTGACGACCAAAGCTCCTCTTGCCGTCTCGTGTCCTTATGCTTTCTTCGCTTTTCATGCTGATGTGGTTAGAGCTACAATCAGCGCTAAATGACCTATTCCCAGGTCTCCGGCTTTGTCCTTGCAGGCGGCAAGAGTACGCGTATGGGGCAGGACAAAGCAGCTCTAACGCTGAACGGACGAACGCTGCTGGAGCATGCGCTGGCGGCTCTGCGCCAGGTGTGCCGTGACGTTTCCATCCTGGGCAGATATGAGCTCTATGGCACGCTCGCTCCGGTTTATGAAGACATTTACCCCGGGTGCGGACCGCTAGGCGGCATCCACACCGCACTCTCCAATGCGCAGACGCCATATAGCCTGATCATCGCTGTGGATACCCCTTTCATTATGCCGGAATTTCTCTCTTATCTGGCGGAACGGGCCATTGCATCGGACGCGGTGGTTATCACCCCGGAGATTGACGACTACACCCAGCCGCTTTCGACCGTTTACTCCCTGGATTTCCTGCCCATTGCTGAGCGGGCCATCAAGACCGGCAATTACAAGATTGTTCCGCTGTTTCCACGCAGCCAAACCCTGGTGATCAAAGAAGCGGAGCTGCGCCGGTTTGCCTTCGGCACAGAGATGTTTGAGAATCTGAATACGCCGGAAGATATAGAGCGTGCCCGGCGACGGTTCTCCCGCGTTGATACATGAGCCACCCATCGCAGCCCGAACGTAAAGAGCCTTACATTGAGTTCCAGCACGTCTCCAAAGCGTTTGGCGACCATCAGGTGCTTGACGATGTGAGCTTCCAGGTCTATCCGGGAGAGACGCTCTGCATCCTGGGCCGCAGCGGCGTGGGCAAATCGGTTTCACTGCATCACATTATGGGCTTTCTTAAACCCGATTCAGGCCGCGTGATCGTGGCTTTTGAGGACATCACCGATTACGACGAGATGCAATTGGAGCAGATCCGCAAGAAAGTCACCATGGTTTTCCAGAACGGCGCGCTCTTTGACTCGCTTACGGTGGGTGAAAATGTGGCCTTCCCGCTGCGTGAGCGCCACGATCTTGATGAAGAGCAGATCTTCCAGATTGTTGACGGCCTGCTGGACATGGTAGGTGTAAAAGCCATGCGCGATCTCCTTCCTTCCGATCTTTCCACCGGAATGAAGCGCAGCGTAGCCATTGCGCGCGCACTCTCCGCGCAGCCGGAGTGCATTTTGTACGATGAGCCCACCACCATGGTCGATCCGCTGATGGCGCAACTGCTGGGCGACCTGATCCAGAAACTCAAGCAGCAGCTCAAGCTCACCAGCATTGTGGTAACGCATGACATGCGCCTGGCCAAGAAGCTGGCGGATAGGATCGTCTTTCTCCATGAGGCGCGCGCCATTTTTGTGGGCAGCGTGGAGGAGATGGAGCGCGCCCATGAAGATGTGGTGCAGGAGTTTCTGAAATTAGACGAGCTGATTGTCCCGGGACGGGATGATGGTTATTCGATGTACACGTAAGCAGTCAGAGCTCTAGCTAGCGGCTTGCCAATGCCGTCCGCTTCTCCAACACCGCAATCAAACTGTTCTTGGCCTGCGGGCTTAACCGCCCGCCACGCAGAACATCTTTTATCAGCTTAACAGGCAGCTCGCTCGCCAACTGGATCAAGCGCGCCGTCGGCGTGAATTTATTGCCCAGCAGAGCAGCCTTCACATCATTGCGAAATGACCATTTTTGGTGGCGTGAAACCGCAGGCGCCAGCAGCTCTGTTCCGGTTTCTGTCTTTAGTGCTTTCACAATCCACACCTCAGTCATCTGCGGATTGGCAAGTGCAGCCTGCATGATGCGCTCTTCTTTATCGAGCAGCAGGGCCGCAGCCACGCGGCCTGAGCCTTGCTTGGCCAGGGTAAGACGCTCACCGGAAGCAATCGTGGATATTCTTCCAATCAGCACTTCTTCCGCTGCGCGTTTCACATCGGGCGGAACGGCCGGCAGCAACGCCACCTGCATCAGCTCAAAGGTGTAAATGTGCCGGATGGTCGGAACTGAAACGTGGCGCGGCGTACGCGGATGCGTTACCAGCGCCAGCCGAACTTTCCGCTGTTTAGCTACGTGGCCGTTTTTGCTCAGGGTTTCAAGGGCCTCGCGTGGCAGATCGCGCCGGTTCAGCAGGGCCAAAGCAAGATCTTCAGTGAGACGCGAATCGCCCGCAACAGCAGTCAGAATTTCCAGAGATGTTTCATGTACCAGCCGCTCCAGATCGGCATCCTGCGGCAGGATAATTTTGATGGCCTCGCTTCGCACCCGCGGAGGCTCTGGTTGCTCCGGCGCTTCCTCCAGATGTTCTATATCGTCGGCATCGTTCATCGTCGCACTCCGCGCTGTGCTGCAATCTCCAGAGCACCCAGCACAGGGCGCACATAGGCAAAGCTTACTGCGGCCTGAGGCTGCTGAATGCGCATGGCTTCTTTGAACGCCTGGCGTACCAGCGCCGATCCCTGTAACACACCACCGGAGAGCGCCACTGGGACTGTTCCACCCTGCGACCAGAGCTTTTGAATCACTGCGCTGGCCAATGCCGCCAGCGCTTTTCCGGCGCGTTCCGTTATCTCGCGCGCTTGCGCGTCGCCCTGTTCGGCCGCAATGGCCACCGGGCCTGCAAGTTCGGCAAAGCGCGGCTCAGAGGAGTTGGCCAAGCGGATCACCTCTTCCGGCGCGACTTTCCAGTGGTCGGCAATCGTATCCAGCAGGCCGTGGCTGTTGCCGAAGTCAAACGAGCGCAACGCTGCCGCCACCGCCTCCCTGCCCACCCAGAACGCCGAGCCTTCATCAGAGATGTTTGGCCCCCAGCCGCCGGCGCGCGCTGTTTCACCATTCTGGTTGCGTCCAAAAGCAATGGAGCCGGTGCCGGCTATCACCAGCACGCCGGGAGAAATGCCAAACGCGGCGCGATGCGCAATCACATGGTCGCCGGCAACATAGATGGTTGATTCCGGAGTCAACTCGCGGATGGTCTGCTGCGCCCAGTGCACAGCCTCAGCCAGGGAAGCGCCCGCCATCCCAATGCATACATGCTGAACTTCAGTGGGCGCTACACGCGCAAGGTCACAGGCCTGGTGAATCACCGATTGCAAATTTTCCCGGCCGCGTTCCTTGCCCACGCGCGCCAGCTTGCAGCTTGCGCCCGTGGCTTGGCCCAGCAGCTCAGCGCCGTTGCTTACCGCGCAGTCTGTCTTGGTTCCTCCGGCATCAATTCCCAGGTACAGTGGCATGGATTGGACTTTAATTCATCTTCCCACAACTTTTGCTTTTGCATTGCACCATTTTTCTCGAATAATGGCTTTGGGGCAAACTGATTTCTTCCATTCATGCGACTGCATATTGTTGACGGCACCATTATCGTCGTTTATTTGATCGGCATTACACTTTTTGGTCTCAGGTTCCGTAAGTCCCAAAGGTCACTGCGCGATTATTTTCTGGCCGATCGCAACATACCCTGGTGGGCCATTGCCCTCTCGATTGTAGCTGCGGAAACCAGCACCCTTACCGTGATCAGCACGCCCGGAATGGCCTATGGCGGCAACTTCGGCTTCCTGCAGGTGGTCTTCGGCTATCTCGTCGGACGAGTGGTTATCTGCCTCCTCTTTATCCCGCAATATTTTCGTGGCGAGATGTTCACTGCGTATCAACTCATCGACCGGCGCTTTGGCCCCAGGTTGCACAAGATCACCGCTGCGGTTTTTTTGATCACACGCGCCGCGGCTGAAGGCGTGCGCGTTTGGGCGGTGGCGATTGTCATTGGCGTGGTGCTGGGAACGGGCGAGGTTTGGTCTGTGGTGATTGTGCTGCTGCTAACGCTCGTCTATACGTTTGAAGGCGGATTGGCTGCAGTGATCTGGACAGATGTGGTCCAGCTCCTGATCTATGTTGGCGGAACAATCGTGGGCTTCTTCATCCTGGTGCATCTGGTTCCCGGTGGCTGGCCGGCGATCCACTCCGCGGCCGCAGCAGCCGGAAAAACCCAGGTGTTCGACTTTACTTTCTCTCTTTCCAAAACATTTACCTTCTGGGCCGGTTTGATCGGCGGCATGTTCCTGAACACCGCCACCCACGGCACAGATCAGTTGATGGTCCAGCGCCTGCTCGCTGCACGCAATAAACGCGATTCGCAGGCAGCGCTGCTCTCCAGCGGTCTGCTGATCCTGGCGCAGTTCACGCTTTTCTTGATTGTCGGCGCAGCACTCTGGGCGTTCTACCGCGCCTATCCGCCGGCTGCGCCCTTTGCCAAGACCGACTCTATCTTTCCTACATTCATCGTCAACCAGATGCCGCGCGGCATTTGCGGATTGCTGCTCGCGGCGATCCTGGCTGCCGCCATGTCAAATTTAAGCGCAGCGTTGAACTCTCTTTCGTCCACTAGCATGGTTGATTTCTATCTGCGCAAGCGGCCCGATACCTCTGACCAAAAACGCCTGCGGCTCTCACGGGTGGCTACCATTTTTTGGGGCGTGGTTCTTTTTGCGTTAGCGCTGGCTTCGCGTTATGGCGGCAGCGTCCTGGAGAAGGGTCTCAGTATCGCTTCAGTGGCCTACGGCGGGCTGCTGGGAGTCTTTCTGCTGGGTCTGATTACGCGGCGCGCCAATGAAAATGGCGCCATTATTGGCATGCTCTGCGGATTGGCCCTGAACGTTTATGTATGGATCTGGGCAACGGCGCAAATTGCCTGGACGTGGTATGTGACGCTGGGCGCGATCACTACTTTTGTCGTCGGATATGTGGCGAGCCTTGTTATAGGGAAACCTGAAGAGTTCGCTGGGGAGCCGCGAGTCGCCGAAAAACAGGCACGCTAAGGGAGAGACACTATTGGTACAAAGCCACCGGCGTGCAAAACTATTACTCAACGCTTCTCTGCGCCAGATGATGAAAAAACTCGCTTATGTGCTCGCAGCTTTTGTCTGCCTGATTGCCACTTCTCCTTCGTACGCCAGGCACCGGGACCCTCTGGGCTCATCCACTGAGATTGTGGTTGTAACCACCGCGGACTGGAATTCGCCGCAAGGAGTGCTGCACCGCTATGAGCGCTCCAACGCAAATAAAAAATGGAAAGCCGTCGGCGAGCCCATTGCTGTGATGGTCGGCAAAAGCGGTCTGGCCTGGGGTTCTGGGATCGTTGCCGTTGGCGCGCCTATCAGCAGCGCGAGCGATCCAGTGAAGAAAGAAGGCGATGGCAGAGCTCCCGCCGGTGTATTCCGGCTGAGCAAGATATTTGGCTATGCGCCGCAAGCGCAAGCCGGATGGAAGATGCCTTATCTGAGCCTTACCTCATCAGTGGAGTGTGTGGACGATACGGCGTCAAAGTTTTACAACCAGGTGGTGGACCGAAGCGCGGTTTCGCCCGACTGGAACAGCTCAGAGCACATGCTGCGCTCAGATGATCTCTATCACTGGGGAATTCTGGTGGACCACAATGCTGCTCCCGCTGTGGCTGGTGGAGGTTCGTGCATCTTCATGCACATCTGGCGCGGACCGGGCCAGCCCACGGTAGGATGCACAGCCATGCCGCAAGCTGAACTGGAATCGTTGATTGCCTGGCTCGACCCTGCGCGCATGCCCCTGCTGGTGCAGCTCCCGGAAGCCCAGTACAAGAGTTTGCGCAAGAGATGGCATCTTCCGCCAATGAGCCATGATGTTGCGGGCACTACAATGCAGAGTGGATCAAAACCCGTTGGCAAACCTTAAAGAGACAACCATGGCAGCAGCCTCCACTACGGCGGCAAATCACACCCGGCCTGAGCTGCTCCGCGAACTGAACGTCTGGCACGCCATAGCGATTGTGGCCGGCACCATCATTGGCAGCGGCATTTTTCGCGTCCAGGGCGAGATGATGCAGGATGTTGGCTCCGCTGGGCTGGTTTACCTGGTTTGGATTGTTGGCGGTTTGCTCTCATTTGCCGGCGCGCTCACCTACGCTGAACTCGGCGCCATCAAACCCTGGGCGGGCGGCGAATATGTTTACGTCCGGGACGCCTACGGCCCCCTGCCCGGCTTTCTTTATGCGTGGACGTGGTTCCTGATTGCCAAGCCTGCATCCATTGCTACCATAACCACGGGCATTGTCGATGTGCTGGGCACTTTTCCCTCATTGAGTTTTTTGGGCAGCCACATTTTTACCCTGCACTTCACCAGCACAAATGCGTTTGAGATTACTTACGGAAGTCTGGTTGCTATCGCCGCCACAGTGCTGATCTCCGCGTTGAATTATGTCGGCGTACGCAAAGCAGGAAGCTTCCAACTTGTTTTGACGACGCTCAAGGTAGGCATGATCGTCGCGATCATCTTTATTGGCTTTACTGCCACGCAAGGGAACTGGGGAAACTTCCATACAACTTTTCTCGGCGCAAAGGGCGGCATGGCCGGGTTTATGGCTGCGCTGGTGGCGGCCCTGTGGGCTTATGACGGCTGGAATGACCTGAACATGGTAAGCGGTGAGATCAAAGAGCCCGGCCGCACTATTCCCGTTGCCCTGATCTCCGGCGTGGCGCTGGTGGCGTTCCTTTACATGGCCATCAACGCTGCCGTGCAGTACGTGATGCCGGCAAGCACAATTGCGGGTCTGAAAGTTCCTGCATCAGCGGCAACGCAAATTGCCATTGGCTCGCTGGGCGCAGCGCTGGTCTCTGCCGGGATGGCTTTTTCCATGTTCGTTACGCTCAACGGCACCATCATGAGCGGTGGCCGCGTGCCTTTTGCCGTGGCGCGCGATGGATACTTCTTCAAAGCGCTGGCAGAAGTCCATCCGCGCTTTCACACACCGGCTCTTGCGCTGGTAGTGCAAGCCATCATAGCGATTGTGCTGCTCCTGGTCGGCGGAGCTTTTAAAGATCTTTTTTCACTGGCGATCTTTGCCGAGTGGCTCTTCTACATGATTGCCGCCAGCACCATCTTCGTCTTTCGCAAACGCGAGCCGGATACGCCTCGTCCCTATCGCACCTGGGGATATCCTGTGGTTCCGGGGCTCTTCATTGTGGCTGCGGCGGTCCTGCTTTACTACACTTTTACAGACAATTTACGAAATTCGATTGCTGGGACACTGGTGATCCTGGCCGGAGTTCCGGTATATCTCTATTTTGCCGCCAGAAAGCGCGCTGCCGGCCCAAACTGATTTCCCAAGCTGATTTAAAGATATAATCATCTTCTCCGGCGCCTGGCGATGAATTCTGCTGGAGGAGGTAATTTGTGTCCCGCAAAACAGTTTTCCTGGGTTTAGCGCTCCTGCTCTCCATGGTCCCGGCCTTTGTGTCTGCGCAAGAGCAGAAAGACCAACAAAAGGACCAGCAAAAGGAAAGCAAGGATGATGACAAGTTTTACCATGGCACTGGAATCAACGATGTGAATGCCATCGGCAATCGCAACGTGGGCTGCAACCGCGGGCTATTCAACTGGTACAGCCTGGATTCGCAGGTCAAGATGGGGCAGGAGTTTGCCAGGCAGGTAGAACAGTCGTCACATCTGATTACCGACCCCGTAGTGAACGAGTACGTCAACCGCCTGGGACAGAACCTTGCGCGCAATTCAGATACAAAACTGCCTTTTACCATCAAGGTCCTGGATGTGGAGGAGCCCAACGCTTTTGCGCTGCCGGGCGGTTACATGTTTGTGAATGCCGGCACCCTTCTGATGGCTGACGACGAATCTGAGCTGGCGGGCGTGATGGCGCATGAGATCGGGCACGTGGCTGCCTGCCACGCGGCGCGCGGGCAGACGCGCGGCACTATTGCCAGCCTGGCGATGATCCCGGTGGTGATCCTTACGGGGGGCTTGGCAGGAATTGGAGTCAATGAGGCGGCGAACATCGGGATTCCGGCCGCTTTCAGCAAGTTTAGCCGCGGCTTTGAAGCGCAGGCGGATTATCTGGGCGTGCAGTACGCGTACAAAGCGGGCTATGACCCTAATGGCATGATCAACTTTTTTGAAAAGTTGCAGGCCCTGGAGAAGAAACGTCCGGGCGCTGTGATGAAGCTTTACGGAGACCATCCTCAGACTCCGGACCGGATCGCGAAATCACAGCAGGAGATCAACACAATCCTGCCGCCTCGCGAGCAGTACATTGTAGATAGCTCTGATTTCGAGCAAGCCAAGAAGCGGCTGGCGTTGGTCATGAAACACAAGCTGCAAAAAGATGGCACAGAAACAAAACCGGATTTGCGCCGCACTGCTGGCGATACGAGCCCCGACCAGGATAAGAAACAAGACGATGATCGTCCCGTGATCAAGCGCAACCCAGGCGGCAAGTAAGCTCTCGGCAATCCCGAACCCGCGTTTCGGGTGAGGGATCTCTATGGTCGAAAGAACCATTATTCAGTTTGACGGGACTCCAGTTGCGTTCCGCCTTATTGGTCATAAGACCTCGATTCATAAAAGCTTTCGCTGCGTTCGCGGTTGGACAACAATATTGCAGATGATAGGGTTCCCTCATCCGCAAAAAACGCGGATTTCGGGATTTCAGAAAAGCTTAAGCCCGGCTGAACTCCAGCACCTTCTCCGTCGTACCAGCCTTCGGAGGCACCAGGCGCTCATAGACCTTCACATAGTCGCGGGCTGAGGCTGCCCAGGAGAAATCTTTCTTCATGCCATTCAGCATCAGCTTCTTCCAGCCGTCCTGGTCTTTGAATGCACGCAGCGCCTCATGGATGCAGTTCACCAGCGCCACACCGGAATAGGCGCTGAACTTGAATCCTGTGCCTTTGCCGTTGGCGGCGTCCCAGGGCTCAATCGTGTCATCAAGCCCGCCGGTAGCGCGCACAATCGGCACTGTCCCGTATTTCAGGCTGTACATTTGATTCAAGCCGCTGGGCTCATAGCGTGAAGGCATCAGGAACATGTCTGCGCCGGCCTCAATCTTATGCGCCAGCGCGTTGTCATAGGCGATCTTGACCGCCAGCTTCTCCGGGAACTGCCTGCTCAGCTTGAGAAACATTTCCTGGTATTCCTTATCGCCGCTGCCGAGCACGGTCAGCACCAGCGGCAGGCGCGCCAGATCGTGGATGATCTCCGCGATCAGGTCAAAACCCTTTTGCGCCGCAAAGCGGGAAACTATCCCAATCACCGGCAGGTCAACGGAAACATTCCCCAGGCCGAACTGGCGCAGCAGATCGTATTTGCATTCCTTTTTGCCTGCCAGGGTTTCCGGCGAATACTGCCGGACAATGTGTTTATCTTTGGCCGGGTCCCACTCCTTGTAATCCACGCCATTCAAAATGCCGCTAAGCGAACCAGAGCGAGCGCGCAGCACTCCTTCCAGGCCAAAGCCGTATTCGCTGGTCTGGATTTCGTGGGCGTATTTGCGGCTTACGGTGGTGATGTGGTCAGAGAACACGAGCGCGCTCTTCAGAAAATTGGCTTTGCCCCAAAACTCCATCTTGTCGATGGTGAAGAGGTCCCACGGCAGCATGAGCAGCGGCAGAGTGTCCGGCGGGAACAGGCCCTGGTAGCCGATGTTGTGGATGGTAAAAACAGTGCGCGTAGCGCGAAAAACCGGGTCATCCTGGTAGCTGGTGCGCAGCAGCACGGGGACCAGGGCAGTTTGCCAGTCATGGCAGTGAAAAATATCCGGCACGCCCAGCACCTTTGAAGCTTCAAGCACGGCGCGGCAATACAAAGCAAAGCGCTCGGCGTTGTCAGGATAATCGCCCGCAGGGGTGCCATAGAGCGCATCGCGCTCAAAGAAGGGTGGGTAGTCAATGAAATAGAATTGCACCCCGGAGCGCTTGCCGCCATCCAAGACGGAGCAGAACCGGTATTCATCATCAAAAGGAACAGTAATGCTGCGCAGGAGCACCTTGGCATCCGGGAGCCTGGTCTGTTTATATTTAGGCAGGTAGACGGAGACGGCATGGCCCAGTTCAGCCAAGGCCTGCGGCAATGCTCCAACAACATCGGCCAGGCCGCCGGTTTTGGCGAAAGGCACACACTCTGAAGCGGCAAAGACGATGTTCATTAGGGCCTCCGTACTAAAACCAGGCAAGAGCAACCCGATGAGAAAATTCTAAATGGCGATTAGAAAAAGGGCCACCCTGCGGACAATGAAACGTCCCGCTTTGGGACAAAATTTTCTTGCTGACGCCAGCGCGGCGGAAAAAATTGTTGATGCGCTGGGCGATATCTCGGAGACGGTCGCGGTGGAGATTGGTCCCGGTACCGGCGCGCTCACGCAAATTCTGGCCAGGCGCGCCGGCCGGCTGATTGCCATTGAATTGGACAGGCTTCTGGCTACGCAACTGCGTTTCAGCTACTCTCGCCAGCCGCACGTGGAGATCATTGAAGCTGACGTGCTCAAGCTGGATTTCCGCACCGTGCTCAACCGCACCATTGGCCCGCTGAATGATCTTCGACCACTCAAACCGTCACGGGCGCGCGTGGTGGGCAACCTGCCCTATTACATTACTTCAGACATTCTGTTGCGGCTCTTTGAGTTTCATGACCAGTTTGACGTGATCGTGATCATGGTGCAGCGTGAGGTGGCAGACCGCATCGCCGCCAAGCCCGGTTCACGCGATTACGGCCTTCTCTCCGCTACTGCCCAGCTTTATACCAGCGTGGAGAACCTGTTTACCCTGCCGCCCGGAGCATTTGAGCCGCCGCCCAAGGTGCATTCTTCAGTGCTGCGCCTGACCGTAGCGCCGCGATTTGCAGAGCTTCAGGTCAAGCCTGCCGAGTTTATCGACTTCCTGAAAACTGCATTCGCCATGAAACGCAAAACGCTGATGAACAATCTGCGGGAGAAATATGGTGAGGAAAAAGTCCGCGCGGCGTTGAAGGAGGCCGGTATTCGTGCGGACATCCGCGCTGAAGCCTTGCCATTGGAGAGAAGCGCGGAAGTGTTTCGGCGGCTGAACGGCATTGGGTGATTTAGCAATTGGTAATTTGGTAATTGAGAGCCGCAAGCCCCGACTGACTCAATTACCAAATCACGCAATTACCCAATTATCTCTGCTTGCCGCCTCCGCTGCGCGAGCCGCCACCACTGCTTGGTTGCGAGTGCATTGCAGGCGGTGCTGATTGCCGCATCGGTGCTGCCGCAGGAGCTGATTGCCGCATGGGCGCTGGCGCAGGCGCAGATTGCCTTACCGGAGCCGGCGCTGGCACGGATTGGCGCATCGTCTGCGCAGGCCGAGTGTATTCACGCACCGGCGGAGCAGATTCGCGCACAGGACGTGAAACCTGCGGACCAGGATCCCGCTGTGCCGGAGAATCTGAAACCCGCGAACGCCGCCCAGGCGGCTCAGCATCCACCTGGCGGTTCATACGCGGCGGCTCACGATCGCGGCCCACACCAGTCTGGTTTGAGCCGCTGGCAACCGGCTGACGCTCAACTTCCTTTGGCCTGTTGTCTTCGTGAACAGGCTGTGCAGGGACATCAGTCCTGGGTACTCTGGCTACGTCGTCATTGGTAAAGACGCGGCCTTTGCCTCTGAATCCAATGCCGTCGCCGCCATCCTGCCGAACCAACCTGCCGCCAACCGAAGTACCGGCGTTGTGGCCGCCAGCACCGCCTACTTCGCCAGGATTGGCGCGAACCACGCGCCCGCCTGGAGGTCCGCTAATCACAATATTGTTGCCAGCAGGAGGACGCGGAGGCCTGAATCCCGGAGGCGCATTCACCCACGTTGGCCCGGTATGCCATCTCTGCCAATTGCCGGGCGCCCAGCACCATCCGCGATGATTGATGAACACCCAATTGCCATAACGGAATGGAAGCCATCCCCAGGGATATGCAGAAACCCATGTATAACCGAAGCCCGGCTCGTAGCTCCAATAACCGTTGGCAAAAGGGTCCCAGTCACTGTTCACGCCGTTTGGCTGCCATAGGGTGCCATAGTCAGGATCATCAACGTATTGTCCGTAGTAATTCAGGTCACCGGTGCCGTACTGGTAAGGCGATTGCGAAGCACCGCCGCGCGCGGTGTACGTGCTCAGATAGCGGTCACGATCCTGGCTGAACTGGTCAAGATCGTCAGCTTCAGCGCCTTTATCAAGCCCGTACTGGGCCACATCGGTGGGATCAAGAACGAAGGTTTCATTCTTCTTAACTGCAACCTCGCCGCCGCTTTCAGAGTCTCGGATTGAGACTTCGCCCTTCCACACCACAACTTCCATGGGATCGGCATTGGTGCTGGTTACGCGGAATGCGGCAGGCTGATCCAGCTCGACCGTCTTATTCTTCACCGTAACCTGCAATTCGTTGTTGCCGCCTTGCGCTACCTTGAATTCGGCCTCGCCCTGATCAAGGTCCACTGTGGTCACTGTGTTTCCGGAAGATAAGCGGCCCAGTTGGCTGAAGGCAACTACAGTATCCGGCGCCAGACGCACCAGGCTGCCGTCTTCAAGTTGTACTTCCGCCCAGCCGTCTGAAGCGGTCTTCAGCCAGTTATGCTCCGTAACCGGAACATTCATGGTGGCGCTTTCATATCCCTGGCCATGATCAATGCTCACCTGTCCGCCAACGTAACTGATGCGAACAATGCGTGCATAGGAATAATTCGCGGTGCTGGCAGCCGGCGCGATTCGGCCCTGATCCGCGACCCGGTCCTGGTCTTGAATCTGGTCCGGGCTTTGACCCTGGTCAGGCAGCGGAGGTTCATCCTGCTGCAAATCCTGGTTTGGATCCTGATTTTGAAGGTCAGGAGCCTGGTCAGACTGCGATTGACCCTGAGAGCGGGAGGTAGATTGGCCCAGAGCGCCGGATACCGGCGCAAGCAGGACCGCCAAAATTGAGAGGAGCAGCCAGTGTTTATCGCGCAAAAACGAGCGTCGCATAAACCCCTCCTTGTGTGCTCACGTGCGTTACGTGCATATCGTATTAGATCGGTCGCCGGAAACTTAGTTTCTTAATGTTAAGTGTTATTGATGCAACTTAACTATTTTGTGCAAATAGGGCGCAAAATGGCCAATTTCCGGCATTTTCAGGGGCAACAGCTCTTATCTGGAATGGACCTTTTCCAGCAAACGCTTGGCCCGAGCGCGGGCAATGTTCAGGACGGCTGTGTCATCGGCGATACTTTTCAGTGTAGGCGCAATCACCTGCAACTCCTGCAGATTCTCGGTATCGGCAGTCTCCTCCATGCCTTTTAACTCATCTTCCAGACCCAGCCTCTCAAAGCGGTGCAGGTATTGCAACTTACGTCCGTGCTCAAGGGTATAGGAGATTCCCTGAAAAATATCGCTGATCTCCGCGATGGCCTTCTTATCTGAGTAGTCGAAAGTGGTCTCAAAATGCCTGTCCGGGTCGGCATACGTCAGGGTCTTTTTGCCGGTGCTGGCAACGGGGTGCTTCTTATAGCTGAAGTCGCCATGGAAGTAGTTTGCTTCTTTAGCATCACGAAACAGTTTTTGCAGGGTCCGCTCAGACATGGTGAATTCCAGCGTGTAGTCAGGATTTGTCTGCCTCTCATCCGGGGACTTGAGTGGATTGGTGGATATATATCTGGCCCTTCCTGTCTGTTCCACCGTGATGTTCACGTCCTGCGGCGTATAGTCATTCCAAAGCCGCTCATAGGTAATGGTTGGGATTGCAGGATTCTGCGCAGGACTCTGAGTAGGATTGGGTTCGGCATTTTGCGCCAGCAACGCCGGTATCGCCAGGAACGTCAGGCACACACAAAACATGCTTGTGGCGCACAGCTTCATTTGGCAGCTTCCTGGTAACGGCTGTTTGTGGAAGCAGTATGGATGTGGCAGATGGCGATGGCCAAAGCATCAGAGGCGTCCATAGGTTCCGGCGGCACAGTGAGGTTCAAGAGCCGTGTGACCATCAGTTGCACCTGCTGCTTTTCCGCTCTGCCATAGCCAACTACGGCGGACTTAATAGATAAGGGCGAGTATTCCGCCACCTGCAGTCCCGAGGATGATGCGGCCAGCATAGCCACGCCCCGAACCTGGCCCAGCTTGAGCGCCGTCTTTACGTTCACGGCGTAGAAGACATCTTCAATCGCCACAATCTCCGGCCGGTGCTGGGCGATGATGGCCTTAAGATCAGAAAATATTTTCTGCAACCTGGGCGCCATGGGTGATCCCGCTTTTAGTTTGATGGCCCCATTGGCATGGCAGGTTAACCGGCCGTCCGGCAGTTCTTCCACCACGCCGTAACCGGTGAACTCACCGCCGCAATCAATGCCCAGAACACGCATTTAATTAGCAGTGTAGCGCAGATTTGTTGCAATCGGTGATTGCGCGTGGTTGGAGATGAGGCTTAATGCTGTTGATTCACCTTTTGCAGTTCAGAGTCCAGATCGAAATCGAGTCCTGGCGGCAGATGAACCAGCAGGACGCCGCCAAAAAATCGCTCCCAGTTTCCTCCCAGGTGCATGACCTTCTCGAGCAGCCCCGGCAATAGCGGCGACTCCGCAATACCCGGGGGAAGCAGGCGGTCCAGAACTACGAACCCGGATCTTTGCACAATCCGCCGAAACACGCCTGAATTCTGACCGGTTGGCTCAATTTCAATCACGTCGAAGTAAAAGATGTTCGGCTCGCCAAACAAGGAACTGCTTTCAAGACGATAATGATTGCCGCGGACCTGAGCCAGCTGAATGCTTTCGGTGACACCGTTTGGAAATGTGACTTCGACGTCAGAGGGATCGCCGTAACGGACATGTAAAGCTGGTTCCAGAGACTTTTCCTCGCCGATTTTAGCAGCAACGGGGCCTTCGGGCAGCAGATGCCTCCTGCTCGCGCATGAACTGATGATAGCTTTCTTTTGACCGCATTGTTCGTGTCTGTCTCAAAAATCGGTCATAAGCGGATTCGTCGAAGATTTCATCGGCGACAGCATGAATAATGCTCCAGACACTTTTGAGGCGGCGTAGGATAGGTTCGAGAGTATGGGGAGAACTCCCTGACGCAGCATTTACGAATGCGGGCAGCACCGGGGTCCTTCGACTCGCACTCGTCTCGCAAGACTCGACTCGCGCTCGCTCAGGATGACAGCGGGTAGGAGCATTTCCCATATCCAAACCCACCTGGACCTGCCTAGGGTCTGGCCAAGTCTCCAGATTTCGCTCTCTTTCTCCGTGTCTCCGTGCCTCCGTTGTGGGATCTTGTAATTGCTTTTGATTTCCGATTTCCCAATGACGAGCGATGTCCCAATCTCCCGATTTCATAGCTCCTCCGCATAGGCTGTCGCCACGAATGGCGCTTCCTGGGTTGTCGCTTGCTTGCGTCCGGAGATCACGCTGATCCACTGCAGCGCTGACTCAATCACAATCACGCTCACCAAAACAACCAGCAGGCCGCAGACAGCGGCGTCAAGTTGATCGTTAAAAACCTTGCGATATAGGCCGGTGATGCCGGGAGTAAGCGCGAGCTGATTGGCGTGGGCCAACAGGCCGATCAGCGGGTTGGGATCGAAGACTTTGTGCCAGGCGGCAGAGAAAGTAACAGCCACAAGCCATGCGAGCGGCGCAAGCGTCACCCACATATAGCGCGCGCGTCCCATCTTAACGATGATGGTTGTCGCCACGCAGAGAGCTACGGCGGCCAGCAGTTGATTGCAGATGCCGAAGATGGGCCACAGCGAGTTGATGCCGCCCAGAGGATCGCGCACGCCCTGCCACAGAAAATATCCCCACGCGCCCACCATAAGCGAGCTGGTGGCAAGAATGCTTGGATACCAACTGGTGCGGCCCAGCGGCTTCCAGATGTGGCCAAGCGCATCCTGCAGCATAAAGCGCCCGACGCGCGTGCCTGCATCGAGCACCGTTAATATGAAAAGCGCCTCAAACATGATGGCAAAGTGGTACCAAATGGCCATCACCGCGGTGCCGCCCAGGCTGTCAGAAAAAATCTTGGCCATGCCCAGGGCAAAGGCCGGCGCTCCTCCAGTGCGGAAGAACAAAGTTTTCTCGCCAACGTTCTGGGCCAGAGTAGCCATCTGATCTGCCGTAACAGGAAAGCCCCAGTTGTTGATGGCGGCAACAGCAGCCACCGGCGTGCCTCCCACCATGCCTGCGCCGCTGTTCACCGCCAGATACGTTCCTGGCTGGAGCGTGCAGGCGGCGATAATGGCCATGATCCCGACAAAAGATTCACACATCATGGCGCCATAGCCGACCATGCGCGTCTGGGGTTCACGCGCGATCATCTTGGGCGTAGTGCCGCTGGATATCAGCGCGTGAAAACCGCTGATCGCCCCGCAGGCAACGGTGATAAAAGCAAAGGGGAAAAGATTTCCGGCAAAGACCGGACCGCTGCCATCGATAAAGCGCGTAAGCGCGGGCATCTGCAGCGTGGGGCGGACCAAAACTATTCCGAGAGCGAGGATGGCGATGGTCCCCAACTTGACGAAGGTGCTGAGGTAATCTCGTGGCGCAAGCAGCAGCCAGACCGGCAGAGCAGAGGCGGCAAAGCCGTAAACAATGATCAGGACTGCCAGAGTCGTGCCCGTGAGCGTGAACGCGCCAGCGTGCGATGAAACAGAGACCCACTTCCCGCCAAAGATCGCCAGCATGACGCACAAAAAACCAAGCACTGAAGCTTCCAGCACGCGGCCTGGCCGCAGGTAGCGCAGGTAAACACCCATCAGCAGGGCGATTGGAATGGTCATGCCGATGGTAAAAGCGCCCCAGGGGCTGTCTTTGAGCGCGTTCACGATAATCAGCGCCACCACAGCCAGCAGAATCACCAGAATGCTGATCACGGAAATAAATGCCACCGTGCCGGCGGTTTTGCTGATCTCGTCGCGCGCCATCTGGCCCAGGGATTTGCCGTCGCGCCGGACGGAGAAAAGAAGGACCACAAAATCCTGAACGCAGCCGCCAAAGACCGCGCCAACCAGGATCCAAAGTGTGCCGGGGAGATAGCCAAACTGTGCTGCCAGCACCGGCCCTACCAGCGGGCCAGGCCCGGCGATGGCGGCAAAGTGATGGCCAAACACAACCCATTTGTTGCTGCGGACAAAGTCACGGCCGTTCTCCAGGCGCTCCGCCGGTGTGGCGCGCATGGCGTCAAGGGTAAGAACGCGAGCGGCAACAAACTTGGAGTAAAAGCGATAGCCCAGCGCGTAACTGCACAGCGCAGCCACCACCAGCCACATGGCGCTGATGGCTTCACCGCGATGCCAGGCCAGAGTTGCCAGCGCCAGCGCTCCTGCTGCAGCAACGGCAATCCAGACCAGGATTTTGCCTAGTTTCATCTTTTTGATTTCTCCGCTTATGGAGTGCACGATCTCGTGATTGGTGCTGGGCTATTCTGCCTAACTGGAAGGTATTGCGCAATCTAAAGCGTAATTGATTGCAGCAGCAGCTCAGGATATACTCCAGCGCTAGATCGTGCCCACATACTATTACCCTTGCAGGTAGAGTGAACTATGAAACGCTCTTTCTTGATAGTGGTCTTATGCCTGTTCTCGCTTTCCGCTTTCGCCGGTAAAGATCCGGCCAACTACCCGCTGAAGGTCCATATTCTTCAGGTGGCCTGGGGCTCTCATATTCCACGCTTTAACGAATTCCGGGCCACGGGCCGGGGCAACGTTTGGGATGGCGACACAGTCCATGCTTTTGATTTCACTTATGACTGCTCCTTTCCGGTAAGACGGTCCGCGCGCAACCAGCCATACCTGGGAAAGTGGAAGAAACAGCAGGTTCGCTTAGATCTGCTGGAGCCCAAGATCGGCAGCAACAATAAGTACCAGGAATGCGAGTTGCAAACCACTTTGCATCCCGGGGTTTACTTTTTTGGCGACGGCAACATCAGCGAGATCTCGCAGGAGGAGTACAAGAAAGCAAAAGCCCAGCATGAAGCCGTAAAGGCAGCTCCGGCCGGCGTTTCCAAAGTCTCCATCGCTTCCGCTCCGGACAGCGCTGAAATTGAGGTGGATGGCGAATTCATGGGTAATACCCCATCTGTCCTTGAGCTTGAGCCGGGCGAGCACAACATTGCCGTCAAAAAAGCCGGATACAAAGCCTGGAAAAAGAAGCTCAAATTGACAGCTGGGGAGATCAACCTGAACGCTGAACTGGAAGCCGACGGCTCAAAGTAGGCGGGCAGCCTGTTGACGGAGCACCCGGCTTTACGAATTTCTGTTTTGAGAACCAGAGCCAAACAGCCCTTTTCCGCTACATACCATCTAACTGGGCGGAAAAGGGAGATGCCCAAATGAACCCGATAGGGACTGCGCTCGCAGTTGTTCTCACGCTCGTTAGCGCGCCATTCGCCCGGAACGCCGCACAGGACGCCACGCAAGCCTCAAATCCACCGAGCTCGCAAATGCCTGCGAATGGACGCTCTATTCAGCAATTGCCGGCGCCAGCGCCAATCACTCCCATTGGCACGGCCAGCAATGCCGTACAGATTACCCATGGGCCGGTAGTTGAAAACGTTACCGATACCACTGCGGAGATCGCCTGGTCAACCAATGTAAATGCAGGAACTACGCTGCGCTATGGCACTGTTCCGAGCCATTTGGATCAAGCCGCGGGCATGCCGTGGGGCGGGTTTACGCACCGGGTCACACTCAAAAACCTGCAGCCCAATACCACCTACTATTTCAAAGCCGAATCAGGGCAGGGACAAGGGACGGGCACACTGGCGGAGACCGATCAGTCTTCATTCCAGACCAAGCCAGCGGGTGCAACCAGCCAACTGCGGTAGTGGCATAGTATTTCTATTTTTGCGGGGTGCCGCGATCATTCTTGTTTTAGCAAAGCACGCTTTTAGTTAGGCTGTTATTGTGCTGCCGATCCTGAATTCATTCTCGCCTTGAGCCGCCCGGTAATCATCAACCCTAGCATTCTGAAATCGCTGATAAAAGACCAGAGCGGATGGCCGAATGTGGCGGGCTTGTTGCCTTCAATCAGGAAGTGGCCGGTCCAGGCAAAACTGTAAGCCACCACCGGCCAGAGCAACGCATACCAGGGATGTCCAGTTACAAAGGGAATAATCAGCGTACACAGGCCAAGTACCGTGCCTGCGGCGTGCATGGCGCGATTACGGGGATCGCTATGCTCATGCAGGTAGAAGGTGAAGAACTCTTCGTAATTGGCGAAGCTGGGCTGATGTGCCGCAGCGGCCTCAGGGTTGCTTTTGCCGGCGCTTGAGCTTTGCAGTTCTGTGGGCATTATTTATTTATCCTCATCCGGTTCCGTCGGTGGCGGCGGCAACAAGTTGATGCGTTCCGGGTTACCATCGATTGCAACTTGAAGCATCCGGTAATGCCAGGTTCCTGCCGACTTCCTGGCAACAACGTACACCGTGCCATGCCGCAGCGTTCCGTTCAGGGGAATAGCAAGGTCAGCGCTGCCTGATGATCCTGAGACATTCATGTTGCCATTGGCATACCAGCCTGGTGTAACCGGAGCGCCCAGTTGCGCGGTCACTCGCGCATCAGCCGAGGCCGTAGCCACGGCATACTGATAAGGCTCGCTGGATTTCATTGCGCCAAAAACCAGGGCGAATATGCCGCCAATAAACAACGCCAACAGCAGAATCGCCCCCACGATCGCTGTAGGGATAAACCATTTCCAATTGCGTGAAAACCAGCTCGGCCGCTGGACCGGCATTGGCGGCATTGGAGCAGGAACGTAACCGTAACTCATGCGGCGGATTCTACTACGATTCTTTCATCTCAGCACATTGCTGGCGGCCTTACTCCACCGTAACGGATTTGGCCAGATTGCGCGGCTGGTCCACGTCGCATCCACGGCGCACGGCAATGTGGTAAGCCAGCAGTTGCAGCGGCACAACCTCAAGAATCGGCAGCAGCAGTTCCGGCGCATGGGGAACGTGCAAAACGTGGTCCACAGATTCCTTGATCTCCTCATCGCCCTCTGTGGCTACGGCAATCACCTTTCCGCCGCGTGCTGTGACTTCTTTGATGTTTGACATGGTCTTTTCATAGCGAAGAACAGAGTTAGGATCGTGCTTGTCCTGGGTAGCAACGACCACTACGGGCAGGTTTTCATCGATCAGCGCATTGGGGCCGTGCTTCATCTCGCCCGCGGGATAGCCCTCAGCGTGAATGTAAGAGATCTCTTTGAGCTTGAGAGCGCCTTCCAAGGCAATAGGATAGTGAATGCCGCGGCCGAGGAAGAGAAAATCCTGCACCTTGTAATACTGTTTGGCCAGGTCTTCACAGGCGTGGTCATGTGAGAGCAGCGATTCCAGCTTGTGCGGGACCTTCAGCAGCTCATCAATGTATTTTTTAGCTTCTTCCGTCGGAGTCGCACCGCGCAATTCGCCCAGGTAGAGCGCCAGCAGAAAGAGCGCCGTCAGTTGCGCGGTGAAAGCCTTCGTAGAGGCCACGCCGATCTCCGGCCCGGCATGTGTATAGACGGTGCCGGAGGCTTCGCGCGCGATCATGGCGCCAACGACGTTGCAGATGGCCAGCGTCTTTGAGCCTTTGGCCTTGGCTTCGCGCTGAGCGGCAATCGTATCGGCCGTTTCGCCGGATTGCGTAATCAGCAGCGTGATCTCTTTGCTGGAGGTAATCGGGTCGCGATAGCGCCACTCGCTGGCGTAGTCCACTTCCACCGGAATGCGCGCCAGCCGCTCAATCATGAATTTGCCGGCCAGCGCGGCGTGCCAGCTGGTGCCGCAGGCGGCAATGTTGATCTTCTGCGCGTTTCGCAGCTCGGCTTCCGTGATGTCCATCTCTTCCAAGAAGACCTTGCCGGAATCGAGCGAGACACGGCCCAGCGTGGTGTCACGGACGGCGCGCGGCTGCTCATAAATCTCTTTGAGCATAAAGTGCTTGAATCCGCCCTTTTCCGCCATGATGGGGTCCCAGGTTACGCGCTGCACCTCACGCTTCACCGGCTTGCCGTCAAAGTCAGTAAGCTGGACGCCGGAAGGCGTAATCACAGCCAGGTCGCCATCATGCAGAAAGAAGAGATCGCGAGTGTGGTTCAGCACCGCAGGCACGTCAGAGGCGACAAAGTATTCGTCATCGCCCAGGCCAATTACCGCTGGCGGGCCATTGCGCGCAGCGACGATCTTATTCGGCTCATCGACGGAGATCACAGCCAGAGCAAAGACGCCGGTAAGCTGCTTCACGGTTTTTCTGACCGCATCTTCCAGGCTGGGCCGGTGGCCGTTGGCCTTGGAGTAAATATTCTTTTCAATCAGGTGGGCGATGACCTCAGTATCGGTCTCGGTAGAAAATTTGTGCCCTTCTTCAATCAGCTTCTTTTTAAGCGAGAGATAGTTCTCAACGATTCCGTTGTGCACCACCACAATTTTGCCGGTGCAATCGCGATGCGGGTGCGCATTTTCTTCCGTGGGACGGCCATGGGTGGCCCAGCGCGTGTGGCCAATGCCGTAGGTGCCTTCAAGGGGCTTGAGCCGGATCACCTCTTCCAGGTTGCGCAGCTTTCCCTCGGCTCGGCGCACCTGCAGCTCGCCGGAATTGCCATTACCGGCCACGGCGATGCCGGCTGAGTCATATCCGCGATATTCCAGCCTTTTGAGCCCGTCAATAATCACGGGCACCACGCGTTTTTTACCTACGTAACCTACGATTCCACACATAAATTCTGTCGCTCCACTCCAAAACCGCTATACATGTTTTCTCGAACTTTGGAGTTCTCCTGCTCCTGCAGCAGCGGGCTCGGCGACTAAGTGGGCCTCGCCCTCAACACTTAAGCAAACCAATCGCCACTTGGGTAATAACCATTGGACTCCGGGCACACTGTTGGCGATGCTGACTATTCTACTTCGGAAAGGCCGGGGCTCCAGTTACCTGAGTGTATTCAGCATTTAGATCAGAAATGATGAAAAGGTTTGCGCTTAGAGGGGAAAAGTTCGGCCTTTGCGAGGCTTGGGTTTCTGGTGGCACTTACAGATACATCAAATTTAAGCGTGAATCCATCCCTGTCCAACAGTACACAAGATTCGGGCCAATGACTGTCAACGCCACCGATTGGTTGCTCGACTCCTTAAAGTAGGTTTTGGGTGACCAATTGATGCCATCAGCCGATGACGCCAGAGAAAGATCAGACATGCCGGGCCAAGCCATGTAAAGTTGATTGTTAAAAGCTGCCAACGCCGGCCCGCCATTGGCCAATTCATCCAAAGTTATTTTGGGGCCGAAATGCCGGCCATCAGGAGAGCCCATGATGTTGATACGCCCCGGGCCTGTTCCTTTCCATGCCAGATATAACTGATTTTTAAATACAGCCAGAGCGGGGCGGTCCTTCGAGGTTTCATCAAAAGTTACTTTATCGCGCCAGTGGCGACCATCCGCGGAGCGGATTACGTTGAGCGTTGGATTTACTACGTTTGTACCCACCCATGCCAGATAGAGATATCCGTTGAACGCCGCCAGAGCAACTCCCAGGGGACTGTTCTCGCCCAGAGTGACCTTCTTTGCGGGATCGGCGGTGGTGGTTATTTTGAGTTGGTTGGTTGTCGCGGTCCACGCAATCCAGGTCAAGCCATTGAACTCCCCAGCTCCGACTCCCTCTCGAGTAAGTGCGCCCAGCTTCCACTTGTCCCGATCGTCCGGCATGGCGGAAAGGTTGATTTCGTTGTTTCCCACGCCGCTCCAGATCATCAGGTCTGTCAGGGCGCATGGCCCGGACTGGGATGTTTCATGCCATGTTATTTTTCGGGGAACAGGCATTTGCGTAGCCATGCAAAGCCTCCTGGGGTTCAAACCAACTGAAGATCATAGAATGCACTCAGCGCTGCCAACTGATGCAGCTCAATTTTTACAAAAGCGGAACACGTGGCCATTCCTGCGTGCTCGGGTTTGAGATTCAGCCCGCGCACGCAGAGGAGCGCACATCTGGACTAATCCTCAATTTTGTACGTGAATTCTTCAATCACCGGGTTGGTCAGCACTTCTTTGGCGATGCGTTCAACTTCGGCCTGTGCGGCTGCTTTGTCGAGACCGCCGTTGAGAGCGATCTCAAAGAACTTGCCCTGGCGTACGGCACCCACGCCCTGGTAGCCCATTTTCTTGAGCGCGCCGTGAATGGTCTTGCCCTGAGGATCAAGGACGGTGGTCTTGAGCATGACGGTAACGTAGGCTTTCATGGGAGTGATCCTGATTATAAATTGAGTGGCATTGAGACGTAGCCAGCGCGTCGAGCAAAAGAAAGGCCTCGCGTTTCCATTCGACTTCTTCGCTTCGCTCAGCCCTTAAAGGGCAGGCAGCTCAATTGTTCCATGATGCTTGCGTTCCTGAATGTGGTCCCATACCAGTTGCTCTTGTACCCAGGCTACCTGCTTTTCGAAAAGTTTCGTGTCGTGGGCGCCTGAATCCTGCCGAATAGCGAACCGTTGCCCGCACTTGGCGCAGACAACGGTTTCCTTTGCATTTGGCGCCGTGCCAGAATCCACTGAGTTGCGCAGGCGTCTGGCGACAATGCTGGTTTTCACCAGCGGGGCTCCCGGCGCGGGCCGCGGTTCCCGCCACGTCCACCATCGCGGTTTCCGCCACGTCCGCCATTCCGGAATCCGCCGCGCTGGGTTTGCGGTCTGGCTTCGTTCACAGTTAGGGCGCGGCCTCCCGCCTCCTTGCCATTAAGCGCTGCTATGGCTTTTTCAGCTTCATCGTCGTTTGTCATGGAGACAAAACCGAATCCGCGGGAACGTCCTGTATCACGATCTGTTGCGAGGCTTGCGCTCTCGATTGCCCCAAAAGGTTCGAACAGCGCCCGAAGTTCCGGTTCTGTCATTTGGAAAGAGAAATTGCCGACGTAAAGCTTTTTCACGCGCGACTCCTTTGTCGTTGGGTTTGGGATGGGCTGCTCTCAGCAGAAATAGGTCAAGAGCGGTATTGTGTCTATCTGAGTCGAGGACAACTAGTCTACCCGGTAATACTACACCCGGAGCGCGGCTTGCGCGGGAAAGCATTTAGAAATCATGAAAGTTCAGGCCTTCCGGATTGCCATCTTCGTCGTATGTAATCACCGGTTCAGAGGCAGCCACGGGCAAAGAATCGCCTTCCTCTTTCTGCTGCAGCTTGCGTTGGGCCCTGCGTTGCGCTTTTTCGGCCTGTTTCTCCTGGCGCGCCCGCTCTTTTTGTCGTTTGGCAAAAGTTGTGCGAGAGTTCCCCGACATCAGTACTCCTTATGGAAATTGACGAGGAGAACCAAACCAGCCCCGCCTTATTCTATTGTACGTTATGCCGATATCAGCCAGCATTCTGCCAAATGCTGACGAGAAGCAAGGATTGCCCCCCCCGCGCACGGTGACGCCGGTCCGCACTCTTTGGACGCCAAAGCCGTTAGATGGACCCAGTTTCTAGGGCGAGTGCCTCGACCGGACTTTCCTCAAGACTTGTGTCTTTGCGGCCCTGGTCTGTGAGTTCGGCGGTGGCGATCAACTGGAGAGACCGGTTGATGCTTTCCGATGCCTGTTTGGAGCCTATCTGCAAACGCCTGGCAGAGACAGAGGCCAGCCTGCATAGCAGGAACCGGTTGCTGATTTCTTTGGCTGCAGCAAAAACGTACTCCGACCGCATTGTTAGCTCCTTTTTGGCCCTCGAATGATTTTGCCGACTACCGTCACCAAGGCTTTATCCGCAAGTCTGGCCGCCCGTGAATTCTGCCGTCATTTCTCTCTGATTCCGCAAGTGCGCCTTGCCTGTGCCGGATGGACTTTCAGTGCAAACCCGTGGTCTTTACTTTGTGCTTTGTGCGGTGAGACTAAGTATGAGACGACTCAGATGATCTGATCTTAGGCCCAGAGAACCTGGGGCCAGAGAACCTGAAAAGTGAGGCGTAATTCTCGCTCTTTCCTGAAGCTACGCGTATTCCAGGGCCACGTCAAGGTTAGAAAATATAACCCGCATTATCTAACCCGCTGTTGAGGGCTATTTCAAAAGAACTTGCCCACTCCCGATCTTGCGCGAGTGGGTGAGAGTAGGGCGGTGGTCCTTGCGTTTCCGCCGTCCCAGACTGTTACCACTACCGATTGCCTGGATCGGCACACTTATCCCACGGGATTTCTCAGCAAGCGACCATGGGCGTTAGCAGCCGGCAGGTGAAACGATCACGTAGCGGCTGGTGGTTCCCCAGATAAACGTTTGCCCGCTGTTGCAGAAGATCCGGTAGCCCACCAGGGTGGAGTAGGTACTGTCGCTGTAGTAGTCAAATTCGTTGCCCAGCTTGCCGGTTTGGGCCTGCGCATCTTTCGTGGAGAAAGGCGAGGCAAAGCCTATGAGGAACAGGGCGGCGAGAACGACAAGACGGGATAATCTTGCAGAAGCGATTTTCATGGGGGAGACTCCTTTACATTTTTCAAGCGTAGGCCCAGAAACTCCGTCAGGCAGCCGTAGTGGCGTGTCTGTAACGATTCCGTAAATGGTCCGCGAACAGTCCTTTTTTGATTTGGCAGCAACGGTTCGTGGCCAGCGAAGGAAAGGCCCCTTTCTCAAAGAACTTGCCATGGCGGACGTGCCCACGCCACTGGTGCCTCATCTTTTAAGCGCCGTGAATGGTCTTGCCTGGGTCTGAGACTACAGGCCCGGCAAAGTCACTCAAATTGGACTTAAACGTCCAGGTGATAAAGGTTTATTCGTAACGCAGTGCGATCATGGGCTCTACACGCGTTGCGCGGCGTGCAGGAATCGCTGCGGCCATTAGCGCGGCGACGCCAAGCAATAGCGTGGCTACTGACAGGATGAACGGATCCCAGGGCATTACCCCAAAAAGGTGATTGGCAATCAGATACCCTGCGCTGATTGCTGCTGGAATCCCCAGCGCCAGCCCGATGCCCACCTGCCAGAAGGCTTCACGCAGGACCATTTGCATCACATTGGCCCGGTCAGCTCCCAGCGCCATGCGCACGCCGATCTCGTTCGTCCGCTGCTCCACGCCATAAGTCGTTACGCCGTACAAGCCCACGGCTGCCAGCAACAGCCCCAGGGCGCCAAAGAGCCAGGTCAGGCTGGCGACCATGTTCTGCTGCGCAAAGCCAGCCTGAATAATTTCGGAGTAAGGCTCAACGCTGTTCATCACCAGGTTCGGCGCGGCATTCGCCAGAGTCTTCCTCACCTGGGCGTCCAGGTCCGGCGGGTTTCCCGGAGCCCAGACAACCACATTGGACAAGTAGTGCGACATGACCTCGCGTGCTTCTCCCTCTGCATCGCGCAAGGATGTGCTCTGCGACTCCGGAAGGAAATACATGGGCTGGTGCAGATCATCTCCGAATCTAACGTCAGCTACCACACCGACAATCTCGTACATTCCAGAGTTATTTCCCGGAGCGGGGCCGAAGTGTTGACCAATTGGGTTTTCCCTGCCAAAAAATCTCCGGGCAAATGCCTCGTTGATCATGGCCACCGGCCGCGTGCTTGCGTTGTCCGCATCGGAGATCGGGCGGCCCATCACGACCCTGTCTCCGAGGGCCTCAAAAAATCCCGGCGTCACTCGGGTCCAACCGGATGAGACATCATCCTGCTGACCGGGTTCGAGTTTGCCTTCAATCCGGACGTCATGGGGCCAAACCCAGCTTTTCTGCGGCGCTGCCAGCACAGAGCCCACCTTCTGCACGCCGGGAATATGCCGCAGTTGGTCCTCAATTTCGCCAAGGAGCGGCAGCAACTGCTCCTGCTGGTAGCCGGAAATTTTCGGAACGATTGTAACCACGTGTCGTCCGCTAGAGTCGAATCCAAAATTCTGGTGTTCCAGATTGCGCAGGCTCTGGCCGAGCATGGCCGCTGTGCTCAGTAACACAAGTGATATCGCCGCCTGCAGGATCACCAGCAACTTCTGTGCGGCGGCGCTTCCAAAGACTCCGTGATTGACTCCTACCGCGCGGCTTGCTCCGCGCATCGCTCCGATTGGTTCGGCATCTGAGGCCATCCATGCCGGCGCGATACCGAAAATGAGTCCGGTGATTACCGAAACGGCGAACGCGAAGAGCAATACAACCGGGGAAGGAGTGGCATCTACAGGGACCCATGCGCCAGCCCGGCTGAACGCAAGATGGAGGATCAACCCGGCTCCCGCGTAGGCGACGGCAATTCCAGCGATGCCACCTGTGACAGCGAGCACCAGGCTCTCCATGAGCGCCTTTCGGACTAAGTGCCTGCGCGGTGCGCCCAGCGTTACACGGATCGCCGTCTGTTGCCGGTGCCTGAGACCGCGCGCCAGGAGCAGATTAGCGACGTTGGCGCATGCCACCAGCAGCACACAAGCCGCGGCCAGAAAAAGCAGCAGCAAACCATCCTTGTATTTCTCGCGCATGCGGGAGACGCCGGAGCCACCCGAAGTGAGGCGCAAAGTCTGCCCTTGCTGGAGCGCCTTTTCCTGTGGGGTCATATCCTGCACATGGCTGGCCAGCCATTGGTGCAGCTCGACTTGAAGCTGCGTTTCCAGGATTCTCGGATTCGTGCCGGGACGAACCCGCCCGGTCAAATCGAGCCACGCGAGCCGGGGGTTCTTGAGACGCGAAGTCGCTCCGGCAATCATGGGCTCGGTCGCCAGCGGCAGCCAGAAGTCGGGCATATCTTCACTGTCGATCTTTGCACCGAAAAAGCCCGGCGCTGCGATTCCGACAACCGTGAATGGATGGCCATTGATCTCGTAAGTTGCTCCCGCCACCGACGGATCGGACCCATACTTCGCTCGCCAGATTCGGAAACTCATTACGGCAACCGGCGGTGCGCCCTCCTGGTCATCAGCATCGGTAAAGAGCCGCCCGCGCCAGGCAGAAACGCCGAACGTCTTAAAGAAATTTCCGGAGACGTATTCGCCATTGCGTGTCTCAACCGGCGCGGAGGAACCGCTGCGCCGCACCGCCAGGTAGGCATTCGCTTCACCAACCTGGAAGGCGGCCAGGTTCTCGAATGCGGGAGTGTTTGCGCGCATGTGCTTGTACGCCTCCCACGAGAAGAAATTCCAGCTGTTCTCCGCCGCGCTGTCGCCGTCGCCCTGGGTATATCCGTTCGCGAAGCAACAGCGGTCAGAATCGCCGATTCGCCAGAGTTGGTGGGGCCGGGTGACCGCCAACGACTGCAACATTACCTGCTGTATCAGCGTGAAAATCGCTGTGGTCGCCCCGATGCCAAGAGCGACAGTAAGGACCACTACGGCGGTGAAACCGGGCGATTTGCGCAATGTCCGCAGCCCGTAACGTAACTCCCAAATCAGCAGTCCCACTTTTCCTCTTGTCTTTTAAGCCAGGGATGACAGAGAACAGATCATATCGCAGGAGAACAGGTACACTCCGGGTTTCTGACTTGGGGACGGATTGTCGTCAATCCATCATTGATCCGCTCCGGATCGCACGTTACGCATAGGTGAGCCAGCTTGCAGTTATTTTGAAGTGATACAGGATTGAGCTTCTTGAACGCGCTGGTAAACACCGAAAGACTCCACATTGCGTGTGGTGAGAACCAGCGGTGTGCGAAAACGAACAGCGCTACGACGAGGCTTTGTCAAGATGTACTACTTCTTGCTGGACTCGTGTGAAGACGTGCGTTAGGATGCAGCAACCGCTGTTGCTTAAATAGTAAAAATTGATGGATGAGACAGGAAGAGTTCAAGCTGGGAGCTGTCCTGGCGTGGATATGGGGTAAACCTACGCCAAACTGGGATGGCCTGGGAGGAATGGGGAGGGGTGGGGGGGCGATTGTATTTACTTAAAGGTAAATTTTATGGATCGCCGCTATCTCATCCCAACACGCGAAAAGCACGCGTGCTTGGGGGCCCGCCATCGGGAGATCAGGTGATTGGGAGATCGGAAAAACCAAACTTCCTTGGCTTATAATTCGGCCCGACAAAACCACAGGGGAGAAATGCAAATGCCTAACAAACCAGAGGTCGAGAAAAAAGAATCCGCGAATCCATCGCCAGGGAATGCAGTCGATCGCCGTAACTTTCTCGTAGGTACAGCAGCTACCGCCGCTGCTCTGGCACTTCCTCGCTGGGCACACGCTGAGCACAGCTTCGCCGCCAGCGCAGGACCGGCTGGCACAGGCATGGCAGGATTCACTGGACTGGAAGACGACTTCGCTGCCATCAAAGCCGAGATCGCCAAACGCCACGACGAGAGCGTGCAGCGTATGCAGACTTGGATCAAGCAGCCGTCAATTGCGGCGGAGAACCGCGGCGTGAATGAAGGCTGCGAGCTGACCATGCAGATGCTGCGTGAAGCCGGCTTTGCGCAGGTAACCAAGGTCCCCACGGACGGCCAGCCGGGAATTTTTGCCACGCTGGATGCAGGCGCGCCCAAAACTCTTGGCCTTTACTTTATGTATGACGTAAAGCAGGCTGATCCCAGTGAGTGGTCGTCACCGCCGTGGGAGGCGCGGCTGGTGGACAAGCCCGGCTTTGGCAAGGTGGTGGTGGGGCGCGGCGCGGTGAACCAGAAAGGGCCGGAGTCGGCATTTCTGGCGGCGTTGCATGCGATTCGCGGCGCAGGACGCAAGCTTCCGGTGAACTTTGTTTTGTAGCAGAAGGCGAGGAAGAAATTGGCTCACCGCATTTTCCGCAGGTGGTGCGCCGGCCAGAGGTGCTGGCGGCATTGAAGCGCACCATGGGCATCTTTATGCCTTTTGCATCGCAGGACCCAGACGGACAGGTGACGACTTTTCTTGGCGCCAAGGGAGTCATTGAGCTTGAGTTGGTCTCAAGCGGCGAAAAATGGGGACGCGGCCCGAAGGCTGACATCCATTCCAGCAACAAAGCGCGCCTGGATTCACCTGCGTGGCACTTGGTGCAGGCTTTGCACACGCTGGTCTCAGCCGATGGCAATGATCCTGCCATTGCAGGCTATGCCGACAAGGCACTGCCGATCTCAGCGCAAGAGAAAGCAATGGTGGCTGAAGCGGCCCGGCGGCTCGACGAAAAAGCGCTGATGAAGCAGATGGGCGTGCAGCACTGGGTGCATGACGTGAGTTTTGAGGAATCGCTGGAGCTGCTGGTGTCACGGCCAACCGTGAATATTGAAGGCCTGGTGGGCGGATACACCGGCCCGGGCGGAAAGACCATTCTTCCTCATCGCGCGGTGGCCAAGCTTGACCTGCGCCTGGTGCCGGACATGACCGCCGCTGAAGCTCTGGCCGCGCTCAAAGCGCATCTGGCAAAGAACGGCTTTGGCGATATTGAGGTCAACATGACTGGCGGCTACGATCCCACCTCAACCCCGGCTGATTCAGCGCTGATTCGCGCCGAGCACGCGGTGTACAAGCGCGCCGGAATCGATCCTATTGTGATGCCACGGCTGGCCGGCTCATGGCCGGGCTATGTATTTACGGGTGATCCGCTGCACCTTCCCGCTGGGCACTTTGGCCTGGGCCACGGCAGCGGGGCCCACGCGCCGAACGAATATTACGTGATTGAATCCAGCAATCCAAAAGTCCAGGGAATGGATGGCGCGGTGATGTCATACGTGGAATATCTGTATGAGGTGGCCATGACGGCATAGGAACTTTCGCGGCAGATTACGCAGATGTACGCAGATAAAAAGTTAGCCGCGAATGAACGCTAATGACACGAATATTCTAGTTTTGATTCGTGTTCATTCGCGTTGATTCGCGGCCAAACGAAACTAGTGGACTGTAAGATTCACCGTGCTTGTGGCTGTTGCTCCGCCGCTGGCGCTGCTGGCGGTGACAACAACGGCAAAAGTGCCTGTGGGCGTGCCCGGAGTGTTGACTGCTTTGTTATTGCCTCCGCATCCGGCAATCGCGACCAGGGCAAGACAGGCAAAGCCTGCCGCGAGCTGCCATCTGAGTTTTCTGTTGCGATGTATGCTCGCAACAGCCAGGCCAAGGAAGCCGAGCAACACAAAATAGAAAGCAGGTGGAACCGGGATTGAACCTTGACGTCCTCTAACGGTTGAGCTTGCCGTTGTGGTGATGGTCAAAGTAACTTGCCCCGTCGCAGTCACTGAAGAAGGACTAAAGCTGCAACTGGCTAATGAAGGCAGTCCGCTGCAGGCAAATGTGATCGCCCCAAGACCGGCGCCGTTCGCTGTGACATTCAAGACGCTGGTTGCGGAGCCACCAGCAGCAACGCTTGCGCTGGTTGTCTGTGCAGTAAGCGCCAGCACAGCATCAATCTCGGTGGGATCGCTGGCTGTATCGTTGGCTGTATTTGATTCGCCTCCACCGGAGACCGTAACGGTATTGGTTACGTTTCCTGCGGCGTTGTTGGCAACGTCCACGGTGACGGTAATCGGCTCAAAACTTGTTCCCGCAAACAGCGTATCGCCGCGGGTGCATTGCAAAGGTGAAAGAGTGCAGTTCCAGTTGGTGCCGCTGATATCTGTAGCCGTCATGCCGGCAGGCAGAGTGTCATCAACGGTGATCAGGGCTGTAGTATCGGCAGGGCCGGGATTTGAAACCGTGATGGTGTAGGTGGCGCCGGTTTGTGGGCTCAGGAAATTCCCTGTATGCGACAGGGCAACCGTCAAGTCGGGCTCCACCACGGTGACAGTGGCAGTTGCCGTGCCGCCGGTTCCGCCTTCGGTGGAGGTTACGGGATCAGTCGTGTTCACCTGGTCGCCGGTGGCGATGGCAAGCGTGTCAATTGAGAACGTGCAACTGCTGTTGGCAAGAAGAGTGCCGCCAACCATATTGATGTTGCCTGGCGCTGTAGTGATCACTCCGGGATCGCAGGAGCCAACCATGCTGTCAGGGTTGGCGATGATCAATCCTGCGGGCATGTTGTCATTAAAAGCCACGCCGGTCAGGTCAGTGGCGGGATTCGGATTGGTGATGGTAAAAGTGAGCGTAACGCTTTCATTGAGGCCGACGGTTGGCGCACTGAATGACTTGACAATGATCGGCGGAGATTGCGCCAATGCAGGTCCAGCACAGGCAAACATCAACAGGCACAACGAAAAAATAAACAGCTTGGTTTTTATGACTGGCATGATTGCGTTACTCACTTTGGCTGAGAATTGTCTTGCACCGCGTAGTCTGCGGGCGCCTGAAATAAGGCTGGATTGGGTTCGCCCGGCACGATGTTGATAAGCCTGGTGGTATCGGTTACTGCCATAGGTAGTTGCGTGATCGATAACAACTCCACCTTTAGCTCAGGGGAGAACCATGATTCCGTAAACGCGGTTTGAGTTTTGTCCGCGGCGGTGCTGGCTTTTGCGGGATGTGCGCTGCGAGTGCCGGTTACGTTAAAGCCCTCCAGCGTCATTGCGCCAAGGTCTTCAGGGTTGCCAGATATCGACCGCGCAAGGCCGTTCTTATGAACCTGAGTTGCCTGTGCAGCCGCCACCAACTTCAGTTGTTTTTCTGAAGCGGCCGAAGCCGGAGGGAGATGGAATATCGTGGCTGTCTTGGCGTCCACGTTCAACACAATGCTGATGTGCTGTACCGGATCGAAAATAGCTATGAAGTGCCGAGTCACAGAACCTGCGGCGGATGTAAGCTCAGTTTCAACGCGCGTGCGTCCCTGGCTATCGCGAAACATCTTGCCGTGGGTTTCCACCAGAGCGCGGCCGCCGTCCGGCTGGATCTGTGTGGACTGCCTCACTACATCCGCGGAAAAAGGCGCGCCGGCAACGGAGCGCAGACTAATTCCACCGGAGAGTGTGCTGGTAGAGGTGCTCTGTTTACTGTTATTGGTTTGAGCAGTGAGAATAGACGCAAAGAGAAGCAGAGCGACAAAAATCATCGCATAACGTTTCATAATTCTCCCGGAAAATGGCATTATTGTAGCAGTTAACAATCGCAGACCAATCAGGGAAAAAGCTGAAGTAATGGCTTTTATGGTTCTCGCAGCCAAACTAAAGTCACCCAATCAGGCAGGGTCGATTTAACAAACAGTTGCGAAGCAGCTCATCCCAAAGGGAAGCAACAATGTGAGTTTTACAGATCAAAAGCAAAAGCCCCCGGAGCACCAGGGGCTTTCGAGTTCAGGAGATTTCTTACGCGCGTCCTACGCCCAGATACTCAAAGCCGAGCGCCTTCATTCTCGGGCCGTCCAGCAGGTTCTTGGTGTCAACAACCACGGGGTTGCGAATAATGCGACGAATGCGGTCAAAGTCCAGCGTGCGGAACTCTGGCCAGCCTGTGCCCAGCACCAGCGCGTCTGCGCCCTCGGCTACCGAATAAGCTGAATCACAGTAGCGGACGTTGCCGGTAAGCTCAGCCTGCGCGTCCGGCATAGCAATGGGATCATAAGCTTTTACGTGCGCGCCGCTCTCCATCAACCGGCGGGCCAGGCGGATGGAGCCTGAGCTAACCACAGAATTGGTGTTGGGTTTGAAAGCCAGCCCCAGCAAGCCAACCTGCTTGCCGTCCAGCGACTGCAGCGCCCCTGAGATCTTCTGCATGATGCGTCCGCAGAACTCCTGGTTCACTTCGCGCGCGGCAGTAAGGATCTTGAGCGAGACACCGGAACCGGCAGCCAGATTGGCCAGCGAGTCCATGTCAGATTCAGTAAAGCTCCCGCCCAGCGACCCCGGCTGCAGACAGCGCGGAGCGATGCGCTTGTCCAGGCCAAGCGCAAGCGCCAGGTCAACCGCGTCTGCGCTGATGCGTTCGCACAAGCTTGAAAGCTCATTGATGAAGGAAACCTTGGTCGCCAGGAAGGCCGTAGAGGCCTCACGCACCAGCTCTGCCGTCTCATGCGTGGTCACAATCACCGGCACGCCGCGCATCACCAGCGGGCGATACAGGGCTTTCAGGGCTGAAACAGCGGTATTTGAATTGGTGCCCAGCACGATGCGATCAGGCCAGTTAAAGTCTTCCACCGCGCAGCCTTCAGAAAGAAAGATGGGATGAGAAACTACCGTGATTTGGCGTCCGGAAGCCTTGAGCCGTTCTTCTATCCGGCGCGCTGTGCCCACCGGTACAGGCGTCACCAGGACCAGAATCTGCCCGTGGTCGCAGTAATTGGCAATTTCCATGGAGATTGCTTCCATGTCGCGATTGGCGTCTTCCGCCAGATAGATGATCTCCGCGCGTTGCACCATGGATTGCAGATGGGTTGAGTACATCAACCGGCCGGAGCGAACGCCGCGGCGCACAATGTCACTCAAATTCTTTTCATGGAAGGGCAAAATGCCGCTGGCCAGCAGGGTGGTATTGACGGAATCGCTGCCATACGCGGTTACTGGAACGCCAAAATCGGCAAGACACGCAGCCACCACAGTTCCCAGATATCCGCAACCATAGACGCCGATCTGCATAAAATCTCCTGGAGAAAGCTAGAGCTTCGGCGACTCGGGGGAGTGAGGGTTCGCCAAGTGTTTAAAATTTTTTGTTTTTACCGGATGACTTTCTCGGGCAGGTGTGATTAGAAGCTTTTACTTAGTACATGCGCAAGATGGAATTAGGACATGTACCAAGTGAAAAGTCCATGCACGTTCGATGTTTAATGAGCACGCCAATCCCCAAAGCCGCATTTTTAGCGGCTGATTGCAAACATCGCTCCGTTCGCCTATGCAATTTCTTGCACCCATGCAACGCTCAATCAACTTTTATCTCCACCTTGTTTCCGTCAGGGTCGCGAACAAAGATGGAGAGGCCTTTGCCCTTGGAGCCGTTGTTCACCTCTGCCTGGGTAGGATCGAGCCCCTTGCGCTTGAGCGTAGCGATCACGTCGTAAATGCTTGAGCCAGTGGCAGATAGGCAAATATGCCCCTCGCTCAGGTTGGCCGGAGGAGCAGGATTGGTGGGCGACGCCTCAAACAGGTCAATCAAAGATTCCCCGGCGCGCAGGGTTATAACGCTATATCCGGCTTTGGCCTTCCCTTCCTGCTCCAGGATCAGCCCCAGGCCATCGGCATAAAAGCTCTTCATGGCGGAGAGCTTCTTGGTCACCAGCGCAATGTGGTCAATGCCCTTATAGGCAAACACGGCTTATTTTGTCGCTTCGCTCCAAACCGCTCAAGCAATTTCTTCACCTTGTACCTATTTTTGCACCTGATGCAAGCGGCTCAGCGTGTAAACCGGCTTGCCGCTCATTTTGAATCGACTGCTATTGCTGCGTATTTTTTCTAATTTCCTCGAATTCAAGCAATCTGCGCGAGGAATTGCTTTCCGATGACGGCGGTTTCGGCGATCTAGCTACTTTGCCTGGCTCAAGATCTTCTGTATCACCTGCTGGTCATCCGGCAGCAGCCCGGCCCTCTGCAGGCGCGGCGTCACATCGACCCAGTTGTGGTCCATGGCAAAAACTTTTTTGAACAGTGGCAGGCTGTCATCCACGCGGCCCATGTTGGCCAGCGCCACGGCGTGCCAGTAGATCATCTCAGCATTGTCCGGCGCCAGTTGTTCTGCCGCGCTGTACTCCCGCAGCGCTCCAGCATTGTCATGCAACTCAACGGCTTTATCGCCGGCATTCATGTGGTTATAGGCACGTTGCAGCGTTATTAGTCTGCGCAATTCTTTGAGCGGTTCCGGGCTGTCATCCACGCGCAAATTGAAGATGTAATCCTGCCAGGGCTTACCCGTGCCTTTGGCCGGCACAATCACAATTGCCGCAGACTGTCTCCCCCGCACATCGCCACCTGCCGCTTGTGCAGCATCAAGCGCGGCCAACATGCGGTCTGCCAGGTCGCCGTGGTTTGATGCGTATGCCTCTGCCATGGCGGGCCAGATTTTCTCATTGCTCATCAGGTTGGCCTGGACGGCATAGTTCTTTCCCGTGACAATCCAGCCGCCGTGCTGTCCGCCGCAAGTTACGGTAAGCGGCCGGTTCGTCGCCGAGCCCGCAATGCCGCCCGCAGGCTGGATGTCTTTTGCGCCGGTAAACGTTGCCACGCGGCCCTGCGCGTCCACCATCGCCACCTGCCGCACGCTGCACCTCTCATCGGCAACCAGCAGCCCACTCAGCGCATCCGGCGCGCTCTTCCCTGCGCGCATCAGGTCCAGGCCCAGCGGCCCATAACTGGGATCGATAAATGACTGCGTAGCCACAGCGCCAACGCCAGCTTCAGCCCACGGGACCTCTCCGCCCACGGCAAACCAGTGCGATTGCACTGCCACACCCATCTGCCCTGTAGCTGGATCAAACGCAACAATGGAAAAAGTGTGTACCGGACGAAGCGGCTTCTCCTGGCCATAAACCGTAACGACTACTGCGAATGACAAGGCTATGACAACCAAAAAACGCATGCGGCGTATCATTTGGATCGGTCTCCTGAGGAGAGTAGCGAAGTGGATCTAATTTAATCTATATCATTCAGCAGGCGTAACAGCCGCTGAAGTCATTACGATACCGGCCTGAGAACCGACCATGCCCAGCCCGATTAAAATTGTTCTCCAGTTTGAAGAGGCAATCAACGCTCGCAATCCTGATGCGATCTGCTCACTCATGACTGCTGACGGCGCGTTTATTGACTCGCTGGGCAATCGGATTCAGGGTACGGAAAAGCTGCGCTCAGCCTGGGCGGGCTATTTCAAGATGGTCCCGGATTATTCCATCTCTCATGCAGAGATCTTTGCCGCCGGAAATAACGTGGCCGTCTTCGGCTTCGCACAGGGGACATTTTCGAAAGATGGATCGCTCTCAAAAGAAAACTTCTGGAAAGCACCTGCAGCGTGGTTGGCCATGGTCAAAAACGGCAAGGTCGCAGTCTGGCAGGTCTATGCCGATAATGAACCCATCCGCGCCATCATGCGCAAGTATTTGTAACTCCCCGCGATTGGGGGAAAAGGTGATGATCAAAACGTCAGAAGCCGCTCATCTTGGCATAGATCGATCAATTTTGCGCAAACCCTAAATGTTAGGTTCTTCATGGGCGGTTTTCAGACGAGAAAGCAATGCAGCTCTTAAGTTATTAGCCTTTGGCAAGCGAGGGGCACATGAAAAAATACCATTAATATCTTCCCGCTCCAAACGTCTAATATTCACGTATGAGACGCGCTGCGACCGCCATGCTGCTGGCGACGGTTTTCACTGCTCTCTCCTCGGCGTGTGTCGCCGGGTTGGGCAGCGGCACAGCCATAAGTTGCGGAGAAGCCTTGCCCAAGCCCCGTGAATGCAGCCGGCCTGTCCGCAACGTCAAGGCGGCCGATTGCCGCACGATCATCTCGGCAGCAAAGGCCAGATGCGGTCTTCGTACCTTTGTTCAGATCACTGCTGTTCAGGCCGTAACCGTTTCGCTCTCCGCGCCACAGCCGCAATCCGCAGAGGCGGTCCGCCCCGGCGACGCGGTGATTATTGTTTCCTCGGTCGGCCCATCCGAAACCGATCGCGGCCCTCCCTGCTCCTGAACCAACGGC
The DNA here is from genome assembly GCA_035279585.1 of Candidatus Angelobacter sp. Lineage (GTDB taxonomy): Bacteria > Acidobacteriota > Terriglobia > Terriglobales > Acidobacteriaceae > Angelobacter. Next base: position 231,345 of record DATEHN010000083.1, on the reverse strand, counting down.
AATTTCCTGCTCGCGGGCTGGAAGTGTCTCTGCCCGCATGAGCGTGTGGAAACCAAGTTTTGCCAACCGTTAAGGAGCATTCCATGAAAATCATTCGTTGGATTTCTGCAGTAACGCTGCTTTGTGCCGCGAGCTTTCCGGCGATCGCGCAGACGCATCGCACGAACACCCAGGTCGTCGACTTCCTCCTGACATTGCAGGAGCGCGAGGTCATAGGCGCAGCCGAAGCCATGCCGTCCGGCAAGTACGAATTCACCCCCACGCACGGCAAGTTCAAAGGCGTGCGCAACTTTGCCGCGCAGGTGCGTCACATCGCTGCCGATAACTACATGCTCGGTAGCGCCATCCTCGGCGAGAAACCTCCGGTCGATGTAGGTGCTGAGGAGAGCGGATCAATGAAAGTCCGCACCAAGGCGGAGCTTCTCGCTTATCTCAAAGATTCGTTCGCCTACATGCATCGCGCGGCTGCGGCGATCGATGACACCAACACGCCTGTGACCACGCCATGGCTCTCGCCCTGGCCGGAGGGCACAGCTACACGCCTCGGCCTCGCCATCGAGGACATGGTACATACCTATGACCACTACGGACAGATGGTGGAGTACCTGCGGATGAACGGCATCGTTCCGCCTGCCAGCCGCAAAAACAAGGTCTAGCCACCTGGCCCGCGCGCGCAAGCGCGCGTGCGGGCCGCAAACCATTCGCGTGGCCTCTGCGCGGAAAAACAAAGCACCCGGAGGCAGAATTGCCAAGATCGCCAGCAAAAAGCTAGCCGCAGATCGTGCTGATGATCGCAGGTCAAAAAAAGTCCGCCGGCAAGTGCCGGTCTCACAAAACCCCAATCGAAACATAAACGTGAAGAGACGGCGCCGATAAACGGCAAGAATCGGGCAAACCGCTGCTCCATGCAATGGTTTGACCGACTGAATCAGCATTCACTAAACTTACCCGTTCGCTAATCGCTGAAAAGAGAGCCTTCCAATGAGTGATCTGGTCCTGCTGACAAGAGACAACGATATTGCCGTCATCACCATCAACAATCCGCCGGTAAATGCGTTGAGCCCGGGCGTGCCGGAGGGCATTTCTGACGCCATTGAGCAGATTGGCAATGACCCCTCGGTGCGCGCGGCGGTGCTGATTGGCGGCGGCAAGACGTTTGTGGCGGGCGCCGACATCAACGAGTTCGGCAAGATGACGTCAGGCAAGACGAAGGGTGGTGTTCCATTTGTACCGCTGTTGGGACGCATTGAAGACTGCCCCAAGCCGGTGGTGATGGCGATCCATGGCACGGCGTTTGGCGGCGGGCTGGAGCTGGCGATGGCGGGGCATTATCGCGTGGCCTCAGCCGATGCGCTGGTGGGGCAGCCGGAGGTGAAGCTGGGGATTATCCCGGGAGCGGCGGGCACGCAGCGGCTGCCGCGGCTGGCCGGCGTAGCCAAAGCGCTGGAGATGTGCGCGGACGGCAATCCGGTGAAGGCCAAAGACGCGCTGGCGCTGGGGATTGTTGACCGCCTGATTGACGGTGATCTGCTAAAGGGCGCGGTGGCGTTTGCCCGCGAAGTGGCCGGCAAGCCCGCACCGAAAACGCGTGAGAGAAACGAGAAGCTGGGCACGCCGGAGCAAAATGCTCCGATCTTTGCCGCTGCCCGCGAAGCCGCGAAGAAGAAAGGCCGCGGCCTGATGGCTCCCTTGGCGGCGATTGATGCCGTGGAAGCCGCTACAAAATTTCCTTTCGACCAGGGCGTGGAAGCCGAGCGCAAACTGTTTACCGAGTGCCTGTTCTCCGACCAATCGAAGGCGATGATCCATGTGTTCTTTGGTGAGCGCATGGTGCAGAAGGTCCCTGATGTCCCAAAAGAGACGCCGGTGATCCCGGTGAAGAGCGCGGCGGTGGTGGGCGCTGGCACCATGGGCGGCGGTATTGCCATGAACTTTGCCAATGCCGGTATTCCGGTGCTGCTGAAGGAGACTGACCAGGCGGCGCTGGACCGCGGGATGAACACGATCCGCAAGAATTACGAGAACACCATGAAGAAAGGCCGGCTCACCGAGCAGCAGATGAATGACCGGCTGAAGCTGATCAAACCCACGCTGACATATGACGGCTTTGGCGATGTGGACATGGTGATTGAAGCGGTGTTTGAAGGCATGGCGCTGAAGAAACAGATCTTTGCCGACCTCGACAAGCTGTGCAAGAAAGGCGCAATTTTGGCGTCGAACACCTCGACCTTGAATATTGATGAGATTGCTTCCGCGACCCGGCGGCCGGAGGCGGTGATTGGCACGCACTTCTTCTCGCCCGCGAACGTGATGCGGCTGCTGGAGATTGTGCGTGGCAAGGCCAGCAGCAAAGAAGTGATTGCCACGTGCATGCAGTTATCGAAAAAGATTGGCAAGATTGGCGTGCTGGTGGGCAACTGCCGCGGGTTCGTCGGGAACCGCATGTTTGGCCCGTATCGGCGCGAGGCGCAATTTATGATGGAAGAAGGCGCGTCGGTGGAAGCCATCGATAAAGCAATGTACGAATACGGCATGGCGATGGGCCCGCTGGCGGTCGGCGACCTTGCAGGACTGGACGTGGGATGGCGCATCCGAAAAGAATTTAAGCACCTGGAGAAGCCCGGCGTTCGCCAGCCGCTGGCGGAAGATAAGCTGTGTGAGATGGGTCGGTACGGCCAAAAGACCGGCGCCGGCTGGTACAAGTATGACGAGAATCGCCGCGCCATTCCCGATCCGGAGGTGGCGCGGCTGGTGGCGCAGTGGGCCGCGGAAGCCGGCATCAAACAGCGCCAGATATCGAAGGATGAGATTGTCGACCGTCTGATCTATGCGCTTGTGAACGAAGGCGCGCGGATTTTGCAGGAAGGTTTCGCGCTGCGTTCTGTGGATATAGACATAATTTATTTGAATGGCTATGGCTTCCCCGCATACCGCGGCGGCCCCATGTGGTACGCCGACACCGTTGGCTTGAAGAACGTGCTCGCGCGCATCAATGAATTCCACGCGCATCATGGCGAACTCTGGGAGCCTGCGCCGCTGCTGAAGCAACTGGCCGAAGAAGGCCGCGGCTTTGATAGCTTCATCAAAGAGCCCAGCGCCGCGGTGGCGTGATTGCCCCGGACCAAGTGGGTGGCGAGGCCGACCACGCGCCGAGCCACTTGCTACAGGGCGGACAAAATCTAAGAGGTGACCGCGCTGCAAAAGCGGTTTGGAGCAAAGCGACAATATGAGACAAGCAGTAATTATTGACGCAGTCCGCACGCCGCTGGGCCGCCGCGACGGCATGTTGAAGAGCTGGCATCCGGTCGATCTTCTCGGCTTCACGCTGCGTGCCCTCGTTGACCGCAACAAACTCGATCCCGCGCTGATCGATGACGTCATCGCCGGTTGTGTCGGCCAGGTTGGCGAACAATCTCTGAACATCGCCCGCAATGCCGTTCTCGCTGCCGGATTCCCCGAGTCCGTCCCCGCCACCACCGTCGATCGTCAATGCGGCTCCAGCCAGCAGGCTATTCATTTCGCCGCGCAGGGCGTGCTCGCTGGTAGTTATGATGTTGCAATTGCCTGCGGTGTTGAGAGCATGACGCGCGTGCCCATGGGTGCATCCGCCGCTGCTCCCGGCAAGCCTTTCGGCCCGGCGATGATGCGCCGTTACAACGGCGTCCACTTCAATCAGGGCATCGGCGCTGAAATGCTCGCGGAAAAATATCGGCTCTCGCGCCAGTGCGTTGATCAGTACAGCCTGGAAAGCCATCGCCGCGCCGCCGCAGCAACAAAGGAGGGCCGATTCTGCCGCGAAATCCTTCCCATGCAGATTGAAACTGATCAAGGTCCCATCACAGTCTCGCGCGACGAAGGTATCCGCCCAGACACCACGCTTGAAAAAATGGCCACGCTCAAGACCGTCTTCAAGGCTGATGGCGTCGTAACTGCCGCAAATTCCTCACAAATTACTGATGGCGCCGCGGCCGTACTCATCATGGAGCGCTCGCGTGCGGAACGACTCGGCCTGCGCCCCATGGCTCGCTTCCACTCGTTTGCTCTCGCCGCGGAAGATCCCGTTCTCATGCTCGGGGCTCCGATCCCCGCAACGCGCAAAATTCTCGAACGCGCCAAGCTCAAGCTTGAAGATATCGATCTCATTGAAATCAATGAGGCCTTTGCCAGCGTAGTGCTCGCCTGGCAGAAAGAAACGCACGCCGATCTCGCCCGCGTCAACGTCAACGGCGGCGCCATCGCGCTCGGCCATCCGCTCGGCGCCAGCGGCGCGCGCCTGATGGCTACACTTGTCCACGAGCTTGAACGCACGCGTGGCCGGTACGGCTTGCAAACCATGTGTGAAGGCGGCGGCATGGCCAACGCCACGATCATTGAACGTTTAAACTAGAATACTTGGTCCGCAAGTCAACACGAATGCGCACGAATCAACTAAAAGACATTCGCGTTCTTTCGCGTTCTTTCGCGGATAAACAACGGAGAGATTAGATGAAGATTCAAGGTTCAAGCGCGTTGGTCACCGGAGGCGCCTCCGGACTCGGCGCCGCCACAGTCCGCATGCTTGCCTCCAAAGGAGCCAAGGTCACCATTGCTGATATCAATGAGACCACAGGCAAAGCTCTCGCTTCGGAGCTAGGCTCAAACGTCAGCTTCACCAAGACTGACGTGACTGACGCTGCCCAGGTCGCCGCCGCCGTTGAAGGCGCAGCCAGGCAGCAGGGCGGCCTTCACTTCCTCATCACCACCGCAGGCATCGGCATCGCGGAAAAGCTTCTTGGCAAAAACGGCATGCATGATCTGGGAAAATTCGTCCGCACCATCCAGATCAATCTCATCGGGACCTTTGACGCCATTCGCCACGCAGCCAACGCCATGAGCGCTAACCAGCCCGATGAAGACGGTGGACGCGGCGTCATCGTGACCACGGCTTCTGTCGCTGCTTATGAAGGCCAGATCGGCCAGGTTGCGTATTCAGCGTCGAAGGGTGGCATTGTCGGTATGACGCTTCCTCTCGCGCGTGAACTCGCGCGCTCGGGCATTCGCGTCTGCACCATCGCGCCGGGAATTTTCCAAACGCCTCTGCTTGCTGGCCTTCCTGAAGCCGCTCAGGCTTCGCTCGCTCAGCAAGTGCCGTTTCCCAGCCGACTCGGCAAGCCGCCTGAGTTCGCCGCGCTGGTGCAGCACATTATTGAGAACAACATGCTTAACGGAGAGACCATCCGCCTTGACGGCGCAATCCGCATGGCTCCGAAGTAGAGCTTGAAGGCTCTTTAGTCCAGCTAATTGCCCAGAACCAATGTGTTTCGCCGGAAGAGTAGAGCTAGAGTGTTAAGGCCTCTTTCAGCAGCTCTCGATTCCTGCTCTGATGGGCCAACTCGAATTACACCCAGGCATCTAATCCATCTGTAAGCCACAAGGGCCCCGATTACGCGAGCTTCGTCAACTCAACCTTGGTGGTATTTACGCGTATCTGCCGAGGGGCCAAATCAGCAGAACAGTGAAACGGAGGACATAAGTGAGACAGCACATCCATAAGCTTGCAATGATCGTGGTACTGGGCGGAGGTTTTGCGCTGGCGCAGGGTATGCCGCAGCAGCAGCCATCAACGCCGCAGCAACCAAGCAGCAGTGACCAGCAGCAACCTTCAACTACGGCTCCTGACCAAAGCAAGAGCCCGGCCACTACGCCGGAAACTCTTCCCAATACCGACCAGAAGAAATCTGACGATCAGGGCGCGCAGAAGCTGCCGCAGAGCGATGCAGCTCCGGCCGCTTCAGGCGATGTTCAGAGCTCGATTCAGTCGGCCATCCAGAAAGACCCAACGCTGGCCAACGCCAACATCACGGTCGACGTAAAGAATGGCAAATCCGTTGAACTGAGCGGAACCGTTCCAAACAAGGATGCAAAAGACACGGCTGAGCGCATTGCCAAAGAGAACGCCAACGGCTTGAAGATCAAGAACCACATCAAAGTGGCTTCCAATGACAACATGCAGCCCAAGAGTGACAAGAGCAATATGAGCAATCCAAAACTGTAACCGCACAAACAAAGCAAATATGGCGGCCTCTGGGAAGGGGCCGCCCTTTTTATTTCTTTTGAAACTTTATTTGTCTGGGTCGCGATGCACGGTATCCATTGAAAATGCCGGCATGCAAATGGCAATGTATTCCGTGGCCTCATTGGGAGTGGAGTATTGGATCCACTCACCGGGATGAGCAATCACTGCCTGCCCAGCTGCCACGTCAAATGTCCCGGCTTTGTGGTGTACGCGCAGCCGCCCTCGCAGAACAATTGTGAACTCTTCAAACTCGGGCGTCTGCCCTGGCTCCATCCATCCCGCGGGGCTGCGCATGTGGGCAACACTGATGCCGCCGCCGCTATTGCCCGTTCTGCTCCCGTCTGGAGTGTTCACGCGGCCAATGTATTCATCAATGAGCTTGGGCATATTGCCTGCAGCCTGAATGCGCGTGGGACTTTTAATCAATGTGGGCAAGCGTAATCTCCTTCAAGTGATTGTCGGATGTGACGGTTTAAGGCGGACATACGCGACAGCAAAGAGCGCGCCCAGGACCAGGTCAATCGTGCCGCCCGCCACAATCAGCAGCGGAGCACGGCCAAACAGGTGGAGCACAAAGCACGATATAAAGTAAATCAGCTTCTCTAGTACAGCTGCGGGAATAATGGGCCGAAATCGCGCGGGATCTGCAGCAATGATCAGGAACGCCACTTGCCAGGCCAGGCCTACGCCAAAGAAGCCGTAATAAAACTCAGGATGCGTAATTGCCGGCGGCATCATCTTGGCCGTCATGCTCTCCGTAAAAAATCCCGGTGCCAGCACAACAATTCCGTAAATACCGGCCACCAAAAACACCGAGCGTGAAAAACGGTCTTTCGTCATCGCTGCACCAGCCACCTGTGAATTTGCCTCGCCAAGAGCGTCTGCAAAAAGGTAACATATCAAGTTTTCTTTTTGCCAAGGAGCCTTCATGATCAAGCAGACATGCATTTTGGCGGCAACTCTTCTTCTCCGCAGCGTCGCTATCGCCCAAACCAGCGGGACCGAACGGTTGAAAGTTGACGCCACGGATGCACCCCGCAACATCCTGCATGCCACGCTTGCCATACCTGTCTCGCCGGGGCCTCTTACTCTGGTTTATCCCAAGTGGCTTCCCGGAAATCATCGTCCCGCAGGCCCAATCCAGAGCTTCACCGGCTTGCATTTCTTTGTTGGCGGCAAAGAGCTGGAGTGGCAGCGCGATCTTGAAGATATGTACGCCTTCCACCTTGTGGTGCCCGCCGGAGCAAGCGAATTGCAGGCTTCTTATGACACCATCACCTACTACGGAAAAAGTTCTCTCGCCTCCAGCAAGGTCCTCGATCTTGTATGGAACCAGGTCATGCTCTATCCCAACAATACTAAGACTGATGACGTTCGCGTCTCCGCATCCGTTCGCCTGCCGGAAGGATGGAAGTTTGGCACCGCGCTTGCTCCGGTGCAGCAAAGTGGCAGCTCGGCGGAGTTCCAAACCGTTTCATTGACCACGCTGGTGGATTCGCCGCTGATTGCCGGCGAATTTTACCGCGAGGTGCAAATCACTCCTCCCGGCGAGCCAATCACGCATGTGATTGACATGGTCGGTGAGAGCGCAGAGGCGATTGAGATCACAGACAAGGACATTGCCAGCCTGAAGCTGCTTGTCGCGCAAACCGGCAAGCTCTTTGGCGCGCGCCATTACACCAAATATCACTTCCTGCTGACTCTCGGCGATCAGACGGCCCACCACGGACTGGAGCATCATGAATCGAATGACAGCGGCACTGCTGAAGATATGTTCAGCAGTAACGGCGCGCACGATCTTGAGGCCGATCTTCTTCCACATGAGTTTTTCCACTCCTGGAATGGCAAATATCGCCGCCCTGCAGGACTGGCCACGCCAGATTATCAGGTGCCGATGCACGGCGATTTGCTGTGGGTCTATGAAGGCCTTACGGATTATTACGGCAACATCCTTGCTGCGCGCACGGGCCTGCGCTCGCCAGACCAGTTCCGTGAAAACCTGGCTTACACCGCCGCCATGCTCGATCATCGCGCTGGACGCACCTGGCGTCCGCTGCAGGATACGGCAACGTCCGTGCAGAGCCTCTTTACTGCCCAGCCGGAGTGGACCAACTGGCGGCGCTCCACAGATTACTATCCTGAGGGCTACCTGATCTGGCTGGAAGTTGATTCGCTGATGCGGCAAAAGAGCAATGGACAAAAGTCTCTCAATGATTTCTGCCATCTCTTTTATGGCGGAAAGAGCGGTCCGCCAATAGTGGTTCCCTATAAGTTTGATGACATTGTGGCTGCGCTCAATCAGGTGGTGCCTTATGACTGGGGCAAGCTGCTGCGCGAGCGCCTGGATTCCAAGGCGCCGCAAGCGCCCAAAGGTGGCATCACCAACGATGGCTGGAAGCTCATTTACAACGACCAGAAAAACACTACCATGGAAGCCCTCGGGAAGAGCAGCAACAACATTGACCTGAGCTTTTCGCTGGGCTTCATCGCCACCAAGGAAGGCGAGCTGCGTGACGTGATTCCTGGCTCGCCTGCTTACGCGGCAGGGCTGGGTCCGGGAATGAAGGTGATTGCCGTCAACGGGCGCAAGTGGTCCAAGGACATCATTCGCGCCGCCCTCAAAAGCGGCATTCACAGCCAGCAACCTTTATCGCTGCTGGCCGAGAACGGCGAATACTACAAAACTTACACAGTGAACTATCACGAAGGCGAGCGCTATCCGCACCTGGTTCGTGAAGATGGGCAGCCGGACGTGTTGGATGAGGTGATCAAACCGGAATAGCTTCTTCCCGAAGTCCCTCGCTTCGCTCGGGATTTTCAGAAAAGATTTACCGCACTTCTTGCACCGCGTGACTTTTTGAAACCGCCGCGGTTCGTTCCAGCTTGTCCCACGCAAAGGGCTTGCCGTCAATCGCTCGCTTGAGCGTTTTGGCTAGCACGGCGGAAAAGAGCTGCCGGTAAGAAAAGCGTTGCAGCCATAAATGCAGGAGCAGTTGTGCATCCTCGCCTGTGCCTTCAGTCCGCCGTTCCAGAAGAAACGCCAGGGCTGATGCCACAAAATCAATCGCCAGGAAAATCACAAAGTAGAACGCCAGCCGTTCCAGGCTGCTGGGATCAGCGCTCTCAGGATGGAAGTACCGGGTGACCAGGTATTCCAAAATGCCGAACAAAAACATGATGTCAATAAAAGGCGAGACTAGCGGCAGCAGTATCTGAAAAATAATGATGTTGGGCAGCGCAATCCAGCCCAGGCGGCTGCGTCTGCGGATGGCCGCCCCGTGTTTCCACACTGCCTGAAGAATGCCAAATGACCAGCGGAAGCGCTGGCGCATCAGCCCGCGCGCATTGGTTGGCGCTTCAGTAAATGCCAGCGCGCGGTCTTCATTCACAACGCGCCAGCCATGCTCCAGCAATGACATGGTGAGGTCTGCATCCTCAGCCACCGTGTCAGTGGGATAGCCGCCGGCCTGCTTCACAGCCGCCACACGCCAAGCGCCAATGGCGCCGGGCACAACGCTTACCGCGCCAAAGACGTTAAGCGCCCGCCGCTCAAAATTCTGGCTGGTGATATATTCCAGCGCCTGCCAGCGCGTCCACAGGTTCACACGATTGCCAACCTTCGCGTTTCCCGCCACCGCACCGACCTTGGGATCGGCAAAATGCTGGACCAGGATTGAGATGGCCGTCGGCGCAATCACCGTATCGGCATCAATGCCGACGTAGATTTCATCTTCGACCAGCTTCAGCGCCTCATTCAAAGCGCTGGCCTTGCCTGCGTTGAGTTTCGTCAGCAACAGAACGCGACCTTCGGCGATTTCTTTGCTGAATTTCTCTCGCACTACCTCAGAAGTGGCGTCCTTGGAACCGTCGTCCACCGCAATGATGCGCAGTCGAGGATAATCTGACGCCAGCACCGAACGCACTGTGTGCTCAATGACCTTCTCTTCATTAAAAGCGGGGATAATGACGCTGACGGAAGGCCGATAGTCCGGCCCGCCCAGGATCGGCGGCCGTCGCAGGCGATCAAATGTGGCCAGCGCGCCAATCCCCAGCAGACGCCCGCTCATCAGCACGTCACCAATAAAGAAGACCAGAACAACAAAGTCCCTGAGCCAGGCAAACCCTGTAAAAACATATCCCTGGAGCCTGGCGGCCAACACCTCGTTGGCCGGCAGCTTCGGCATCACATCAGCACGCGTCTTGCCCAGCAAATCTTCTATGCTCACAATCTTGAAGCCACGCGCTCGCAATCCCTCAATAATCGCGGGAAGGGCCTGAATGGTGGCTGTACGATCGCCGCCGCCATCGTGCAACAGGACGATGTTGCCGCAGTAGAGCGGCGCGCGCTTCTCGCAGCCCTTGGTTGCTTCTGTTTCCGCCTGCGACATCACCGCGCTGACAATCGAGTTGACCGTCGCGCCCCTCCTCCAGTCGTTCGGATCAATCTTTGATCCCACGGTGATGTAGCCCTCTCCCTGCACCAGTTCCAGCGGACGCACCTGGTCGGCAATGTCAGGCTCCTGATCAATGGAATACGGCGGACGGAAATACTGCGGCTTCACTCCCATGATGCTGGCAAACAACTTTTCCGTGAGTTGTAACTCCACGCGCTTGATGTACCACTGGGACACGTCGCTGATGTCCGGATGCGTGAAGGTGTGGTTGCCAATGGCGTTGCCCTCGTCATAGATGCGCCGGGCCAGCCCTGGAAATTTCTGCGTTTCCAGGCCAATCAGGAAAAACGTAGCGTGAACATTTTCGCGCTTCAGGATGTCGAGGATCTTGGGAGTGTTGGCCGGGTCTGGACCGTCGTCAAATGTAATCGCAACCTGCTTCTCTTTCCAGCCGTATTGCCCAAGCTCGTAAGGCTCAGGCAGCGTGGTCATTGTCTCCGCGGTCACAAACTTGTCGTCGGAATCCAACGTAACTGCGCGCTCGCCTGGGCTGGGTTCTTTGTCGATCACCAAAATCTCGCCATAGCCCTCGCGGTCCACATCTTCACCGGAAGGAACGGCCTTGAGCTTGGTTTCTGCGCCGGCTTCATTGGGATTGTCCCAAATCTTCCATAAAGAGCGGTCTTCTGATCCCAGCCGCCAAAGAGCAAACGTGCGAATGCCAAGGTCGCGCGCGGCGCGCATCTCATTGAAGGCCGTGACTGCGTCCAGATACCACACTTCATGCCGCACGCCATTGTCTTCTTCGTAGGCAAAGTGGGGATTCAGAGAATCAGAGTCTAGTTCAACATCGGAACCAGACTCGTTCGCGTGCAGCCACGCCTCCTGCACGTTGTTGGTGTCAACATTCACCACGCGGCGTTTCTTGGAGAGCGCCCAGTCATAACCATAGCTGCCGATGGCGCAGATGATCTTGGTCTTGGGGATGTCCTTGACCGCCTGCTGCAGGTTTGAGACGAACCAATCCTGTGAAGCCACCGGCCCCGGTGAGCTGGTGACCTGATGCTGGTCATAATTCATGATCACCAGGCCGTCAGACGCAGCGGCAAGACGTGGATAGTCGTAGTCCTTATCTGAAACAGGCACGTTCACGTAGAGACGCAGCCCGCGGGCATGCAAGTCGGCGCCCAATTCTTCGATCAGAGCAACAAAGCCCGGCTGCGCCTTGAGCGGAATTTCTTCAAAGTCCAGTGATACGCCTTTGAACTTGTCGCTGGCCAGGTACAGCAGAAGATCAGAGCGGAAGGTCTGCCGCGCCGCCGGATTGTTCAGAAAATCGCCGATATTCGTGAGCCATTGCTTGCTGACCTGGTCAAAGTTATTGACCAGCGGAAATACTTCAACTTCCGCCTTTTCCGCCCGCAGGAAAGGCATCACGCGATCGTCGGTCGGGTGGACCACTCCATTTTCCACTACCTGGAATGGATTATTCACGCTGTCAAAGCCCTGCAGATGTCCGTCAGGGCTAAGCACATGCAGCCATTCAGGGAAAAGCAGATCGATTTGCGGATAGTACTCTTTGAGCGAGACAAAACTCGCGGCATCCCAGTTGACGTAATAGGCCGCCCGGATACCTTCGTTGGTATTCAACACCACTTGCGATGGCGATGCCTTGGTTTTGCGATGCGTCCCCTTGGTCTGTGCCCGCTTGCGATGCTCACGTTCCTTCAGGGTGCGCAGGTTGCGCTTCTGCTCCGGCATAAGCACTTTGGGCAGCGGGTCTGCCTCTATAAAAACGGTAACAATAAAAAACAGCACCAGGGCGCTGATGATTGCGCCCAGGACGCTAAAGAGGATACGCAAGCGACCCCATCGCTTCCGCTGCGGATCATAAAAGACTGATTTTGCCATTGTTGGATTAATTACACATTATCGTAAGCGGCTCCTAAGAGCAGGTCAATCAAGGGAAACGCCGTAGTGGACACTTTAGAAGCTGACCCACTAGCGCATCGGCGTCTGGCGATTTTGCTGGCGAATCGCGCGGCTCGATCCGCTTAGGTTTGGCACAGTGGTGGTGCAGTGGACCAAAACCATGATTTCTAGTCCCTGGATGAGCGGAACACAAGACGGTTATCGCCCTGGCGATAGATCCACATAGAAATGACTAATACAAAATTTCACTCAATTTTGATGGTCGCGAAATAAATAAATCATGGTCCCTCACTAGACTCGATTTCGGTTTGATTTCAGCCTAGGAGGATGTAATGCATCGTCGTGACACAGGCAAATTGCGAGCAAAAACCATTTTTTATGCATCGATGTTCTTCTCGTTAATTCTTGGCCTTGGGACGCTGGCCCAAGCGCAAGCCGATCCGGATAAAGCCGTCGACAAAATTCCCACCGCTTCGCCCATCAAGCACGTGATTATCATCGTGGGTGAAAACCGCAGCTTCGACCATCTTTTCGCCACGTACAAACCACGGCACGGAGACGAGAAGGTATTGAACCTTCTCTCCGAGCGCATCATCAATGAGGACGGGACTCCCGGCCCGAATTTCGCGAAGGCACACCAATTCCAGATCGTGGCGCCTCCAAATGGCGGCAAATTCTTCAGCAGTGCGGATATGGCACAGAAGCAGCTTTACGCTGTGCTTCCAGCGCCGGATCTGGCTGGCGTCGGTGCGGTGTCGCCTTACACCGGTCTAGTCGATCCTGGCCTGGCGCCTGCGGACGAATTCCTCCTGGGCACGGGCGGCACAGGCTTGAATGTCACGCTCGGTCCCGATATTCGCATCGCCAATGTCAACAACCTGCCGCCGGGGCCTTTCCAATTAACCGGCCAGGACATGCCCTTCGATGCCTTTACCGGCGACACAATCCATCAGTATTTCCAAATGGTTCAGCAGATGGATTGCGCGATTGATGCAGAGCATGTCTCCAAAAACAATCCCACCGGGTGTCTGCACGATTTGCAGTCTGCGATTACGACCACTTACAGCACGCCCCCGGGCAGCACACCGCACGATACCGGTCAGACCATGGCGTTCTTCAATATGCAGAACGGCGATGCTCCATTATTTAAATCGCTCGCCGACCAGTTCACAATGAGTGACAACTATCACCAGCCAGTTTTGGGTGGCACCGGTCCAGACAGCCAGCCGCTGGGCTTTGCCGATCAGGTGTTCTTCAGCGATGGCAACGGCAACCCAGCAACTCCGCCGGCAAACCGGATCTACAATCCTGATCCGAAGGCTGGAACCCTCAACCTCTACACACTGCGCGCGGACTGGTTCAATTGTTCCGACCCAAGCCAGCCGGGCATCGCTGCTATTACAGATTATCTGAGCAAGTTGCCGTACGCGCTCGACACCAAGTGCGGGCCGGGCGAGTTTTGGCAGGCGGTCAACGTCAATCCCGCCTTCACGCCGAAAGGACTACCCCAGAGCGGCCTTATCGTTCCGCAGACGCTGCAGCGGAGCATCGGCGATGTGCTCAGCGCTCACAACATCCCGTGGAAATATTATGGAGGCGGCTTCAATGAGTCGGGAACAGGCAGTCCCCTCGATGCCTATTGCAATATCTGCAACCCGTTCGAGTATGAAGCCAGCTATCCGAGCATGGTAGCGGACCACATGCGGGATGTGACCGATCTCTTCACCGATCTTACCAACGGCACGCTTCCTGCGGTTTCCTATGTGAAGCCTGACGGGCTAATGGACGGCCATCCTGCTTCCTCCAAGTGGAGCCTCTTTGAAGCTTTCGCAAAGAACATCATTGAACTCGCGCAAAGCAACAAGGAGCAATGGGCTGAGACCGCAATCTTCGTTACCGTGGACGAGGGCGGCGGCTTCTACGACTCAGGCTTTATCCAGCCCGTGGATTTCTTCGGCACTGGTCCTCGCATTCCCATGATCGCCGTTTCTCCGTTCTCAACCGGCGGCCATGTCAGCCACACTTATAACGAACATTCTTCTTTCGTGAAATTCGTTGAACGGAACTGGATGCTTCATACGACACTCAGCGACCGCAGCCGCGATAATCTGCCGAATCCGAAAATGGACGGTGACGGTGATCACTCCTACGTCCCGCGTAACATGCCAGCCATCGGCGACCTGTTCGACATGTTTAACTTCGACCGTGGTCAGCAAAGCAATCACGACCGAGACAATCAACGTTGAAATCGGGCATGGCAAAACGAAAAGGCGGCCTGAAAGCATAGAAAATAGTTGTCGCGAGCAAAAGATCGACAACTTGCAGATGCATTTTCTGCAGGTTGTCGATTTCCGTTGCAAGCCATTCCCGCGATTCTACGGGAGTTTTTGAAGGCCCGATCTTTCAGGGATTTCCCGGCAATCGAGCAGACTTCCTGCTTATTCCACGGCACAGTTGAAGCTCCATTGGATCTCCCGTTACACTGGCCTTTCCTTATTCATGAGAAAACTCCTTGAATTGGTGCGGCGGAACTGGCTTTTCTTCTTGCTGGCCACAATTGCTGCATTGGCTCTGCGCTTCTTCTTCGTTTTCCACTTGCCGCACCTTGCGGGTGATACCTGGGTGTACGGCGACATCGCCAAAAACTGGCTCAATCACGGACTTTTCGGCGTGACAGACGATGGCCTGGTGCGGCCAACACTTATCCGTCTGCCGGGTTATCCCGGATTTTTGGCCGCGATGTTTGCCGCCTTCGGCCAGGAGCATTATCGCGCCGTGATGATTGCACAGGCGCTCATTGATACCAATACCTGCATGGTAATCGCGGGGGTGGCCTTGGAACTGATGGATGTGCGCGCAGCCAAGGCGGCCTATCTGCTGGCAGCGCTGTGCCCCTTCACCGCGAATTATGTTGCCGCTCCTCTTTCAGAAACGCTGGCCATCTTCTGCGTGGCGCACGCGCTTTATTACAGCGTGCGTGGCCTGAAAGCCCTGCCACAGGAATCCTCGCTTGTCCTTTGGCTGCTGGCGGGACTCTGGACTTCGGCAGCCACCTATATGCGACCCGATAATGGCATTATCCTTCCCGCTCTGGGCCTCGCTCTTCTGGTATTTGCAATTCGCCAGAACACAAGGAAGCGCGCGATTGTGGCCGGGATTGTGTTGGCCATTGCCGCCCTGGCTCCGCTTGTGCCCTGGACCGTACGAAACTGGCGTGTCTTCCATTTATGGCAGCCGCTGGCCTCGCGATACGCCAACGATCCCGGTGAATTTGTTCCTCATGGATTTGATCACTGGGTAAAGACCTGGATGGTGGATTTTGTTTCAGTGGATGAAGTCTATTGGAAAGTTTCCGGCGAGCCGGTTGATCCACAAAACATTCCTGAACGCGCTTTTGATTCCCGCCGGGAATATGAGCAAACACTGGAACTGATCTCGCGCTACAACCAGCAGCTCTATATAGATCCAGACCTGGATGCGCAGTTTGATCGGCTCGCGCACTTCCGGGTAGAGCATAATCCATTACGCTACATGATCTGGATGCCGTCATTGCGGATGCTGGATATGTGGCTGCGGCCGCGAACTGAGATGCTGGATGTTGATCTTCGCTGGTGGGAGTTTGGCAAGCATGAAGGCGAAAGCTGGTTTGCGCTGGTGTGGGCGGGAATCAACCTCTTTTACGTGCTGATGGCGTTGCGTGGATGGGCCAGGCATCGGCTGGGCATGGCCGGTGTTTTTCTTGTTGGATTTGTAGTGCTGCGAACGTTGTTTCTTTCTACCCTGGAAAACCCTGAACCGCGCTACGTGCTGGAGTGCTTTCCGGTGATTCTGGCTTTGGGTGGAGGCGCATTTGCACGCGCCTCCAGAGCCCGTTTAGCCCAAGATATTACTTCCCATTAGCCACATTCGCCTGCTGCAGCTCTTTCAACTGTTGTTGTACGGCCGCAGCATTGGGGGCATTCGGCGCTACTTTCAGATAGTTCTGTAACGACTTGGCCGCGCCATCGTAATCATGCTTTGCCAGAAGAATGTTAGACAGCAGGAGCGAGGATTCCGGGTTCTGATGCCTCACATCCAGTTGCTCGAACTTGGTCACGCTGGTTGCTGCCACATCATAGTTGCCCAGATAGTAATTGGCAGCGCCGTTGTACATTTGCGCCAGGGGATATAAATCAGCGTTCAGTTTTGTGATCTCGTCCGTATATTTCACCACGTCAGGCCAGTTCTTCTCGTGCACGGAAATAATGGCCATACCGTAGTAGGGATTCACCAACTTTGGGTCGGACGTAATGGCATGCTGATAAGACTCTTTGGCGGCAGGAAATTTTGATTGTTCCCGCTGGACTTCTCCAAGGAGTGACCACGCAGCCGCAAAATTTGCGTACTGGGCCACAGCTTTACTAAGTTCTTTTTCGGAGTCAGTCAACTTGCTTTTCAGCATGAGCTTTTGGCCTTTTTCATAGGCCTCGCGGGCACTCTGGGGGGCGCTCAACGTTGTTCTGCTGATGACAGCGCCGACGGCGGAGCTGTCCATGGGGGTCAGGACGATTGTGCCCACATTCAATGACCATGAGCTTCCATCGGGGCGAATCATTACGGAAGATGTTCTAAAGCCCGCAAGCGAGGCGCGCAATTCGCATCCCAGCAACTCAGGCCGGATTGCATCTGAGCCTCTGCTTGGTGGCGGAGTAACGCCGTAATCCACGTCCTGTCCCTGTGTAGGACCTCTGTTGCCCGAATTTTGAAAAACATCGCGGCCGGCTTCTGTGGCATCCCGTCCTCCCACAGTTTCCTGGTCCAGCGCAAATTCAAAGTTGCCCTTAAAATCCGTATAGCCTTCCCGCCGCGTCTGGCCATTACAAACGCGTTCAATAGGTATGGGTTCGGTTACAACAGTTCCGTCATTCAAAACAACTTTACCCCGTATCACCATGGCGTTGGCCGTCGGTATGTCAGGTGGTGGACTGGAATTCCCTGTGCGGGAAACAGGGCCTCCACCACCTCCAGGCCTGCTCTGGGCCAAAACGGATAATCCAATCAAAAGACAACTCAAACTCAGGGCCAAGCGAGTTCTCGGTGACATAAGATTCTCCAAGGGGATGTATTGCGGGCCGGGCTAAGATCCCGCCTCCCAAAATATTACGCCTTTGGCAGGTAGTTCAGGGAATAAAAATCCAACAGACCGGCTGTGGCTGCGCGCTCATCGGAGTGAAAAAGGGAGCAGCAGAGCTGCTCCCCTTTAGCTAGGTTCTGGTTTGGTTAGAACTGGTATTTAAACCAGAAACGGATGTCACGCTCGCCAGTGATCGTGCCAGCGGTGTTCAGGAAGTTCAGCGCAGGCGCCGCGCCAGCTGTGCTAACCACGCTGCAGGTGGTCAGGTTATTGCAAACGCTGCTGCCCGGCGAGTTGAAGAACGAGAGGCCTGACAGGTTGGTTGACAGCGGATTGCCGGTATTCGGATGGTTGAACGGATTCAGCATCTCCATACGGATAACAAGCTGGTGGCGTTCGCTGTGCAGATTGATCGTTCTCTGCGTCGCAAAAGTCCAATCCTGCCGTCCAGGAACCGTTAGGTTGTTACGCCCAAAGGTGCCCAGGGTAGTACCCGCTGCTGGAACAAGCCAGTGGATGTTATCTGCGGTAATGAGCGTTCCCGTCCAGTTGGTTGAAGTGGGTGAACCGTGCTGGTCCCAGGTGCCGTTCAGGAACGGAATGCAGCCTCTGCCGGCCAATTGAGTCGGGCCGTCACAGAAACCGCCCGCCGGATTGACAAATGCCCAGTTGGTTACTGGAGCATTGACGTTGGCAAGGTTGGGGCGATCAGAGGCAGTACCATCGACGTTTTGATCGAATCCATCGCTGACGGTAAACGGCGCTCCGGTCTGAAACGCTGCGGTGCCTGCAAGTTGCCATCCGTTGATAACGTGACCCAGGAACTTCTCTCCGAAATTGTTATCGCCTCTGAACTTCGGAATGTCGTACACGTAGGTCAAAACAAAACGCTGACGGCGGTCAAATGCTGAAAGTCCGCGGTCCACCGCGCGGTTGTTCAGGTTCTCCGGGAAGCTGCTGTTGCCGGTGGTGGTAAAGACCTCAGAACCGTCATCAATCAGTTTGGAGTAGGTATACGCCCCGCGAATGAGCAGGCCGTGTGAGAAGCGCCGGTCGAGTTTTACATCCAGCGCGTGATAAATGGAGTCGCCGCCGTTGTCGCGCACAGTCCATGAGTTGTACACAGCATTCCGGCGCGCACCGGTGAGCGGGTTTACAATGGGATTGAACTGATCGTTCACTAGCAAATGAACGCCGCGCGTGCCGATATAGGAAGTGGTCAGCACGAAATTCCCTCCCAATTCACGCTCAATATCAAAGTTCCACTGATAGGTCTCAGGAGACATGATGTTGTCGATGATGGAAGTGACTGCAACGTTCTTGCTCGGCGTCGGGTTCAATGCGCCAAACTGGCCGGAAAGACCGGTAGCGCCGCGAGGATTCCCTGCGTTGACAATACTCACAATCGATTTGCTCACGGCGTTCGGTGATGAAGCCGCTGAGTTGTCCACGATATTGGTGAAGATATTATCGAAGTATTCGCCGAATCCAGCGCGAAGGACTGTCTTGTCGTGGCCGAAAAGACCGGTCCAGAAACGCGGGGTATAGGCAAAGCTCACGCGAGGAGCAAAGTTGTTCATGTCACTGATTTGCTTATGCGGCGTGGTAAAGAAGTTAGGATCAAATGCTCCCACGTCTCCATCAACTGCCGGGAATGGCATGGAGTTTTCAGGCGTCCCGGCGTTCTCATAGCGGAGGCCGTACGTGAGGGTCAGGTTCGGGCGAAGCTTCCAGGTGTCCTGCGCAAAGTAATTCTGGAAGAAGTACCTTGGCCGAATGATGGGGCTGCCAAAAGTAAGGTTCGCAGATCCGTTGCTGCCGCCGAAGTCATCCACGAAATTCGCTAGTCCAGTGCCGCCTCCGGAAGCATAACCGAGCGTACCGCGCGAATTGAATGGGATGGCATCACGCACCAGAATGCGCGCCATATCGGCGCCAAACTTGAAGCTGTGATTGCCCGTCAGCCAGCTTACTGAATCCTGGTACTGATAGGTGTTGTGGAACCGGCCTTGCGGGATATTGGAAGGAGTTCCAAACCCGGTCAAACCGGAAATGGAGATAGTAGGCCCATTGGCCACAGGGTTGGACGCGGTAGCGGCGGTTTGCCCGAAGGTAAAGCCGATTCTGCCATACGAAGCGCGGAACTCATTGATTACCTTGGGACTAAACGAGTGCGTATAGGAGAGGCCGCCGTTGTGGGCTGCTCCGCCTTGCTGCGTATCACAGCAGGGTAGCAAGTTGGGGAAGTTGAAGAAATCCGGAGTCAAATTGCTTAGATCGTAGGTGTACCGGATGGTCATGCTGTCGCTTTGAGTAAGCTGCCAATCGCCTTTGGCCACATACTGTGTGTCATTGGAAGGCTCAGCAACGCCCAAACGCTGCACACGGGCTACCTCAACATTCTGTCCGTTGGAAAGCAGAATGTTCGTCAAACCTTGTCCCGATGAACTGGCGCGCAAGCTGCCCAACGCTGCCAGGTAATTCGTTACCCGCGGATTGCCGGCAGCGATTCCCTGCAGAGTGGCAAACCCATTCTGCGTAGGAACCGTCAGGTTAGTTCCGCTGGTCGCTTCGCGTGTCTTATCCCATTGGATCGAGCCAAACACGAAGATCTTGTCATGCTTGACCGGTCCGCCGATCGTGAAGCCGTAGGTATTTTCACGGAACTTCGACTTTGGGCTGCCGTTGATCTTATCGGAGGCGTTGTTTGAATCCAGCGTCGAATTCTGGAGCAGGTCATACAGTGATCCGTGCCAGGTGTTTGTGCCGCTCTTGTAAATCAGGTTGGTTACTGATCCGCCGCCATGGCCGAACTCAGCATTGTAGGAGTTGGTAAGGATTGAAACTTCCTTGGTCGCTTCCAGATTATCCACTTGCAGGGCTTGCCCCTGAATGGCGGCATCGTTGTTATCAAACCCTTCAATCAGGAAGTTGTTGGCGCGAGGACGGGTGCCGTTTACTGAGAATCCAACGCCGTTGGTGAAGTCTTCGCGGCCGCTGGGCTGGACTACGCCTGGCTCAGTCAATACCAGTGCGATCGGATTGAGGCTGGCGATTGGAACCGACGTGATTTCCACACTGGAGATGTTGTGCGTGATCGCTCCATCCTCCGTGTGCAACTGTTCGCCGGTGGTTTCAACAGTAACGGTTGTTTCCGCCACGCCGACCTTCAGCACGGCATTTACCGTAGTGGTCACGGATGCGGTTACAACCGCTCCTTCCATCTTCAGGTCGGAAAATTTGTCTGCCTTTACCGTTATGGTGTAGGCGCCTGGGCCCACTGATTCAATGCGGTAAGCGCCCAGAGCGTTTGTGGTGGTTGAGTGTTTTTCGCCGGTTGTGTTGGAAATTGCGGTGACTGTTGCATTCTGGATGACTGCTCCCTGGGGATCAGTCACAACACCTGCGATTGTACCGAGGCTTGTTTGGGCTATCGCTGCCGCGGCCAATGCCAGCAGAATGAACAATACTGCAACCTTGCACGTGTCAAAGCGCAGAAAGTTCCTATTCATTTTTCTCTTCTCTCCATCTGGTTGGTGAAAAGACAAGCAGGAGGGCGCGCACTGCCCTATACAGCGGACCCCTTTTGATACTTTTCCTATACTGAAGACCCGTGCCCCCCACGTGTCTTTGGGCATTCTAAGGGCAATCAGAGTTCCACAACTAAACTACTTACTATCAATCACTTATGATATTCTTAATACTATTTAATACTTTTTAACGTATTTTTATCGATGTGGTATTCCCAAATTTGGAATATTCACAGCGCTCTGCAATCGTTTGCAATTCAGTGTCCCATCCTTAAGACTTTAAGGCATAAGCTTGATTGGATTTTCAAATGATCGATTTACTATTCAGAATGCATGTCGCCTCGTCAACAAATACTCCTAGCTACCGCTTTGTTAATAAGTCTGCTTGCTACGCCAGTCTTTGCCGGCGATGCTGCATCGGATCGTGGCGATCTCCGCTCTCCTGCTCCCAGCCATCAGCTTGAACCCGCCTATAAGATCCAGGCCGGGATCGATGGCGAAATTTACCCGGTATTTGCCAACTACGCTTCCCTGCAGCGGCAGGCTGATCGGACCTTCGGCGTGGTTTCGGTTACCATCTCAAATCCGCGCGCCGTGAGCATTGAGGAGCGTGTAAGCGTGCAGGTACCGGGCTGGAGCGATGAAGAAATTCAAACTGCCGAGGTCCCAGCAGGAGCGGTTCGCACCTTGGTATTTGCGCCGGCATTCCTTCCCCGGCTCTATCAAAACCATGAAATCACTGCTACCACAGCGCGCATAAGCATCAGTGATCTGGTCTCTGGAAAAGTCCAAGAGTCCACCGTACCCGTACGGCTACGCTCGGTTGAGGACATGTTCTGGGGCAAAGACTTTAAGTACGCGCCGTTTATTGCCTCCTGGGTCACGCCGCATGATCGCGCAGTGGAAAGCCTACTGGCGCACGCCAAGCAGTTCACCACCGATCATCGGTTGCCAGGATATGAAAGTTGGAAAAACGCAAAACAGCAGGAAGAGGCTACCTACCGGCAGGCCAGGGCCATCTTCACCGCGCTGCAACGCTCAGGGTTCTCTTACGTAAAAAGCTCTTTCACGCTGGGTGACCACAAGGGCGTGAGTGAACGCGTCCGTATGCCCCATGTAAGCCTGAGCCAGAGCAGCGCAAACTGCATTGACGCCGCAGTGATGTATGCTTCCCTTTTTGAAAATCTGGGCATGGATTCCACCGTCGTTATCGTTCTAGGACATGCTTATGCTGGCGTTCGCGTGGCTCAGGGATCTCCAAAATTCCTGATGATTGATGCTGCCCTTACTGGCAGGACTACCTTTGCCGCTGCAGTGGCCTCTGCGGAAGCAGGTCTGGCCCGTCATGTGCCCTCTACAGTTACTCAGGTAATGGTGGAAAAGGCGCGGTCGGCGGGAATTTATCCCATGCCTTGATTTTTCAGCAACCTCGACCCCTTTTTCCTCATCCATTGTGTCCTATATGGCACTACTGCGGGCCATTGAACCACTTGACATCTCGCAAGACGGGCTTAAAATACCCAAAATTCGTGAACAGGCACCGCACCAGAAGGGCGCCTTAATGCGAATATGAACTCAAGCCAGAAGAATCCATCACCCATCGCGAAACGTCCTCCCGAACCAATACCTATGGAGAGAATCTGCAGGCATCCGCGCGTACGTGTTGTTGCGCGTGAAGAAGACGCTGAGTTTGTTGAATGCCAGGAATGTGGCGACGTTTTTGAAGCCAGTGAATTCAAAGACATGGCCATTGAAGAAAACATCAAGCCTGAAGAAGCCTGATTTTTCACCCACCGCTGGCGGCTCAATGATGTTCGCTCCCAAACAGGCGGGTTTCTGCCTTGCTGCAAACTTGCGAAAAAGTAGCTCTTCCTGGAGCAAAGCACGGCGGCTCCACGATTAGAAATCGTTTATCGCAACACCAGTGACGCCTCAGCGGAAAACTCCGCATTCGCAAAATCCTGCGCCAGCCATTTGGGATAGGCAGCAGCCGCAATCATCGCCGCATTGTCCGTTGACAGCTTGCGCGACGGGAAGTACACCGGCAAGCCTTCATTCGCTGCTTTTCTGGTAAACGTCTCGCGCAACTCGCTGTTGGCAGCTACGCCGCCGGTCACAAAGAGCGTCCGCGCTTCGCGTTCGCGCGCCGCTTCCAGGGTCTTGCTTACCAGATCATTCACCACGGCCTGCTGGAATGATGCCACCAGATCGAGCGTCTTCTTATCGCAAAGCGGCAGCACGTTTTCAACAGTAAGCCTGGCCATACCTTTGAGCGCCTGCTGTCGTGCAATAACCGATTCCTTCATCCCTTCCAATTCCACATAACGCAGCACTGCCGTCTTGATGCCGCTAAAGGAAAAATCGTGCGGCGTCTGCTCCGCCTTGGGTGTACCGCGATTGCTGTGCTTGATCTGCGATGGCCCAAACTTTACCGCCTTCGGATCACCGTGACGCGCCAACCCGTCAATGATCGGCCCACCCGGATACCCCAATCCCAGCAGCTTTGCCACCTTGTCATACGCCTCGCCGGCAGCATCATCGCGCGTGCGCCCAATATTCGCGTACGCCCAGCCACGCTCACGCTGCTCTGCCAGAAACAAATGCGTGTGCCCGCCGGAGACCACCAGCGCCAGCAGAGGAAACTCAATTTGCAGATTGCCCTTCTGCTTCTCTTCCAGCAAAACTGCATGAATGTGCCCTTCAAGATGGTTCACGGTGATCAACGGCTTTTCCAGGGCAAATGCCAGCGCCTTGGCATAACTGATGCCTACCAGCAATGCTCCTGCCAGCCCTGGCCCCTGCGTCACAGCAATGGCGTCGATTGACTCATAACTCTGCTCTGATTCTTTAAGCGCTTGCCGCACCACGGGAACAATCGCGCGCAGATGCTCGCGCGAAGCCAGCTCCGGCACCACGCCGCCATAAGGCTGGTGCGTGGCGATCTGCGATGAAACCACGTTTGAAAGCAGCTTCTCGCCGTCTCGTACTACCGCTGCCGCAGTCTCATCACATGAGGTCTCAATGCCTAAAATGTAACTACCGGACATATATCTAATATTATTGGATTTGAGGCGAAAGCGCGGCCCTCTAGGATCGCACAGAGCAATTCCTCGGGTTCTACGACTTAAAAAAGGGCGAGGCCGGGGCGGCGCGCCGAGCCCGCTGCTTTGAGAGCAGAAAGATTTCAAGTACACGAAACCGTTTGGCGGTATGGAGCGCAAGCGACAAAAATAATGAACCTTTTGTCTTTTAAAGCTCGTGAAGCCACTCGCATCGCGCTTGCGTTGCGCGCACAGGGCCACTCTGCCTATCTGGTCGGGGGCTGCGTCCGTGATCTGCTCCTTAGCCGCGAACCAGCCGATTTTGACGTTGCCACCTCCGCTACGCCGCAGCAGGTGATGCAGGTTTTTCCCCAGACTTACGCTGTGGGAGCTCAGTTTGGCGTGGTCCTGGTTCCAGCCTTCCGTGACATGGATGGCGAACGTGCCAACTTTGCCACCGAGGTCGCAACTTTTCGCAGTGACGGCGCTTACTCTGACGGCCGCCATCCGGACGAGGTGCGTTTTTCAAAAGACGCAAGCTTTGACGTGCAGCGCAGGGACTTCACCATCAACGGCCTGTTGCTCGATCCCGAAACCAACGAGATCCTGGATTACGTGGAAGGACGCGCTGACCTGCAGCGCGGTATCGTTCGCACTATCGGGGAACCGCATCAACGCTTTGCTGAAGACAAGCTGCGAATGCTGCGTGCTGTGCGCTTTGCCGCGCGCTTTGGCTACACCATCGATGACAAGACCTTTGCCGCCATCCGCGAGCTTGCCCCACAGATCCGCCAGGTCAGCAATGAGCGTGTGCGGGATGAGATCCTGAAGATGCTCACGGAAGGCCACGCGCGCCGCGCCTTTGAGCTGCTCGATGAGACCACTCTGCTGGAGCAGGTGCTGCCCGAGATCAAAAAAATGCAGGGCGTGGCGCAGCCGCCGCAATATCATCCTGAAGGCGATGTCTGGATTCACACGCTCATGCTGCTGGAAGGCCTGCCCGCAGGAAGCTCCAAAACGCTCGCGCTCGGCGCATTGCTGCACGACGTTGGCAAGCCGCCAACTTTCCGCGTAGCGCCAGACCGCATCCGCTTTGACGGGCACGCGGAGATCGGCACCAAAATGGCGGAAGAAATCTGCCGCCGCTTCCGCCTGTCGAATGAAGACACCGAGCAGGTAATGGCGTTAGTCGCCAACCACATGCGCTTCGGCTCCGTGGCGCAGATGAAAGAGTCGACCCTCAAGCGCTTCTTTCGCCTGCCGGGATTTGAAGAGCACCTGGAGCTTCATCGGCTTGACTGCTCAAGTAGCCATCGCGATCTGAGCCTGTATGAGTTCGCGAAAGAAAAGTTCCACACCATGCCGCAGGAGCAGATCCGCCCTGAGCCGCTCATCACCGGCGATGACCTGATCGCCGCCGGCTACCAGCCTGGGCCGATGTTCAAGGAATTGCTGGCGGCGGTGGAGGATGCGCAGTTGGAGGGATCAATCAGCACAAAAGAAGAAGCGCTGGGATTGATCAAGAGCATCGAGCGCCAGAAAGAATGATTGCCGGAACTGCATCTTGCAACGGCGTTAATGCCTAATTCAGGTCCGCCAAAGTAACCGATATAAGATTGTCGAAATGACAACTGGTTGGTTGGCAGTTACTCAACACTACATAGTCCGGTTTTGACCGGCAGCAAGATTGTTGGTCCGCTATCAAAGAACACCTGGGTTGGCGTTTGGAAAAGAGTAACAAAAACTTCATAAGTCCCCGAGAGCCAGTACCCGATAGTTGGAAGTGTTGTTGCTGCCGGAGAATGCGGATTATCTCCCTGCTCGGTAAGCACGATAACTCCAGCCGCACTGTGGACAACACACCTTGTCTTCCGGAATCATAGAGCCGCAGCGCAGGCACGGAATCGGCTCAGTTGGTCCGGGTGGCTCCTCCGCAACGTAGCCCCTCAAAGGCACATCGTCAGGTTCATCTGAATCCAGCCCAGGAGGGCGGGTATTGACCCAATACACTCCCCTCCACATGTTGGTCCTGCAGGTTGCCTTTTTTCGTTGACCAGTGGCAGTCATGTAACTAACCTCATAGGCGCGATCATTACGGCCACCGGAACCCCATGCCCGGAGAATTTCGATTACCTTTCCGCCATGGGATTCAATGTTTTCGCGGATGCGATCATGGTCGAGTTTGGGCGCGACGACAAAAGCAAACAGAACGACGCCAACCAGAAGGACTACGTAAAGAACTGAAGATGGATCGCTCATTCTAATGTCTACCTTCTTAGACGAAGTAGAACCATTTTGCCTCAGGCCCGCTATGACTGTTTTGTAATATTTTTTTAAGAATGGAATGAATGCGTCGGGCCAGCACCGCTTATTTCTTTTCCCGATAATTAAAGTACGCCCACACCTGTTCGCTCATTCGGCCAATCGCATCTTCTAGTTCCTGATAATAGCCGCGATGGTGCGCCGAGAAAAACACCACCACTACGCGCCCTGCCGGGGTCTCAATCAAGCCAACGTCATTCGCGATGTAAGGCGGGAAATCTCCGGTCTTGTGCGGAATGTTCACCTCATCCAGCATGAAGCGTGGAATACGCGTGCGCATCTGCTGCTGGCCCATGATGCGCAGCATCTCTTTGCAGGATTTTTCGCTCGCCGCTTTGTTCGTCGCGATCATCTCCAGCAGCCGGCCCATGTCGCGCGCGCTGGAAAGTCCAAACGGATGCTTGCCGTCAAAGTGGAAACGCTCTACCTCGGCGTCGGTCAGCTTTTCCGGAAAGCCCTTGGTAAAAAGCTCTTCCGGCGTGACATTTGCATACGTTGGATCGCCGGCCTCAGCCAGCGCACGGAACCAGTCAAAAGAAGTTCCTGTCGCGGTAATCGAGTTCAACCCAAGTTCACGCATCGTCTGCGTAACGTGCGCGGGGCCGCCTGCGCGGGCAAAGGCCATGTCCGTCCCGGAATTGTCGCTCTGGATGATCATCAACTCCAGCGCATCGCGAAAGCTCAGGTTCAGGCCGGGATTGAGCGTGCGCAGCACACCGGTGCCAAAACGCTTGTCAGCGGTCTTCATCACAATGCGGTCAGCGGTATTGATCTTTCCTGCATCCACCTGGCGGTAAACATCCACCATGAGCGGAATTTTGATGGTGGACATGGTGTCCATGACCTTGTCTGCGTTGATGGCGATCTCTTCGCCTGTATCAAGCGACTTGATGTAGATGCCCCAGTCGGCGCTCACGCCGGAAGAGATCTGCTCCAGCTTCTGTTTAAGCAGGTCTATAGGTTTGGGCGCAGGAGTAGCTTGAGCGAATAAACGACAGGCGGCCAGCAGAACAAGAACAACCTTAACGGGATTGAGTCTCATCATTTCACCACAAAGGACGTAAAGGTTAACCGAAGCAGTAGAGGATTCTACTACCTCTGTCTTTCCTTCGTGTCCTTTGTGGTTGATTTAGAATCCCTGGCCGCGAATCAGGCTCATAGGATCAGGAACAGCCGCCCCTCGCGCACCAGCGCCGGCTTTTTCTTCAATCTTGTTGCCTTCGCCTTCACCGGGGGCGAGGAACAAGTTCTCTTCCAGACCATGCTGGCGTGTGTAGAGATCGTGATAGCGCCCTTGCAGCGCCAGAAGCTCAGCGTGCCTGCCGCGCTCTACGATCTTGCCTGCTTCCACCACCAGAATCTGGTCGGCCTGGCGGATGGTTGACAGCCGGTGCGCGATCACAAACGTGGTCCGCCCCTGCATCAGGTATTTAAGGCCCTGCTGGATGTAAGCCTCGGATTCAGAGTCCAGGCTCGACGTGGCTTCATCCAGAATCAATATTTTGGGATCGGCCAACACAGCCCGCGCAATGGAGACGCGCTGGCGCTGCCCGCCGGAAAGCTTTACGCCGCGCTCGCCGATAATGGTGTCGTACTTGTCTTTAAAGCGCTCGGCAAATTCATCGACGTGGGCAATGCGGCAGGCCTCAAGAAGCTCCTGCTCGGTGGCCTCTGGCCGCGAAAATGCAATATTTTCCCGTATAGAGCCGTCAAATAGAAACGAATCCTGCAATACTACGCCCAGAGCGGGGCGATAAGAATCAAGCCGCACTTTGCTCAGATCAAAGCCATCCACTGTTACCTGTCCTGAAATCGGCTTATAAAACGCAGCTACCAATCCAATAATGGTTGACTTACCTGACCCGGATGATCCCACCAGCGCGGTCACTGTTCCCGGCTGCGATTCAAAGCTCACGTCTTCCAGCACCGGCTTGCCCGGTTCGTAGGCAAAATCAACATGCTTAAAATCTATCTCCCCGCGAATTTCCGGCAGCACAATCGTGCGCTCCGGATCAGCGTCTTCCCGGCTTTCGTCCAGGACTTCGCGCGTGCGATCAAGCCCGGCCAAAGCTTCTGTAATCTGCGTGCCGATGCTGGCGATCTGCGCGACCGGCGCCGTGAGAAAGCCCAGGAACATGGTGTAGCTGAAAAGTCCTCCGGTGGTCATGTGGCCGGCAAAAATCTGCCGCGCTCCTATGAACATCACGGCGGCTCCTACTATGCCCAGTGTGACACTGGAACTGAGGCCCATGAGAGATATGGTAGTCAGGGTCTTTAAAACGTTATCGAGCAGGCGCTGTACGCCGCCGCTAAAAACGCCGGCCTCGCGCTCCTCAGCATGGTAGCCCTTTACCACGCGCACGCCACCCAAAGACTCGGTGAGCCGGCCCGTGACCTCAGCAGTAATGACGGAACGCTCGCGAAAAATAGGCCGAATAACTTTTAATGTGCGGCTCAGCAACAGCATTAACGCTGCCAAAAAAACCAATGCGACAATGGTCATTTGCATGTTGACATGCAGCATCCATACCAGCGCAAGCACGGCGGTCATCACGCCGCCGCAGAATTCAATCAGCCCGGTGCCGATCAGGTTGCGCAAACCTTCCACGTCATTCATGATGCGCGAAACCAACGCACCGGTCTTGTTGGCGTCATAGTAGCTGAGCGATAAACGGCCCACGTGCTTCTGCACTCGGCGGCGCATCTCCGCAATCACCCGTTGCGCATCTTTAGAGAGCAGTTGCGTGAGCGCAAATGAAATCACTCCCTGTACCAATGTTGCCAGCAGTACCGCCGCTACCAGCGGCACAAGCAGGCCATGCTGGTGCTTGACAATCACATCATCAATCAGCCACTTGGTGGAGGCCGGCAGCACCAGGCCGCACGCGCGGCTAATCACCAGTAGTAGAAAACAGCCGGCCAAGAGCCAACGCCGCGGCCGCACCAGTTCCATGATCATCGGTTTGGCAGATTTCAGGTACTGCTTGGCAGACTTTTTCTTCTGAGGCTCAACTTGAGGGGCCACTAAGGAACTCCAATCAGCAAAAGCGTTCCTACTAGATTACATTGGCTGGCGACAGAATGCGGCTTTTAATTGTCTCTGCAGCCTTCCTATGGTGATTTTCTGCGATAGCGATTGAACTGGTGGTCGCCGGCACGATGGCAGCTCATCCAACGAAACCAGGAAACATTTTCATGGGTAAATCCAGGCGCCATAAAGGTAGTGGGGCGCAGATAAGGCGACCTGCTATTGCCGGCAGGGATTGGCTCCTGTTGCGGCGGCGCAAACAAACCGATTTCAATCGGTGAAACTGTTACAAACTTCTCATCCATCAGCCCAGCCCGCGCCATATTGCCATAAAGCGTTGGCCCGCCTTCACAAAGCAAATAGCGGACATTCATTTCTGCGCGTAGATGGCGAACCGCGCAAGATAAGTCAATGGTCTTATCTTCACCGGCGACAATGACCTGAGCCCGTGGATCTCTTTTGGCCAGGCGCTCCGCTCCGGCAGCGGTAGTGAGAATGAATGCCTCCATCTGGTCGCCATCAAAAACGCGATAGGCGCGCGGATCAATCACCGCTGAAGCCGTCACAAAGATAACCTTTTCTCTTCCCCGTCCCAATTTGGAACGCAAATCCTGCACCAGAGGGTCTTCAATGCGATATACCGGTCCACGTCCGTTATTCAGTTCCGGCTGGCTGAGCGTCTCTTCCATCAGGGTATTTACGCCCATAATGATGGCATCAGCGTGGGCGCGCAGCAGGTCCATAAGCCAGCGGTCTTCTGCTGACTGTGAAATGTCTGCTCCGGTGGCATGGCGGCCTTTGAAGGAAGCGATACCGTCAATCGATTGAACAAAGTTGGCGAACGTCCAGGGCCTCTCGCTGTGCGGCTCGGGAAAACCCAGCCGGCCATAAGGCGCATAAACTGGATGGTTGAGAGCGGAAGGCTCGCTGTCGTCGAAGAGCGTTTGGAAATCGCGCACGGGTATTGATGATACCCGACCGATCATAGAAAACACCGGCGTTCCGGCAATCGGTGTCAGCAAGGAACTCTAATTTTCTTTTTGCGCGAAGGTTTGCAGATGGGTCAGAAAAGCCCGCTGGACACGGCTCAAAAATCTCCCTTTCAGAGTCGCCACGCCAATGGTGCGCGTGGCCCGGTCGTCTGACACCACTACAAAGCTGCAGTCGGGCCGCTGTTCCTGTGCCATTTCGGGAACAATAGAAATACCAAGCCCGGCACCCACCATGGCCAGAATGCTCGAGAACTGTCCACTTTCAAAAACTATGTGCGGAGAGACGCGCGCCCGCTTGCAGACTTCAATCGCGGTCTCACGAAAGCAGTGGTCTTCACGCAGCAGGAGAAAAGGCTGGTCGCGCAGGTCTTTGAGTGTTACCCGGCGCTTCTTGGCCAGTTCATGTGCGCGCGGGACAATGGCAAAAAGCTTTTCCGTGCGCAGCTGAAAGGTTTCAATGTCGTGGCCGCGCATGGGCAGCGCGAGTATCGCCAGGTCAATCTGTCCGGCGCGCAAACGGTCCATCAGCCGGGCAGTCACGTCTTCCACCACGTTAATATCCGCCTGCGGATACTTGCGTGAAAACAGCGCCAGCGGCAAAGGCAAAAAATACGGTGCAATTGTGGGAATCACGCCAACTGAAACGGGGCCGGAGACGGAAGATTGCCGCTCTGCTACTTCGTCCTTGGCGGCTTTAAGCTCCACCAGGATCGCGCGTGCGCGTGGGAGAAATACCTGGCCAAAACCGGTGAGCCGCACCGTGCGCCCCAGGCGGTCAAAGAGCCGCACGCCCAGCTCTTCCTCCAGTTTCATGATCTGTTGTGACAGTGAGGGCTGGGCTACCTGTTCTCTTTCGGCGGCGCGGGTAAAACTCCCGGATTCTGCGACTGCGCAAAAATACCGCAGTTGATGTACTTCCATAGTTAGTGCCTATTAAAAACAGTCCAATT
This sequence comes from Candidatus Angelobacter sp., assembly GCA_035279585.1. Lineage (GTDB taxonomy): Bacteria > Acidobacteriota > Terriglobia > Terriglobales > Acidobacteriaceae > Angelobacter. Next base: position 199,988 of record DATEHN010000083.1, on the reverse strand, counting down.
ATATATTGGACAAATAGATGAATCATCACTATTTTGTGTGAAGTTGGCCCGGCCTAGGGGCGCCGGGCTGGGAGCATTTTTCCTGCTTAATCCTAGGCAGAATCATGTCTGCAATCAGTGTCCAGGAATCGTTTCTCAACGTGGCCCTGGCGGCCGGCAAGCACATTACTGTGCATCTGCTGAACGGCGCTAAAGTCTCAGGCAGCGTTCGCTCGTTCGATAAATACTCGATCGTGCTTGAGACCAACACGCAGAAGCAGCTTATCTTTAAACACTCAGTTTCCGCTGTAATGGTCTGCTGCAAGAACAAGCGATGCACTGAAGAATGCGGGGCTAGCTCCTAACCCCACCACTCGCCCGCCACAAAAGTACGTCCGCTTCTTTTCTGTCCTTTCCCCATCTAATAAACTCGGATAACTGCTGCGTTTCTGAGGGACTGCCAGATTGTTGCGAAACCGTTCGCTAAGACCGTTCCAAAAAAAAAGCAGTTTCCGGGGGGTACTCATGAGCAAACCGATGCCTGCAATTTTCATTGGCCATGGCAATCCCATGAATGCCTTGCAGCGCAATCCCTACACTGACGCATGGTCGGCACTGGGCCAGAGCATCCCTCGTCCCAAATCTGTGCTGTGCATCTCCGCCCACTGGTTTGCTCCGGGAACCGGCGTTACTGTTACTACCGCTCCTCGTACTATCCACGATTTTGGCGGCTTTCCTCGTGAGCTGTATCAGGTGAAATATCCGGCGCCGGGCGATCCCGACCTCGCTCGCCGCGTGCAAAAACTTCTGTCGCCCATGGCAGTCACCCTCGACGAAAGCTGGGGTCTCGACCACGGAGCCTGGGCCGTGCTTTGCCATGTTTATCCGCAAGCGGATGTTCCGGTAGTCCAGCTCAGCATCGACGAAACCCGGCCACCCGCGTTCCATTATGAAATTGGCCGGCGACTGGCGACGCTGCGTGATGAAGGCGTTCTCATCATTGGCAGCGGCAACCTGGTGCATAACCTCCACGCCTACGCATGGGGCCGCCATGCCGTGGAACCTTTTGATTGGGCAATCCGATTTGAGCAGCAGGCGCGTGAAATGTTGCTGGCCGCCGAGCATCGCCCGCTGGTGGATTATGAAAAGCTGGGCCGCGATGCCTTGCTCTCCATTCCTACCCCTGACCACTATCTGCCTTTGCTATATGCGATTGGCGCTCGCCAGACTGGGGAAGCAATCTCATTCCCGGTTGAAGGTGTGGATGGTGGATCAATTTCCATGTTGTCTGTGCAGGTTGGCTAATTTTTGTCTTTTGTGGGATAGGCACCTGCCTGTGCGCTTTTTCTATTGCTTCGCAGCCCCCACACCCGCAGCGTGACCAACTCCCATTTCCGTATTCAGCCAGCGATCAACAAGTTTTTGCAGGCAGGCTTGCCCGCATAGATGTTTCACCGTGGCGTCATGCGCCAGCATGTTTTCCCACGGATAGATTTTGAACAAATGCCGTTGTGGAGCATCGGGATGAGGACTGTAAGGCTCGCTCCATGCCAGCCACCAATGGTCCACGCTCCCCTTCTGCTTGCCACAGACGTCGCAATTGAACGTTTCAGTCCAAGTCACCTTTTCTCCTCCGGCAATCCTCATCTTGGTGTTCCCGTGGGCAAGAGTAGCCTACATCCGTCATTCGTTCAACCAGCCGATTCTGCCATTACAATCGGTAAAAAAGCTCCGGAATTTACCAAATTTCATATCTCATGCGCTATTTGCCGAGGTTTACACAGCTATCCACAGGACTTCCACAATAAATTTGTTGTAGCTTCATGGAATCGTAACAATCGCTATGTAAGATCAAGCCGGAAACACGCTGGGAAAATTCTGCTTTCTAGCTTGCTTTTCTGGCGTTCATGAATATGATGGGTGCCCTGGGTTTCCCGGTATCCCGCCAATTGAAGTCCTTCACAGGAGAGAGAGCAATGAAGTCACGCTTTTGGAGTTCAATTCCACGGCTAGTTACAGTCGTGCTGCTTGCCATGTGTTGCAGTGCGCTGCTATATGCGCAGTCCACCACCGATGGCGCCATTGGCGGCACAGTTTATGACAGCACAGGAGCTGTCGTTCCTAACGCCAGGGTTGTGGTCCACAACACCGCAACCAATTCTGAGCAGGCGGCCACCAGCGATACATCTGGTTATTATCGCGTTACTGGACTGCAGCCCGGCAATTACACCGCCACCGTTACCGCCAGCGGAATGGCCAAATACAGCGCCCAACAGGTTATTGTCTCGGTTGGCAGCGTCACAGACCTTTCGCCGCGGTTGGGCGTGGCAGGAACCTCTGAGGTTGTGGACGTAACTGCTGAAACGCCGCAGATCAACACCACCTCGCCCGAATTTGCCCCCACTTTGAACCAGACAGCGATTGCCAACCTGCCTATCAATGGCGGCCGCTGGTCTAACTTTTCTCTATTGACGCCCGGCGTGGTAAGCGATTCCAACGCATTCGGTCTGTTGAGTTTCCGCGGCATCAGCACCCTGTTGAATAACAACACGGTAGACGGCGCAGACAACAATCAGGCCTTTTTCTCAGAAGAGCGCGGACGCACCCGCGCCGGATATTCCACGCCCAAGGTTGCCATTGAAGAGTTCCAGGTCAACACTTCGAACTATTCCTCTGAATACGGCCGGTCCGCTGGTGGCGTGGTCAACACTGTGACTAAGAGCGGCACTAATTCGATTCACGGTGAAGGCTATTTCTTTGATCGTGATAACGTTTGGGGCGCGGCCAATCCGTTCACCCAGATCGCAGTCCAGACTTCTCCCGGAGTCTTCACGCCAACCAATTTCAAGCCAACTGACTGGCGCAAGATTGCCGGGTTTGGCGTCGGTGGTCCGATCATCAAAGACAAGCTTTTCCTGTTCGTGGCTTATGACTGGTATCGTCACAACTTCCCCGGAACCGCGGTAACCAGCAATCCGACGGCGTTTTTTGCGACTCCCTCTTCCACAACTCTCTCCACCCTCGCCACACGGCTTGGAGTCACAACAGCTCAGGCCAGCACCATCTATACCAACGATCTCGCCGGCCTGAACACAATGCTGGGTCCGGTTGCACGGACTGGTGACCAGAACATCTTCCTGCCCAAGCTTGACTGGCAGATAAACACCAAAAACCACGCATCGTTTGAAGTCAACCGCATGCGCTGGTCGTCGCCGGCCGGTATTCAGACTGCACCTACCGTGACTCGCGGAATTGACAGCTTCGGCAATGATTTTGTTAGCGATACGTGGGGCGTAGCCAAACTGGATACCTCTATTAGCCCAACCATCACCAATGAAGTCCGTTTCCAATATGGCCGCGATTTTGAATTTGAGTTCAGCCAGCAGCCAAGCGCCTATGAACTGGCAAATCTGGTAAACGCTCCCACGTTCACCAATCCGCTGGGACTGCCGCCTACCGTCTCCATCACCAACGGCTTTACCTTCGGCGTGCCCAACTTCCTGCAGCGGTCAAGGTTCCCTGACGAAACCCGGAACCAGATTGCTGACACCGTTACCTGGGCTCACGGCAAGCACAACTTCAAGTTCGGCATGGATTTCAGCCACGTCAACGACAATTCCCAGAACCTGTTCAACGGCTTTGGCAGCTATAGCTACAGCAGCCTCTTGAACTATTTCTCTGACCTGAATGCGCCGAATACCTGCGCCGGAAAACCTTGCTACACGTCTTATTCTCAAGGTTTGGGCCTGCCAGGGCTTGAGTTCACCACCAATGATTATTCGTGGTTTGTGGCCGATGACTGGAGACTTCATCCTCGCTTGAGCCTCTCGCTTGGTCTGCGCTATGAATACGAGCAGATGCCTGATCCCGTGGCCAGCCTGGTTAATCCTCTGGCTCCTCAGACCGGGAAGCTGCCGAGCGACAAGAACAATTTCGGTCCTCGCATAGGTTTCGCCTATGACGTGTTCGGCAACGGCAAGACTATCCTGCGCGCCGGCTATGGCCTCTATTATGGCCGCGTCATCAACTCAACCATATTTAATGCCCTAACCAATACCGGAGCGCCTGGCAGTCAGGTTTCGCTGTCCTTTACCCCCTCAACACCAGGAGCGCCCTCGTTCCCCCAGATCCTCACTTCACTCAGCGGGGCTGGCAGGAACATTGTTTTCTTTGATCCTCACTTCCAGAATCCGCAGGTCCATGAGTTTGACATGTCCCTGGAGCGCGATCTGGGCTGGGGCACGGTGGTTTCGCTCAGCTACCTGGGCAGCATGGGCCGCCAGTTGCCCACCTTTGTTGATACCAATGTTGCCACCAACAACATCAGCACCATTACTTATCGGGTACTCAACGGTGGTCCCTTGGGTTCCGGCACCTATACAACGCAGCTCTTTGGGCCTTTCAGCCCGACGCAGGCTCGCCCAAATGCCAACTTTGGATCAATGACTGACATCGTAAGTGGCGTCAACAGCAGCTATAACGCATTTGTCGTTCAGGCGAACCATCGCATGAGCCACAACATTCAGTTCGGCGCCAGCTATACGTGGTCACACGCCATTGATTTTGGCCAGAACCAGACCACCTTCACCTCAACCAACACGTTTTTGCTCCCCAACAGCATCGCGGCGGAAAAGGGCAACTCGCAGTATGACGTTCCCAACCGTTTCGTTCTGAACGCCGTGGTTACATCGCCCTGGAAGAAAGAAGGCTGGGCCGGAATACTCACCAATGGATGGGAGTTCGCGCCGGTGTACCAGATCCAGAACGGATTGCCGTACACCCTTTTGGTTTCCGGTAATGCGCCTTTGACCGGAGTTCTGCCGCCCGGCGCATCTCTTGGCAGCATCAACAACTCTGGTGGCACCAACCGTATTGACATTCTGGGCAACAACTCATTCCGCCAGCCCATGACGTGGTTGACGGACATGCGCGTTGGCAAGAACTTCAGCTTCCGCGAAAAGTACAAACTTGAGCTGATGGCAGATGTCTTCAATATCGCCAACAAGCAGAACGTGATGGGCGTGAACACGACTGGTTACTTCGTCTCAACCGGCAATGTAAACACGCCATCAGGAACTGTTGCCTGCTCCGCAACGGCGCCTTGCTTGAATTTCAATGTCAACAACAGCTTCACGCCGTTGTTTGACTCAACCACCAGTGTTAACAACAGCAACTTCCTGTACACGCCCAGGCAAATCCAGTTGGGCGTGCGTGTGCATTTCTAGAATCGTTATCGTGAACTCACTCCGCGGCAGCTTCGGCTGCCGCGCTTTTATTGGATACAATCAGGTCTTCATGAAAAAGCTGATCGCTCTCCTTCTTCTTTTTGCCTTGGTCTCCACGCAGCTCATAGCATGGGGACCCAAAGGCCACGCCATCGTTGCTGATATCGCCCAATCCCGCCTCACGCCTCTTGCCCGCAAGAATCTTCAGTTATTGCTGGGCCAGGATAGCCTGGCTTCCATCGCCAGTTGGGCAGACCAGGTCAGAAAAGACCACGACGAAAGCTACGACTGGCACTTTGTCGATATTCCTAAAGATGCTGCAGGCTTCTCTGAGCAGCGTGACTGCTTCCGTCCTCAGGACAATCATAAGGACGCGCAGACCGATCATCACAACTGCGTTGTTGATCGCATTGAAATTTTCAGCAAGGTCCTTGCCGATGAAAAGGCTTCTCGCGCCGACCGGCTGGAAGCCTTGAAGTGGGTAGTTCACTTTGTCGGCGACCTGCATCAGCCTCTCCATGCCATTGATGAAGCCCGTGGCGGCAATGATGTTAAGCTGCCGGTCTTCGGCTCGCCCAAATGCGGCGACTATGATTGCAACCTGCACTGGGCCTGGGACACGCTTTTGCTCGAACATACCGGCTATTCTGAAGAAGAATACGTCCAGCACCTGAACAAGCTCATTGACGAGCAGCATCTGTCTCAACAGGCGCAAGGCACTCCGGAAGATTGGGCGAATGAGTCGCACCGGGAGGCGCGGCAGATCATTGATCAGAAGCCTGCGGCAATCGATGAGCATTATTACCAGTCCAACATTGATCTGGTAAACAGAAAGCTGGCGCTCGCCGGCTTACGTCTGGCCGCGCTGCTTAATGACACGCTCGGAAAACCTCAACCGTAATTTGGAGAAGCATCGCGGGGAACCTAAATTGAGTAACCTCAATCTCACATCGTCAAACAGCGTTCTCGCCTCCAGAAGTTTTGCCTTAAGCTGCGCTCTTTTTATTTGCCTTTGCCACTCCGCAGGCGCCCAAAAGAAGATTACTGCACCGGAGCGGGTACCAACGGGCATGAGCATCACGCCAACGGCTGCGCCAGGCTCCACTCTGCAGTTCCTTAACCCTGATCTTCCTGGGATGCGCGAATTCCTGGCCGACCATCCGATTGCCACAGCGCTCAGCCCAGACGGAAACACGCTTCTGGTTCTCACCAGCGGCTACAACCGCGTTTCAGACATCAAGGATAAATCCATTCCTGCGCTCTCGAACGAATATGTCTTCATCTATGACGTAACCCATAATCCGCCAGTCATGCGGCAGGCGCTGCCGATACCCAATACCTATATGGGCATCGCCTGGGCGCCGGATGGCAAAACCTTTTACGTTTCCGGCGGGATGGACGATAACGTCCACGTCTTCACCCAAGATCAAAGTCCGGATCAAGAGGAAGCTCGCTGGTCTGAATCGCTGCCGGCTATTTCTCTGGGACACAAGCATGGCCTCGGTGCCAGTGACGAAGAAGGCAAGGGGAATAACAAGCCGGTTGCAGCCGGGTTGGCTGTGAGCGCAGATGGCACGCGCTTGCTGGTTGCAAACAGTGCGAATGATTCTGTTTCTCTCGTTGATCTGGCCCAGAAAAAGACCATTGCTGAACTAGATTTGCGTCCAGGTAAAAATGATCCCGCACAAAAAAACGTTCCTGGCGGCGAATATCCGTATAGCGTGGTTTTCAAAGGCAACGATAAGGCCTACGTCTCTTCACTACGCGACCGTGAAATCGTAGTGATTGATTTGCATGCCGCTCCAGCTATCACTGCACGGATCAAAACACGTGGCCAGCCCGGCAAGATGATTCTCAATCCCGCGCAGACAGTCCTTTTTGCCGTCGCCGATAACAGTGACTCCGTGGTACTGGTTGATACGGCCAAGGATCGCGTTCTCTCGGAGATCAAAACCGTTGCCCCTGCCGGCATGTTGTCCGCACGGTCAAATTTCAAAGGCGCGAACCCCACCGGTCTTGCCCTTTCGCCGGATAACAGGACTCTTTACGTTACAAACGGCGGCACGAACTCTCTCGCCGTCATTCATCTTGACCGTGAACTGGACGAAGGCCGAGTGGCCGGACTGATTCCCACTGCCTGGTATCCCAATGCGGTGAGCGTAAGCCGTGATGGCAAGTTTCTCTATGTTGTCAACGCCAAATCCACCCCCGGTCCAAACCCGGGGAACTGCCGCAAAGACTTCTCCACCACTGGCGATCGCCCATGCGCTCTGGCCCAGCAATATGTCTGGCAATTGGAAAAAGGCAGCCTCACAACAATTCCGCGGCCTGGTCCTGTGGAGTTGAAGGCCCTGACGCTGCAAGTGGCGCGCAACAATCATTTTTCTGTACCGGCAAAGCAGCCGGAAAGCAATGCTCTTTTTGCATTCCTGCGCAGCAGGATTCACCACGTCATCTACATCATTAAAGAAAACCGGACCTACGACCAACTGCTGGGTGATCTGGAAAAAGGCAATGGCGACCCCCGGCTGGCTCTCTTCCCTGAGCCTCTCGCGCCTAACCACCATGCCATCGCGCGTCGTTTTGTCACGCTCGATAATTTCTATGACAGCGGTGAGGTCAGCGGCGTCGGCTGGAACTGGAGCACCGCCGCGCGAGCCACGGATTATGTGGAGCGCACCATTCCCATGAACTACGCGGGACGCGGCATTGGATATGACGTTGAAGGAATGAACCGTGGCATCAACATCGGCGCACCGCACGCTGAAGACCGCGCTCACAGCGAAGCTGAATATCCTGATGGTGAACTGCCGGGCCCAGCCGATGTGGCTGCCCCGGATGGCCCGGGAGACGATGAGGCCGGCGCAGGCTATCTGTGGGACTCAGCGTTGCGCGCCAAACTCACAGTGCGGAATTACGGCTTCTTCGCCAACCTCGCGCACTATTCCGCCACGCCGGGTGGCGGCCCTGCTGTGCCTCTGTTGCATGATCCCGCCGCAGCCGGAGTCCGTGTTGACTTCCCAACCAATGCCCGCCTTCAGGAGATCACCGATCCCTACTTCCGCAGCTTTGATATGCGTTTTGCTGATTATTGGCGATTTAAAGAGTGGGAGCGCGAATTCGACGGCTATGTGAAGAACAACAACCTGCCGAACCTAGAACTGCTTCGCCTGCCGCATGATCACTTTGGCAATTTTTCTGAAGCCCAGGATGGCGTCAACACCGTGGAAACCATGATGGCGGACAATGATTACGCCGTTGGCCTGGTCCTGGAAAAAGTGTCGCACAGCAAATATGCCGGTGACACTCTGATCTTTGTGATTGAAGATGACGCCCAGAACGGCGCTGACCATGTAGATGCTCATCGCAGCATCGCTCTTATCGCTGGTCCTTACGTGAAGCAGGGCGCGGTTGTTTCCCGATATTACACAACAGTCTCATTACTGCGCACCATTGAAGAAGTTCTGGGCATCAAGCCGCTGGGTTTATACGATGCATTCGAGTCGCCCATGACCGAGGTATTCTCCACCAAGCAGCGCTCCTGGACCTATACCGCAGTCGTACCCAAAATTTTATATTCCACCCAATTGCCTCTGCCTCCGCCTGGGCCGCAGCAAACATCCGTCAAGTTTGCCTCTTGGTCGGCTCCCCGGCATAATGCGGCCTATTGGGCAGAACAAACCAAAGGTTTTGACTTCAGCGTGGAAGACAAGCTGGATACCGATCGTTTCAACCAAATCTTGTGGAACGGGCTTAAGGATAAAGAGCCTTACCCCTCAGAGCGTAACAGCCGCGATCTCAGGAAAAATCGCCCCGCATTGCTGCGAGAGTTTAACAAAAGCAAGGACTGATAAACGCATCCGGCAACAATGCGTTATTATTAGCAAAAAGAACGTTTGGCGGTTTTTTGTTGTGGATGAACAGGCACCAGCCTCGTCCGCTGCATGAACAACCTATCGATCCGAATTTTCCGCCCGGGCCAAATAGGGTGGTGCGATAAAAGCGCAACGAATCATATTTTGAGGAATCATTGATTACTTATGAGCACCACCATGCCGCCACGGCCCGACCTTGGTTCCCTGCGCATTGAGGACCACTCTCGTCGCTCCGGCAAGACCGGCAAGCGTTTGGGAATGTTTGCCGCGGCATTGGGTGGTCTTGTGCTTATCGGTGGGCTTCTGCTCGCCTTCCGAACGCAAAAACCTGTGGTTGAAGTGGCAGCAGCCCAGCCGGCAACTGGCGCTAAAGCTGAAGCCCTACTGAATGCTAGCGGCTACGTCACACCACGCCGCCGCGCTACAGTGGCCGCCAAAGTCACCGGCCGCATTGACCAGATTTATGCGGAAGAGGGCTTGCGAGTAAAGGCTGGGCAAGTGCTTGCCACGCTCGACTGCTCCCAGCCCCATGCGGCGCTGGTCTCAACCAAAACTGACCGCGACGCCACCGCAGCGGCGCTCTCTGATCTGCAAGTTCAATCAGCCAATGCTGATCGGGAATTGCAACGTGCGCTAGGCTTGCATAACGCAGGTGTCATCAGCCCTGAGGCGCTTGATACTGCCAGGACCACGGCAGAGAGCCTGCACTCCAAGATCGCGCTCACCAAAGAGCAGGTCCGCGCCTCAGATGCAAAAATCGGCATGGCCCAGCAGGACGTGGATAACTGCACGGTTCGCGCTCCGTTCGATGGCATCATCGTATCCAAGGACGCGCAACGCGGTGAAATTGTCTCACCTCTTTCCGCCGGCGGAGGCTTCACCCGCACCGGTATTGCAACGCTGGTTGACATGAATTCTCTGGAGATCGAGGTTGATGTAAACGAATCGTATATCGCCCGCGTAAAACCGGGGCAGCGCGTGAGCGCAACGCTGGATGCATATCCTGACCGCGATCTACCCGCTCACGTTCGTACGGTGATTCCAACGGCTGACCGCCAAAAAGCAACGGTCAAGGTGCGCATATCTTTTGACAAGCTGGATGACACAATCTTGCCGGACATGGGTGTAAAGGTGGCATTTCTGAGCCCTGAACCGCCCGCAGGCAAGAAAGGCGCAACGGACGCCAGGGCAATTATCCCCAGATCTGCCGTGCACACAGACGGGGATAAGCAGATTGTCTATCTGGTTCGCGAGCAAAAGCTGGAACGCCGCGCCGTCAGTCTGGGAATGGACCGTGGCTCTGACGTAGAGGTCCTCGCAGGTGTTTCTCCCGGCGATCTTTTGGTAGTGCGAGGTGCGGAAAAGTTGCATGAGGGCCAGGCAGTAGAGGTTAAGCAGTAGGAGGGAAATGATGGTACGCGTTGACGGACTCGGCGGTTCAGATAGCCTGATTCAGGCCCGTGGCCTGGGCAAAACGTATTCTCGCGGCGGCGAACAGATTCACGTCTTGCAGGCTTTGAACCTTGACGTGCAAAAAGGTGAGTTTGTGGCCTTTATGGGCCCCAGCGGCTCCGGCAAAACCACGCTGCTCAATTTACTGGGCGGCCTGGATGTTCCTTCGGCCGGCAGCATCACTGTGGCAGGAGATGAGATCACCCACATGTCACGCCGCCGGCTTACAGAATGGCGCGCGCGACACGTTGGCTTCGTTTTCCAGATGTATAACCTCATCCCCGTGCTCACCGCTTTCCAGAACGTCGAGTTGCCGCTGCTGCTCACTAGCCTTTCCAAGGCCCAGCGCCGTCAGCACGTGGAAACCGCGCTGGGAGTTGTCGGTCTCAGTGATCGCATGCACCACTTCCCACGCCAGCTCTCAGGCGGCCAGGAGCAGCGTGTCACCATTGCTCGCGCTATTGTCTCTGACCCAACGTTCCTGCTGTGCGACGAGCCTACCGGCGATCTTGACCGCAAGAGCGCTGACGAAATCATGGAGCTGATCCTGCGCCTGGTAAAGGAATACAAGAAGACTGTGCTGATGGTGACGCATGATCCTGTGGTTGCTGGGCGCGCTGACGTGACCCTGCACCTGGAAAAAGGAGTTTTGGTGGAAGCAGACTCCCTGCAGTCGGTTTCGAGCGGAGGTGTGCGATGAAGTTCCTCGGGCTTATTCGCGCCAATTTATTTCGCAAGAAGATACGGCTCTTCCTCACGCTGGGTTCGTTCGCAGTGGCCATGTGCTTGTTCGGCCTTCTGTTTGTCATCAGAGAAGGATTTAATCAAGGCATTGACGTGGCCGGGGCCGACCGGCTGATCTCTTATAACCGTGTTGGATTGGTCACTCCGCTGCCGCTCTCCTATCGCGATCGCATCATGCAGATTCCTGGCGTCACGCTGGTGACCCACCAGAATTGGTTTGGAGGCGTGTACCAGGACCCCAAGAATTTTTTCCCTCAGTTCGTCATTGATCCGGAAACCCAGCGAAAGATGTATCCCGAATTCAGCATCCCGGATGACCAATGGCAGCACTTTTTAAAAGACCGCCAGGGGGCAATCGTTGGCGCTTTCACGGCAAATAAGTTCGGCTGGAAAGTCGGAGACAGAATCCCCATTCAGGGAACATTCTTGCCCGGAACGTGGGAATTCAATATCGATGGTATCTACCACGGCACGCGCGCTAAGGATGATGAAACGCAATTCTGGTTTCAGTGGGACAACTTTGAAAATTATCTGGAAACCCACAAGATTGATCGCTATCTCGGCATGGTGGGCTGGTACACCATCAAGATCGATAACCCTGACCACGCTCTGCGCGTCGCCAAGGCCGTGGACACCCTGTTTTCAAATTCCGACTACGAAACACATACTGACAGCGAAGCCAACTTTGCTGCCGGTTTCGCCAAGCAGATGGGCAATATCCAATTCCTGATCCTGAGCATCGGCTCAATCGTGTTCTTCACCTTGTTGCTGGTCACCGGCAATACCATGGCGATTGCCGTGCGTGAGCGGACATCAGAACTCGCCATCCTGAAAGCTGTGGGTTATTCAGACCGCTTTGTTCTGTTCCTGGTGTTGAGTGAAGCTGCGTTGATCGCGTTGGTTGGAGGCGTGTTTGGGCTTGCCTTGGCAAAGGGATTTACCCTGCTTCCCGCGAATGTCAACCCCGTCCGGACGTTTCTGCCTCTTCTGTATCTCTCCGGCGGAGTGTTTGCTATTGGCATTGCCGCAGCCCTTTCCGTTGGTTTGGTAAGTGGTTTTCTTCCCGCGCTGGGCGCAATGCGGTTGCGCGTTGTGGATGCTCTGAGGAGGGTGTGAAATGGCCATACCGGTTGTTTACAATCTGCGCAGCGTAAAAGAACGCTGGACATCGGCCATTGTGGCTGTGCTGGGCATCGCCGGCACAGTCGGGGTGTTTGTAGCTGTGCTCTCTCTGGCACGTGGATTCAAAGCCACGCTGGTTTCTTCCGGCTCTTACGATAACGCCGTTGTCAGGCGCGCCGGCTCTACTTCAGAAATTGACAGCAACGTGCCGCTCGATCAGGTCAAGATCATTCAAGATGAACCAGGAGTGGCCCGCAATGGTGGCCAGGCTCTGGTTAGCCCTGAGATGGTGGTGATCGCCCCGTTCCCGTTGGTCACCACCGGAACGGATGCCAACGTGCAAGTCCGCGGCATTACGCCTGCGGCCCTGGCAGTGCGCAGGAAGATCAAGATCGTAGAAGGCCGAATGCTTCAGCCAGGTCTCTTTGAGCTGATCATCGGACGCAACGTCACCCATACCTATCAAGGGCTATCGCTGGGCAGCTCGGTAAAATTCGGCGGCGCCAAGTGGCAGGTGGTCGGCGTCTTTGATGCAGGCGGCAGCGCTTTTGACTCCGAACTGTGGTGTGACTCTAAACTGCTTAAGTCGGCTTATAAGCGGCCCGAAGGTTTTTTTAACTCGGTCACGGTTCATCTCTCCTCTCCTGATTCATTGCAGCAGTTCAAAGATGCCATCAGCGCCGATCCCAGAATGAGCGTGGACATCATGCGTGAAGTGGAATATTACGAAAAGCAATCAACCCTGCTGAGCACCCTGATCAGGGTCCTGGGATCGATTGTTGCCGGCATCATGGGTATCGGCGCTATCTTTGGTGCGCTGAATACCATGTATTCGGCGGTGGCGGAGCGCTCGCGTGAAATCGCCACCCTGCGCGCTCTGGGCTTTGGCGCAGGCAGCGTGGTCTTTTCGTTTATGGTTGAAGCTCTGCTCATCTCGCTGGTCGGCGGCCTGCTCGGCTGTATTGCCGTGCTCCCCTTAAACGGGCTCACCACCGGGGCCATGAATTGGCAGACGTTTTCTCACCTGGCATTTGCCTTCCGCATAACTCCGTTCCTTTTGGGACTGGGGATCGTTTTTGCTTTGCTGATGGGAGTTGCCGGAGGGATTTTTCCTGCGATTCGTGCCGCGCGGCGTCCGGTAGCGCCGGCTTTGCGGGCTATGTAGTTTGCGAATGGAAAGCGCCCACGGATGTGACAAGGACCAGGCATGACTTCAGAGGCTGTCAGGCAGTCGGGGTCTTTAGCCGCCAGGTACCAGCTCAAGCCCTGCTCAAATGCCGCATAAGCTGATCAAGGCCGTTGATCTTGAGTTCCTGAGCCTCAGCCTTCGGCGTTTGCTCTTCCGGGGTCTGCATAAAGCGTTCCACACGCTGCGCTGCGCGAAATGAGAGTGCCTGCCTTGCCGCATTACAAATCTCCACGCTGAACTTTTCATTCTTGGCGATGCTGGCCAGCAGATCGCCCGCCTTATCCTGCGGTATGGCGGAGATTACGTTAATGACCAGCGGCAGCATCTTGGCATTCTTTGCTGCGGCTGAGTTGAAATAGTTTTCCAGGCCCGTCAAGCTCTCTGCATCCGCCTGATGCATCAGCTCGCACAGCGCTTCTTCCACTAGCCTTGGAGAAAGCAGCGGAAGCGCATTGGCCAGGACTGCAGCCCGGCCCGGCAGCTTGCTTTCAATCAACGCCTGGAACGCCGCTTTGTGCACGCGCTCATCGGCGTGCTCGAATGCCGGTTGAATATGCGTGAGCAGCTCAGGATCTTTGAGTTCTCCCAGCAGCTTGCATGAGTTGCGCACAACGTACCACTCTTGATGCTGCAAGCGCTGTCGCGCCGCGGGTAGCGCAGCTTGTCCCACCCTGCGCAATAACCGTATCAATGCCAGGCGATTCGCTGCCACCTGCTCGTGGTCCAGCGCTACAAAAAGGCGCTCAATGGCGACAGAGCCGGCCCAATGCAGCACGCTGGCCACGGTACGTATCCAGGCTGGATCGTTTCTCCTGGTCAAAAAGATCTCCGCAATCCTGTCCACCGCCGAAGCCTGCAGCAGGTTTGAAATGCCTGCACCGCAGCATCGTGAGTGGGCGTTTGGATCGGATACGGCGTTCGCTTCCAATGTCGAACCAACTTTTTCTATCAACACAAAGTCTTCATAAGTAGCGGCGATCTTAGCCAGCGTAACCAGCGCGTTCACCACCTGTATGTGCACCACTTGGTTCAGTTTGCGCGATGCTAATGCTTGTGTCAGATGATCAGCGGCAAACTCCCAAAATTCTCCCTGCGTCCCCGCCAGGCTGCGCAGCAGCTCAGGAATTCGCCCAACCTCACTGATCTCCAAAGAAAGATAGTCATCGAAAATGGAGAAATACTGCACGCCTAGCGCTATCGCGTCATCAGGCTTGCCCAGGCGCAGGAGCTCTTTGATGAGCTCAAGGCATCGCCGGAATTGTGCCGGCAAGAAATGAGTGATCGCCAACAACTCCCGCAATTTTTGCTTCGGCGTAAGCGTGATCCAGCGTATCTCTTCCTGGATGCGTCCGTAGGTTTCTTTGGGCAGAGCGTATTCCTGGGCGAATTGCGCCAGCTTCTGCGCCAGCCGTGCGGCAGAGTGCGTGGCCTGCAAACTTCGCATCAGCACGCGAAATATCTGCTCTTCAACAATGACGGCCTCTTCGCCGGTTGGCGTCGCGGAGAGCCGCCGCAATGCCCAGCGCAATGCGGTATCCTCAAAAACCTCTGTGGTCACAGCTTCAGAGTTTGTTTCCGCTGCGCCTGTCCCATCGGAGTTAGCCGGTATCAGGTTAGACATTACAAAATCAGGGCGCACACTCCGCAGCATTTTGGCCAATTCAACGTATGCCTTGTGCGGATCTTCATCAGGATTTTTGAGCGATGCTTCAAATTTCTGCTCCACAACCTTCTGCATCTCGCTCAAATATCCGTTGTAAGCGGAGTTGCTGGCACATGCGCCGTTATACACCGCTACCCCGCCTTCCGTACTTCCGCTGCCAGACGAGCCATTGCCGTTGCCTGCTCCTCCTTCACCGTTGCCAAGCCCACCGCCAGTCCCAGTGCCATATCCAGAGCCTGCACCCGCTCCGGAAACTTCCATCTGCGTCAGCAGGGTTTCAATGCCATGCGGCAGTCCTGAATTCATGCTGTTGAGCGCTTTGGAAATAAGAAATTCTTCTGATCCCATGTCCAGGACGGTATCGCCATCTTCATTGCGCGTCTCGGTCTTGGTGGCGGGAAAGATCCTGACGAATTCAAGCCGTTTTTGCTCCAGAAAAGGCAACAGTCCGCCGTTCTCTTCCATTGCCTTGGGGTTGGTGGATATGGCGGCAATTGCATTCCTGTATGCCGCTAGCGTGATGCCTGCTTCAAAGGTTACAGCGCCGATGCCACGCTTCAGGAACTCGTTCTCCAGCGGTTTTAGGCTCTCTTCTGCGGTGAGAATGTTGTTCAACAGAACGCGCTGGTCAACAAAGCCCACAGTCAGATGGCGCGACTGCTTCACGATCGGGTTCAGCAGTTCATAGCTCCGCTGCAGCAAGCCGGCTGCGCTCTTATGGTCGGCGGAAAACATATTGACCATTTTGACGAGCGTCTGCAATGACCGCGCAAAACGGAGTCCTTGCACTTTTGCCTGCTTCTTATCATCCATAAATATGGGAACCTGGCTGTCCCTTATCCTTCTAAACGAGGCGGCTTCCGATGGGCTGGTTATATCGCCAATTGATATAGGGGAGGTACGTTACTAAGGTAAGTAGCCGGCCCGGCGGTAACATCGTTCATTTCATTGGCGTGGAACGAGTACAAAATGGCGCAAAAAGAATGCCGCACCTGTTGAAGATGCGGCATTTCGCTTCGAGTCAGTTTGTGTGGCTCACCAGACGTGGCAGGCGTTGGCGCTCACCATCTTCTGCCCTGCCTTGCACCCAAACGCCTTGGCAAAATCTGCGCTATTCTGCAGGGTGCCGTTCACGCGATACTGACCGGGTGAGTGCGGATCGGTCTTGGCCAGCAGCCGTGAGCTTTCCGGCGTTGTGTTCTGGCACCACACCTGGGCAAAACCCAGAAAGAACCGCTGGTCCGCCGTAAACCCATCTTTCTTCGCGCCGGCTTTGGGGTTGCTGGCAATATCTTGGTGTAACGCCGCCAGGGCAATGCGCAAGCCGCCGTTGTCAGCGGTGTTCTCGCCCAGGGTAAGTCTTCCGTTCAGATGCACATCGTCCACGGCGACAAACGAGCTGTATTCGTCCGCGATGCAGTCGGTACGTTTTTCAAATTCGGTGCGATCAGTTGCGGTCCACCAGTTGGTAAAATTTCCTTCCGCATTGAACTTGCTGCCCTGGTCGTCAAAACCATGAGTAAGCTCATGGCCAATCACCACGCCTATGCCGCCAAAGTTCACTGCGTCATCTTCACTTTTGTCAAAGAACGGTGGCTGCAAAATCCCGGCGGGGAAATTGATGTCGTTGTTCGAAGAGTTGTAATAAGCATTCACAGTAGGCGGCGTCATGCCCCATTCAGCTTTGTTCAGCGGCTTGCCGATCTTGTTCAGGGTACGCTTCACTTCAAATGCGCGCGCTCTTTGCGCGTCGCCAAAAAAATCGCCACGCGCGATTTTTACTGTTCCATAATCGCGCCACTTGTCCGGATAACCAATCTTGTTGGTAATGGCGCGCAGCTTAACCAGCGCCTGTTTCTTGGTTTCCGCGGTCATCCAATCCAGGTTCTGGATGTCGCTTCCCAGAGCGGCTTCCAGCGCGTTCACCATCTTGAGCATTCTTGCTTTACCATCAGCGCCAAAAGTCTCATCCACGTATGGCTGGCCCAGCGCCTCGCCCAAAAGCCTGTCAGTCGTCTGGACGCAGCGTTTCCACCGCGGCTCCAGTTCCTTCTGCCCTGCCAGATACTGCCCATAGAAGCTGAAGTTCTCATTCACAAACGGATCGGAGAGGGTTGGCGCCGCGGCCCGGACTAAATGCCATCTCAGATATGCTTTCCAGTCATCGAGTGAAACTGAGTCCACCACCGGGTTGGTCTTTTGAAAGAAATCAGGAGGGACCACATTGACTTCAGAAAATTCCGGTGCGCCGGAAGCGGCAAAGAAACGAGCAAACTGGAAATTAGGCGCCAGCGTTTCCAATTCCGTAACCTTCATCTTGTGGTCGCGGTTTTTAGGATCGCGCATCATGACGCGCTTATAAGCTGCTTCCGCCAACTTGGTTTCAATGTCCATGACCGCCTGCGCTTCTTTCTTGGCAGTGGCCTCATCGTCCCCAAGCAGAACGAACATCTTCCCTACGTGCTCCACGTATTTCTGGCGGGTCTCCTGCGACTTGGGATCCTGCTCAAGGTAGTAGTCGCGGTCCGGCAGGCCCAAGCCGCCCTGGCTCACTGAGGCAATCATCGTGCTGGCATTATGCAGATCTGGCGATGACCCAAACCCAAAAAGGGCCGGCACGCCAATGGAATGCAAATAGGCGATTGTCTCCAAAAGCTGGTCCTTATTTGAAATAGCGGCAATGCGATCCAGCTCCGGCTTCAGTGGAGTGCTGCCCTTGGCGTTGATCGCCGATTCGTCCATGCAGGATTGGTACATATCGCCAATTTTCTGCATTACCGGTGTGCGCTTGGGATCGTTGGCGGAAGCCTTCTCCAAAATGTTGTGCAGGAACTGACGATTGTAGTCAGCCAATTCATTGAACCGCCCCCAGCGTGACTGGTCTGAAGGGATGGGATTGTTCTTGCGCCAGGTACCGCAGGCATATTCATAAAAGTCGTCGCATGGGTTCACGCTCTTATCCATGGCGCCTAGATCAAAGGATCTCGGGCGCGCAACAACCTTGTCCCCATTCGCGACGCCTTTTGCAGCAGCCATCTTCGCGCTGGGAGCAGGTTCGCTTGCTGATTTCCTGCCTCCAACGTTGCTTGTTTGCGCCGCAGCAGTCACACCCCCTAAAATCACGCACAACAACCACCTTCTCCACAGCATATTTGCCCTCTAAAAGAGATATTTTTGAAACTGGCAAGTTTAAGCCGATTTGAACCGTCTGTAAACAGGAGGGTTAGACATGTCAAAGCTCGTTAGAAATGTCTCCTTAAACTGAGGACTCCAGCCAGGAGGACTCGCTGAAGAGGACATTTCTAACGAGTCTGGAAGGGGACATTATCAAAGAGTTTCAACACAGGAGGGTTTAGACACCAGGCCGCCATCGCGTATTACGTTTGGGGATCGCTGGTGAATCGGGGTTCCCGACATCTGTTTTTGGCGCGGTAGTAGGTCGTCGCTGACTTTTAGACAGATACACCTGGCGCGTTTTCCCTTTGGTCTGCTTAATGCACTTGGGTAACAGGATTTATCTGTTGCCTTAGTCAGCCAGTTGCTAGACAATTGCTGCCAAACGCCCAATGCTGCCCACGCCCAAAGATGGCGCCTTACCGCTCTCAGTGTCTAAAGGCGCCGGACTGTCCACCACAGGCTCTGACCGCAATGAGCCTGATTTGGTAGTCCGCAGTGAATCTCTGCAGCGCATCATGCGGCTGGCGGAAAAGGTTGCTCGGCACCCTGCCGCGGTGCTCATCGTGGGTGAAACGGGTACCGGCAAAGAGATGATCGCGCGCGCCATCCATAATCACTCTTTGCGCTGTAACCAACCCTGGGTTGACGTAAACTGTGCGGCCATTCCGGAGCACCTGGTGGAAAGCGAACTTTTTGGCTATGAGAAAGGCGCATTTAGCGGCGCTGACTCCATGAAGCCGGGCTTTTTTGAACTGGCCAACAAAGGTACGCTCTTTCTCGATGAAATTGGCGACCTAGACTTGAAGATCCAGGTAAAACTGCTGCGCGTGCTGGATGGCGTTCCTTATTACCGGCTGGGCGGCAGCAAGAAAGTCAGCGTTGATGTACGAGTGGTTGCGGCCACCAATCAAAATCTTGAAACGCTGGTGCCCGCGGGCAGGTTTCGCAGCGATTTGTACCATCGACTTGCGCAATTCAAGCTGGACGTGCCTCCGCTGCGCGAGCGTCCAGAAGACGTGCTGGGAATTGCCGAACAGGTTTTACATCAGCATTACCCTGATTCGCGCTTCAGCCAGGACGCCATTGACGCCCTGCTTGCTTACGGTTGGCCCGGCAATGTGCGGGAATTGAAAAACGTGGTCTTTGGCGCGGTATTGCAGGCGCGGGACGCACATTTTGAAGTCCGGGCCGTTGATCTTCGTTTTCCTGATTCAGTCAGTTCGGTTCGTCACACTGTTGCTGCAGGGGCCGGGCTGGATGAGGTGGAAAAAAAGACCATCCTGATGGCGCTGGAGAAAAACGGCGGAAATCAGGGCAAGGCTGCGGAAGCTCTGGGAATTTCCCGGCGAACACTGATTCGCAAGCTCAAAAGCTATCGGCAGGCGGAACTTGAGAATCCTGCCGGCACGCTGAGCGTGGGGCAGCAGCGCTATTATCGTGCTCAGGTGGAAATTGCCATCAAAATAAAATATAGCGGCGAATATTTTGACGGTACGTTGCTTAACATCAGTGCAGGCGGCGCTGGGATAAAGACAGAACATTTGCTGAAATCAGGCGCTCCGGTCGCGTTGGCATTCTCCGTGCCTGGCGCGGAAACAGAAGCCGAATTTCCCGGACGCGTCACTTGGACCAATAAAGGCGGTCAGTACGGAGTCCAATTTGCCGATCTTCCCACGGCCCTGCGCACCAGCCTGCAACGCTGGCTACGTACTGAGATGAAGAAAGATGGCTGGGACCTTGAGGCTGGTGTGTAACCTCATCACCTACTTTCCTTTGTTCATCTCTTGTTCTGCGGCATCGCCTAAGAACTCCCAATCAATACCCCGGCGGCAAACACCAAAGCGCCGCCCAGCACGACTTGCAGCGTCGCCGAAACCCAGGGCGATTCCATATATCGATGGCGTACCCATGAGATCGCGGCTAGTTCTGCTATCACCACAATCACTGCAAGAAGGGCTGCAACATGGAAAGACGGGATCAGGAAAGGCAGTGTATGTCCAATGCCGCCAATCATGGTCATCAACCCACAGACCAGCCCACGGACCCAGGGATGCCCACGACCGGTAAGACTGCCATCGTCAGACAGAGCTTCGGCAAAGCCCATGCTGATTCCGGCACCGAGTGAAGCGGCCAATCCGACCAGAAACGCAATGTGAGACTCATGCCGGGCGAATGCAGCGGCAAAGACCGGTGCCAGCGTGGATACAGATCCATCCATCAGCCCAGCCAGGCCCGGCTGAACAATCTGCAACACAAAAAGCCGGCGGCTGGCCTGTTCTTCCTCACCGCGAGCGGATTCATCCAGCTTGTCTTTGCCAAGTTGCTCCGCGCGATGCTCATGCTCGCGCTCTTCCTGAGCTAAGTCATTGAGCAGCTGGCGAATGCTGGCGTCCTGCGTCCGCGAAGCAGCCTTTTCATAGAAGATTCTCGTCTCTACTTCCAGTGTAGAAGCCTGTCTGCGTGCTGCTTCCGGACGCAAAGGCTGCGTGAGCCAGATGGCCCGCCGGCTGACCAGCCCTTTCACGTCGCCGCGCCGGATCAGCGGAATATGTTCGCCAAATTTGGCACGGTAGAGCTCAATCAGGCGACGACGGTGTGCCGACTCTTCCTCGCGCATTTCCGCAAACATGGCAGCGGTGGCGGGAAAATCCTTGCGAAATCCCTCAGTAAAGTCGGCATAAACCCGTTCGTCTTCTTCCTCCAGCGCGATTGCCAGAGCCAGTACTTCCTGTTCTGAAAGGCTTTCAAAGGTACGCATAAGTCCCCTGAAAATCGTAAGTTATACAAATATACGGACTTCGTCGGCATTTTACTGCATTGAGGAATCGGTCGCGCTTCCAATACCTTTCCATCTGACATCACAATTACTTACAAACAAAAAATTCGGCATACGCGTGTTCGCCTCAGTTCCTTTCTGTGAAACATTAGAGAAAACCAATGGGATGGCGCGGCCTCATGCACAAACAGGGCCTGCCGCCAAGCATCATGTAATCAATATCTTATATAGGATCACCTAGAGGAAATCCTTTTTGCCGCATCTTTTGTTGAGGGTGTGATGAAACGCTGACCAAACTTTTATCACTAGTTAAAGTAGTAGGGCCTTAGAGCGTGTATTCAGGCATTAACCCTCCTCTGAATTACCTCTTACGGTCTTCTCTGGCTGTAACGGCATCAATCCCCCTTGCACGGCTAGTGTTGGTGTCTGGGAGTTTTGTAATGAAAGGTGCAACAGTACGCTTCGGCCATGAAAGACCCAAAGGAGACGGCTTGTCGCTCCTGCATGGTTCTTATCCATCGGAAGCAGAGACGCGGAAAACGAAGGCGAACGATACAGGTGAAGTATACTGGTTGCAAAATCCCGTGGATCTCTACTCGTTTGATGAAGAATATCTCCGCCGCCTGGGGGCTCGAGACCCGGCGATTGAAGCTCATTTTTTCGCCTATTTCAATGAGCGCCTGAAGGTAACACTGCGAGCGCGCGGAGTGGACACACACACCATTGACGATGTGCGCCAGGAAACTTTTTGCCGTGTATGGGTCGCTGTACAGTCCGGAAGCGTTCATAACCCAAAAGGGTTTGGTTCTTACGTGTATTCGGTATGCAAGAACGTCTTGTCTGAGAAGCGGCGCGATGATTTTCGTAATCAGCACGATCCGATCGACTCGACAGATGTCCCCAATGATCGCTTGGGCCTGGAAGAGCTTATGCAACAAGAGCAAGATGGCAGGCTGGTACAACAAATTCTGGCTAAGCTTCCGGAAAGAGACCGCCACCTCTTGTTGGCCCGGTTCTTTGAAGAAAAAGAGAACGACGATGTATGCGCGCAGTTTGGCGTAAACCGGGATTACTTGCGAGTTCTGCTGCATCGAGCGCTTGAGAAATTTGGCGAGCTTTATAAGAAGAACGATTAGAGGCAGGAATGAGTGAGTACACAAGATCAGGAAGTAGGTATGCGACTATGAACGCAAAAATGATCGAACACGAACAAGCAATCAAAGCCATGATGGCAGAGCGTTACCTGCTGGGCGAATTGACTGAAAATGAGCGCGATGCTTATGAAGCCCACTTTTTTGAGTGCCAGGTATGCTTTGATCAGGTGAAGGCGGGAACAGAATTTGTGAGTTATCTCAAACAGATTGGCGCTGAAGAGCCAGTCGTTGTTACTCCGCGTCCAGTGGGGCTTATGACTAGGCTGCTGGCTGGACTGCGTCAGCCCATAGCGGCATGTGCAGTTGCTGCATGTGTTTTGGCTGTGGGTTCCAATGTTTACCTGTACCGTGAGTTATCTCACAAGAAGGGACCCGCCATTGAACGGCGTTATGTATTAACAGGAATTGCTCATGGAGGGCAAAGTGTAAAGCTAATCGAAGTACCGCCAAGCTCCATTCTTGATTTGGATGTGGACTATACAACCAGCGGTGAATTTACAGAATACGGCGCTCGAATTCTTTCTGAGTCAGGTTTGATTGAATCTAGCTTGTCTATACCTATGGATCAAGCAGATGGGATGGCTAAGATTGCAGTGCCAGCTGATTCGTTAAAAGCTGGTAAGTACTCGATCATAGTTTGGGGCCGCACTGATGATGGGAATGAAAGCGAAATCGGCCGCGGTGCTTTCGAATTACATTTCTCGAAATAGATAGGCTTCGCCTCATTTCGAGCTCACAGGTTGCCCAATACGGGTGGGCTCTAAAATTCCTGCATTGTTTTTCTGGAATCCGGCTGTACAATCGTGATATTTGCGCAGGCGATTTGCGTTGATCTGTCGGATTCCCTTCGTGAAAAATCCTAATCTATTGCACGCCCTAAACCAGGTCATTTGGAGATAAATAATGACGTGTACACGCCACCACTCGCAATATGTGTACAGCGCTTCAGCTCATGCGCTGGCTGCTGAATTTGAAAGACCTAAAAAGTGTAGCTTAGCTCCGCAAGCTTCCGTTGTGCTGGCTGGCCATGGAGGCCACGGATCGGGACGCAGCCCTGGCCAAAAAATTGATGGCCTTATTTCCTTCAAAGAAGCCTATGCTGAAGTAGGCGGAAGCTATGATGACTGCCATGGAACTCACACCACTTACGCCTGGAGTGTGTTGGAAGGCGTGAGCGTTGCCGAAATGTTAACCGCAGATCGCGTTGTTTCCCGCATTGCCATTTATTGCTCCGGCGATAATAAGACCGAAGCCACTTATGATTTCACAGGCAGTTATTTTGAAAATCTTCGCATTGCAGGTTACCCAATCGATATAAAATTAGACACCAATTCTTTGCATGGATATGACACATTTGGAAAGCTTGCCCAAGCCTATCAAAAGCGCAAATGCGACGAGTTACTGCTTGGGTACGGGATGTGTGATTTAAGCAATGCTAAATTTCAACAATTAGAAGAAACTTATCATGCTCTAAGCGGCATGTCTGAGATAGTAGCGGAATGGAAGAAAAAAGACCGGCCGGCAGAAAGAGGGGTTTACAGGCTTTCTGCGGCCAATCATCTCGATTTAGCGAAACATGCCGGCAAGACCGAACTGGAAGGATTTGGCTCCATTATCTGCATCCCGAAGTTCGGCGTAATCCGGCTTGGAGAGATTATTGTTCACAGGCACTCCCGGTCATTGACAATGTTTCGCGTTCAGATGTGTTCCTCTGGCCATGGGGGAAGCGAGGGAGGAACTACGAGCGGAGGCACTGCTCCACCAATCTAGCCCTGGCCATTGTGTTGCTTTCTCTCTGCTCTCTTTCAGGTTGTGCAAAAAAGCGGGCGTCCTTGGAACAGATGTACAAGGAAGCCCGCCTTGATTTTCAGCAGGGCTTTACTGACGAGCCCCTAAAACTCGCAGAGATTGGATACGCTGCATCAACGCGTTATCCTGATCTAAATTGGAAGTTCCGGGTTCTTACTGCTGAAGCTCTGAATCGAGCTAAAGAATTTTCCCGCTCACTGGAGCTTTTGCAGGCCGACCCACCGGCAAATACGGCGAATGAGGTCCTTTTGCGAAGACGTCTGGCCCAGGCGTTCGCTTCCTGCTCGTTGCAACAGTACGCGCATGCAGAAAAGCTCCTTTCACAAGCGGCGGTCCTCACCCGCGGTGAGCATGATAAGAAATCGGAGTTGGACTATATTCGTGGCCGATGCGAATTATCCAAGAACGAATGGAAAGATGCATCAAAATACTTTCGATCCATAACAGAACAAAATGTTGTCACAGATCCATTCCTTAAGGCTTACGCACTAGCGAGCCTCGGTTGGGCCACCAAGCAGGAATTGGAATATGAAGAGGCTATCGATTGGTACAGCCAATGTTTGGCAGTAGCCAGCTCGTTGCCTGCACCTCCTCTCCAAGAGCAAGCCTTGGGTAATATGGGCAGTATTTATGCGGAGTTGCGCGATCTTCCTAATGCTAGAAAGAATTCTGAAGAAGCTGAAAAATTAGCATCCCGGTGGAGAGTCAGGGCCGACGACCAGAGGTGGCTCGTTGATCTGGGTCTGACGGAATGGTCTCAGGGCCAAACTGGCGCTGCTGAAAAATCTTTTGAGAGTTCCCTCGCTATAGCTCGCGACCTGGGAGATAGGGATATTCAAGCAAAATCACTGCATAATCTGACATTAATTGCGTTGGATCAGGGACATATCGATCTGGCAGAGGAATACCATCAGAAAGCATCTAAGCTTCATTTAAAAGGTGACGACCTGGAACAATGGCAGTTGAACCAGGCAAAACTTTTTGTTGCGCAGAGTAAATATGCAGCAGCAATGCCCATACTGCAGGAGTTGCTCCAACAATTAGAGGACGAAGACCGGCAAAGTGGCAAGACGCGGTATTTGCCGCGATGGCAAGATCAGGTAGAGATAGCCAGAGTCTATGCTGCTCAGGGCAATGTTGTGGAGGCAAACACGTGGTTTCAACACAGTATCGACACAATTGAAGAAGCCGCACACAAATGGAAGCGGGAAGAGTTCAGGACTGCCATCCGAAACAACTTGCCGGTATTCGACGATTATGTGGCTTTCCTGATAAGGCAGAAAGAGTACGACAGGGCACTCCAAATCGCTCAATTAGACCGGGCCAGAACTCTCATGCAAGATGAAGATAGTCCACGACATGTAGAGAATTCCAAAGCATGGCTCGCTAAGATCCAGCAATACTTACGCCGTAACAACTCAGTGCTTCTCTCGTATTTTGCCAGTAGCAAAGAATGCTATCTCTGGACTGTGACTGGCAAACACCTGCGCCTTTCACCGCTCGGCATTTCTGGGCCGCATCTGGACGCGCTGATTGACTCCTATAAGAGAGAAATTCAATACCACACTCCAATGAGCGCGAGTTCGGCCTCAAGCAAACTTTTCCAAATACTGGTTCAGCCGGCAATCGATCTCGCGCCAAAAGGCACACATATCATGATTGTGGCCGATAGCAAAATCTACAGCGTTAACTTTGAAACCTTAATCTCTCCCCGCGGAGGCGATCACTACTGGATTGAAGATGTGGATATACAGAACGTCAGTTCAATCAATTTATTGATAACGCCAGGCAGGAAACGATCTTCCACAAAAGATTTACTTCTAATTGGAGCACCAACACAGGCCGATCCACAGTTTCCAGATCTACCTAATGCCGGCCAGGAAATGAAAAGTGTAAGCCGGCATTTCTCTCCCTCAGAAGTAACCAGCTTTTCTGGTAAGAATGCAACTCCTGACTCGTATATGAACGGCTCACCTGATATGTACAAGTACATCCACTTGGCCACCCATGGCTCTGCAAACGGAATAGAACCTCTGCAGTCAGCAATCATTCTCTCAATGAACCACGAAGGCGGGTTCAAGCTTCTTGCGCGGGACATAACTTCACCGAAATTGCATCTAAATGCGCAGTTAGTGACAATATCGGCTTGTGAAGGGGCTGGAACCAATGTCCAATCCCTGGAGGGGCTTTTGGGGCTGGAGTGGGCTTTTATGAAAGCTGGAGCACACCAGGTAGTTGCGGCGTTGTGGGATGTGGATGACGCTATAACACCGGAACTAATGGATGATTTTTACGCGCAGATTAAACTGGGAAAGTCTGCATCTGAAGCCCTGCGGCACTCCAAACTTAAAATCCTTAAAGCTGGCGGCAAACATGCCACGCCTTACTATTGGGCTTCTCTTCAGCTTTACACAGGCTCCTGATTTACAGGAGTGTTATCCCGCTTGTGTGTTGCCTATTTCGTTTGATAAATTCGCACCCTCCAGCTTCTGGTAAACCCACGGCGCTATCGCAATTAATGCAATTGCCAAAACTGTGCCGGCAATCACGTCGATGACATAGTGATACCGCAGGTAGATTGTAGAAAACGCGATCAATGCGGCAAACACTGAAAACACGCGGAACACTGCCGGGGAAATCTGGCGGGCAAGATAACATCCCACTATCACCACGGCAACGTGACCGCTGGGGAAGCAATCGAATTGTGTGCCCTCCAGGCTATCGAGCAAACTTTGTAAAAAATTAAATGTCCAAAGCCCATACAATGCAGGATGCTGGGCCGCATACGGCATAAACCGCGGCCCACGCGCAGGAAGAACCAGGTACCCCAGGTAGGAAATCAGAAAAGTAGCTGCGATCAGAAATGTGCCATAGCGAAACTCGGCTCTTGATTTGCACACCCATAAAAGAATTCCCAATGCAATCGTGCAGGGAATAAACAGCGTATAGGCTACCTGCAGCAGTTCAACCAGACCACGGTTCTGGAATTGGCTTAGCCAGAAAACAGGATCGGCCTTCCACATTGCCATGTCCCAGCCTGCCAGCTTGAAATCGGCGGAATGGAGCCTCAGTGCTGAAACAATAAAAGGCACTTCCTTGTAGCAGAGTGGCAGATAGACCAAGACAAACCAGTGGTGCAAAAAGAGCCACAGCGGTGATGATGCGCGCACAAGCGCCAAAAGCGTTAGGATCGCAGCCACATGCGCCGCTATATAAAACAGAGAGCCCTTGTCATTCCGCACAGCCGCACCCAGCAAGCAGATCAGAATGATGGAATTTGCGATAAAGAGCTTGTCGATGGGCCACAGCGTTCGCGCCGCTGGAGCCTCTTGAACGGAAGCCATGGTAGCAAGTGGTTGGCTAGGCAAGTTTGTAATGCTTCATGAACAAATACTCGTACAGGCGATAAGGAAGAATGCTCTTCAGCTTCGGCCCTATCCTCTCTCCCATCGGTCCGGTTGTATAACGCAAGCGCGGAGAGGGATCGTGAATGATGCGTTCGGCCAGCCGCGCCACTTCCAGGGGATCATGGCCGTTCTTCTCTTCTTCCTGCATCACGCCTACGCAGCGGTCCACCTGTTCACGATAGATGCTGCTCTTCTCAGCCTCAGCAGTGTTCCTGCGATTCGTGGGGAACTCAGTCTTAAAATCTCCAGGCTCAATCAGCACCACCCGGATGCCGAATGGCTTTACCTCCATTCTGAGCGCCTCGGTCAGGCCTTCCATAGCGAATTTGCTGGCGCTGTAAAAAGCCTGGAACGGTACCGCCAGCAGCCCTGCTAACGAGCTGATATTGATAATCACGCCGCCTCGTTGTTGCCGCATGATGGGAAGCACTGCTCGGCAAACGCGATGGACGCCAAAAAAATTCGTATCCATCTGCGCCATTGCTTCTTGAGAACTGGTTTCTTCCACGGCGCCCGCAATTCCGTTGCCGGCATTATTGATTACGGCATCAATACGACCGCAGCTTCCATAAATCTGTTGCACAGCTTCATTCACTGAGGCATCGTCCGTCACATCCATGCGCAAGGAATTAAAAGCGCCAACCTTTCCTGCCGAGAGCGAGCGGCTTGCGCCATAGACTGCCATTTCTTTGCCGGCCAGATACTCGCAACAGCTCCGCCCAATTCCTGACGACGCCCCGGTAACAAGCACCACCCTGGTCGTTGTGTTCTGAGTGCTCGCCAGAGTTTGCTGCGAATTTTGCATGGTGTCGACTGGTGTCATTCTGAAGTTAGTCCGTTCCACTTTCAGCCTGGGAGATTGCAGGACGGTTGCCATTGGCGTAATTTTCCGATAGATGCCGCGCCAACTGCTCCACTGTCGGATAATCCCAAACCACGGTCGGCGAAATTTCGCGGTTCAGCCAGTTTTCAAGATCGCCGGAGAGAGAGACCGCCTGCAGAGAATCCATGCCATAGTTATCAAATGTCTGCCCAACATCGATTTGCGCGGGATCCATGTTGACGACGCTGGCAATATTCGCGATCAGCCATCCGCGAATGGCCTCTTCTGTAGGAGGTTCTGTAACTGGCGCGGCTTTCCGTTTTTTCAGCATTCAGGTTCCTTGAGCTGTTTCTAGGCTGATTTTTGATTAAACTCGATCTCCGGCTCTTTCTTTTTTGGGACTTTCACTGCAGAAGCAAGCCCCAGCTTGGCGCATAGCTTGATCATGGAGCCGGTGATATCAACCTGCCACCATTCCAGGCCATGGATGGCGGAACTGGGAAACGCATGATGATTGTTGTGCCATGACTCTCCAAAGGTAGGAATAGCGAGTGCCAGGTTGTTTGTGCTGTAATCTTTCACCTGGTAAGGCTGGCTGCCAAAAACGTGGCATATAGAGTTGATGCTCCAGGTCGTATGGTGCACCGCCAACACCCGAATCAGGCCACCCCACAGAAAACCGCGCGCCGCGCCACCCCAGCTCATGGTAATCAAACCTTCTATCGCCGCCGGTAGCAGCAGTCCCAGTGCAATCCACAAAAAATATAAGCGATTGAGTTTGAAGATTAGCCGGTCATGCAGCAGATCGCGAACGTAAGTTCCCCAGTCTGTTAGCTCATGGTTAAAAAGCCATCCCATGTGGGAGTGCCAAAGGCCTTTCAGGATCTCCATGGCGCCTTCTCCATGCAAATGCGGAGAGTGGGGATCGCCATCACGGTCGCTATAAGAATGATGACGGCGATGAACGGCTGTCCAGAAAATAACCGGCCCTTGCGCCGCCATGGAGCCGGAAATAACCAGAGCAATCTTCAGAAATAGCGTGGCCTGGTAAGCGCGGTGGGCAATCAGGCGATGAAATCCCATGCCAATGCCGAGCACGGTCACGCAATACATGACTGCAAACATAATCAGGTCAAGCGGACTGATTCCACGGCGCCAAAACAAGGCGATGCCACCTACAAGCCCAAGATACGGCAGGAGGACCGTGGCCAGTGTGACCCTTCGCTCAATCCGCCGGGCGCGCTCATTGAGCGGGCGAACACCGCGAGACCCAGAATGCTGTTCCGCCGGTGCTGCGCCGGGACTGTCCTTAGTTGCCTGCATCGTGACTCCAAAACGCATTTTCGCTGCTCGGATGGAGGTCCACGGTTTCAAGTTCGCCCGCCATGAGAGAAGCTTTGCAGAGTGAGCGCCGAACCTTACCGCTGGAAGTCCTGGGGACCTGTCCTGGCTTCAACAATGCAACCGCGTACGCCTGCACGTCATAGTCACGAACAATCGCCTGCCGGATTGCGGCCATCATCTCCGCCGAATCAGCGCGCAAAAACTCCCGCTGCACTTCCTGGGCAATCACCAGCCGCTCCTGGCTTTCATGTTCCACACAGAATGCCGCTCCGCCAAAAGGCTGCAGCGCCGGATGGCTGGCCTGGGCCGTGATCTCTACGTCCTGAGGATAGAGGTTGCGCCCATTAATAATGATTAAGTCCTTGATTCTGCCGGTAACAAACAACTCGCCTTTCTGCAGAAAACCCAGGTCTCCTGTGCGCAGGAATGGGCCTTTTCCGTCATCGGCCAACCGCGCGCAAAAGACTTTAGCGCTCTCTTGCGGGCGATTCCAATAACCTGCAGCAACACTAGGACCAGAAACCCAGATTTCACCTACGCTGCCATCGGGACATTTGCGCCGGGCCTGCGGATCAACGATCATCACTTTTTGCTCGGCGGCAGCATGGCCGCATCCAACCAGCATTTTAGCGTCACCGTTGTCTGGTTTGGCCGCCATGGCTTTGCCTTGCTCTAATTCGCTGCGATTCACGTGAATATATTTGGGTCCGGCAAGCGCTTTGCCGCCGGTTACATACAAAGTTGATTCCGCCAGCCCGTAACAGGGATAGAAGGCCTTGGGGTTGAAACCGCAGGAAGAAAAGAGCGCAGAAAACCGCTCCATGGTTTCCGGGTGAATTGGCTCCGCTCCATTGAAGGCGATCTTCCAACTGCTCAGGTCCAGCCTTGACCGCTGTTCCGGTGTGACCTTACGCACGCAAAGATCGTAGGCAAAGTTGGGACCGCCGGTTACGGTGGCTCGTACTTTGGTGATGGTCTGCAGCCAGCGGAAAGGCTGCTGCAGAAAAGTGTACGGCGAAAGAATGACCACCGGAAAACCCACGAACAAAGGCTTGACTATGCCGCCGATCAGGCCCATGTCATGGTAAGGCGGAAGCCATGAAATTCCCACGCTGCGGCTGTCACTCTCAAATCCACGGGCAATCAATTCGGAGTTGTGCAGCATGTTGCCGTGCGTAACAGCGACTCCTCGCGGAGAACTGGTAGAACCCGATGTGTATTGAAGAAAAGCAACAGAATCGCGTCCTACGGCGGGTGCGTGCCACTTTTCGGCGTCACTTGCACACAGCGTATCGCTGGCGATTACCAGTGGGCAGCGCTCGTTAATCACTTCTTTCCATGCCGTAGCAAAACTCGACGCCATCTCTTCTGTGGTTAGCACCGTGCTGCATTCAGAATCTTTCAGCAAGCTGCAAATCTTGGGTAGCGCCTGCTTCAGCCGGCCACGATGTACAGGATACGTAGTCACCGCAATCGCACCTGCATAAAGGCAGCCATAAAATGCCGTCACAAAATGCAGGCCCGGCTGATGCAAAAGCAAAACGCGCTGGCCCGGCTCACCTGTGGCCTGCAAGGCAGATGCTATGGCCCTAGTTTTCTGGTCCAGTTGCGCATAAGAAAGCAGATCAAGGTCTTTTTCCGGATCGTTGTCGCGCAAAAAAAGATAGCCGGTTTGCTGGCCCTGGGCACTGGCCCGGTGCCGCAATAGCGCAACAAAACTTGGCCACTCTTTGTGAGAAGGGACATCCTGCGCTGCCGCCAAAGCCTGTTGCAGTCGCTCAGGCATGGGCGACCCTCAGGTCCTTAAGACCGTTTGCCATCGATCCTGTACGCTCAAACTTGCCCAGGGAGAATCCATGCTTCTTTGCAGCGCTTAGGGCCCACTGCACGCCTTCTGGCTTGATTGGACCAAAGGAAACAGGCTCACTTACGCCTTCCAGCCCCATGAGAAGTGTTTCCGCCATGCAGGCATACGCGTAACCTGGTTCAAGATCAAGACCGGCAATCACAAAATCCGGATTGAGCGGCAGCTTCACCAATCCTCCGCGAATCACGGTTGCCAGCGGCCTTTCAGCCATCACATCCACGCTTACATCAGCGGGAACAGCCACGTCGCACACCACCACAGCCCCCTCAGAGAGGTGTTCCGCGCGGATCAGCGGTTCCGGACTGTTGGATGCCGCAGCGATCATATTGCATTTTCGCAAGGCATACATGTCGTCAGTCACTTCCAGATTGCCGGCGGCTCGCGCAATCTCCTCAACCATGCTCCTCACACGGGGCGATTGCAGATCGCGCACTACCAGCACTGTCCTCTCTACCTGTGGTGCCAGCATCAACGCCAGAGTAGCGCCAATATTACCTGTAGCGCCCAGAATCGCCAGGCGAGCTTTGCTCAGTTCGATTCCACTTTCCTGTGCGGCTTGTTTCATGGCTTCCATCGCCATGCCCACCGTCAACGAATTGCCTGAAGTCAATACGGTTCCCGGCGTTTGGATTCGCTTGCAATTGCCCGAAAGAATTGAGGTATAAGCTCCCAGGCCAACAATGCGACAGCCGTTGTCACGCGCCGACTCCACCGCGTTTTCAATTTTGTCCATCATCCATTGCGTGTCACGGGAGTAAATTCCTTCCATGATCTGCTTGGGTGTCAGGTCCAGCCCAATATAGCTCAGGTGCACCTCGCCCTTGGCGCTTGACTGAACATGGATCTGGTCATAGATGGTTCCCTGTAAAATGCGGGATGGCCTCTCCATAAATTCAGCAAGGTGCGGAGCCAGGGCGATCAGCGAGGCGTCCCAAAGCACGGCGTGCTCCGGTTGGAGCAGGTGACCGATAAAAGCTACTCGATTTTCTGTGCGCGGCTGTTCCCGCCTGCTCAAAGCACGGCCGCTGTAGTCGATGATTGGCTTGGCTTGGCAACCCACCTGATACCCGGTGAGGTGAGGAACGTCTGCTGCCTCAAGCGCCTTGCAAAACATCTGCAGCGCATCCAGAAAACGGTCCAACTCTTTCTTCTCAATATAGGCTGAGGGTTGCAGGCGCAACGTGAAACGCTCACTTAAAGTTGGGGCCACTCGAATGCAATGGACATTGAGCAGGTATGCAGCTGCAAGATAGCCCAGAAACTCCTGCTGGCATAGCATTCGGATGGCATTGGATGGAGAATCGGAAATATCGTGCAGCTCCACGCCCAACATCAGGCCGCGGCCGCGCACATCTTTGATCAAGCCTGGGAATCGCGACTGCACTTCGCGCAAACGCTCCAGCATATAGCTGCCGGTTTCTTTAGCCCGAGCGCCCAAATGGTCGCGTTCGGCAATCTCCATGGCTTTCACCGCGAGAAAACAGCCGCGATCATCCTCTGCAAACGTCGAGGTATGCTTGATGGAGAACTCTTCAATGAAGCGTTCACGCCGGATCAACAATGCGCCAATCTTCGCCAGCCCACCACCCAGCGCCTTTGACATGCAGATGTAGTCTGGCTCCAGGCCCATCTCTTGCGAAACCAGAAAACTTCCCGTGCGATAGAAACCGCTCTGGATTTCATCGGCTACGATCGGAATTTCGTCTTCGCTCTGGACCTTCTTGAGCCAGGCTACAAATTCTGCCGGCAGGGGTCTGACGCCACCTTCACCCAGGATTGGCTCAATGAAGATCGCCGCTACTTCCTCAAGGCTGGCCTCGGCATCGCGCCAGTCGGCAGGATCGTTCATGTCGAGAAAACGGACGTCCGGTCCCAAGTGCGCGTATGGCTCGCGATAAGAATAGGTGAGCTGAATAGAGCCAGTGGTCTTGCCATGAAACGCGCCCTGAACCGCCAGCAGCAGAGGCTTGGGCCGCTCCAGCATCACATGCTTGATGGCCGCTTCAACCGTCTCAGTTCCGCTGTTGGTGAAGATGACAACGTAATCGCCCGCACGTTCACAGAGTGATTCCGCCAGCCGCGTTGCTCCCAGACGGCAAGAGCCTTGCGCCAGGAAAGGAACACGCTGCTCCGTAAGACGGCGCTCCTCTGCTACCAATTCAGGGTGATAATGGCCAAAGAAATTGGTTCCGAATCCGCCCACCAGGTCGAGGACTTTTACCAACTTGTCTCCGCGGCGCTGCCAAAGATAGTCGCCTTCCGCCCGTTCGTATACCGCGTCCAGGCTGAGCGAATGCAGCATCCGCGCCAGCTCCGGACGGCAATGGTGCGAATATGCGGCAACCACATCTGGGTCAGTTCCCAGAGGAATTGGGGCTGAACCATTCTTTGTCGACTGCATCCCCTCGTTCTCCCCTCAACCCACCGCTCGCTACGTGGCCTTGGCCTGCAAGCGCATTTCTGCTTCACTCTTGCTGTATCGAATTGACCATTGGACAGCGATTGCGGCAATCACAATCAAACCCGCTGCAGTGGCAATCACCGGCAATCTCTTGTCCGGCGGCACCAAGATCAGCGAGAGAATCCCGAAAATCGGCATAGCCACTATCAGGACCCAATGCAGCCACGCAGGTAGTGGGCTGCGGAAAGTCCGGCGAGCGTTGGGTTGCGTTTTGCGTAAATGCACGACTGCCCAAATGAATGCGGCATAGACAAAACAAACAATCGCCGCTCCCACGATTGCCGCCACTTCCTCAAGCTCATAGCTGACGATAATGATTGAGGCTATAGAAGCGAGCGCGCCTAGCACCAGCACGCCGCCAATTGGAGCGCCAGTCCGCATCGACATGGTTGCCCACGATCTTGGGAAGTTGCCTTCACGCGCCAGAGCGTGTACCAGCCGCGAACCTCCCATCACTCCGGCGTTGAAACAGGAAATAATCGCCAGAATCGAAAGCGCAAGCGCCACATAAGTTCCCCGTGAACCGTACATCTGCAAAAAATATGGGAGTTGTGGAATAGGACTCGCGACAATCTTGGTCAGCGGCACTTGCGTAGCTAAACCCAGTGAAAAAATGCTGTATGCCACAATATTGGTTAATATCGCCAGCGGCATTGACATGGGAATGCGGTGCTCATAAGACTTCGCGCTGAAGCCCATCATTGTGACCCATTCAAAGCCAATAAAGAGATATACCGCCGTGCCCAGGCTGCCAAAGACCTGTGAGAAGGGATGGTCTGAAAAGATTCCGGAATTAAAATGGAAATTAGCCAGCGCCGGTCCAGCGCCTATTGCACCCAGAACGAGAACACTAATAATCAGAGCTGTCGTAGTAAACATCTGCACGCCCCGCGGGAGTTCCAAGCCCAGCAGGTTTACAATTACAGTCAAGGCCAGCAAGCTCAGCACAACAGCTAGCGCTGGAAGCTGCGGGAATAGCGCCCTTACTACCAGCGCAAAAAGATAGCTCTCGATCCCCGCTACCATGATCATGAAGATCAAATAAAGATAAACAAGAAACAATGACGTGCGGGGTGGGAGGGCCACTTTCAGGTAAGTGCGTACGCCGGGAGCAGAAGGATACATGCTCGCCAGTTCCGCGATGCAACTTGAAAGCATCATGCAGAACAAACCAGCAAGACAGATTGCCACGATGAGCCAAAATCTGCTAGGGGCCACCCCGAACATTGCAGAAATTGCCGTGAACGAGCTGATGCCGAAGGCAATACCAGCGCCAAACGTCACATAGAAACCCAGCTCAAAAGCCTTCTTCATACTCCCCCGTGGTCCCTTCTTTACAGCCCCCAGATGATCATTGCAATGGCTTCCAGTTTTACCTTGTCACGCTCACCGGAGAACACTGCCAGCGCGCCATCAATCAGCGCGTGCGCCGGGTTATATTTGCCGGTAAAAATACGGATCAGCACATCCTGGCTGGCCTGAAGCGTAATCAGGTTCTCATCGTCCTCTTCAACGGAACAGCCGGGCTCGACCTTGGTGATAGCTAGGTCCTCAATCGTGCAGGTATAGACTTCGCCTGAGTCTGTGCCTTCAGCTTTCAGATACCTGTTCCAGCCTTTGATCAGCTTCTTTACCCGCGCGTCGTTATTGAAGCGGTTCTGGAAATCGTACAGTGACGCCAGCAAGCTGCTGGTCTGGACCGCGTTTACATCTGTGGTCGCCATTGGGTCCCTTTCCTCCTTGTTTACTCCCACGGCTGGGCGATGCCCAGGATCTGCCTTCCTACAATCAGTTTCAGCGAATCATCTGAAGGGGCCATAACGGAGCCGGCCCTGGCATCACGCACCATCCGTTCCACTGGATGGCCTCGCTTATAAGCTGTCCCGCCGCAAACCTGAAATGCCTTGTTTGCGACTTCAATGGCAATCTCGCTCACGGCAAACTTGAGCTGCGCCAGCTCGATAAAGAATGGATCGTCAGGGTTAGCGCGAATCACCTCGTCCAGCAAATCGGCTGAGTGCAATTCGTTAAACAGCACCATCGCATTATCTGACATTTGCGCAACGCGGTAGACCATGCAGCGCGCTTCATCCACCCGCATCTTCATCTCCGCGATATAGCGCTGCACCGTCTCTACCTGCGAGAGTGTCTGCTTGGTGTCACTATGGACGCGTTTCTTCACATGCTCCACAGCCGCTGCATACGCTGCTTGGGCAATGCCCAGATACACCGTGGAGAGACCAACCTGATAGATGGGCAGCGAGTAGGCAAACAGCATGGAGAATCCGCAAGTCGGCGAACCTAACCGGTTCATATCAGGCACGTGACAGCCCTTAAAGTGAATCGGCATGCTGCAATTGCCGCGCAGGCCCATGCCGTCCCATTTGCCAATGGGGAGAATGTTGGGATCTTTCCCATCAATCAGGAACAGGCTCAGCTCAGTAGGCGGCTGCGTGGAATCTGCGCGCACCGGGACAACATAAAAGTCTGCCTGGCCGCAGCTAGTGCAGAATGACTTGAACGAATCGATAAGGTAGCCATTGGCGTTGCGCTGGGCATAGCTATCCATGTGCCAAAGCCGGTTCCCCGAACCAGGTTCACTCATGGCCAGCGCGCCGATCCACTTACCTTCCACAATCGGCTTAATGAAAGCCTCTGTCTGCCCGTTTTGCGCCAGCGCCGCAATCAAAGGAAGCGTGCTCATATGCATGCAATAAACCATGGCGGTCGATGCACAACCCTGAGCGAGTTCTTCCAGCACCATGGCTGTAGTGAGAATGCCCTCGCCCGGTCCACCCTGGCTCTTGGGGATCGTTAGCCCCATTAAGCCGGCATCGGCAATGGCTTTGAGGCCCTCGCGCGGATAAATGGCCTCACGGTCCACCTGGGCAGCGGCAGGCGCAAGCGACTTCTGGGCGACGCTCCTGGCCAGTCGCTTCCACTTTCCTTGCTCAACAGTGAGCGCAATTCCAGTTAAATTCAATGCATCTGGCATAGACTAATTCCCTCGAAATAAGCGACTTACTTTTCTCCCGCCTGGTGTCGCCTGCATCTTTAAAGGACGCATTGCAGGGTGTTAAAATTTCTTCAGATCACAAGGCCACTCGTGCGGCCTTGCCCGGTTTTTCCAGCTCCATATTCAGCTCCTTTGCAATGCGCTCCATGACCTCAACCAGGCGCCATGCATGGGCTTCATTGTGTGCTGCAGTGCATGAAATCCTGAGCAGGTTTTGCGTAGCCGCCGGCCGCACGACTCCATTCACATAAATTCCTTCTTCCAGAAGCCTCTTGGCCATCTGGAAAAGCATTACATCCTCAGGAATCACCACGGCTACTACCGGGCTGGTTCCGTCGATCACGTTAAATCCCAGCGCAGCAAGCTCGCGCCGGATCAGGTCTGCTACCTGCAACAACCGTTGCCGTCTTTCCGGTTCAGCTTTCAAGATACCCAGAGCGCACCGGACAGCCGCCACTGATGCTGGTGGAACGCTGGCAGAAAATACGAACGGCTGTGCCAAATGTTTCAAGTAGTGGATCACAGGTTCAGTTGCAGCCACAAAGCCGCCGGCAGCAGCCAGCGATTTGCTGAACGTTCCCATTACCACGTCAACATCTTCCAGCACACCCTGTTCTTCCGCCACCCCGGCGCCTGTGGGACCAAAGATGCCGATTCCGTGGGCCTCATCTACATAAGTGCGTGCGCCATACTTCCTGGCCATCGACGTAACGCCCTTCAAATTGGCCACGTCGCCTTCCATGCTAAACACGCTTTCACTCACGATCAATACGCCATCGCCGTTCGCCTGCTGCAACCTTTTTTCCAGATGCTGCATGTCATTGTGGCGGTAGCGCATAGTCCGTGCCGCGGATCGAAGCGCCCCATCCACCAGGCTTGCGTGCAGATTGTGCTCACAAAGAATGGTTTCGCCTTCTGTTGCCAACGCGGCAATCACGGCATAATTGGCCTGGAAGCCCGTGCCAAAAAGAATTGCTTCTTCCTTGCCCATGAATTCCGCCAGCTCTTCTTCGAGCTGTACGTGGATAGGCAGGGTTCCGTTCAATAAACGAGAGCCGCTGCAACCTGTCCCATACTGCCGGATCGCCGCCGTTGCCGCTTCCTTCACGCGCGGGTCCCAGGCTAGGTCAAGATAGTCATTGGAGCCGAACATCAGGATCTTGCGCGATCCCTGCCTGATCTCGCTGGGGCCGCAGCCTTCACGGCTGCCGAAGGTTTCAAAATAGACGTAAAGGCCCGCTTCCTGCAGCATGCGTGCGCGGTTGAATTTCCAGCATTTTTCAAAGATATCCCTTCGCTCGGTTGGTGAACCGCTCGGCGATGGGACAGAAGCGTCTGTCATAAGCTTTCAGCTCCTGAGATCGGTGCCGCAAATTAATGACGCGGCCCATCCCGTCAATCTTTGGGCCGGTTATTTTGCAAACTTTCGCACACCCAGCGAAGAATCCCCCGCGGGTAGTGAGCTAAAAGTAAAGTCCGGACGACCACTATCTTGTTTAATGACTGAAGATTGTGCCTGCGCAACTCCCCTTCTGACAAGTCTTTTCTGACTCTCAGCGGAAAGTATGCTGTAAATTTAAACCGGCCATGGTACCACGAATTCGCGGCTGTTCGCTTCTTTTCCAAGTTTATTGGCTTTGTTTGGAACAATTCCGACGCCCTTTTCTGTGATGACCAGCGGATTTCTCTTGGATGAACTTCGCAACCCAGTAGCGTTGTTGACGTGGGCCGGTGCAAGGTTAATAACGCTACCGGTTGCAATGCTTTCTTCTTACTTGTCGGATCTCAGATTGTCAGATCTAAGATAGCGCTGGGAAATTTTTCGCAAAATAAAATGCGGCCTGAATCAAATGGCCGCGATTGTTGCTGGTGAAATTTGCTTTACCCGATCGGCAGAAATCATAGGGGATTAAGAGACAAGCCTTACTCTACAGTCTCCAGGGGGTTACAGTCCTTGGCAGGTTTACGAGCCGGTTAGCTCGCCAGAGGCCAAATTGCTTTACGGACCTGGATATTGCTTTTCCCTGGCAGAGCATTCAGACGCTCGTATTCTGCCATGAATTGATGCTTGGCGCGATGAAGCAATACGCGCAGATAGTCTCTGCTCACACCCAGTTCCTGGCAAACTTCATCTTTATCGCGCTGGTCAAAGAAGACAGCTCGCAAAAGCTTCCGGTCTTTTGGGCAAAGGTTGGTCAGGACTTTTTGTACCAGCTTTTTGGTTTCTTCTGCCAGCAGAATGGCATCCGGTCCCCTGGCGTCGTCAATTGGATCAATTTGAGCTTCATCCAGCGCCCTGGTCCGCGCCCGGGAGCGATACAGCTCCCGCAAAATGTTGTTGCATACGGAACTTACAAATGCGCCAAAGCGCTCTGGCTGGCGAACGCCGCCTTGAGCACGGACTGCGGCCCACGTCCGCAAGAGCGTCTCTTGCTGTACGTCCTTGATGTGTTCCGGGCAGGCCAGGTGACGGCGCAGCTTGTTTTGCAGCAGCCGGCCAAAATAGGAAACAAAGTGGGCTTCGGTGACGCCATCCTGCGTCCGAAGACCCTGCAGATAGCTTTCATTGAATTGATGCAAATCCACACATGGTGCGGTACCCATTGTCCTACTCCTTTGACAGCGGGTCGCTCGATTGCCCGCTGTATGGCGAACGGCCTTTGCTTCGGGGGCAGGTGTCAGGCTCATCCGTCCACTGCCCGCCCAGTGCGCTTAACTTGGAAATATTGACCGTTGCTAGTCACATAAGACGAGCGGCTCCAGAAATTCCCTTTGGATTCAGCAAATTTTTTAGGGGTGGCGAATCGAGATTAGCTAAGGCAACGAGGTATATCGAGGGACAGGTTTGGGCGAATGACGGGCGATGGGTCGCTAATGGCGATCCATTAAGGCATCTCTTGAAACCTAGTTTGTTTGGACAGCTCTGGCCTGGTTCAGCCTTGATTTATGGCTTAGGTCCAGTGCTTGTCCCAACCATCGGGCCCGCAAATTCGCAGTCGATGATGTAAGAGGCTTCCCTCAACTGCGCATTCTGTGGGCCGGGGTGAAACACTGCCGGCATAAGTTGCGGTCGAATCCGCGACTGTTTGTCTCTGCTCGCTTCCGGAACCACCAGCTTGAACTTTTGCGCAAGGTCCTGGAATGAATCGTCCAATATCTCGTTGAAGAAACGCAGGGCATGCGCGTGAGAAGCGGCGTAATCCAGGGTTTTCTGCGGGCCAACTTCAAAGAAAAACCTCGTCACTCCTGGAAACGAGTCTTTGTCGGGGGCACATAATACGCCGTCATCACGGCAGTCCAGCTTAAGTCGGCGTGGCTCCTCTACATCGTATTGCAGGATATGATTCGTAGGCATAAACGCCTGCCGGCCACCCACAAACGTGACTGGCGACCGATGGCCTGAAAACGTAATGCGTTTGGGCGCCGGCAACTCAATGGTTACTAGGCTGTTGCCGATCCGCCAATTTTCAGTGCGGAAGAAAAAATCATTCAAGCCCGGACTTATCTCTGGCTTCTTTTCTCGTCTCACACCTTCCGGCGCGAGCGCGAAGTGATAAGCCTTCCCCTGATCCTCAGGTTTGGTTGATCCATTGAGATAAAACTGGTGCTGCTCTTCACCCGTTTTTGGCCGGGGTGAAAAAGCCACAACTGAATTGCCTTTGTTTTCCTGAATGACCACGGCAAACGCTCCATCCAGGTGGACTTCCACTATGCCAGTGCTAGACCGCCGCCCACGAGAGTCATCATCGCAGGCATTGAGCAAGCCGCCAAACGGAAGTGCTGCAAGGCCCTTTAGTACGCTGCGTCTATGCATAACCTTCTCCTCGAACCAGCAAACTCATCACATGGAAGACGGCCGCAACACCTTGCCTTCTCCATCCTCGAAATCAGCTCTAGCTAACCCGTCCTCCCAGAGCAAATCCTGCCCAGAAATAAGGATGGGACTTTTCCCGCATGATATCGATTCGGGCATTGTACATGGCCAAAGCAACCGTTTCGTTATTCCGTAAGTGTTGATAAAAACCGATCATCAGCTTTGACGTATAGGAAGAGTCAACTTTCCAGTGGCTGGCAATTACAATCGGGACCCCAGCGCCAAGAAAAGCGCGCACTAGATTGTTTGAATCCGCAAGTCCATTCTCCCGGCCGGCAGCGCCGGAACAGGCTGCCAGCACGACCATCCTGGCCCGTCGCAACATCTCCGGAGAAAAATCTTTCACGCGCAGCGGATGGCCAGGCTCATAGTCAAGCTTTGTGCCGCTTCCATCGGGCCGGCCGTGGCCCATGTAGTGAATTACATCGCTCGTGGCCAATAACGGTTGCGCTAGCCCCCAAGAGACTTTGGCGGAATCTACAACCCTTGTATGAGGGAAAAGCGTTTTAATCGCCGCCCGCTGAGCTTCAAGCCCAGGAAGATAGCCTGCATCGGGCACATGGGAAGCATCGATCAATAGTAACGACTCCTGACCATTGAAAGGCACTGGCGCACGAAGTGATTTTTCCATCCAGGTGCCCGGAGAATATACCAGAGAATATTTCTCGCCCAGATAGTGGCCGTCGGGGGTTCGCAAGGCTTCCAAGGGAAGGTTATAAGCCTGTTGGTCAAGCTCAACGATCACAGTACCGGAGGGGGCAATGTCCTTTATCACCGGCTGTACCATGAATGAAAACAGCTTGGCCCCCAGTTGTTGCACTTCATCCAGGTTTGAGCTATCAGTAGCGCACTTTTCTACGAATTCTCTTATGGTGTTTTCAACTTCCTGCTTCTCAACATTTACCCATTGACCCCTGATCGACTGGTTTTGTGAGACCCAGATATGCAGGCCGTCATCAAAATCCGCATAAACAAGTCGCAGTATAGGAGCTGACCGCGCATTCTCGTGGGCGGTTTTAGGTATCAGTTCAACATGCTTGTCAACGTTGAGCTTTTGTGTAATGCCCGACGCGCGCGCTTGCAACATCGGGCGGCTGCGATAAAGCTCCCAACGCTCCAACGCTTCTTCTGGCCGCTTTTGCTCGATCAAAACCCGAACTAGTCCGCGGTAGCTCTCATCGGTCGAACGAAGCCACTGCAAACGCTTGTTCCCATCCGCAATGCTATTGAGCGCCGCCTCAGATGTCTTGATAGCTTGTTCATAGGCTGCTCCGGCCTCGTCCAACCGCCCTAGCTTGAGAAAGGTGTTACCCAGCGTCTGATTAAAGTCCAAAGCAAAGAACTTGTCTGGGTTCTCTGCATTACGCAGCGGCAGAAGTGTCACCAGTGCCAGGTTTGCATCGCCGTGTTCCAGTTGGAACTCAGCCTGCTCGAGCTGAAGAGTCAGATCATATCGCGGTGGCAGCTTCTTAGGATCAATCAACACCGCTGCGTGTTTTCTCTCAAGTTCGGCCTCGTTATTGGCCCCTCTTGCTGTAAGGATGTTGGCCAGACTCAGCCGTAGCATTCCATCGATCGTACTGTTCTTCTCTGCCAAGCTGTTGCGCGTTGCAATCGCATGGCGCAAAAAAGCCTCTGCTGCGTACAAGGAGCCCGTCTCCTTGGCACACTGGAACATGACCGAATAAAATTGGAACAACCTCAAAGGCGAATTCTGGGATTTTTGCCAGTACACGCCAAGGCCGTCCACAGATTCCCGCCAACTCTCATTGCAATTACCCCGAAGATGATTATTGCCGGCAGAAAGGCCGATGTCGCGCAGTTCCAAGAGAGGAAAATCATATTGTTGTGCAATTTGGCTGCTGGTTTGAAGATTGGCGTCTGATTCTGCGAACGCTCCTGCAAGGTTTCCACATTCAGCTATTTCTACTGCCAGACGGGCTGCCAGCCAATGGTAGGGAGTATGAGAAAGTCTGCTCCAGAGCGGGCTAGCCCTTGCCAGACAATCAGGCCCGTTCAGGGCGCGACGTGATGCATTTACTTCTTCAATCCCTGCTCTGAATTCACCTGAGCGGTTGCCATGCAGTTTGAAATTCTGGCTGGCTATTTTAGCTTCCTTAAGGGCCTCGTCATGTTTGCCCTGGCCATTTTCCTCAACCGCAGACGCCAGGGCTTTAAGCGCTGGCACATCACTTAGCTGCAGCCTGGAAAGGAAATCTGCAAGCCAAGGATCGGAGTGTTTCTTCACCAACAACTCCGCCACTGCGTGAGCAGCTCTTAATGATTCGCTATCTTGCTTCCCCACCCCATCGGGCAGCCATGCAGTGATTGCAGCATCCTGATATTCCTCAAGCTGGTTATTTGAGGGTTCTTGTAGAAACCTGTCGGGCGTCATCAACTCACTTTGTCCCGCACCGTGGGTCTTGGCTTTTGCCCCCTGCAAATGCTCCTTTGCCTCATTCGCCCATCCGCTGGATGAATCCACCTCGAGATATTTTTCCCAGGTTGAAGCCGCCATATCCCAGGCCTGGGTTTTTTCATACGCGATGGCCAGGTTAAAGAGCGCGGTGGCGCGGTCTTCATTGCCCAGTGCAGGTTTGGTCAGGACCTCATTCAACAGGTTCAGGGTGCGCTGCAAATTAGGATGTTCAGATCTGATGTCGCGTTCAAAATAGCTGGCAGCCAGATCAATTTCCAAACTCGGACTGTTCAAACCCTCAGCTCTGGCCGTTTCAAAGTCCTTTTCCGCTCTTTCCAGGCTACCGGGAGTTGAGGCCCACAGCAGAGCCCGCCCTTGCACTTGTAGCCAATGGGGATCTGCCTTGTCGCTTTTCAATTTTTCCTTTGCGGCGCCACTAGCGCTGGTGAGTTCGGGGGGCATTTCATCAAGCTCGCGACCGCTTTCGCCGCCCATTTCCCTGGGAAATGGGTTGTACTGAGAATACTGAACTGAGGTCAACCGCATCGCCGTTGTACGCCGGGTGGCAAATGCGGTAGCTACATTATTATTTGCTTTGCTGAGTTGAAATTTGGCCATCAGGTATGGGGCTTCGACAATGGCCAGAATTGCCACCGCGAGCACAGCAAAAGCCGGAACAATCT
Source organism: Candidatus Angelobacter sp. (assembly GCA_035279585.1). GTDB lineage: Bacteria > Acidobacteriota > Terriglobia > Terriglobales > Acidobacteriaceae > Angelobacter. The sequence continues at coordinate 155,929 of DATEHN010000083.1, read as the reverse complement.
TCATCCATGGCACTCGCCGGGGATGGCCGAACAGTTTCTTCACCAACCGGCGCTGCCATTCTGGTTTTGAGCTTTGCAGTTGCGCAATAATTCGCGTGTTCTCAGGCGACTCCTCGACCGAAAACTCGTGTATGTACCTTTTCAGTGCCGGCCCGCAGATACTGCATCTGGCCACATGCTGCATCGTTTTTTCCGCCAGTTCCGGCGATGCGATACCTGCCGCAATCTCCTGCAACAGCTCGTCATCAGGACATTGGCGATGTGAAGTTGGGTTCATTGACCCACCTCAAAAGGTTGAAATAAGACCAGGGGCAGGGGTGTCAATCGCTTAAAGCCTTGGTCTGCGCACCGCGACAATAGATGTCCTCTGCCACGCACGTAACCGGCTTGCTCGAATTGATTGCCTTTCTCAGTCACCTTCGCTGCCCCTTCAACCTCAAAGACGTATAGTTCCGGCTAAAACCTTTTCCCTCTCGCAAATGTAAGATAGGATTCAACTTTCCTCTTCTCCTGCCGCGCTCCCTAAGCCGGGGAACCTGTCTTTTATGGACTTCACCTGACGCTGCAACGTGCTTTCCACGCCCTTTACGCTTAACTTCATATGGGGCAAAAGCGAGATCTCCTTGGCAGTATGACCCTGTTCGTAGTACAGCCAGAAGATCGTCTGGTCCCGCGAAGAAAAGTTTTGCAAGCACTCCTGGATCTTGTCCTTTAACTGGGCGAACCGAATCTGATCGAATCCATCCGGCAAAGGTGGAACCACCGGATCAGTAAGCTCCAGTTCCGGTACGTTATTTTTTGGCTGGCGAAAATGATCAATCGTTGTGTTGGAAGATGTCACTTTGAGATAGCCAAAAATCGCGTTCTCATGCTCATTCCTGATGCCGCGCAAGGCCTTTCGGTCGTTCGCAAATAGCTTGAGATATGTCTCCTGAATTAGATCGTCAACAAGGTTAGGAGCGGGTTCGCGCCATCTGCGCAGGGTGTTGATGATCACATTCGCAATCAACGGCTGCGTTCGGTGAACAAACTTCTGCCAAAGCTCTTGATCTTCTGAGCCTAAGCAAAGATTCAGTAATTCCCGAATTGGGATTTCTTCTGCCGACATCCCCTCGTTTTTGTCGTGGGCAAAATCTTACTCTTTTGCCGCGTTGCTGAAATGAATTTTGCTTATGAAATCAAGATGTTTTGCAGCCAACAAGCTTATCAACGATTCACAAATTGTGGTAAGACCCTCCGTGTTTTCTGGATTCTACCGGAAATCCGGATATGTACTTAATTCTATTAGGTTAATTGATACAGGTTTCTGCTCAGGAAGGCACTTTGGTTCTCAGCGATCATTTTCGATTGGCAAGCCATCGTTCTTCCATCTCTTCCAAAGAACGCGGCCAATCTTCACGTAACAAACGGCTGAGCGCGCGGTCCGCAAGCAGTTTTCCGCCGGTCTGGCAGCGGGCACAATAATTGGTTTCATTTGACGCATAACGAATGCGCTGGATTTTTTCACCGCATTGCGGGCAGGGCTTTCCATACCTGCCATGCACGGCCATATCTTCACGGAAGGCCGTTACTTTCTTGGGGAACTTGCCGCCCGCTTCTGCCCGCAGATTCTGGGCCCACTGTGTGAGCGTTTGCCGCGTGGCTTGATAGAGGCGGCTGATTTGCTCCGCGTCCAGGCGTTGGGTCAGTAATATCGGCGATAGCTGCGCATGAAAAAGGATCTCATCTGAATACGCATTTCCAATTCCGCTGAACAACCGCGGATCGGTAAGCGCCCGCTTGAGTGTGTGATTGGCAGATGTGAGGGTGGCGCTGAACTGCTCCAGGCTGGCTGAGAACACATCGATCCCGCCGGGGTCATGCTTGGCCAGCTCTGATTCTCCGGCAAGAAGATAGAGTGATGCTCTCTTCCTTGAGCCCGCTTCTGTAAGCGTGAGCGTGCCGGAATCGAAATCGAATGCAGCCAGCGTGCGCCTTCCATCGGGAACAACGCGCTGCTCGCTCCAATGGAGCCGGCCGGCGATCATCAGATGCAGTACCAGCCACAAATCATTATCAAGCCCGATCGCAATGCGTTTCCCGATACGGCGCAGGCCCGTTACTTTGTGACCGTTCACCGATTCAAGAGGCGGACTGGCCGTACGCAACAAAGAGGGGCCTGGTGCCTGGATTTGCTCCAGCACGTGGCCCACTATCCGCTGCTCCAGCGCTTCAATGTAAACGACAATGTCCGGCAGCTCTGGCATTCGATTCGCTATTTCAGTCAGCTACGCCTGTCTAAAGAATACTGCAGAGATTCAACCACAATTCCAAATCGGTTTCTCAGGAATCGTTCATAGTCAGTTTTAGCTGGGAATGGTGCAGACAATATTTCTCAAGCCTCAGATTGAAGGGCTTGGCGCGTTTACCTTTAGCAATCCTGGATAAGACTGCGCCAGGCCCTTTTTGATAGAGAAGAAGGTTGCTAGGTTCTGGGCTAAGGGATGAAGTTGTCTAATCGCAATCTTCTCGTTCTGTACTTGTGTGCCCTTGCAGTACTTTTTGCGCAAGGACAAACCTCATCATCAGCAAGTGTAGAGGGCACCGTCAGCAACAAGCTGACCGGCGCGCCTGTAAAAGGCGCTCACGTGATTTACGTAAAGAGCGGTTCCCCGGCTGGTCAACCGGCATCGCCGATCAGCTCAGATGCAGATGCATCGGGCCACTTCAACCTGCATCTTGCGCCCGGAACTTATCGTTTGTGGGTGGAGCGAAATGGATTTGCACGGCAGATCTACGGTGCTCTTTCGCCTGCCGGAGAAGGTTCTGTGCTGACCCTGGCTCCGGGGCAGCAGCTTCATGACGTTGCATTTCAGGTTGTGCCGCTGGGCGCAATTGCCGGCCGAGTGGTGGATGAAGATGGCGAACCGATACAAGGAGTTGGAATCCAGGTCTTACGCTTGAGTTACACAAACGGCTATCGCCAATTAATCTCTGTTGCCGGCGCTACTTCAAACGATCGCGGCGAGTACCGCGTTTTTGGATTGCCGGCCGGCCGTTATTTGCTTCTGGCGTCATTGCCAAACGGACCGATATCCAGGCCAATGGAAACAGGAGCGCTCGTTCCAGAAGTGCAGGATCCATTTTCGCCTCTTTATTATCCGGGCGTTCCTGATGTGGACTCGGCCTCGCCAGTTTCTCTGCCTGAAGGCTCTGAACTGGCGGATATGAATTTTCAGCTGCACAAAGTTCCAGCCATTACCATTCGTGGGCGGTTGGTAAGCCCGATGGATAAGTTTTCATCCAGCCAGATTCAGATTGTTCTCGCCCATAATGAGAACGGCGTTGCCTCTTATATTGATCGTGTGGCAGGCGCCGTGGACATCAACACCGGAAAATTTGAAATTCGCGGAGTCTCGCCCGGCTCCTATTTAGTTGTGGCTTCACAGCTTCTCTCCACCCGGCCTTTTGGAGGACGCGTGTCGTTGGAAGTAAGCCGTGCAACCGCTCAGGAGCAAGTCTCCATCCCCTTGGTCCCTGCCTTTGATATTCCTGGCGTAGTTGAAGTGGAAGGCGCTCCGCGTGGCAGCCTGCCCAACCTCATCGTACGATTATTACCTTCAGAAGGTCTGGCGCTTGGGTCAACGCCCTCAAGCAGGATCGCCAGCGACGGAAGCATTCGGCTGCAAGGTGTTACCCCAGGTTTATGGCGGGTTGTTCTTGATTCACTGCCGGAAGACTTGTGGGTGAAAACTGAAAGCTTTGCCGGCAATGAGGTTCCAGCCGGAGAGTTGGTTGCCAATGAGAGCACGCGCGGGGAATTGCGGATTGTGTTGGCCGGCAACGGCGCACAGATTTCCGGCACTGTCACATTTGATAACCAGCCTTGCCGGGCCACGGTTGTCTTGGTGCCTGCTGCTCCCGAATTGCGGGCTTTCCACCAGTTTTATCGAGTCACCAACGCCGGCGAGCACGGCACTTTTTCGTTCAAGGGCGTGCGCCCTGGATCTTATCTGTTATTCGCCTTTCAGGAGATTGAGCCTTTTGCCTGGTTTGACCCGGAGCTGTTGCACACGGTTGAGAGCATGGGAGTTCCTGTGGTCGTCAACAAAAATGAAAACGCACTGCACGACGTAGTCGCAATTCCGCCTGAAGCGCTGCTTCCTCATTAAAAGTTTCTCAAACTCATTTTCGCCAAAGCTTTAAAACGATCTGAATTTCGCTGCCGTATGAGTACTTACTTCATATTTATTTGCAATGTTTTTCGCAATTGCGGAGAAGATGCAATTCCTCGACCCGCTTTTAATAAGCCTGACAAGGAGCGTACTCTATGCATCAGTTTTCTGAACACAAAAACACTATATCTCTGCTTCCCCTGCTGGCTGTTATGGCCCTGCTGGTAATTTGCTTTGTACCGGCCTCAGCGCAAGCGCCTGCTGGCTATGACCTGTTCCAGACCGGGTCTGGTGCGTCTGTTGATTTGACCAGCATTGGCCTGGGGAATGTATCTTTGCAGAGTTTCCCCATTCAGTCGTCGCTCGGTAACACAGATACAATCATGCATCGCACGAAAGACATACCGGCTAACGGGGGATCCAGCCCGGTAGAGGTGACTGCGCTTTTCATGAAGAGCGCCAGCAGCGTGAATTACAAAGGCCAATCTGTGGACGTTTATGTCACCCTCAACAATTCCGCTGGAGCCATTCCCACCACCACGTTGCCCCAGCCTGACGCGACTTCTTCCAGTGGGAGTGTAACGGTGCGCTCGGACAATACTTTTGATTCCAGCATCACCGTGAACGCTGATGTGATCCTGGTGAAAGCAGGGACCAGCGTAACCAATTCCGCGAATTATGTTGCGCACCAGGGTGCGCCCTCTATTACCCTGACGTCAACCAATTCAACATGGAGCGCCACTGCCCCCAGCGGATATCCCTCCTCTACAACATTTCCATCAGGAGGAGGGTTTTATCCCAAGCCGGTGCACAATGGTTCGCATCCGGTGGTCCCCAGCAGTTGCAACACTCTCAATTCCCCACTCATAAATCCGGGGACGGCAAAGACGAATGCCAATGCCGTTGCCCAACCGGTCGGGCAGGTCGCAGTAAAAGCTTGCCTTTCGGTTGTTAACAACACTCCGCAGTAAATCAGGAAATGTATAGGCGCTGGGATAAAACCGGCGCCTATTATTTTTCAAGATAAGAAATTTTCGCTCTGGTAAGTTTTTACATTTCGAATGACGGTCGAGTCAGGATCCTCTTTTAATGCTGCGCTGAGCCCTCTCACAGATTTTCATTTTGGGAAAATCCGCCAATAAAATTTCATTCATCCCTGAATTTTGTCTTGCCAACACACTTTGCAGCGGGGTATTTTGTCTCCTCAAGCTATTCAGATTCGCCCTTCAAAAGTCTGAAAGACTTGAAATGACTCGAGCAGAACTGGTCACCATTTCTTTGGTCGACGGACCAGGTTCCCAATTGCCTGGTCGAATTGGGCCTCTTCACTCTTCCTGAGTGGCATTTGGAAAAATCACTGTAAGTGATAGGGCGAAGCTGTACCCACGCCAATCGTTAGATTAGTTTCCCCAAAAGCTAGATCAAGTTCCTCCAAAAAGAGTCCTCCCTTGGCGCATAGTTCTTTTTCGCTTGACTCTCATTGTCCACATTGGTTCGTGCTCTTTGTGCGGGCCAACCAGGAAAAGCGGACTGCACAACGTCTGGCCAGCTATGAGATTGAACATTTCCTTCCCACTTATCGTTCACTGCGGCAGTGGAAAGACCGGCGCGTAACCCTGGAAATGCCGCTCTTCCCCGGATATGTTTTTGTGCACTTACCATTTATCGAACGCAATCGCGTGCTGACTATGCCCAATGTGGTTGGCATCGTGGGCAGTAAACATTCCCCTTCAGTCGTCTCGATAGAGGAGATTGATTGCATCAAGAAAGGCGTTAACTTTGGCAATGCTGCACCTCACCCCGCGTTGGCAATCGGCCAGAGAGTGATGATCATTTCTGGAGTTCTCAGCGGAGTGCAAGGAACTCTGTTGCGCGGCCAAAATAATACTCGCGTGGTCATTAGCGTTGACTCAATTGGACGCAGCTTTTCTGTGGACGTGGATATCTCCTGCCTGAAACCAATTGAAGGTTATCTGCCGCTAAAACGGCATGTGGGCTGAACTTGTTCACTCGTGATTTTTTTATGCTTTCGCCGCTGCAAAAACTTTTGAAAATCGATACACAAGAGGTTGAATTCTCCCGGCGTGGATTTACCTGCACACCCCCGGAAATCCAGCATCGCCTGGAAAATGTTGGGCGGGTCTTTCTTCAGGGATATCACACCGCTCTTCAAAACCGCAATCAGGTCGCGCTGGCGGAAAGTTTGAATCAAGTTAAACCTGAGCATCGCGGCTTTGCCTATGAAGGCGCTGCCATGGCATTGGCGCTCCAGGATCAAATCTTTCTCACGCACAACTCCCTTCGTCGTTTTATGGAAGGCGTTGGCAGGCAGCACATTTTCATGCTGCACGTGGGTGCCGGTTGGGCTTATGCAAGGCTTCCCTGGCTGCGCCGGCGTATAGAAGCCGCCATCAAGAAATTCCAACCGGTTCTGCGCTGGCTCGTGATGGATGGTTACGGGTTCCATGAAGGATATTTCCACTGGAAAGACCGTACAAGACCTGAGGTCCGCGCGCCAAGGATTTTCGCAGCCAGGCTTTCTGAAGATGCACGCCACGTTTTCTTCCAGGGCTTGGGACGCAGCCTCTGGTTCATTAAGGGAGCGTGCGTGCGCGAAATCTCCGCCGCCATTGCGAGCTTTCATCCCATCTACCATGGCGATGCCTGGAGCGGCATTGGATTGGCCTGCGCCTATGCAGGCGGATTCGCCGAGGATGCAATTGCTCAGTTGCGCGTAGATGCGGGGGGCCATAGCGCGGTTCTGGCGCAAGGCGCAGCTTTCGCGGCCAAAGCGCGCCAGCTTGCTGGAAATCCAGCTAAGCATACGGAGATTGCGTGCGGGATTTTGTGCGGCATGTCCACAGTGCAGGCAGCAGCTTTGTGTGATGAAACATTTAGCAAAATAAACCTGCATTACTCATGTCCTTATCAGCATTGGCGCAAGCTCGTGCAGGAAGCTCTGCTCTCTTCGACAAAAACTTTCAAACAAGGCAATTCACATGAAACCAACAGCTCTTCCTCTCTGGTTGCAGCGCAACCTTACTAAAATTGTTGCCTGCTTGCTGGTTATATTTCTCTTCTTTCAAACTCGCCTGTTGGATATTTCTGCCAGCACAGCATCTCTCCTCGCAGCACTACGGAAACGCAATCTTGTTCCGGGAGAGATTCCGGCGGAAGTTCCTGTCGCTTTTCGCGCAGCTTCTTAAACAATCCTTATGGATGCAATTGCCATTGTTGGAATGGCCTGCCGCTACGCTGAAACGCGTTCCCCCCGGCAGCTATGGGAGAACGTACTGGCGCAACGGCGGTCATTCCGGCACCTGCCGCGTGTTCGTCTGAACCTCGCCGATTATTCTGCGGATGCCCAGAGTGAGGACCTTATTGCGCCGATCAAGGCAGCAGTGCTGGACGACTACGAATTTGACTGTTCACGTTTTCATATTTCGCGCGATGCTTTTCTTTCCACCGATCTGAGCCACTGGCTCGCCCTAGATGTTGCCGAGCAAGCACTGGCTGACGCAAAACTTCTTGACGCTTCCACGTATCAGCGCGAGCGAACAGCTGTCTATATAGGCAATTCGCTTACCGGCGAATTCTCACGCGCCAACCTCTTGCGCCTGCGCTGGCCTTATGTGCGGCGCGTGTTTTCCGCTGCGCTCAAGGAACGTGAGTTTATTCCGCCGGGCGAAATAGAGGAGTTGATCGCACAAATCGAAGCGCGTTACAAAGCTCCTTTCCCGCCGACCAACGAAGAATCGCTCGCCGGCGGACTCTCCAACACAATTGCCGGCCGCATCTGCAACTACTTTGACTTCAAAGGCGGGGGCTACACGGTGGATGGCGCTTGCGCTTCAAGCTTACTCGCCATTGCCACTGCTTGCTCTGCTCTCAAGAGCGGTGATGTTGACATCGCTATCGCCGGCGGCGTCGATCTTAGTTTGGATCCATTCGAGCTTGCCGGGTTTTCTCGTCTGGGCGCGCTTGCTACAGAGAAGATGCGTGTCTTTGACGTCCACTCTTCAGGCTTTTGGCCTGGCGAAGGCTGCGGCATGGTGGTGCTTATGCGCCACCAAGATGCATTGGCGCAGCAGCACACTTCTTACGCTCTCATTCGCGGCTGGGGAATTTCTTCTGATGGCCAGGGCGGCCTTACTCGTCCTGAAGCCAGCGGACAGAGGCTTGCCCTGCGCCGCGCCTACGAACGATCTGGATACGGCATCGATTCTGTCACCTATTTTGAAGGGCACGGAACTGGAACTGCCATCGGCGACACAACCGAGTTGCAAGCTTTGTCTCGTGCCCGGCACGAAGCATCCGTGCAGAAGAATCGCGCAGCCGTGGGATCGATCAAGGCCAACATCGGGCACACAAAAGCTGCTGCTGGGGTTGCCGGGCTGATTAAAGCTGCCATGGCTGTCCACGCCAAGGTCCTGCCACCAACCACCGGATGCGATCAGCCCCACTCGGAACTTACAGCCGGCAACCCTGCGCTCCGGGTGCTGCGTGAAGCTGAAGTCTGGCCCGCAGACTCACTAGTTCGGGCCGGAGTAAGCGGATTTGGTTTTGGCGGTATCAATGTGCATGTAACTCTTGAGGCAACTGACATATTGCGACGTCAAAGTTTTACCTCAACAGAACTGGCAGAGATTTCTGCTGTCCAAGACTGCGAGCTGTTTGTTTTTGCAGCGAGCAGCGCTGACGATCTCTCGAATCAGCTTGAAGACATATTGAGCTTGGCTGATGAAATCTCATACTCCGAGCTTACGGACTTATCTATCTCATTGGCAAGACAAGCCGCTGAGCACACGGCCGACATTGCTGTGCGCGCCGCCTGCATCGTCTCATCTCCGCATGAGCTGTCTGAAGGTATTAAAAAATTGCTCGAATGCGCAGCCAAACCTAGGCAGACGATAGATGCGGATCAAGGAATTTTTTTTGCCGCAGCCGGTGAGACTCCACGCATCGGTTTTCTTTTTCCCGGACAAGCATCGCCTGTCTATACCAATGGAGGAATCTGGGCACGCCGATTCTCCGGGTTGGGCAGCATATACGCGCGCGCCCAACTGCCACAACAACAGAGTACCAACACTGAAATTGCTCAGCCTTGCATTGTGACGGCATCTCTCGCTGGGCTGCAGGTGCTTGAGCAATTCAACGTGCGGGCATCAGTCGCAGTTGGACACAGTTTGGGAGAAATCACAGCGTTATATTGGGCGGGCGCTTGCAATGAAGAAGATTTGCTCAACATGGCACACGCACGCGGCCACGCAATGGCCGAAGCTGGCGATCCTAACGGCGCCATGGCGTCCATCCGGGCCAGTCATTCTGAAGTGCTTAAGAAATTAAACGGTGATGGCTTGGTGGTAGCTGCCCGCAATGCCCCGCAACAGACGGTTGTCTCCGGAGCAACCGCTGCCGTGCGACGCCTTACTCAGCGCCTGAATTCGGATGGCATCACTGCCACCATGCTTCCGGTCTCTCATGCGTTCCACTCGCCTTTGGTGGCTGAAGTAGCCGGTGTATTTTCCCAGCATCTTGCAACTTGTACCTTTAGCAGCTTGCAGCGCCATGTGGTTTCTACTGTTACTGGCGCAGCTCTTGATCAGGAAACCGATCTTCAAACCCTTCTTCGTGAACAAATCACCCAACCTGTGCTGTTTGCAGACGCATTCAACATTGCTTCTAAGGAAGCAGATATCTTCATTGAAGTTGGGCCGGGAACGGTGCTGTCCAGCATTACAGACGAGTACACAAACAGGCCGGTGATCTCTCTGGATTCCGGTAGTGAATCGCTGCGCGGACTTTTTTCTGCATTGGGCGCTGCCTTTGTACTTGGCACTCCGGTCAGACTGAACCCGCTCTTTGAAAAGCGATTTGGACGGGCAATTGACATCAAGAAGAGACATTCATTTCTGGCTAATCCCTGCGAGACAGCTCCAGTGTCTGCCCCTGTTAAGCCGTATACTGCCGCGGCTGTGCGTATGCCCGCTGCTTTGGCACCGGAAACCGGCCCAGAAAACTCAGCGCTCGACACATTGATGGGCCTAGTTGCCCGGCGAACACAACTACCCGCAACAGCCATCAAGCCGGCGCAGAGGTTCCTGACAGATCTGCATCTGAACTCCATTACCATCTCGCAGATCATGCTGGAAGCGGCCAGCTTGTTATCGCTTCCCAGTCCTGTTGCTCCTGCGGAATATACGAACTCCACAATTGCTGAGGCTGCAAATGCTCTTGAATCTTTACGCTCGCGTGCTCCTCAGCTCCCCGCCGAACAATATCCAGCTGGTGTTGATTCATGGGTTAGAGTTTTAGGAATTGAACTACAAGAGAAACCCTTGCGCAGTGTAGCCGGGCGTTCATGCGGGCAATGGCAAATTGCAGTGATCGGAGAAAGCGCCCTCTCAGCCCCGCTTCATGAAGAATTTAGTTCGGTTTCTGGCAAAGGACTTGTCTGCTGTGTTCCGCAAGAGTTGAATGAGCAAACTGCTGAATTTTTGCTGCAAGCGGTGCAAACTGCAATCAAGCAACACATGTCGCAAGTCGTATTCGTGCAGTATGAAGGAGGAGCAGCAGCGCTTGCCCGCTCACTGTATCTCGAAAATCCCAACTTTAGGGTTACGGTAGTTGATGCGCCAATTGACCACCCTGACATTGCAAAGTGGGCAGCAGAAGAAGGCAGGGCCAATACCGGCTTTGTTGAAGCGCACTATGACAGCGCGGGAATCCGTCGCGAGCCACGCCTTAGATTACTCTGGCCGGAAAACGACGCTGAGAGCAACTCAATTGGCTCTGACGATCTGCTGTTAGTAACCGGCGGCGGAAAAGGGATTGCAGCAGAAAGCGCACTTCATCTTGCCCGCACTTCAGGTTGCGGGCTGGCTTTGCTGGGAAGATCAGACCCTTCTATTGACAGCGAACTCCAAAGCAATCTTAATCGCATAAAAGATGCAGGAATCACCTGCACTTACTTTGCGGCAGACATCACTGTGCGATCCGCAGTAAAAGCGGCCATCGAAACCATTGAATCAAAACTTGGGCCGATTACAGCTGTGTTGCATGGAGCCGGCGTCAACGATCCAAAGCGTCTGGAGAAAATCACGTTCCATGATTTGCAGCAAACGCTGGCGCCCAAGATTGGCGGTCTGAGCAATGTTTTGAACAGCATCGACCCTGCAAAGCTGCGCTTGGTGCTGACGTTTGGCTCCATCATTGCCCGCGCCGGACTTCATGGCGAAGCGCATTACGGCTTGGCGAATGAATTTCTCAATCTTCTGGTAGAGCGCTGGCAGAAAGAGCATGCCCATTGCCGCTGCTTGAACCTTGAATGGTCAGTATGGGCCGGCAGCGGAATGGGACAGCGGTTGGGCGTCCTCGATTCGCTGGTTCGCCAGGGCATCACACCCATCCCGCTGGATGATGCACTTGAACACCTGAAAACCATGCTCAGTTGGAAAGGCGCGCCTTCGTCCGCGATTGTCACCGGTCGATTCGGCAGTTTGCCCACGCTCAAATTTCATCAGCCTGAACTGCCGCTATTGCGCTTTCTGGAGAATCCCCGCGTTCATCATCCGGGAATTGAATTGATCACCGAAGCTGCGCTTGGGACTGATTCTGATCCGTACCTCGCAGAACACGCTTTTCAGGGCGAACAGCTTCTGCCGGCGGTAATGGGAATGGAAGCCATGGCGCAAGCGGCCCAGGTGCTTGAGGGATCAGAGCTTCTGCCTGCATTCCGCGATTTGCGTTTTGAACATCCAATCGTCATTCCTCGCGACCAGCCGCTTACCCTTCGCATAGCTGCGTTGCGGCGAAAACCAGGCACAGTTTCTGTGGTGATCCGATGCTCCAGCACCGGGTTCAAGATCAATCACTTTAGTGGCGAATGTATTTTTGAAGAAAAGCAAATTGCTGGTAACAATCCAGCCTTTCCACAGCGTACACAAGCTCCTGCTGTCCTTAGCGACAAGAATTTATACGGAAAAATTCTCTTTCATCAGGGAAGATTCTGCAGAGTGCAAGGGTACGAATCTTTGCGTTCTTGCAAAAGCAGTGCAAAGCTCTCTGCTCCATCGAGAACTCCCTGGTTCGCACGGCATCTGCCGCCTGAGCTTGCGCTCGGAGACTCCGCATCGCGTGATGCTGCTCTCCATTCCATTCAGGCTTGCATCCCTCACAAAACTATTTTGCCTGTCGGCGTTGACCGAATTGTTGCTGGAGCTGAATGGACGCGGGGAGCATCCGTTATCCATGCGGTTGAACGCAGCAACAATGGTGACGATTTTATCTATGACTTGCGCATTGAAAACGCAGAAGGGAGACTCTGTGAAGAATGGCAGGGCCTGCACCTTCATGCTGTAGCGCCAATTCAAGCCCAAACTCCCTGGCCATCTGCTTTGCTTGTGCCTTATCTGGAAAGGAAGCTCGGCGCAATTTTTGCTGCTAAACAGATCAGGATCGGGCTTGCCACAACGTCAGAAGAGCGATGTGCCTGCACGGCCGAAAGTTTAGTCTATGAAATATTCGGTCCAGAAGCCAAACTCACACATCGGCCTGATGGAAAACCGATCATCACAAGCGCCGGTAATCCTGCACCCTGCGTATCGTTATCACACTCTGCAAAGACGACCTTATTGCTTGCTATAGATGACGCGGCAGCAGCCGGATGTGATCTGGAGGCAATTATCGGCCGCACCCCACAGAATTGGGATCAATTGCTTGGCGGTCAGGAATTTGCCCTTGCGCAAGTATTTGCCAATGCTTCTGGCTCTTCCCTTGACGCCGCAGCAACTCAAATATGGAGTCTGAAAGAAGCTTTGCGGAAGGCAGGCGCCTGCCTGGATCAACCTGCGACTCTTAGCTCCTGTTCTCCAAATGGATGGGCGATTTTTTCAGCGGGAGGGTTCAAGGCCGCTACTTTCCAAACCTGCGTAGAAGAAACACCAACATCTTTGGCCTTCGCGTTTGTCATAAGAGCACATCATGCGAGCGTATGAGTACCGGCATATCGTTGGGTTTGAAGAAACCAGCCTGGTGGGCAACGTTTATTACGTGAATCATCTACGCTGGCAAGGGCAGGCGCGCGAGATGTTTCTGCGCGAGTATGTTCCTGAAATCCTCGAACAATTTGAGCGCGGATTTGCGCTGATCACCCTCGGATGTTCTTGCCAGTACTTGAGTGAGCTGCGCCCGTTTGATCAGGTGATCGTCCGGATGTTTCTTGCGGCAATCGCACAAAACCGGATTGCCATGCGCTTTGAATACTGGCGCGATGGTGAGCATGAAGAACTTGTAGGCCGTGGCGAACAGGAAATTGCTTGCATGCAGCGGCAGGGAGAGCGGCTGCTTCCTGCGGCGATTCCCGCAAAATTGCTGGACGCTCTTGCGGCATTTGCCGAACCCGCCTTTTCTGTTCGCGGATAAGTCCAGGAATATATCAGCAAGGAGGTACACGAGTATGGGCTATCCAGTCATGCGGGATGCTACTCTGCGCTCACACTGTGAATTAGTGCAGCGTGTGATAGCAGCCATGCAGAACCAGCTTGACCGGCCTATGACGCTTCAGGAATTGGCGAGAATCGGATTCGCCAGCCCCTGGCATTTCAATCGCACTTTCCGCCAAATCACCGGCGTACCTCCGTTACAGTTTTTTTATGCTCTGCGCCTTGATGCAGCGAAGCGCATGTTGACCGACACACAAAAGAAAGTGATCGACATTTGCTATGAGGTGGGATACCAGAGCGTTGGTACCTTTACACGCCGTTTTGCCGACGTGCTGGGCCACTCGCCGATGCAGTTTCGCAAGCTCACCCGCGGCCGCACCCGGCCAACTGCTTATCTTCAGCCGAACGCGCAAGAACACCGGCGAACTCGGCCAGGAGTATCTCTTTCCGGTGTTGTTACTTCACCGGCCCATTTTCATGGGCATGTTGCCGTAGGCTTGTTCACAACCAGAATTCCTCAGAGCCGTCCGATTGCTTGCACCTTGATAAAGGATGGCGGCGCTTATCGGCTGGAAAAGCTTCCTGAAGGAGATTTCTATTTATTTGCCGTCGGGTTAAAAGATGCACCTAGCGTTTCTGTTTATTTTGATTATCGAAACGCCATGAGGGCTGGCGGACAACGCATTCACATTTGCCAAGACTCTTTTCAAGGTGTTACTGATCTTGAGCTCAGGCCGCCTTCAGCTTTTGATCCGCCACTGCTGCTCACACTTCCAGCGCAAAAAAGTTGGACCTGCTAACTATCTGGCAGAAAATAATCTCGGCCCTTAAAGCCATGCAATCTGAGTTCACCGCCCAACTCCAACTCTGTGCGTCAGAACAGCGCGGGACTGCCGGGGTTTTATTTCCCTGCCAGGATATGCAGCAGCTCACTGTCAGAAGTGTCATGGCTGAGTTCCCAGAACATAACACCTCCAAGATGGTGATGATGAATGTAATTGACTTTTACCCGCATCGATTCAGGGCAATCATAGCTCCAAAATGTATGATCGTCCCAAAGCGTACAACTCACCGGCTTGGAGAAATAATGACGGTCAGCGCTGTCCGGTAATTGCTTAAGATCGCGATAGCTTCCCGGCCTGGTGGCTTCGCCTTGCGCTTTCTGGTAAAGGCCATGGTTCACATCTTCTACTCCGGCCCAACCCTTACCATAAAAGGGAACTCCAAAAATAATTTTGCGCGCGGGCACTTTTGCGCGCAAAAATCCTCTGACCGCATAATCACCGTAACGATTGCGAAGCGTGGGATCTGTCTTGTCTTCAGGATCGCGAAAGAGCGCGCTGTGTAATGCAGTGAGCGGCACTGAGTTCCAGTGCAGGTCGTACGCCATGATGGACAGGAAATCGACGTAAGGCACAATCTTCTTCAGTTCAAAATTCCCGTAATACTCTTCTTCTGCCGGTAGGGCAGCAGTAAGTAATAGGCCGGGTTTTACCGCATCTAGCTGGCGGCGAAATTCAGCCATCATGGCTGTGAAGTTTGCCTTATCTTCCGGCTGCCCGGGCTCAACCCCTCCGTTCACCGGGTATTCCCAATCAATATCGATCCCGTCAAAAATCCCCGGTTCAGTGATGCCGTCTGCAAATTGGCCTTTTACAAACAGGTCTATGCATGAGCGCACAAACTCATGCAGGTTTGCCGGTTGCGCAGCGCTGGAGAAGCCGCCGCTTTGTCCCCAGCCGCCCAGGGAGAGCAGCACTTTCAGATCAGAATGCAGCTGCTTGAGTTCCTGCAGTTGGTGAAATGTTCCGCGAAGTTTGTTATCACCTGCAGGATCTGCAGTGCCATCCACGCTTGACGCCGCGTCATAAATCTGGTCCAGGGCCACTGCACGATTCCCAATTTCACAGTGGTTGTTCACTACCTTGCCGAAGGCATAGTCGATCTGAGTAAGAAGCCTAGCCGCGCCGCTGCTCTCAATGTCCTTCACTGTATAGTTCCCTGTTTTGGCGCCATCTTCAGCGAAATAACCGACAATGTGGAACGGGTGCGCGCTCGCGCGATCCTGATGCTTGCTTTCCGCGCAAAGCGAGGTGGCTGTAATAAAGCAAACCAGAAACAAGCCAGCACATCTTTGGTACATCGATTTCTCCTCGATATTCGGGCTTCTAGCTGGGAAACTTCCCTGCGGCCATGGTTATTATCACTTCGCCTGATGGAGCAAGCACAACCACGTCTGCGATGCGTCCAGGAGCAAGCATTCCGCGGGTGCCAGTGATGCCTAGCAATCGCGCAGGATTGAGCGTGACCAGGCGCACCGAATCTTGCAAAGACAGAGTTGCATAGCGCATCACGTTACGCACCGCGCGATCCAGCGTAAGAACACTGCCGGCAAGTTTGCCCTCCAAATCGCAACGGCTGCCTTTAACTTCCACAACAAATTCTCCAAGCTTATATTTGCCGTCAGGCATGTCTGTAGCGCTGATTGCGTCTGTTATCAGGATGGCGCGTTCTGTTCCCTTGGCAGACAGGAAAAGCTTGACCATGCTGGGGGCCACATGAACGCCATCTGCAATCAAGTCAGCGGTTACACTATCGTCGCTCAGCACAGCGCCCAGGATTCCCGGTTCACGATGATCAAGCGGCCGCATGGCGTTGAATGTATGCGTTGCGTGCCGAGCACCCGCGTGGATTCCGGCATTTGCCTCCGCAAAAGTTGCATTGGAGTGCCCCAAGCTTGAGCGAATGCCGAGTTGCGTTGCTTCCGCTATTGTCTCCAGACTGCCTTGCAGCTCCGGTGCAATCGTCAACATGCGGATAGCCCCGCCTGAAGCTTCATGAAATTGGCGCAGCAGCTCCGGCGAAGGGCGAAGTAAATTCTCCGGGGGATGTACTCCACGTTTCGCATGGCTGATGAATGGGCCTTCAAGATGAATGCCCAGCAAACGCGATCTGGCCTTATCCTGTTTTAAACGCGATGCAGCCCCAAGGTGCTCCAGTGACCTCAATGTTGCCGGCAGCGGCGCCGTCACGGTGGTGGCCAGATAGCTGGTCACGCCATGTCTCAACATGCCCCGCTCAATAGCAGCAAGAACAGATCCATCGGTCTCCATCACATCATGGCCGCTGCCGCCGTGAATGTGGATATCAATAAAACCGGGAGCCAGGATTGCATCTGGAAAATCGTAATGACGCGCATTGTCCGGCAATGGAGTATGCGAACGTGGGCCAACTGCGATAATTCGGTCGTCTTCCACCACAAGCACCGGGTGTTCCACCACTTCCATTGGGGTGAGAAGGCTGGAGGCTGTAATTGAGCTTTTCATGAACTATGGATCAGCATTTCGCCAAAAGTATACCCAAGAGCGCGGCACCGGACCGGGGGGCCTGCCCTTGAGAATCCTGGTTCCGCAAATGGGAATTATATTGATTTTATGAACTTTACTAAATCGATTGAATTTAGTCATTGAATCGGTTCGTTAAGTGTATTATGGTGGGCACCCAAGGCGATGGAGCTGGTTTCAGATCGTCGCCGGAACTTCCTTCCCGTGGAAGTCATTCACCTTCTTTTCCCCTCTTTGATTTTGAAGATCGATGCGAGGGCGCCTCAAAAAATCAAAGCTGGCCCTGCTGCCAGCATCGGCTTTGGTTCGCGGGAGACCATCGCAATGAAGAGATACTCATTCCGGCAACCGTTTAAAAAATTCAGGTAGAGGAGAACGCAGCGATGTAACCAACCATCTCTGCCTGAACTGCGGAGACGAGTGTTTGAATCATTCGTCTCCGCCTTTCTCCGTGCAGCAAGCACAAACGGCCTGCCTTTTGATATCTTGAACCTTCCTTATGTTGAAATTTTTGATTGCAATTATTTGTGCTTGCTTGAACATCACGCCTGCGAATGCGCAACATGATTTTGCCAAGGCCGAACCAGTCCATCTTTCCGCTGATGGGAAGCGGTGGGTGGATCGAACATTGAAGCATCTCTCGCTGGAAGAAAAAGTCGGGCAGATGCTGAATGTTCGTTACTTCAGCGACTTTCAGAATTTTGATGCGCCCACCTATCAGCAATTCCGTGAGCAGATGCAGAAATACCATCTTGGGTCCATTACGCTCACAGTGCACACTGACGGGCCAATTCTGTTGAAGAATGGCCCTCTCGAAGTGGCAGCGGTCGCAAACCAGTTGCAAAAGGACTCCAAATTACCTTTGCTGATCGCTGCGGACTTTGAGCGCGGACTGGAATCGCGCGTGAGCGGCACATTGGCCTTTCCAGATGCCATGGCTTTTGGCGCAGTAGGCAATCCTACGCGTGCGGAGCAATATGGCTCTATTGTCGCAGAAGAAGCGCGCGCCGTTGGCATTCAGTGGAACTTCTTTCCAGTCGCCGATGTCAACAGTAACCCGGACAACCCCATCATCAACACGCGCTCCTTTGGAGAAGACCCGGTGATGGTTGGCAAGATGGTTTCCGCTTATATAAAAGGAGCGTCTGCGCACGGACTGTTGACCACAGCAAAACATTTTCCCGGACACGGAGACACCAGCACAGACTCTCATCTCGGCGTGGCCAGAGTGGAAGGAAACTTACAACACTTGCAAACGATCGAACTCCCACCATTTCGCGAAGCTATTTCTGCTGGAGTACCAGCGGTGATGGTTGCGCACTTAGCTGTTCCAGCGCTGGAGAGCGACCCGAACAAGGTCGCTACGATCTCATCGCGGGTGGTAACAGATGTTTTGCGTCGCCAGTTAGGTTTTCAAGGAGTTGTTGTAACCGATGCTCTTGAGATGCGCGGGCTGACGAGCATTTATCCGCCTGGACCTGTAAGCCCTACAGCACGCGCGGCGGTGGACGCAGTGAAAGCCGGCGACGACGTTATCTTATGGCCAACTGATCTTGATGGAGCATTCCAGGGGATTATCGCCGCAGTGAAGCGTGGGGAAATTCCAGAGTCGCGTATTGATGATTCAGTGCGTAGGATCCTGGAGATGAAAGCTGCTGTCGGCTTGCATCGCGTGCGACTGGTCAATCTTGATCAGCTTTCACACCTTCTGGATAAACCTGAAAACGTGGAATTCGCCCAAAAGGTCGCCGAAGACGCCATCACGCTCGTCCGCGATAATCACCAAGTCTTGCCTTTTCCACTCTTGCCGCCTCCGCCTGTGGAGAGCGAAACATTCCAGGCACAGGTAAAGCCGAGCGTTCAGGTGGTTTCAGTCATTATCACCGATACCATTCATGGCAACTGGGGACGAGCGTTTGAGAAAGCGCTCAAACAGCGTCGGGCTGATGCTACAGTTTTCTATGTAGATAAGACTGTGGCCAACGCCATGAGCAGCGAGATTCTGCAAGCCGTAAAGGACGCCGGCAAAGTGGTTGTGGCAGCTTATATTGTCCCCACGCCAGCCAAGCAGGTGATGGTGAACGGGCAGATGGTAAACAGCGTTGGCCTGGAAGAAGCAACCGGAGAGCTGTTGAGAAACATTCTGGAAACGGCTGGCCGCAAGACTGTTGTGGTTGCAATGGGCAATCCCTATGTGGCGCAAAGCTTTCCCAACATTAAAAACTATCTTTGCACTTACTCAAATTCCACCAGTTCTGAGATTGGCGTGGTGAAGGTGCTATTCGGGCAAATTGCGCCAGCCGGACATTTGCCGGTGACTTTGCCGGGAATTGCGCAACGCGGCTTTGTTGTTCAGCACGCAGCATCGCCCACAGGCGCACAATAAGCCGCGCAACATTTACGGAATGGCGCGGGTAGAATCCCGGATTACCAACTCTGCTGCAAGCTTACGATGGATAGCACCCAAGGTGCGGTTCTCCGCAGCGGCCGTAATTGCATCGTTCACAATCGTGACGGCGGCTGTGCCCATGGCTTCCATTGGCTGGCGTACCGTGGTAAGGGCAGGAACAAAAAGCTGCGATGGATTGATATCGTCAAATCCCACAACTGAGCAGTTGCCTGGGACTTTTATTCCTGCACGAGCTAAAGCCCGCAGTGAGCCAAAGGCCGTCATATCGTCATAGGCCATCAGGGCGGTGAATTGCCGTTCACGCTTGAGCAACTCTTCGGTCATGCGAAAACCATCATCTACGCCTACGTTGGGGTTGCGCTGATCAGGCAGATCCACAATCAGGCGCGGGTCTAACTCCAGGCCGGTGTCTTTGGCGAATCGTTGCACTCCCCGCCAGCGCGCCTTGCTGCTGGAAAGAGCCTTGGGCCCGCGAACAAAAGCAATTTTGCGATGGCCCAGTCCATAAAGGTGCGAAACGGCAGCATAAGCGCCGGCTTCATCATCCACAATCACGGAGCTGGTAGCATCTGATTCCAGTTCGCGCCCGATAATCACAGTCGGAATTTTGCCCCGTTCAATATCCGCCAATAGATTGATGTCAAGGTAGAGCCAGTTGGCCAGAACGATCAGGCCTTCAATCCTACGCTCCAGCAGCATCTCCAGATAACGTTCAAAGCGGCCTCGCTCATTGTGGGCATCGGCAAGGATCGGCAAGTAGGAAGCCTGGTAAAGACAATTCTCAATGCCGCGGAGAATAGGCGTACAGTACGGATCGGTAATATCGAAAACCATTACGCCTACTGTATGGTTGCGCTTGCTACGCAGCGATTTGGCAAAAACATTAGGACGGTAGCCCAGGTTCTTTGCCGCCTTTTGAATGCGGGCCTTGGTCTGCGGTGGAATGTAACGGGCAAGCGGCGCATTATTGAGCACAATGGAAACCGTGCTTGCGGAAAAACCGCTGGTTTTAGCAACGTCACGGATCGTCACGGTGGTTTTATTCGGATTACGTTGTGTCATGAGTCACCTAATCTGGAGGAGGCCAGGCAAACCTGGGCTGGTTCTTATGGATATTCTCGCACCTTTTCAATAAAAGCGTTCAATAAATTATTGGGCTAAATTGCCAGTTGTTTTATTGAAACGTTTCGCTATAATAGGGCCGTAAACTGGATTGCGTTCCCGTGTTCTATTGCCGGGAGGTGAAAAGGTGGACAACTTTACCATCGGAGTGGACCTGGGCGGGACCAATCTGCGCATTGCCGCAGTCGATGATAAAGGCAAAATCCTGGATTCACTGGATACGCTCACACACGTCAGCCAGGGACGCGAAGCAGTTGTTTCAAGGCTGACTGACGCGGTGCGCTTTATCTCCCATAAATTTTCAAGCACACATAAATTCTTGGGTATTGGAGTGGGCTGGCCTGGAATTATCGATCTGCAAAGAGGCACGCTTTACTCCGCTGCCAACTTTCCCGGCTGGAATGGTTATCCTGCGCGTGAAGATCTTGAAGCTCGGCTTGGCGCAACAGTGATCCTGGAAAACGATGCCAATTGCGCGGCGCTGGGTGAAAAATGGCTCGGCGCAGGACGAGAAGTGAATGATCTCTGCATGATCACGCTTGGTACAGGGGTAGGCGGGGGGTTTGTAGTAAACGGCAAGCCATGGCATGGAGTCATGGGCATGGCCGGAGAGCTGGGACACATGACAGTGGTTGCGGAAGGCAATGCCTGCCCATGCGGCAATCATGGCTGTTTGGAACAATATGCATCGGCAGGAGCTATCCATCGCATGGCCAGCGAGGCTGCTGATCGCGGCTCTCCTTGCCTGGCTGAGGCCCGCTTAAAAGATTCAGAGTTGAGCGCTCGATCAGTGCACGCCTGTGCCAGCGCGGGCGATGCCGCAGCGATTGAGATTTTTCGCTCCGCCGGCAAAGCGCTGGGCATAGCACTGGCGAACCTGATCAACGCTTTCAATCTTCCCATGTATATTATTGGCGGTGGGGTGGCAAAGGCCTGGGACCAGTTTTCTCCGGCCATGTTTCATGAGCTTCATGAACGGTCAATTGTCTTCCGGGCAGGTGAGCAGGAAAAGCGCAGTCACCGCTCTACAGAGGTAACACCCGCACTGCTGCAGGACCGGGCAGGCATCCTGGGTGCTGCGCGTTTGCCCATGATTATGTGTGGGACGAAATGCAAAAATTCAATGGCAGGCTAAGCTGTTGACGGTCCGCACGTGAATAGGCCCGGTTTTCAGACGGCTAGAAACTTCTTTTCGCCGTACCGGCTTATGGGTTAGGTTCCCATTTTGGGACAGTTCGCTTCTGGCAGAACAAAATACTTTTTAAGCTAAGCAAATTTCTTTTTAACATGATCTTGACAATCCATAATGACTCTGCGAGAATCCCCGCCGGTGTTTATGAAAACGTTTCAATAAACACTAGGCTTTGTTTAATAAGCCGCACTCGATCAGGAAAGGCGAGTGCCTGGAACGTGTAGGCCATACGGCCCACACCCCATGGAGGTTGAATGCTGCGTTCTCAAGTTTTAGAAGGAAGTCTCCACTCCTCCTGCTGGCGCATAACAGCAGACGATGGGCGAAAAAACATTCACAGGGCACTCATAACGGGTGCCTTTTTATTTTGCCTGCTTTCACTCCTTTTCTGGTACCCAGGCAAGCTCAATGCACAGGAAGTTACCGGCTCCATTGTGGGCACGGTGGTTGATCCCAGCGGCGCTACGCTGAGCGGCGCAAAGGTCACGGCCCGCGATCTTGACCGTGGCACAACACTGGCAACAATCACGAATGATTCAGGCACTTTCAATCTTCCTCACGTACCCATAGGCAGGTATGAAGTGAAAGCCGAAGTAAAAGGTTTTCAGACCGCGGCCAATCCGCCGTTTGAGATTGCGTTGAATCAAACCGTGCGCATCAGCTTTCAGATGAAGGTGGGCGAGGTCTCGCAGACAGTTGAAGTTTCCGCGAGCGCGCCGATTCTTCAAACCGATACGAGCCTCATAGGCAGCGTATTAGAAGGCAGAACCATCGCGCAACTGCCTTTATCGACGCACAATACGAATCAATTGACGCTGGTGACAAACGCCGGAGTCATCACTCCGAACCTGTTCGGCTTTCAGGGTGCGCAGAACAGCTTCGGCACCGGACGCCCGTACGTGAACGGCGCACGCGAGCAGGAAAACAATTTCCTTCTGGATGGAATGGACAATAACCAACCGGACAACAATGACGTGGGATATGTTCCCGCACCTGAGGCGGTGCAGGAGTTCAACCTCATCACCGGCAGCGCCCCAGCCGATTTCGGCAACTACCTGGGCGGCGTAGTGAACGTAAGCATCAAGTCGGGCACCAATGATTTTCACGGCTCGCTCTACGATTATCTGCGTCGTGGCGGCCTGAATGCCAACAGTTGGCAGAACAACACTGCCTGTCTTCCGAACGGAACCGGTTTCATATGCGGCAAAGATGCGGCCGGAAATCAAATTGCCCCACGTCCCGCCCTGCATTATGACGATTTCGGATTCACTTTCGGTGGGCCGATCATCAAAAATAAGCTGTTCTTCTTCTCGGATTACTCAGAGTCACTCTTCTCGCAACCTTCAACGGTAAACCAGATTAGCCTTGTGCCCGATGCAGAGAGAGTCGGAGATTTTTCCGGGCTGTGCCCAGAAGGTTTCTCAGGAGGAATCTGCAATAACCCGGCCCACCAGTTGTTCGATCCTACCTCAAGCGCCACACCAGCCGGCCGGACCGCCTTTGCCAATAACCAGATTCCCCTGGGAAGTCTGAACGCTGCGGCGCGTGCGATTGTAACCTCACCCTTCTATCCGGGCGGTTCCATCGCAAACAACATCCAGCAATTTAGAACAAATTCTTATCAGGGCGACCTGAAAATCGATTATGTGCCCTCGGAAAAGGACCACCTGATGGGCCGGTGGTCACAGCAGTTCATCACCGCGCCCATTGTCAACAGCCTGCAATTGCTGGGCAACCCCAGCAAGACTTTCCCGTTGAAGAACCTGGTTGTGGATGAGACCCACACTTTTTCCTCGACCTTGTTGAACGATGCGCGCATCGGTGTTCAGTACTTCCCCGTAACCGAGGGTTTCTCGAATCCCACCGGGCAAAATCTTTCTGCGCTTTTCGGGATTGCGGGTGTTACCACTGATTTTCTGCCAGGTATGGTGTTCAGCGGATCAGGGGTGCTCCCGGGCCCCATTGGCAACAATGACTTGGTGCAGTCTTTCCATGACACCACGTGGCAGTTTGAAGACACAGCTACCTGGACCCATGGACGCCACGTTTTCCATGGCGGATTCCAAGCATTCCACTACATCATGAACGATCTTTATCCCGGCAACGCCGGTTTGGCAGGACAGTTCCTGTTCAACGGCCAGTTCACCGGCAATGGTGGGGTGTCGAGCGGGAGTTCTGTGGCTGACTTCATGCTGGGTCTACCGCAGGATGTGCAACAGGGCAACGGCGGCGGCGGTAACAAATATCTCCGTAACAGTCTGTTCGGCATTTTTGCCCAGGACAACTGGCGCTTCAGGAACAATCTCACTCTGAACCTGGGGCTGCGCTATGAGCTCACCACGGCGCGGACGACCGAAAACGGCCAGGATGTAAACTTTGACCTGATTACCGGGCAACCGCAGATCGGCTCCGGATACAACACATACAAGGGAATCGGAAACTTCCAGCCGCGGATCGGTCTGGCATGGCAGCCGAACGGGCAATCGATTTGGCTGAGGAACACGGTGGTCCGTGCGGCTTACGGAATCTCCGGTTTCATGGAAGCCAACGGCGTCAACAACCTGCCTTACCAAAACCCGCCATTCGTGCAGGGGCATGAAATCATCAATCTGCCTAATCAGGCGCTGCCTAGCAGCACACTGAGCCAGGGGTTCGCCGGATTCCCGGCATCAGCCTGCACAGTGGCCGCGCTGCAGTCACTCTCACCCGCCTGCCTGCAAGGCGCTACACTGCACCTCACGAATCCTGATTTGCGGCCGGCGATGGATCAGCAATGGAACCTCACTCTCCAACGGCAGTTGGGCAGCAGGACCTCTGTTTCTGTCGGCTATGTGGGCAACAAGATTGATCACATGTCTGACATCTTCATTTTCAATCAACTCCAACTCGTCTCGCCCGGAGTAACGGCTCCAGGGCCGTTTGCTCAGGCGCTGATCAACTGCTGCGGCGCCGGCAACTCACCTACGATCCGCTTCAATGACTCGAGCGGCATTCAGCGCTACAACGCGTTGCAAGTCAGCGTTGCACAGCGCGCATGGGAGGGAGTGCAATTCCAGGCCAACTACACCTGGTCCAAGTGTATGACCAACAGCCTGGGCTACTTCGGACCGTTCGGCGATGAAGAGCAGCTTCCGGGAGCAGTCAGCCAGACAGGCTTCGGATTCTTCTTCCAGAACGCCTATGACCCCATGGGTGACTACGGACGCTGCATCTCTGACGTGGCGAGCCTTTTCAATGGCTACCTCACCTATGACCTGCCGTTCGGCAAGGGCCGTATGTTCGGTAGCGGCGCGGAAGGCATTGCTAACGCGATCATCGGCGGTTGGAGCATCGCTTCCAATTTCACCCTGCATAGCGGGTTCGCCCTCTATCCTCACGGGCCGGACAACTCCGGAACAGGCAGCGCGTCACCGCGTCCTGACTGCGTAGCGGGTGTTTCACAGTCGGGCAGCGGCGCACTTACTGATCCCAACACCACAGGCGGGATCATCGGCATACAGTCACTGAACCCGTTGTCAGTCAAGCCGGCAGCATCAGGAAACTTCGGAACTTGCGGAGCAGGTTCTTTCCGCGGACCGGGTCTGGCCACCTCCGACTTCAGCATTGTGAAGACGTTCCAGATTTCCGAGAGAACGAACTTCCAGTTCATGACCCAATTCATCAACCTGACCAACACGCCCATTTTCGGCGCACCCAACACAAGTCAGGGATCGACGTTTGGCCTGATCACCTCATCCAACCCCGGCCGCCAAGTGCAATTTGGCTTGAAGCTGGCGTTTTAACAAATCTGACCGATCCAGGCGGGGCCAGGCACGCGCAATGCCCCGCTGGGATCACTTGCCAACTCGTCTTGACGCAACGCCCTAAGCTGCGACGCTTTTTCCGGCAAGGCTCTCAAGTGAGAAGCTCTGCCCGGACCGCAGCCGCAACCGGCCCCGCATAAGGATGTGCAGCTTCTGGCGACATAACCTCGTCAGAGCGGCGATGCGGAGCTATTACACCACGGGGTAAGTAGCTCCGCATTATGCCGTATGTCAATTCAATTTGCACTTCGCCGGACAATCTCAATAGATTTCACGTAAAAGCAACAGTCCTGCTCACAAAACGAAACAAGTAACGTGAAATATGACTATGAGCAATGGGAAAAACGGTTTCGCGCACTACATGATCAAAGAAATCTATGATCAGCCTGAAGCTGTGCGGACTGTGATTGAAGATAACCTTGGCGGCGATGGAAACATTTCATTGCCGCAGCTGGGGTTCTCTTCAGAACTGTTGCGAAATATCAGTAAGATCACCATTGCCGCCAGCGGTTCCAGCAGGCACGCGGGAATGGTGGGTGAGTTTATGCTGGAGCGAATGGTTGGCTTGGATGTTGAGGTAGATTTTGCCAGCCAGTATTGCTATCGCGATCCCGTTGTTGCTCCGCATGAATTAACTATTTTTCCCTCGCAATCCGGCACGACCATCGATACCATTACGGCGCTTCAGGTGGCGCGCAAAAAAGGCGCATGCTCATTGGCGATTTGCAATGTGCCGGAGACGCCGCTCACACAGCTTGCAGACGCCACTTTTCTGACACATGCCGGCGAGGAAGTTGCCATTGCCGCCACCAAGAGTTTTACCACGCAGCTTACGGCGTTGTTTCTTTTCTCCGCGCATCTGGCCCGAGAACGCTCAGCTGTCAATGAAGCAACCGATGCAGCCCTGCAAACGCTGCCTCTGCTGCCGGCACTCATTGAAAAAGCCCTGGAAACCGACAAACGCTGCCAGGAGTTCGCGCAGCAGTTATATGACTACAAAGATTTCATCTATATGGGGCGCGACATCGACTATCCAATTGCCCTGGAGGGCGCGCTCAAGCTCAAAGAGGTCTCCTATATTCATGCGGAAGGATATCCGACGGGCGAACTGAAGCACGGCCCTACTGCCCTGGTGAATGAACACCTGCCGATTGTGGTGCTGGCAGCGCGAGACCTGAATGATGCCGACTCAGTGATGCGCTACGGCAAGACACTTGCCAGTATCCGTGAATTTGTTGAGCGTGGCATCCCTGTGCTCGCAATCGTAAGCCAGAACGATACAGAACTGGAGAAAATTACACCATCTATCCTGCGCGTGCCGGAAGCTCCGGTGCTTTTGCAGCCGATGGTTGAGGTGATACCGCTCCAGTTTCTTGCCTACCACATAGCAGTCCTTTGCGGACGCAATGTTGACCGTCCTCGGCACCTTTCAAAGTCTGTGATGCGCGAGTAATGAGTGATCGACAAATTGGTATTCGGGTACCTGGTATAAATTCTTTTCCACAGGCCTCATGCATCTATAAGGCGCACGCGCCACTTCTCCTGGTGCCGAGATCACAGTAATCCATTCTTTAGGCCAAAAATATTTACAGAAATTGCCCAGATTTTAGGAACCTTTTTCTCTGGGGCAAGTATATATATCTCAAAAGGCTGAGCAGTTTCACAGGCAAGTGCCCTTCATGGAGAATTGAATGCAGTTTCTGGATCATATTCGTTATGCGTTACGGCAGTTCAGAAAAGCTCCCGGATTTACGGTAACTGCTGTTTTAACGCTGTCGCTTGGCATTGGCGCAACCACCGCGATCTTTACGCTGGTACATGCAGTGCTGCTGAAGTCGCTTCCGGTCACCAAACCTGAAGAGCTTATACGAATCGGCAACGAGGAAAATTGCTGCGTCAACGGCGGCTTGCAGGACAACTGGTCTCTTTTCTCCTTTGAGCAATACAAGCAATTCAAAGAGCAGACTCCAGGCTTTGAGGAATTAGCGGGGTTTCAGTCTGGTGGCAGCCTGGTGGGTGCACGCCGGGCCGGCAGCAATAAGCCATCGGAATCATTTCGCAGTGAATTTGTTTCTGGAAATTACTTCTCAACTTTTGGCATTCCGGCGTACGCCGGCCGGATGTTGTCTCCGTTGGATGACAACAAAGGCGCGGCGCCCGTAGCAGTCATAAGCTTCCGCACGTGGCAGGAAAAATTTGGCGGCGACCGCTCTGTAATCGGCGCTGGATTTGTCATGAATTCTCAGCCGGTAACTGTGGTAGGCATTGCGCCGCCTGGGTTCTTTGGCGACCGGGTGCAGAGCAATCCGCCATCATTTTGGATTCCACTGGCTGATGAGCCGGTGATTGAACCGGCTAATTCTCTGCTGGATGATGCAGCGTTAGATTGGCTGGACCTGATTGGGCGCATCAAGCCGGGAGCCGATACAAAATCCATGGAAGCAAAGATGCAGGTGGAGCTGCGGCAATTCCTGCTAAGCCCGGAGAGCAAGGTTGAAGACCGCTATCACTCTCTAATCGCCAAACAGACGCTGCACTTTTCGCCTGGAGGAAGCGGCCTGCAGAGGATGCGCGACGAGTACCAGGACGGGCTGCACCTGCTGATGTGGATCTCCGCATTTGTACTACTGATTGCCTGCGCCAATCTGGCGAACCTGATGCTGGTGCGGGCCACCACGCGCAAACAGCAGATTTCTATTCGTGCAGCTTTAGGCGCTCCGCGGCCTGCGCTGGTGCAGCAAGCGCTGACAGAGAGTGTTGTGCTGGCGATGATGGGCGGCGTTGCAGGAGTGGCAATCGCCTATGGTGGCACCCGCCTGATCTTGAGCCTGGCCTTTGGACATGAGTATGTGCCGATCCACGCCTCTCCGTCGCTGCCTGTCCTGGCTTTTGCTTTTGTAGTCTCATTCCTTACCGGCATCCTGTTTGGCATGGCGCCCGCATGGATGACGGCCAACACCAATCCCGCGGAAGTATTGCGCGGGGTCGGACGCACCGCAGGAAACACTGGCAATTACGGACAAAAAGCGCTGGTAGTGGTGCAGGCAGCGCTATCACTCGTGTTGTTGTGCGCAGCCGGACTGCTCTCGCGCAGCTTAAACAATATGCAGCATCGGAACTTCGGTTTTGAGACTGCGAACCGGTACATCCTGCATATTGATCCGCAGATGGCGGGATACTCGCCGGATAAGCTGGAGCCGCTCTACCGCCAACTGCATGACAGTTTGAGCGCCATTCCCGGCATTCAGCAGGTCAGCTTTTCTCTTTACAGTCCTATGGAAGGAGATAACTGGGGCGAAGGCGTATATATCGAGGGCGAACCGCCACCAGCGCCGGGAACGCGTGATCACAACGCATCATGGGTGCGTACAAGCCCAGGCTATTTTGATGCGATCGGCACCAAGGTCCTGGAAGGCCGCGCCATCAATGAGCAGGACACCC
Organism: Candidatus Angelobacter sp.; assembly: GCA_035279585.1. Taxonomy (GTDB): domain Bacteria; phylum Acidobacteriota; class Terriglobia; order Terriglobales; family Acidobacteriaceae; genus Angelobacter. Next base: position 127,020 of record DATEHN010000083.1, on the reverse strand, counting down.
CCGCAACGCGCACTGTTGCGATGGTCAATCGCTTTTTTGAGCAAAAGTATTTTAAGGATGGGCACGCCATTGGAAAGCATTTCAGTGACGATCTGAAGCATCCGGGTGCGTTTGAGATTGTGGGGGTGACAGAAGACACGAATTATTGGGGTGCTAACAGCAAGATGCGCCCTATGTATTTTCTGGTCCAGGGACAAAGCGCACACAATCCTGACCCGCGCTACCAGCAATTTGAAGATCGTTCCAAATACCTGAACGCCATTGAAATACTGACGCATGGTGAAATCTCAGGCCTTGAGGTGCAATTGCGCCGGGCGCTGGCGCAGATCAATCCCGACCTGGCAATCGTCGATTTCCAAAGTTTTGCTGAGCAGGTAAAGGGAAATTTCACCCAACCGGCCATGATCGCCAAGCTGACCTCGTTCTTCGGCATCCTGGCGTTGATTTTGGCTTCGATTGGCCTTTACGGGGTCACGTCATATTCAGTGGAACGGCGCACCAGCGAGATCGGAATTCGCATGGCCCTCGGCGCCAACCGCATGAACATGCTGGGAATGGTTTTGCGCAGCGCATTTGTCCAGGTCGGTATCGGTCTGGCCATAGGGATTCCGGTCGCGATTTTCGGTGGTCGCGTCATGGCCAGCCAGCTATATGGTGTGAAACTTTATGATCCTTTGGTTTTGTTTATCACTGCCTGCGTGCTTGCGTCTGCGGCATTCATCGCCGCTGTGATTCCGGCGCGAAGAGCAGCCAACACAGAACCCATGCAGGCATTGCGAACGGAGTGAGCAAGTAAGGATCACGCAAAGAGCGCGCGCTTCGAAAATTTGCTTGTGTCTTGCTCAATGTGAGCTCGCCAGAACGCTTGGGTGTTTAATTAACATCGGCGGCGATAAAGACAACACAGATGGCACCAGTGATGGATCAGCGAGGCGCAACAACTGGTACCCAATGCCTGCCAGGCCGGTCATGAGTCCGGGTGTCTCGATATTGGAAGGCGTTCCGCAAAGCCATCCATCGTCTTCAATGCTTTCCAAGGTTATTGCCGAAAGACGATTGAGTTCTGCGATCCAGCGCTGATCTTTCAAGACTAAGCTGGCCTGCAGGATAAGCTCCAGGTTTCCCAGGTCCCCATGGCAAAGGCAATGGTTGGAACCAAACCCCTGATCCAGGGCGGTTTGTAACGCGGTCTCGATTTCAGCTTGAAAATTTCCATCATCATCGTGCAGCATGTTCAGCCGCGCCAATCCAATGCCCGGCGCACCATGACACCATGTGATCCCGCAGTGGGAAGCCTCAGTCTCATGCCGCAAATCCTGCCAGTTTTGCGCTTCAGGCATAAAGAGACTGCGTTCATAAAGAATGGCTTCATGAGCAGTCCTGCTGAACCGATCATCACCCGTGAACCGTGCCAGTTCTGACAATGCCCATGCAATGCCCGCCGCGCCGTGTGAAAATCCTGTCAGCGGTTTTTCAGCGACTCCCTTTGATATCCATCCAATGCCCTGCTGCATAGTGCGCGCTGTATCCACAAGACGATCCCCGCACTGGAGCGCAATGTGTCTGATAACGTCTGAAGGCATCACCTGATACAGCGCAAGCAGGCTGGCAAGACAGCCGGCTGATCCGCCGATAATATCCAGTTGCGCATCTTTTGCAATCATTGCTGGCAGGCAGTTCACCAACTTTGCCGCGTCGCTCAGAAGTTCATCCTCACCCCAGAGGACGCCTAGATGGCAAAACACATAAATGATGCCACCAAGACCGGAGTAAGCTCCGAGAGAAGCACTCTCTGAAAATTGATCTAGTTGACGGTGGAGAGTAACCAGGGCTAGACGGCTCAAATGCTTGTAATCATCGCGGCCGGTAATGAAACTGAGATAAGCCAAAAATAGAATAACCCCGGGAAGCCCGTCATACAGCTTGGTTCCCAACGGCAGCACAGACCAGGCGCGCTCATTTACCAGACCGATGCCGACCCATGAAGCGGAGTCGCTATTTTCCAAAGCCAGGTCTTTTAACCGATCTCCAATTTTTATCGCCTGAGCAAGAAGCCGGTCAGGGCTTGCTGCAGAGCTTGGAGCGATCATCTTCCGCGAGGGTTTTCTTCCGATTGCTTCAGCCAGCGTTAAAGAAGTAAGAGAGGCCCGTATGAACCAAATCTGCCTACCCATATCAGCGGAATCCAACTGGAGCAGGCGTTGCTCCACCATCTTGAGTCCCGGCTGCTGAAAAAATTGATCGTACTGCTCACCTCTGCTGTCCCAAAGTGTGCAGGAAGACGGTCGCGTAGTGAAGATAGGAACATCGCCAACAGTAAGGTCTTGCCTCTCCGCTGTGATCACACGTTCAAGGTAAGCTGAATCCTGAACCGCTACCCATAGGCGATCCAACAAACGGTCACGATCCAAAGCATCGCGCAGCGCATCAGGATGAAAGGCCTCCCACAAGATCACACTATAGGTTTGGGTCGGGCGCAGCAGCACACGCACCTGATCGTTTGCAAAGCGCGTCAATGGGCCATCGGATGCGAGCAAATCTTGACGATAGCGGAGCAGCGTCTCATAGACAGCAGTAAAGCCAGATACTATGGCATCTTCATAATCGTGGGTTTGCACTTCAGACCCATCCATGGAAGGGCGATTGTTACTGCCCGCCATAGGCTGGCGCTTGCGCGTGAAGCGCATCTCATCTGTTCTTTCTTTTTCCACGCTCAATACAGGAATAGGAGTAAGCTGCCCGTCTGCGCCGCCAAGACCGCTGACGTCAATGCCCTCAGATTCTTCGTCGCCAAAAACGCGCCGCGGCAGCAGCCCAACACGCAAAACTGAGTAATCCACGCTTGCGCCGGCAGCTGCATAAGCCGGATCAGCGCCTTCCACCAGACGGGGATGGAAGAGAGCTTCCAGATCAATCAAAACAGGATGCTCGCCGGCGGCAACTACGTTTTCATGATGGCAATCGCTTGCTTCCAGTGCAAACAGCAAGGCCAGATAGCCTCCCTGGCGCTCATAAAAGCGGCGCACTTCCTCCAGGCTCCGGCAAGCAGATGAAGTAACAAACTCTACCCAGCCGTAATCGCGGCCTTCAATGATTTTAAGCAGACGAAAAGGAGGATGGCTCCCTCGGTCATTGATCCAACGCAGTAAATCCTGGAAGTGTGCGTCAAGAGTTAGCGACCTTGGCTTGTAAACCAGGCGAGAATCCGGGCCGAACCTGCAAATCAGCACACTTCTGCCGTTTCTGTGATTGTCGCCCACCCCTCCCTGGACTTCTACCAATGGTCCCAAATTGATGTGAGGGAAAAATTCGCTCTTGATCTTTTCCCAGTCTGCGCGCAAGCGACGCAGAAATTCAGTACTGGCTTCCAACCACTGCTCAATTCGAACCATGATCTGCCGGGCCAGCACTGGGTATTCGCAGAGAAGCTTCAACGCCTCTTCCTTATCTCGCAATATGTTCAGAAAACTGTGATAGCGCTCTTCTGATGTTTCTCCCTGAAGCCGGCCTTCGAGCCTGGCCACGTTCAGTTCCAATACCATGGTGCGTTTCAACATCGCCTGCAGGCGTCGCTCTAAATTAGGAAAGAACATGGCAGGAACTTGATCGGGATCGAAAGGGAGTTCATGATCGATACCTGCCGCCAATTTCCGTGCGGCGATCCACAAGCGCTTGCGGGCCATATCAATGAGCGGCCTGATCGCAACCAGAAATCCCAGATCCTTCTTGTTGTCCCATAGGTTGGAGAAAGGAAAATCATCAGACAGAGAGTGTTTAGAAAAAGTTGTCTCGAGGGTGCACGCCCACGGTTGCTCATAGCCCTGGGCCTGCTGCTCCAACAAACGCAGCAACTCATCTTCAGTCGTCTGGTCCATGGCCAAGCGCCGCGCAAAATAATCAGCTTGGTTGAAAGGCTCCTGGTCTTTCCACTGCTTCAGCCGTCGAGTAGCGCGCTCCGTGTCCACTATGCTGCCAGTCCTTTGTGGCGAGACATGCAGGGTTGCAAGCCGCTCTGCCAAAGTTGCGGCTGAATTCCAAGGAGAAGGGGCATTCTGGATTGTCATGGTATAGACGTTCGTCTGCTGCGGATTGCTGAGTTTGGCCCGGCCCTTACATATAAAGCATTTCGTGGAACCAGTCATCCAGGTTTGGAATGGCTGGTTCCACAAATCATTTAAAGCAAAAAACAATATTAATTTTGAGTCATCCACCTTCCGGCATGACTCTTTAAACAACGCCTGTTACGGGCACTGCGCGGGAGGCTTGACACAAGAATCTACCACCGTAGTTCCGCACACAAACCGGGTGAGCAGATAAGTATCGCGTAGCTGGCTGTCACTCAGATCGAGTTTGCCAGCGGGGTTATCAGGAAGCAAGGACATTTCTGTTGTGCTCAGGCCAGCCCGAAAATCCGGATCCTTCCATGCGCGAATTACTTCAGCATTAGTCATTGATTTTTCCTTTCACTGGAGCCGTTAAAAGCTACCAGGGTGCGGACTATACCATGCTGTTTCCTGCAGGCTGTGAGCAAAGCAATAGCTGTTCTGCATTCAGAACATTTCAAAATGGGAAAATTTTTGTCTCAGTATTTACGGGAAAAATCACAAACGCACAAAAGCATTCGCACTTCCGAGCAACAGTTAAATTAGCCCAGCGGAACTTGCACGATTGCAGAAAGCGTTCCAATCGCGTTGCTCTTTACATCGCGCACGCCGACCTTAAGCAGGAATCTTCCTGATGGCAGCGTAATTGTTTGCTTCACGCGCAGCCCGTGCGTTTTAACGTACTCCAGCTTCTCCGGCGTCAGGTCAAAGGTGAAACTCTGTGATTGGTTCCCTGCTGATTTGCCATGAGCATCAAAGGCGCGGATCACAAAATCAAGTTTCGCGTTTTTCTGGTCTTCAAAAGCAATGGAATGGGGCTCCACACTGTACTCAACGGTTACGGGATCCCCCGGCTTCCCCGGCGCCCCCACAATGGCCACAAAAGGCAGCGTGGTCATGGCAGGCGAACCTGGCGTGAGCGCACCAAGAAACTCCATGCGCGCGGTTTTCTCGTCGATTTTTTCGGTGAGAGCAAGATCATAGGCAAAGTATCCCTTGCGGCTTCTTACTCCAAGACCCTTACGCGTAACCTTGACCACGATTTTGTGGAAGGCACCATCCCAGCGGATATTTTCCGGATAGTAGCCCAGCGTGTAATAGGTTGATCCGTCAGCCAGCGCATCCTGCACCGCTTTGTTCAAATCATTGCTGTTATAAAACGCACGCCCGCCGGTCTGCTCTGCCAATTCCTTTTCTGAAGCGTGTATGTCGACATCAACTCCCTCCTGGCGAGAGAGTTCCTCTTGAAAGGCTCCGTTTCTCCGCACCTGTCCGCTAGCGTCTGCGCCATTTGTGTCCGCGCCAGGAGCGGCATTATCCAGCCCACGCACGTCCACGGTATAAACAGCCACCTGAGCATCGGTGAGCAAGTTGGCCGCAAAATCAATCTGCTTTGCGTAACTGCGCTGTGCATCAGATGCCATCCGGTTATTCTGATCAGGAATAATCGACATAGGGAAAGCGCCGGAAAGCCAAATCAGGTTCTTGCGACCGGGATATCCGGCCAAAATCTGGGCAAGACGACTCAGGGCAGCCACTGTGATACCCACGCGATCATCTGTCTCTCTGGAGAGTTGTTCGGTTTCAAACTCCCGTAAATGTTGAAGCACAAGAGCCGGCAATTGTGCGCCGGTAACACTTCCGAAGTCACGAATGAAAAGATCGTCTGGTCCAGCTTCAGGCTGTAGCGCAACAGAACCGAATGGCCCTAGTTTGCTGAGCGCCGCCTGCAGCAACTGGGGATCATCAGTAAAATCCTGCAGCACACTCAGGTCACGGCCCAAAAGGTAAATTGCGATGCTCCGCCGCGGCCCCAGCTTTTGCAGATACTTAAGCAGCTGCTGCCTCATGCGGCTCTGATCTGCGCCGGGTGTGTTCAATCCATCTACAAGAAGAACTGTGGGTGGCCCGGTAACCGTTCCTGGATCTGGAATATTGGTGTACACGCCAGGCTGCAATTTCCAAAGAGGTACAGGAGCGGTGGTTCCATTACTCGCCTGCCCATTGTTTGTCTGCTGTAAGTGAAAAAATCGCACCTTTTGCGGCTTGCCATTATCTGTGATCTCGAAATCTTCGGGCTTTAGGTCAGTCACAGCGTGGCCAGCGTGATCGGTGACCACTGCATCCGCCAGAACAAGGCGGGTTGTAACCTTCAAAACAGGAGCTGGGATGGTTGTTCCTGATTGCTGGCTTGCTGTAGCACTCTGGCTCTTGTTGGCCGTTCCGGCGTTGGTAGTTCGCGTTTGTGAAGCTGGGGCTTGAGTAGAGGGTGCAGTCTGGGCAACTACCGCGATTGCAAACAAAGTGCCAAGCACTGCAAAGATGAATAAGAAAGATGACCGGATCGGGGCAGTGAAATACTTCATGGAAAACTCCTGACGTCAGCCTTAAAACTAAGTGACGTATGGCAAAAGAAGCTGAACGAAGAAAGCTCGATTATTAAGGATTTATAGCTGTCCAGCAAGATACCACAATTTTGCAAATGTCGGCCAAAGGCTGCATCTCGCGTGGTGTGAAAGACAGCCGAAAAGCTATGCCAAGCAAGCGCCCCGGCTGTTTGTCGAAGGAACTTACAATGACGCGAGTATGGAAGTTGCTTCGTGTGTATCACGCTCCTGAATTCACGTTCAAGAACCTAGGCCCGTAAAATACCGGCTTGGTCAGGTCAGTGTATTTGCGCAGACGGTCAGCCTCATTGGGATAGAGAGCAGCGATCTGCGTTATGGCCGCAGGTGGAACCTGATGGCGCAGAATATTGAAACAGGAAAGTACGCGCAGATCCACCATGCTGTGAACAGCGCCGCCAAGGGTCTTCCATGATGCACTTGCCGGGCCGTTCCAGACCGCATCCAGCGCGGCAAGAATTGATGAGAACGCTCCATCAAAGGCTTTGAGATCAGTTGTAACCGCAGCTGCATCAGGATCAAGTGCCAGGATGCGCGCGTATCCATCTGCAGGAATGGCAAGCGTATTGATCACCACCGGCCACGGAACCGGACGCCCTTTGAAGAATTTTGACTCGCTCTCTAGTGTCAGCTTAACCGGCGGTTTTGGATCTTCATAGCTGGCGCCGTAGTAGATTTCAGCAAACCTGCAATAATGTGACGGCTCATCCTCAGAGCCTGTGGAGGCAAATAGCGACGTGGCAGATGATCCCTCACCCTGCTCCAGAATCTCTTCAATGCCCGCCAGGCATTGGTCTACCGGATCAACGCCGGGCGTGTACTTGATAGTGGTAAAACCAATATCGTCGCCAACCTGGTTGGCCGGACCGCCGGCTTGCACTGCGGCGCGTACGGCATCCGCGTTGTTGCGGATTGCATTCCTGATATCGTCATAAAATTTCGCGATGGTTGGATATGTTTCATCACGATAGATCTGGCGCAGCAGAAATTCCGGCGTCTCCAGCCGCATAAAGTTCTTGAGTTGAAGCTTTGATAGCTGGGCCAGCCCAACATCAAGATCGGGCTCGGTGCCGCCCGGCAAACCCTTTCCGGGAAATGCGAATTTTATGTTCTTGATGGCAGGGGAACCGCCGAGCGCGGCAAGCATATTTGCGCTGATGGCCATGTGCACCATCTCTTCCATGGCAACCGCGCGAATCGCACTATAAGCCGGATAATTCTGCACCTCAAGCGAAAACATGGCTGCCAGATACAGGGGCAGAGTTGTGCACTCCAACTCAACTGCCGTTTGCAGCGCCTGCTGAATCCACTTTAAGTCCCGGCCCGCTGTCTTTGTGCCACCCTGAGTCATCATTTGCCGCCCCCATAAAACAAAATGTAGGTAGTGTTGCCAATGCGATAAGGAACGATCATGGAAGTACCTGCGCCGGTAGAGGACTCCGTCACCCTGGTCCATCCAAGACAATCGGCGTGAATCCGGAAAACTTGGGTATCGCCGCTTGAGGCGACATAGGTCAGCAGGTATGGCTCGCCATTCGCCCATGGGACATGTGCTGCCAGGCTCACGGAAAGCGCATCGGGCATCTGTGCCTGCAGTTGGCTTCCAACTTCAACCGTACCGAGAGCAGGATTATCCTGAAGATGGTCGATGTTTACGTTCAGCTTGGCAGTGTTGATCTTAAAGAAAAAGTTGGCACCACCCAGCTGGAAGAAAGCAAAGTGGGTCCACCCCTTGGCCCAGTGGTGGTACCAGACATTCAATCCAAGGAGCGGCGGCGTTCCGTCTGCGGACGATGGGATTACCGAGATACTGAACGCCGCAACCGTGCCATCATCAAAGTTATAGCCCAGAACATATTGCTGTCCTAACGAAGTAACAGGAGCAACCGTGGTAAAGCCCTTGGTTGGGGTATTGCGCGGGAACACCATTTTGTATGGGGATGAAACTAAGAGGTCCTGGCCAACATGGAAGAAGCCAAAGGTGCCGTCATCCGCGCGATACGTCATCACATAAGGCTCATTGCCGAGCACGAAAGTGTTGAGTGAATCCCACGGACCGCCATCAAGGCTGACTTTCTTGCTCTGCAAGTTTACCCAGGGATTCGCATCCGTCAGCAAATAGAGATCGGTGCGTTGCGCAGCCTTGTTATAAGCGAAGAGTACAGACTGCTTGCCCACCTGAACTGGAACGGCGCTGGTATAGCCCGCGGCCAGGCCACTTGACTTCTGGCTCCAGACTTTCTCCAGCTCAAACTTGTCAGCAGTTTTTGTGGGGCAGAGAGCAAATATCTGGTTCGTGTTTGGCATGTATCTCCTGTTCTTCTTGCGGCAGGTTGCCGGCTCTATTCAATTGACTCTTCAAAAATCAATAAGGGTGTTGGATCGGCTTCAGCGGTCTGGTAATAACGGAGTTGCGCCGGGTGGCCGGCGCCGGCAGCTTCAAAAATCTGAAAGCCGCGATTGTACCAACCGTTGGTCAATCCCAACATCAGGTCCGGGCGTTCCAGCGCGACCGGAAATTTTTGTGCATAAGGCGCCTCACTCTGCTGCACAGGAATAGCGCTGTGCCCGGCGCAACGCCCTTTGGGTAACGTCTTGAAGATCTGCTGCGCATCAGGCGTGTCCTGGGGCCAGTCTGCTGGGCGATATCCACTCTGGAAAATACCCAGGTTGTGCTCGTGTCCCCAAATCCACGCTGCTACGTGCGTTCCAAAAGCTGGGCCAAACTGACGCCACAACCCGGTATCGACCCAGGCACGATTGAAATCTGTTGGATCTGCAGATGCCTTGCCGTCAGCGCCGGTAGCTTGCTTCTGGGCCACTCCACAGACATTGAGAGCGGAATAGAGCTGATGGTGCGACAGCAAAACCGACCGGCCGGAGAACTTCTGCAATTTATCGCTGTGCCACGCACACTCATCAGTCCGCACAGTCACCTGGTCCACGGGAGCTGTGGGATCTTTCTGGGGTAGATTTGCCCCTTTTGCGTGACGGAAATGTGGATTGTAATTGCCGGGCCAGTATGGGCCGGAAGAGCTGCCCGCAGTTTCCACCTTCCCGATGTGCAAGCGATCCAGCGTTGCCTGCTGGGCCGACGCAGCAACATTCATGTAGTGCCCATAGAAACCTGTATCAAGGCCAAGAAATTGCCAGCCATCATCCTGGCTGCGGAGACAAAAGTAACTGGCAGATTGGCGCTGGCTGGAATCGTCAATCAGATCATTGGAATCGAGCGTGGCAAAGTACGAGACGTTGCCGGTAAAGTATTCATGGTTGCCGGGAACGGTAAACACAGGCACACGCAAACCACAACTCTTAAGAACGGCCTGAATCAGACCAACAAAGCGGTGACGAGTTTCCGCCTTGGTCCCAGAAAAATAAATATCGCCCAGATGAAGAATGGCATGGGGCTTGAAGCTGAGCGCTGCCAGCAACACCGCCGCGGCTACATCGGTACCTGTGCCAATATCACCAACGATTGCGACCCTTGCATTGGCGGGAAGTTTCCAATTGATGACGCCATAGTCAAGATCGCGATTGCCGCCGCTTGAATCCTGCCAGGAGCGATAGTGGGGTGGTCTGCCTTCGTGGTACGGATACTGCCAATAATAGTCGTAGTACTCAACATACATCTGTTGCCAGAGAGGATTGCCATATTTGAAGCGCTGCGTCTGGCGCGTAATTTCAGCTTCCAGCTTTGCATCTCCGGCAATGTGAGCGTGCATAATGCGATGATGCAGCGAGGCCAGATAGGCCTGCACCGCCGGATCGTCTCCACGATCAGTATCCGGTTCCGGCACAGGCTGGTTTGCCTCCATGGCATGGCAGTAAAGGTCAGTACCACGCATCAGTGGATGATCTGTGTCAATCGCTATCGCGTTGGTGTTCTCAAGCTTCAACTCGCGCGCCAGAACGCACGAAACCGCTGACTTGAGCAGACCAAGCTGCGGAACCTCAAAGTGTTCAATCGCCTTCACGCCTTGCCTCGCTTACGAGGTTTCGCAACTGGGATGCGGTTAAATTGAATGTTGAGGCAGGCGTGCTGACTGAGATCAAGGCCAGGCCAATCATCCCAAAGCCCTGCATTCAATGGCTGGGGTTGAGCATCGTCGCGGAGCACAGGTGTAGCCAGTTGCGCCAGCTGGTCAAAGACTGACTGCAGGTTAGGGACTTTCCTGGGCGCGTGCACCCAGGCAACTGCATAATCATTGCCGCAGCAGAGCAGGGCAGCGTCAACACCTTTGGGCGGAGTTTGGCGGAAAGCTTGAGCCCACGTTGCCGCCTTGCTCAAAAAGTCATTGACGGCAATATTCTCCAGGCGAGCGCCCACAAAATGGCAGACCGCGCCCTGCATCCAGTCGGCAGGGTTATCCAACAGAAAATACGGCTGCTCAGGCTGCAGTGCTCCACTCACAGACACAATAAAACTGGGAACCTCCGGCAGCTTACTACGGGTCATGTCATAAACGTCGCCGTGCAGGTTCGTATAGATCCTTGCAGCAATCGCTTCCTGCGCTGCGTCATGAGAGGCGGGCACCATCCAAAACATAAGAGCTGTTTGATCTGGGACTGCGGCGGGTTTATTGGCCTGAGGCACCATGGATGGCAGATAAGCACGCAAGCCAACGGGTGGCTGCAATAGCGCGCAGGCGGGGACAAATACCGTCCCAAGAAACTGCGCAAACTGAACATACGTCATGGAAGCAGATTTAAATCCGCGCCATACGTAAACGGAATTCGGAGCTACCGGATACGAGCGGGCTTTCTTTTTCACGGTTTGCTCCGGCGCTCGAATTGCATGTTGAAGCTGCTGCCGCTGCGCACATCCATTCCAGACCATTCATCCCACAAACCAACTGGCAGAAACGTAGGCGAAGGCGTGAGCGCGCTATTCCAACTGACTGTCGGCTGGATGATGGGCAGGCCCGAGGCTGGGTGTTGCGTTCCAGGCGCAACTGGTCCCAGTTCCCAATAAACCAGGTAGTCATCGCCAACACAGGCAATGGCTCCCTGCAAAGGAACTTGCTTCTGGATGCTGGTTAGCGCTTTGGCTACCGCAGCGTGAAAGACATCAGGAGTTTGCGCTTGTGGGCGGGCGCCCACCAGATGGTTAATGCTGCCGTGCATCCAGTCAGCCGGAGTGTTAAATAGAAACACAGGCTGATCACTGGAGACTGTCCCGGAAAAGAGCACGGGGAAATCTGCGCGGCTCTTCTGGTTATCGGTAACATATACGCCGTTATGCGTTAACGTGTAAGTCCGCACGGCAAGCGTGGTGAAACCGTTCCAGTAAGTGGCTTGAGATTCCCAAAACAGGATGGCAGTCTCGTCAGGAACGGAGTCGGGCTTGTTGGCCAAGCCCCCGGGAATGCTGGGAACATAGCATTGCAACCCAGCTTCAATCTGCATTTTTACTGTTGCCGGCACAAAGACGCTGCCGAGCTTGCTGCAAAACTGGTCTAGTGTGAGAGCAGGGAGGCGAAAACCGCGCCATACCCGGACAGCATCAGGAGGAATCGCATTATTCTTTTGTCCAGCCACAGTTGCCCCTTTAAGGAAACTAGATTTTTGTTAAATCAACTTGCTCCAGCAGCCCCTGCAAATGGTTTGCCCGTAGCTACAACCTGCTTTGCTACTTTCTCCAGGAATCCAGACGGAGGCGGCTGTTCTTTGGTCTTGCCATAAGGACAACCCAATGGAAATTGCCAGTGCTGGTTGACGCAGAATTGGCACGAACCTGAGGTACGCGCCAGAAAACCAGTCCCCTTGTCCTGGTCCTGCCAGGCCAGTGTCCCTTGTTTGAAAAGATCATCAAGAACTGCGGCCATCATGCCGTACGCGTCAAAATAATAAGCTTCAAGAATCTTGGATGCAGCAGGAAATTGTTGCTGCAGCCAGGCCCGCGCCGCTGCGGTGTTCTGCGCGTCCGCAGAAAGATGGATGACAGCGTAGTTGTTGGGGTATTTTGGATCGGCGGGAACGATAGAGAAGCCATTCTGGGGCGTCAAGGCGGCAGCACAGGCAGCTTGCGTCTGCAGAAAATTCTTCCAATCAGGCTGGCTTAGACGATATTGCGACAAAAAGTTATCGTTATACGAAAAATGCGGTGTAATTACGATCCGCGTCGTGCATTGATAAGGAACGCCATCAATGTTGACATCGATCACGAAATTGCAGGGATGATTGGGGTCAGTGGTTTCGCGCAGCAATGTGAAATCATGGTCAACCGGATTCGCAGAGAGTGGCGGATCACGCCGCACATGCGCGCCAAAAGCGCCGTTAAACATCTTCCAACTGGATTCGCTCACAATGTAAAGCACGGCCGGCCGGGTCTGGACCAGTTGCTTCATCGCCCAGGCATTGCTGCTCACGCAGTTGTTTACGATTGTGTCAATGCTTTGCTGGCTCCCGCCGAGGAAGCCCGCGTTCCAGTGCGGCGAAGCGCATGCCACCATATCAAGCTGGCAAACATCTTCACCCACGCGCAGGCTGGCGTAAGGATGCCCTGCTTTCTGCAGCGTGTCCTGAAAGCGATCTAACACTGGAACAAACTGCATGTAATAGGTCTGCTGTTGCTGCTGGACTTCCACCTGAATTCCGCCCGGCACAGCAAGACGTCCAGCAATTACATCGCCTGCGGAAAAGGTGTTATTCGGCGGGAGCGCGTCAAAGAGCAATACGTATGGAAAATCGCCTGGCTGGCCTGGGAACTGAATAGTTGTATCTTCCGCATCTCCCTCGTAACGAACTTTAATGTTCCAGGCAGGACTGCTATCAACGCGTGTGGCAGCCGTGATCACGCCTGCGCGCGGCGCATAGATGCGCCCTTCAGGCAAAATAAAACGCCGCACGAAATCAAGACTCAGGCGCTCCTGGTAAACCGAACGATAACGGTAGTACCAGGCATACTTGGCCCAGGCGTCAGAACCGTCATCAGAAAAAAAGCTGGGATAGCACCACGCAGCCCCGGTCTGTCCCGGAGCAAACGCGGTCAGATTAGGATTGATGCCGATTGTCATGATAGGCGCTTTGCGGCAGCCATCTATTACTTCTGCTTCAGGGAATGCCGGCGGACGCGTGCGGCCCAATACCCACGGCGAAGAAACTGAACCCGGTTTGTAAGCCCCGGCGTATGGGGCATTGATATCGAAATCGTAGGAAGTATAAGGACCATAGCTCTGCTTAGATTTGTCCTGCGGCCAGAAGAAAGAGCATGATCCGCATGAGCGTACCTGGCGGACCAGCTCAACCTCCAACGGATCCGGCCCGGGAGGAAAGTTGGTTGAGCGCGGCGGATTATAAGCGGCCTCTCCTTCGCCGGCAATGGTGGCCCACGCAGCCAGAGCGCCGTTGTAGCTGGTTTGAAAACCATAGCGCTGGTAAATCTCGCCTGACCAATCGCTGCGAATGGAATCAGCAATAGGCTTTCCGCTCTGAGTACGGCTGTTCACCACCGGATCAGAAACATTACGCACAAAGGCATATCGCACGCCGACACTCTGCGCTTCGCGGGCGATTACCGCATCATCCATTTCCAGGAAGGAATACGCATCGCTCTCACTTCCGCCGGCGATGTAATAGAAATCGGTTGAGAGCAGAGGCACATCTTTCATGTGCAACACGCGCGGCGTCCCTAATTTATCCGGTTCAATAGGATCGTTGATCAGGTCAGCCAGCGTGATTCCTGCAAGATTTGGATCGCCAGCATGTTTCGCTTGCAATTGCGCAAACAACTGTTCCAGCGCAGTCCTGGTTACGATTCTGTTCATGCGGAACAGAAGTGATTCCTGTACTTTCTTTGACAACCCTGACGATGGAAACCAGGTTGGGCAACGGAACATCTGGCCATTGCCGGCGTTGGCTGTGTTCTGCGGACGTTGCAGATCAAGCAATGCAGCGTTGGTGACCACCGCATCACCCAAGGACTGGCCAAGGCGCGCGCCGCCGGCAGTTCCAATGGAATAAATCCGGTCAGCCTTGGTATCTTCCAGAATGCAGCGCAGCATTGTGCTCAATCCGTCTATCCACGGCGAATGCGCCAAATGAGAGTTCGACTTAAACAGCAACACTCTCCAGGGCCGCCGCGACTGGTCCTGAATGCGTACGAGTTGGAAAAAGCCCCAGAGCGGCCCGGATTGCTCATCCGCAACGTAACCGGATGCGCCGCGCGAGTAGAGCTGCCAGCTCTTCTTCCACTCCCAATCAGTAGCGTAACGTGAGGTGTTGGTCCCGAGAAAAACCTGATCAAGAGCAGACCATTCAGCGCTAGTCCAGGTGAGGACTACAATGTCTGCCGCAGGCAGTGGATCGCCCGGCTGTCGAGCGCCTATTGGGATAGGAGTAGGCGCTACCTGCCCGATGCTTGCCCAATCCACGGGCGGAAGAGGCTCCAGCGGCAGTGCAACCGCATTCAACTTGACGTCATCGTGGCTTGCCATGCTGTGGAGCCTTTCTTTGAATCAAAACATTTTGTCGCATTTATAGCGCTACGTTCCCCGCCTGTAAAGCCGCAAAAGATACAGGCGAGGTCGCAGGTTCTTGTGTAGTTTTTAGCTCCCGGCTTTTTGCGCCCTGGCACGCTTCGGCGCAGGGATGGGAACGCCGGCATGTGCAAGAACAGCCGCCCAGCAGCCAATGGCGCTGCAAACGGTCGTCCAGTATCCGTACTGCTTATAGATGTTTGCGCCTTCAGTCCTCTTTTCCTGAATGGTACCCTTGCCGCCGATCTGCGGATCAGAAGCATTGCGAATCACAAGATATGGAGGAGCAGATGCCCCCAAATCTTCTGCCACTAGCCCCAGAACAGCATCTCCCATTTCCACGGCAGCACCTTTGCCTTGGAGGTCGTAGAAATTAGTGTTGTCGTCAAAAGCAAAGAAATCTGTTGTGACAACAACATCAGGCTCGCCGAGCGGCGCCGTATTTTCAAAAATCTCAGGTTTGCGCTTTGCCGGCGGCAGTTGTTCAGCGTTTGCGCCCAGCAGATTTTGATTGGCGAATGCAAAGTATTTGGCGTCCATCTGGAACTTGCTGCGGAAAAGCTCATGCGCCCAGGGCTCTCTGGCGAAGGATTTAGTGCAATCAAAACGGACTTGATTGGTCACAATCACGTCGCCTAATTCCACTTTGCTGCCGATCCCCCCGGCTGTTCCGGTGGTAATCACCAGCTTTGGCTTGACCTCAGCAATCAGCTGCTCCCACAAATCCTTGATCGGGAGATCCGGGCCGTCCTGGCTCATGTGGAGTTCGCTTTTGAAGCAAAGCACGCTGGAATCGCCGATTTTCATTGGGAAGAAACTACCCAGCTTGTGGCTTTTGGAGGCAGGCGCCCCGTTGCGAATCTTCTTGGCGTACTTTTGCTCGAATTCATGGGAATAATCAAACCAAGCAGAGTGGCTGGGGAAACCAGGGGTAAGGACGTCAGCCAAAGCGCGCGCCTCATCCACCGTCCAGGTAACCACGAGATAGTCATAACGGCCCAGTGCCACATCGGCCCTGGGTTTTGTGTGCGGAGGCTGCGGCTTGGGAACAAGAGAAGCAGGCCATGGGATAGGATGCAGTATCTTCCGTGCACCGAAATCCAGCCCGGCTGCTTCTTCCGCTGCGGAGTCATGCTCAATGATCTCCTGCGCGAGCGGATCAGCCTGGAATGCAGGCTTCTCAACCTTCTGGAGCGACAGCGCACGCATTTTGTCATTCTTCAGGAATGTGAAATCGCGTTGCGGCTTACGCCAGTAGGGATCTTGCGCAAAACTGGCATCAAGGGCCTGGTTCACCAGCTTATTGATCGCCAGATAATTGGCAGAATCGGCGTAAGCAGCCAGGGTTGCGCCTGCAAGCGTGTGCGCATCATCGCCCACATTGGCGATGTTTTTGCCGTTTTGGATCAAGGTGGCAACGCGCGATGCTGTTGACTCGTCTGTGTCATCCCAAGTCTCAAGTTCCTGGATGGAATGTCCTCCGAGTGCTTCCAACTTGACCGTGGCGATGTAAGCGCCCACGCGGGCCGCTGCATCGCTCATATCGTCAATTGGGAAGGTGTCATTGAACATCACCGGGCCGGCCAGTTGCTGAGGAACTGCGCCTTCAATACGCACGTTCTGCACGCCGGGCGCAAGCAGATGCACCAAGGCCTTAAGATCAGAGCTGTACCGCTTCTTGCTCTCTTCAGAGAGAGATACCAGGGTCTGCACTGCCCCAACGATCAGCGGCAGACGCAACACGTCTGTAGGATGGGGATCGAGAGAGCCGGAACTGGGGTCGGCGCCGGAGTCGCTGCGCAGGAGCGGCGTGTCAGTGCGGGCTGCTTCCGCATTGAGTGCGGCAAAAAATACCGCCAGGTTCAGCCCGAAACTTGGTCCGATGTTCAGAACACCATAAACGTCAGAGGCGGCCTCATCCATCCAATAATCCCAGAGCAGCCCCATCTTGTTGCCGAAAGCATCATGGCCAAACAATTGATGCACCCCGGAACGCAGTTCCGGCAAAAGCTCATTATCGGCATGAAGCACGTCATGCCCGCCGGTCTCATGCGCAAGGGCTGCCCACAGGACAGGATGGTCGCGGTAAGTGGCAGGCAGGCTGACCACACCTACATTTGAACCAATGAAATGGCTCACATCGTCACATGGCAGAGTGAATGGGCCCTGATCGCCCTCATGCTGGAAGACAGCCAGTGGCGGTATGGTTTCGCGAAGCGGGAAGTTGGCGCGCGTCCGGCGGTCGTGGGACAGGAACGACCGATAAAGGTCCGAAATTACTGCCAGGAACCGCTGCAGATTGGGGCGATGCCTGGCATCATCATGCTGGTATACCGCGCCGGCAAGCGTCTCTACGAAAGAGGCGCTGTCTGCATCGGCTTTTGCCTGCTGGACCAGCTTTGGCAGGTGTGGCTCCAGCGCTTTCAGATAGGTATTGCGATAGAGAAGCGGCAACAGGCCGCCTGCGCCCTTCACGGCTTTGGTTTTATCAGCAGGAGGCGTGGGAGGGGCCGTCCCGAAAAGGTTGACTTCCTTGATTTGCTTGAAGAGATTGGCAAAGCTCACAGACGAAATAGCCATGGTGTTTTCCTTTTTTGCGCAGAGCTTGACATGTAAGTAGTGAGCAAAGCAAGAAAAGCGTTTCAACTTGTATCAAGAAAAATGTTTGGCCAAATAAATTACCTATGAATGCACCTGAAAAATCTCTGCCCTTCATTGCATAGTTCTTTCAGGAAGCAGCAGATTCAGTGCACTCTTTTACCAACTCCACACCTAAATTTAAGAAGGTCTACCGAGCAATAAATATTTCTCACCTTAGATCACAAAGGTGCGGGAGCATAGGGTCTCCCTTTTCAACGCGGAAAGGCTTTTCGGCTTGGCGTCTCAGGAAATTTGATTGCAGCTATAAAGCGCAAGAATTTTACGCGGCTCGCAGAAGAGCACCACCTATATAGACCTTATTTATATCGAGTTCTAACGTTCAAGGGGCTTCAGCAAAGCGAATCTTTGTCTGACGAGCAGGTTGGCGCAATAAGCCTTCTAAAATCAGCATATCTGCATCCCACATCGCTTGCGCGGCTATTAGTTTTGTACGACCGGCAACCAAATCCGGCGGCGCATTATGGCGGGTAGGGGTTTGCCATGCGAGAGCAATGTCCAGAAAAACTTTCTTCTTCTGGTTGATGCAAATCTCGCGGCTAATCCTCTATCTGAACTGCTAAACCACCTCAGCCCGGCGCAGCTCTGCTATCTTTGCGTCAGAGTACCCGATCTCACGGAGAATTTCATCCGTGTGTTCTCCCAAAGCTGCCGCACGCTCGCGAATTCCGCCCGGCGTTGCCGATAACCGTACTGCAGTATCAGCCAGCGGCACCGGCTTGGCCGCGCCGGGATGCTCGACATATTTCAGCAGATGGCGCGCCTTCACCTGTGGATCTTCAAGCACTCGATCCATCTCCAGGACAGGCCCTACGGGAACGCGCGCCTTCTCCAGCTCAGCGATTGCCTGTTCCGAGGTTCGCGCCGCCAGCCAGTCGTTCATCGCCTGCGTGATTGGTTCGCGATTATCGGCGCGGCCCTGATCATCGGCAAAGCGCGGATCGCCGATAAACTCCTCATGTCCCACCAGCCGAGCCCAGCGAGCAAACATATCGTTCCCCACGGCAGAAACCACAATCCAGCCGTCTTTTGTGCGGTAAGCATCGGATGGCGCTGCGTAAAAACTTGTATTGCCCTGCTGCCGACGTTCAATGCCAAGAACATGCCGCTCCGCCAGCAAACCCTGCACATACGTGATGCCTGTGGCCAGCAGCGATCCATCCACAATCTGCCCCTCACCTGTCTGCTTGCGATGGTAGAGCGCCACCATCACGCCAAACGCCGTGTGCAGCGCCGTGCCAAAATCCTCAAAGGGAACAATGTCGCGCACCGGCGCGCCGGGAAAGCCGGTAAGGCCCATGGCGCCGGACATGGCCTGCGCCACGGTATCAAAGCCCACGCGATTAGCGTAGGGCCCGTCCGGGCCAAAAGTGGAAATGCGGGCAAGAATAATGTCTGGCTTGATGGCGCGCAGCGAGTCGTAATCCACGCCCATGTGCTTCATTACATTCATGGGCAGATTTGCCACCACCACGTCAGCGCTCTTCACCAGTCGTCGTATGATCTCCGCCGACTCGGGCTTTGACGTATCAAGCGTCAGGTTGCGCTTGTTGCGATTGAATGAGAGAAAGCCGCCGCCTTCACCGTTTTCTGTGATCGCGGCAATAAAGCGGTCTTCACTACCCTGGCGGCGATCCACGCGAATCACGTCCGCGCCAAAATCTGCCAGCAGCATGGCGCAATACGGCCCGGCAATGAATCGACCAAAATCAATGACGCGAATGCCCGCCAGAGGACCGGAGTTTTGCATCGCGAGATTCTAAACTAAAGCCCTCTTCTTCTCGTCTGTTCTATTTTGAAAAAAGGATGCAAGCAACTTTGCCGAGTACGTTCTTGCTGTAAGTGAGAGTAGCTGTTCAAACTGAGGAGGTGCCATGTCTTCAAAGCAACGTCTTTTTGTCATTTTCTTGATACTGGCTCTGGGATTAGTAACAGCATCTTCCATCCTTGCTCATCCGGCGATTCAAGCTACGGATGATTTGAGCACATTGTCAGATGCTGACCTTAAAACGGTGGTGATTCGCTTGGAGAGGACACACTGTTTCGGTTCGTGTCCAGCTTACGTCCTCACGATTCATGGAGATGGGCAAGTTGAGTTTGTTAGCAAGGAAAAGCCGGAAGCCAAAGAGACCAAGGCGGGGACAGTGGATCGCAGCGCCGTTAAGGCCTTGGTCGCAGAATTTGCTCGCTCTAAATTCCTCTCAATGCCCAATTACCTGCTGGAAAAATGCACGTGCCGCCAATGCACTGACCTACCCTCTGCCATTACGGAGTTTTCGATACGTGGTGAGATGCATCGAGTCAAACATGATTATGGGTGTGGATGCGCTCCAAAAGCACTCTTCGACTTGGAATCAGCTATTGATAAGACCGCCAAGGTTGAGCAGTGGACAGGGGACAACAGCAAAAAAGGTCCGTACGGCACTACGTGTTTTGAGCCAAAGCTTGCTGCGAAGTGAGGTTTTATTCTTTCCTTCCCAGCAACGCAGTCACGTCCACGCCAAGCCTGAACTTCCCTGCTGGAGCGGCTGCCAAGAAGTGCTTGCGCAATTCGGCTTCAAACTCAGCAGCACGGTCTCCTAAAAGCTGTCTGGTCGCGCGCGAGGTTGAGAACACAAAGCCCACAGCCTCGTCGATGGTCTGCTGGCGCTCGTAGGTGTAGTGCCAGGGAGCAAGCGCTGTGAAGTGCGAACGCGCGAAGACAACCTCATGGCTGTCTGGCGGGTGCTCATAGTATCCGCGCCCTGCGCGGCGGCGCTCACCCAGAAATTTCCTGACGACTTCATCCTCGGCATTCTTTATGGCCTGTGGCGCCCTGCGCTTCTGATAAACAATGGCCACGCCGCCTTTGGGTTCCACCAGGTCATATAAGGCTTTTAGCGCCTGGTCGCGGTCCATCCAGTGAAAGGACTGCCCCATAATGACAAAGCGGAATGTTCCTATCGCGGGAGATAAGTCCCACGAGGAGCCTTTCACAAACTCGATATTGTTCGCCTTCGCCGCTTCTGCTGATCGGCGCGCTTCCCGGAGCATCTCGTCATCGGGATCCATGGCCACCATTTTGTTGAAGCTGGGAGCAAGAGGGATGGTAAGCAATCCTGGGCCACAGCCCAGATCAAGCGCTGTGCCCGTTCCATCAAATTCGAATGTCTGGATCAGGTAATCAAAGAGTTGCTGCGGATAAGGAAAACGGTAACGCGAATAATAACTGGCCGTGCCTGCGAAGAGAGTGGGATCGTACTGAATGGGATTTTGATTCATGGGGACCCAGTTAAAATTCTAACTATTTCTTGGGCGGCTTGCCCTCGGTCACCAGCAACTCCACAATCTCGTCAATCGCTTTCAGCACTTTTGCCGGCGCCACATTATGGTTATTGCAGAAAATTGAAAACACAAAACGCTTGCCCGTCTTGGTTTCACCATAGCCGGAGAGAGTGTTCACATGGCTGAGCGAGCCGGTCTTGGCATGAACCAATCCGCCGGCTGGAGTGTTGAGGAAGCGGTCAGCCAGCGAACCATCCACGCCACTGACGGGCAGCGATTCTTCAAACGCAACGCCCCACGGCTGGCGCGTTGCATACAGCAGCAGTTGCACTGTTGCCGCCGGTGAAACCAGGTCGCGGCGGGAAAGCCCTGAGCCATCCATAAAGAGAAACTCCTCTGGATTAACCCCGGCCTGGACCAGAAACTGCCTCACCGCAGCTACGCCGCCTTCAAACGATCCGCCGCTCCCAGCCAGTTTGCCCGCCAGCCGCAATGCCAGCTCCGCATGAAGGTTTTCGCTGGTCTTGTTGGTGACGCGGACGTCATCCAGAAACGAAGTGGAAAAATGCTCTGCCAGCACTTGGTTGCTGGAAGGTGTTTCCGCTTCCGTGGCACGCTGCGCCGAGGCCTGGCTCACAGCCGTTGGATTTTCAATGCTTGGCGTTTGCGGAATCAGCGGCGGCGGGAGCTTATCATAAAATTGCGCTTCATCGGCATGGCGCGCGTAAGCTTTGCCGTGAATCGTAATGCCGCGCCGCTCCAGCATGGTCCGGAAAAGATGCGCTACAAATTCCGCCGGATCTTCTATCGCCAACGGCTCTTTCATTCCCGCATCGCCCAGCGGCAGCGATCCCCAGAGCACAATCTTCCTTGCTCCAGGCTCGCGGTGAATGCCGATCTTCTTCACCACGCCCGCGGCTGAGGTCACAATGCGATTATCCAGCTCGTAATAGTCCGTCTCCGGCTCCAGGGTGACGAGTGCTTTGTCGCCGGCCTGTATGCCCGGCTGGATATTCACAAAAACTACATTGTCATTAAAGGTGAGCGCGGAAACCGGCGCGCCGTCAATCCATTGCAAATCGTCCTGCGCCCAGCCTTCAGCATAGCGTTCAGGGGAGTAATAAGTATCGTCGCCGATCAGGTCGCCATCCACGATTTTCAACCCGCTGTGCGCTACCTGATCGGCCATTTCTTCAAGAATTTGCGTGCCCGGCGGCTCGCGCTGGGTCTTCAACGCATAAGGCAGCGTGCGCCCAGAGATATTCGGATCGCCGCGCCCCACAATCACCAGATTGCCCTTGAGCTCGCCGTGGCTATCAACTTTGCCTTCTGCTTCCACGGTAGTGCGAAAGTGATAGTCTGGGCCGGCGATCGCCAGAGCCGCTGCGGTGGTAAAAAGTTTGGCGTTTGATGCGGGAAGAAAAAGCTGGTCAGGATTTTGCGAATACAGTTCCGTGCCGGTATCCCGATCACGCACTTCAATACCCCAGTGCGCCTCGCTAAACGGCCCAAGAATGGCGGCGATTTCCTGGGACAAATTCCTTTTGGGAACGGGCTTTTTGGCCTCAAGCGGGGAAACCTGGAGCGACAGGAAAAGAGCGAGTGCCCAAACTGCTTTTGCTGAACGATGCAGCATGAGATTGACTTGAAATTATACAATCGCGGCCATGAAGAGACCGCGTTATATATGGCGGCTGCGCAGGCGCGAGCTTGAACTTGGCCCGCGCACATTGGTGATGGGCATTCTCAACGTGACACCGGATTCATTTTCTGACGGCGGCAAGTTTCTCTCTTGTGACCGCGCCGTGGCCCACGCGCTCAAAATGCTGGACGAGGGCGCAGACGTGATTGACATTGGCGGAGAGTCAACGCGGCCGGGCGCGCCGGTGGCAGAAAGCGGCATTCCCGCAGCGGAAGAATTGCGCCGCATTATGCCGGTGATTGAAGATGTGCTGCGCGAACGCCCTGATGCCCTGCTCTCTGTGGATACTTATAAAGCTGAGGTTGCGCGCGCCGCCGTGAACGCCGGCTGCGAGATCGTAAATGACGTGAGCGCCCTGCGTTGGGATGAACAGATGGCCAAAGCAGTTGTTGACCTGGCTTGCGGCGTGGTGCTCATGCACACGCGTGGACGTCCCGAGGAGTGGCGCGACCTGCCCCCCTCAGCCGACATTCTGGCCGAAGTGAAAAAAGATCTGCGCGACTATGCCCAGGCCGCTCTTAATCAGGGCATCGCCCGAGAGCATATCACGCTTGACGTGGGCATCGGCTTTGGCAAAAAGTTCGATCAGAACTACCCGCTGCTGGCCGGCCTGAATCAATTTCACGAGCTTGGCTTTCCGTTGCTCGTGGGAACTTCGCGAAAATCATTCATCGGCCGCACGCTCGCACGCAACGGTCAGGATACACCCGCCGACCAGCGCTTGCACGGCTCGCTTGCCGCCATGACCGCATCCATACTCAACGGCGCTCATGTGGTGCGTGTGCACGATGTGAAGGCGGCGGTGGAGGCGGCAAAGATTGCCGATGAGGTATTGAGGGCTGCTGTTTGAGAGCGACTGCTTTTTCTGAAACCCGAAGCGCAGCGAGGGAGCTAAAACTCTTCTATACCTTTAATGTCTCACAATAGACTCTCTCACTCCGCTCGCGATTCAGAAAAAATCTACTCAGGCGTAAAATCGCGCAAATTGGCCACCGCTTTAGCATCCAGTCTCTGCAGCACGGCCACCAGCAGCTCCACCATTTTGTCAAAGTCGCCGCGATTCATAATGCCGTTATGTGAATGCGTATAGCGCACCGGGACCGCAAGGTTCACGGTCGGCGCTCCGCCATTGCTTTTCTGTATTTCCGCTGAATCGTCACCGTAGCCCTGGATCACGTCGGTCTGCAGCGGAATCGATTTCTCTCTCGCCGTCTGCCTGAACAGGGAAACAAACTTCTGGTTGGGCAGCTCACTGGAGTCATATAAAAAGATCGCCGGCCCGCCGCCAAGGACCTCTTGCGCTTGTTCCGGGCCAACTTTCGGCGCGTCGCGCGTGACCCCGCCTTCAATCGCAATGCCGATTTCCGGCTTAACAATATCGCTCGCCGTGTGAGCTCCGCGAAGGCCGATTTCTTCCTGCACCGTGGCGACCCAGAAAATCTGGTTCGGATGCGGAACGCGCGCCAGCCGCTTCATGGCTTCAATCACCACGGCGCAGCCCACGCGATCATCCCATCCCTTGCCCAGATAGTTTTGCGTTCCGTTCATGACGGCGAAAGGCGCATCCGGCGCTACCGGATCTCCCGGCTCCAGCCCCATGGCTGCGACCTCAGCGGCGTTCTTCGCGCCTACGTCCAGGAAAATCCACTCGCGTGGATAAACTTTTCCACGCTCTTCCTGCGGCACAATGTGAATATCTCGAATCCCGGTGATTGCCCGCACCGGCCCTTTGGAACCGATGATGGTCCAGCGCTGGTCCACCAGCGCCTGATCAAGCCAACCGCCCAGCATCTGCATGGTGAGATATCCATCATTGGTTACGCGGCGAATCACGCCGCCCAACTCGTCCATGTGTGCGTCCACCATAATGCGCGGCCCGCTTGAGCCTTGCACCGCAATTACTGATCCAAGGCCGTCATAGCTGAGCTTTTCCGCCAGCGGCTTCATGTGCTCCACCATGATCTTGCGCACTGGCTCTTCAAAGCCGGAAGGGCCAGGAGCATCCGCCAGCGATTGCAGCAGTTGCTGTGTCTCATCGCCTTGAGCGGTGGATGAACGGGATTGGGCAAAACTTACGGAAGACAAGAGCAGAAAAAGAGCAAGCCAGATTTTCATAGCGGAGGAATGGTACACAGACAAGAGATGAATCGCAATTCTGTAGTAAGGGTTAAGCCAGAGCGATCACTTATGATCTACGTGCAGGCGCTAGCAATCGAAGAAAGTGCGGTTTTTTAAAATCAAAACAGCTTTTCCGAATCCAGCAGAATCGTCACTGGGCCGCTGTTCACCAGCTCAACTTCCATCATGGCCTGGAATTGTCCCATCTCACACCGCAATCCTGCGGCGCGGACCTTGGCAACAAAATACTCGTAGAGCCGCTTTGCTTCTTGCGGTTTGGCCGCAGCATCGAATGACGGCCGTTTACCCCGGCGAACGTCGCCATGTAGCGTGAACTGCGAGACTACCAGCACTGCGCCGCCTGCCTCCTGCACGGAGAGGTTCATCTTTCCTTCCGTATCCTCAAAAATCCGCAGGCCGATAATTTTTTCCACCAGGTAATCTGCCGCAAATTCCGCATCACTCTTGCCAATGCCCAGCAACACAAGCAGCCCGCGGCCGATCTCTCCGACAGTGTTTCCGTCTACTGTCACGCGGCAGCGGCTTACTCTTTGGACAACGGCACGCATGGATCGATCATATCGGATGTGATGCTTAAGTCTTACTTCGGTATCAGTCTGTTCCAGCCGCTTTCGCATCGGCAGGATTGGGCGAAAGGTCTGCCTGAATGGCTTCGATCCATCGGTTCCATGCAGAGATAAAGGAATCTCGCCTTTGGGCTTCCAGCTTTCCGGCTGCTTCTCTGGCCGCAAGCGCTTCCTCAAGCGCGCTGTTCTTATCACCCTGGGCCCATGCTACGTATGAATTTGCCCTGTGGCGAAGATATTCCGGTATAAAGAGATCTTTCGTACGGGCATTCCACGTAAGTGCTGCCTCGCTGTTTCCCCGCACTGACCAGAAGATAGCGCATTCCGCAAAGAGGAGCGCACGGAAGAGTACATCATTGGCTTTGCAGCCCCGCAGCATTTTCTCCAGTAGGCTTGCGGCGCGGTCGAACTGTTTCTGGTCAGACCAGTAAGCATAAGCGAGCCAGAGACCAGCCATGTTGTACTGAGAAGCGTTATTGGAAGATTCAGCCAGGGCCATCCACCGGCGATTGAAAGAACTCAAGGACTTGGCGGTCAGAATGTGTTTGCGCAGTCGCAAGGATGCAATCCTCACGGCCAGGGCTTGCCGGCTTCTCGCGACCATAAAGACGGAATAGCCATCCACTTCAAGGCCTCCCTTATGGATGGGTAACAGATTGAAAATACCCAGAAAACCAGACCAGGCTAGAAAGAAGCAGCAGATTGCGTGACCAAGCGGCGCATGCGATCCTGGATCAAGAAGCGCCGCCAAAGCGCAACTTAGCAGATTCGCCGATGGTCCCCCTGAAGCGAGCACTGCTTGTTTAACGTGGTATCGCGCGAATTGAGGCGGCTCAGCTACCACCATCGCTTGCGGCTGCAGTCTCCAGGAGACATTCAGTTTCCATCTGTCCTTCTCCTTTTTTATCGAGAAAGGGACGACGCGAAATTCCTTGATGCGCCATCGTAGCGTCAACGCAGCGGCGCCATGTCCGGCTTCATGGATCAGCGTGGCTAAAAATGGCACGCCCAGCGAAACCACCACAGCCACGAGTATCCCATTGGAAAAAATTATGTCCATTATGCGGCCGAAAGATGCGCCTAGAGTTACCAACCAGGATGGTATGTAAGTCTGGTGTGTAAAGACCAAAAACATCATCAGAGCAAAGAGTGCGATAAGCCCCAATGCAGCAGGCACGGCCTTGACGAGTCCGCTAAGCGTCATCCCGCCCTGCGGAAGAGGCACAGGGCGTTTGAGATCAAGAATTGGCGTGGCCGACCGTTTCATGCTGAGATTGCTGCATGATGTCACATTCGGTCTCTGTCGCTAGATTATTTCTTCCGGGAGGAGGTACTCCAAAGTGCTAAACCGCCAGGCATTGTTTAAATCTATTGTGGGGCCAGTTGTCGCGCTGATAAGGATTGATTGACTGAAATCCAAGAGGCACATAAAATCGCGAGTTCTTTATCTCCCCTTTTCACAGGAGTTTTCCCTATGGCGCGTCGCTCTCTTTTCTTCTGGGCGATGCTGCTGTCATTCTTGTGTTTGCTGAGCGCTCTGGCTTTGGCGCAGCAAACCAGTGAGCAGCAGCCCCTCCCGGTCTTCCACAATGATGTCCTGATCAAAGGCGGCACCATTCTTACGGTGACCCACGGCAAAATTGAAAATGGCAGCATTTACATCCACAACGGCAAAATCGCGGCTGTGGGACAGAGCGTGCAAGCGCCGGCCAACACCACGGTGATTGACGCCACAGGAAAATTCGTGATGCCCGGCATCATCGATTCGCACTCGCACATCGCGCTGGATGACGATTTGAACGAGGCTACCAACCCAATCACGCCGCACATGATGATGAAAGACGCCTTCGATTACAACGACAAGATGATCTATCGCGCGCTTGCCGGAGGCGTCACCACGTCACTTCTGCTGCACGGCTCAGCCAACATGATTGGCGGACAGGCCGTGGTCATCAAGCACAAGTATGGCCTGGGCCGCGATGAAATGCTCTTTCCCGGAGCGCCGCAGTCCATCAAGTTTGCCAGCGGTGAAAATCCCAAGCGTGTTTACGGCTCGCGCAACCAGTTGCCCTCTACACGCATGGGAAACTTTGAAGTGATGCGCCAGTCATTTGTTGAGGCCCGAGAGTATATGCGCCAGTGGGACGACTACGATGCCAAAGTCAAAAAGGGCGATAAAGACGCTACCCCGCCCAAGAAGGACCTGAAGCTGGACGCACTGGCAGACATCCTGCGCGGCAAGCTGCTGGTGCAGATCCACTGCTATCGCGCTGACGAGTTTCTCACTGAGATGGCCATGGCCAAGGAGTTTGGTTACAAGATCCGCGCATTCCATCACGCGCTGGAAGCATACAAGGTTGCGGACAAGATTGCCGCTAACGGCGTGGCCATTGCAACCTGGCCTGATTGGTGGGGCTTTAAATATGAAGCCTGGGACGGCATTCCCTGGAACGCTGCCATCGCTGCGCATAACGGCGTGCGCGTGGCCTTAAAGAGCGACTCAGAAGATGTGACCCGCCGCCTGAATCAGGAAGCCGGCAAAGCCATTCATTACGGCCTGACGGAAGAAGAGGCGCTGAAAGCCATCACGCTGAATCCTGCGTGGATCATCGGCGTAGATGACCGCGTAGGCTCAATTGATGTGGGCAAAGACGCTGATATTTCAATCTGGAACAGCTATCCGCTTTCCTCTTACGCTCTGGTGGACAAAGTGCTGATTGATGGCGATGTTTATTTTGATCGCTCGCTCCCTGGCCTTGGCCTCACCCATTACAAGGAGGTCCAGTAGCCATGTCGAAAAAACTTATTCTGCTTCTGGTCCTGACCGCGACCGTTGTTGCCCAAGCGAAAAAGCCAAAATCCGCGCGCGCCACTCACCCCAGCCCAGCTGCAACTACAGCAAACGAAGCGATTGCTCTCAAAGGCGGCAAGCTGCTCACGATAACTCACGGCGTGATTGAAAACGGTGTGGTTGTGATGCAAAACGGACGAATCACCGCCGTGGGCAGCGCGGAGACCGCAATCCCTGCCGGCGCCAAGGTGATTGATGTCACCGGCATGACGGTTTATCCGGGCCTCATCGATTCAGAAACCCAGTTGGGCCTGACCGAAATTTCTGCTGACCGCATGACCAATGATCAGATAGAGATGAGCGATGAAATCATGCCGCACATGCACGTTTACGATGCTTTCCACGCGGAGACGGCTCTGATTCCCGTGACTCGCATCAACGGAGTTACCAACGCCATTGTGGCTCCGGCCAGCGGCGATACGCTTCCCGGCCAGGATTCGTTCATCCAACTGGCCGGCGCTTCCGCCACGGAGATGCTGATGGTCCGTGACATCGCCATGCCGCTCAACTTCACCGGGAAGCAGCGCCGCAACCAGAGCTTTGAGGCGGCCAAATATCCGTTTACGCGCATGGGCATGGCAGCACAATTGCGCCAGACTTTTATCGATGCTCTTGATTACGACCAAAAACTTGCGGCTTATGAGAAAAAGAAATCAAGCACAGACGAAAAAGAGAAAGACAAAGCTGGAGCGCCACCCAAGCGCGACCTGAAGCTTGAAGCGCTTCTGCCTTATCTGCACGGCAAAAAACCCGTTGTGCTGGCAGTGGAAGAACCCAACGATCTGCTTACCGCTCTTGACCTGGCCAATGAATTTCATCTCAAGGTGATTCTCAATCACGTTACGCATTCGGCATCGTTGCTGGATAAGATCGCCGCCACCGGTTTGCCGGTGATTGTTGGTCCTATTTATGATCAGCCGAAGGCGGATGAGCGCTATGATGCGGTCTTTAAAATGCCGGCAGAGCTGGCCAAGCGCGGCGTGAAGATCGCGTTTGCATCTTATGACTCGCATAACTCCCGCAACCTGCCTTACGCCGCCGGATACGCCGTGGCATTTGGCTTGCCACCGGAAGAAGCACTCAAGGCCATTACTATTAACCCCGCGCAGATGTGGGGCGTGGATAAAGAGCTGGGCTCGCTCGACGTGGGCAAGATGGGCAACGTGGTGGTTGCAAACGGCGATCCTCTTGACGTGAAGACTGACGTGAAACACGTCTTTATTCAAGGCCAGGAGATTCCGCTGGTGAGCCGGCAAACTGAGTTACGCGATCAATATTGGAAATAAACTTCAGGCTGAATCCAGAAGCCAAAGGGGATGCTCGTTCGCATCCCCTTTTTGTTTCGGCTCTCTCCTCGAATTGTTATCTCATTTACTCAGCGATACTGATTTCACCTCCGCGATCTGTGCCAGTTTTGCAAGCTGCGCGGGCGCAATGGTCCCGGTGAGTTGCTTTGTTCCGGAACCGCTTGTCACCTTAAAGCCTGCTCTTATCAGTTTTTGTTCGACCATGGAATTGCTATCGCTTAGGTCAACCATCAGCTTTAACCTGGCCGGTGCCGGCTTGCAGGCGTTGCCAGCCACGCCTACTCCACGTGAAGCTGCGCAGCGATAGATCGCCAAAAGCTCCGGACTGAACTTTGCCTCCGCCTGCTTGAGTTGTGCGTTAGGTGCAGTTTTTGCAGGCCTGTTCATAGTTACCGGGCCGCCGATAACTTCTACCGTCTCATTGGCGGCATATCCGGCAGCAGGCGCTGGCGGCGCCGCAGCATACATTGTCAATCCCGGGTTAGGCATATGGATGAGGGCGTCTTTTGAGGCCATACCACCAACATAGCCCGGCACTGCCAGGGGCGAAACACCCTGCGGCAGTTCTACAGGAACTTCAATTCGCACTGGCTTGCCGTCCTGCACCACGGTTTGCTCTTCCACAGCGACGAATGATGTGTACTGCGTAGCCAGGCTGTGCTCCAGGCCAACCTGGATAATCTCTGCTTTATGCGCTGAATTGCCCTGTTGTATGCCGCTCCAGTCCTGCGACATGAGGTCCTCTACTTTGTGCCGCGCCCAGATTTTTTCCAGCGCTGCGTTGGCTGGGCCGGCAGAAGAAAAATCAACCGGGATGGTGCGGCTGAATTCGCCTGTGCCCTGATAGCCCTTGATGGTGATTTTGCCGGAAGGATTTCCGGTAAAACGCCCTGTAATGATGATGGGCTTGGCGGAGAAAAGATCGCGCACCTCGCGCGGATAGACTTCGCTCACCGGCAGCCCGTTCCAATCAATGGAGATGTTTGTCAGCACAGGCGAATGGACGCGCTCATAAAAGCGATCGGCTGCGGCTTGCGTTTCACCCGGCGCAGTCACAAACTCCACGTCGCCGTGACCTTCTTCCGCCATCTTGGCCAGCAGAAAGCGATTTACCGACGTGCCGATGCCGAATGAAAACACACGCGCATCGGGATGCTTTTTAACTTCAGCAACGATCTCGGCATCATTGCCCACATAGCCATCGGTCATAAAGCAGACCACGCGCACCGGATCAGCTTCCACCGGCTTACCCGCACCGGCATCGTCACCCAGCGCGGTGCGGATGGCCGTCATCATCTCCGTGCCGCCGCTGCCGTAAGCGCCGGCCAGAACCTGCTTGGCCCTGGTCACGTTTTCCGCCGTTGCCGGAACAGGTTCAGGAAAAAGAATGCGCGTGTCACCGGAGAATGTAATCAGGTTGAAGGTTTCATCTTTGCGCAGTTTGTCGAGCGCCCGCGCAATGGTCTTCTTTGCCATCTCAATGGGATAACCCCACATTGAGCCAGATGTATCAAGCACGAAGATGAGCTGGCGCGGCACCAGAGATTCTTCCGCGGGTCTCTCCGGCGGCTGAAGGATCAGCGTGAAATAGCCGCCGGATTTGTCTGCATGAGCCAGCACCGCGTCGTTAATCCCAACACCTGCGACCTTGTAATTGAGGATGAAGTCCTTGTCCGGCAGCACAAGATCATCCGCCAGCTTGACGTGGTATGAATCCGCGCCGGTGCGGTCGGCAAAAATCTTGTGTGAAGGTGATTCAACATCGCCAACGGGAACACCGGCCGCAAGATTTACTTCCAGAGAAACATCGTGCCCGGCATGAAGATCGCCAGTATGTATTCCCGCGACCGGCGGGCTGATGTGCGAAGCATCTGGCACCTGGTCAGTATCGGGCATGGTGCCGCGACTAGGCGGCACGCTGCCCGCTCCAGGTATGTAGCGCGGGCCTACCACGAGTGGGAAGGCAAACTGGTAAACACCGGCTTCATACTTGAGAAGCTCAATCACTGAAAGTTTTATGGTTACTGTGCCGCCCGGCGGAATATTGGTGACAGACTGCGTAAAAATATTGGGGCGTTCCTGGTCCAGCAGCGCGGCGGTGTGTCCGGAGTTGCGCGCGGCTTCGTAAATCTTGCGCGCCTCTTCGCGCTCCTTGATCACCGCGCGAATCTCGCGATTGCCTACGGTCATGGTCATGCCGTCCACGGCGCTCTCATGCGGCAGCGGAAACACATAGATGGCCTCCACCGCATTCGGCAAAACGTTTTCAAATTCCTGCGTGACCTCAGTCCTGGCGACAAAGCCGCTAATCTCAGTCTTGATGCCGGTATGTTTGAGCGGCACAAAGCCGGTCACCTTGCCGTCTTTGCCCATGATCTGGAGTTGGCTGGTGCCGGAAGACTGCCCGGCAGAGGCGCTCTGCGGATTTAGAATGATCAGAAGATAGACCACGCACGCAACTGCCAATGCAGCCGCAAATACTCGGGACCCAAAGCCCGATTTTGGCTTTGTGGAGTAGAGATAAGCTTTCATAACTCGAGTTCTCCTGCTACTGGCAAGTGAACGGAACAATCCAGAGTTCTTGCAGGGATTATTTTGGCAGCTACCAGACTGGCGTAGCTTTCTATTGGACTTTGAAGACGATATCGGCGTCAAAACGATCGGGTTTGCCTTCATGCGCATAAGGCCGGAAGCGCCATTTATGCAGGGCGGCATTGGCCGCTCCAAGCATCTGCATATTGAGGTTGTCAATATTCTTTAAACCTATGACGCGACCCTCCTCATCTACGGCAACTCTAACTTTAAAACTAGTACCCGAGGATGGTTTTGATGAAGAAACAAACTCCGGCTCCGCGGTGTCTATTGCCAGAGCACGTGCTTCGGCGTCGGAAAGTAAGGGGATCGGGTCGCCGATTTTAGTGGCAAAGGCAAAGGTCAGGATAGTTTCCACCTGCTCCGGGGTTCCATTCACCAGGAATGGTTTGAAGGTCCATTGGGAAACCACCTTGCGCGCCTGGTCCTGTGGAAAAGGATTATCTGAGTTCAGCGGCCAGGTTTCTCGCACATGGCCTTCGCGATCGATTGAAATAAAGATACTCAGCGTGCCGCTCGTCTTGCCGTCACGCACCGGAAGCCACTCGATCTGCGGATTCGATTGAAGAGCAGCGCGAGCCGCACTTTCGCTGATGTTCGCTCGGACGATATGATCTTGCCCCTCGGCGGGCTGGACGGCAAACAGAGTGGGATCGGGATGATTGAGTTCGCTCAACTCGGTTATGCGCGCCTCTATTTTGGTCCCTGGTTCCGGCTCCATCGAAATTTTTCGCGCAATGCTCTTTCCGCCGAAGTTCCGGAAATCACTGAAATTGGCCACAAAGCTAGGCGCGACCACTGACAGCAGAGATCCTGGATTTTGAAAACAGACGTTTGTGAAGATGGTGTTATGGACTGGGGCAATCCCTGCGTCCTCCTGGCCGCGAACGCACTGCGTTCCCGTGTCCATGCGCAACCCGGCAAGGCCCGGCGGCAGCTTTTTGGCGAACTCTTTTTGCATGGCTTCCAAGTCCGGCAATGGCGTTCTTATCTGCCGAATTTGTTCCGGCGCCAGCTGGAACATGGCAATTACAAAATCATTCAGCCACCAGGGAAAATAGTCGCCTTGGTTTTGTTCGAAAACTTTATCACCATCAACCACCATGGTCTGAGAGAAGTCTGGGGTTTTGAGAATACGACGCCAGCGATCGGGCGCAACCCAATACATCTCTACTTCTGCTTTATAGTCGGAGTCAGGGCTATCGAGCTCAGCGATCGTCGCCTTCAGGTGGAACGGCTTGCTTCCCGGCAGCGTCAGTTGTGAACGCTTTGCTGCCTGCTGCACGCCTTCGCCGACGGTTTTGGGCTTGCTGTTGTCCCTTGCAAAGCTGAGCGTAGAAACAAGCGTAATCACGATGATGGATGGCAAAAGACGCATAGTTAAAAGTTCTCCGAGAGGCTAATCAAGCTAGCATAGTTTGGGTGTAAACCGCACTGCGGCATATCACTTATCGCGGCGTACCAAGCTTCAGAATTGCTGCACGCACCCGATCATGGGCCAGCAAAAGACGCTGGTAGCGCAACTCGGTTTTCATTGATTTGGCGGCGATGATGGCGCGAAGCCGGCTCTTCTCGTCGGGGCTCCAGTGAGCTAAGCCGGGGGCAAGGCCCATCACCATGGCGAAGTCCGCAAACGCAGTCTGCTCTCTTGCTGATAAGCTGTCGGCGCGAACCCCAAGCTCACGCGCCAGCCGCGCCACGCTTGCGCAGCGCATGACTTCCGCGTCGCCGCCGAACTCGCGCGCCATTCGCCGTTGGAGCGCATAGCCAATATTGCGCATGGCAAAACGATCCCATGCGCCAACTTGAGCTTCAGGTGTTTCATAAACCACATGGGCTTTGCTCAACTTGCGCAACGTGCGCGGCGGAGTTCGATATTTGGGGTTGGCTTTGACCTTCTCTTCTTCCCGCTGCGCCAGCTTCTCCAGCTCCGGATCCATGGAGCGGAAGCCCAGCTTGCGATAAAACCAGAATGCGCCGGATTCAATGGCCTCTTCATTGCCGTCGCCAATCTGGTAGGGATAAACCGAGATCGCGTTCGCGCCATGAAGTTTCTGCAGCAGACGCAGCGTCTGCGCGTAGATCCAAGCAGTTTCGCCATCACGATAGGCGGGAAAAGTATTGAAGCCGACCTCTGTCCAGTCAAAGAGAGAGATGCACTCCACGTAGTTGATCGGCACGCCGTTTTTTACAGTGAATCCAGCGAGGTAGGAGCGGAGCGGCAGGCGCATCTCCGGCGGAAGTCCCCAGAAATAGATCTCCACGCCGCGGCCGGGGCTTGCCTGAACAACCCATGCCGGATCAGCATTGGCGGTGCCGTAAAGCTCGCGATAGCGGACGCCGGTGGCTTCTTTTACCAGATCGAGAACCTTCTGTGCCTGCCGCGAAGGCAAAACTTTGATGGGCAAATCTGGCTTGGCCAGCTCTTCCGCCAGCGAGACCTGGCGGCGCTGGATGAGTGGCGCGCGATGAAAATAAAACTGCGTCACCGGCTTGCGCGCCAAGGTTCGTGACGCCCGCGAACCGCTCATTGACCAACGCACCATGATCTCCAGCGCGTCGTAGAGCGCCGCTTTTTCCTTTTCACTCACCGGAAGGCGCTGGAAGCGCTCAATCAGCCACGCCAACTCATCTTCTCTTCCACGCGCGGCGGCAAGCCAGTCGCGGTAAGGCACATTGGCTTCAGTAAGCGAGTCTTCTTCCATCAGGGGAAAGAAGCGCGGCCAGATGGCGGCGCGTTGCGTCTCCCGCTCAAACGATTCCCAGTTGATGGAAATATCTTTTGCGTAACGCTCCACCAGCCAGCAAACCATGGGATAGCTGAAGGTTGCTTCCACCACAGTGCCAGCCATCCCGGCCACTTCTTCAGGCGCGAAATCCTCAGGATCGGCGCCGGCGGAGAGGGCGGATTGAACTTTGCTTTCCACTTTCGCCAGCAGCGCATCTGCCAACTTTAGGACTCGCTGTCCCGGCGCAAAGGCCCGCAGGAACAACAGCAGATCATGAAAGCGAATGAGCGATTTTGTATCCTTGCCAAAGGAAACCCGGGCTGCAGCGCTTAAGAGGCGGACAAATTCCTGCTCACGGAGTGAACCGATCTGCGTGCGCGCCTGCTCCAGGCGGTCCAGCAGCCGGGCTGCGTTTTTGTTATTCAGCATTCAGCGATTTGAGCCAAACCCTTTTTACCGCAAAGGACATGGAAGACGCAAAAGGCGGTAAAAGGGTTCATTCTCCAATCCCGTTGCGAACTTCGCGTCCGTTGCGGTTAGCTCTTTGTGTTAAAGCAGATAATCTCCGCGATAGACCAGCTTGCCATCGATTACACGAGCCTCTTTGGTCAACGCGTGCTGCCTTGGCGGCTTCTCATCCAGGATGTGCAGAACGGTATGGCCATGGCTGAGCAAGTAGTCAGAGACCAGCATACGATGGCAGCGGAAATAGAGCTGCTCAGCGCACATAATGGCCGTGTTGCACTTTTGGGCGCGCTCCACCAGCCGCTCAATGGCCAGGCGAAATTTGTCTGAGAGCATGTAATCGGCATAATTGCGGAAAGAGGGATTGCGCAAAGCAATGTTGGGCGACTGCTCCGGCGGCATCTGCTTGCCGCGCCTTCCGCCTAAATCTTTTTCCCAGACGTAGTCACAGCCAATCTCCGGCAGCCAAAGCTCCAGGTGGTCGCGGTTGAAGTGCGGATGGCGGCGCGACATGGGAAAAGCGCGTATATCTTCCAGCAGGCGAATATCGTGGGCCTGCAGCACGCGCGAGAAGTCTGCAAGATCGCGCGTGGAATGCCCGATGGTGAAGACGGTGGCCACGAAACGAATTATTTCACCAGGGAGGCACGAGCCGATGAGAAACACAGAAAAATTTCCGCCGCAGATCCGAGCAGATTGCCGCAGATCAAAGCAATGAATAAAGGTTTTGGCCCGAGCGTCCGCTTTTATCGCTCAAGCGTAAATAAATCCGGCTCCATGTATTCCGCATCTACGCGGACGTAATTGCTTTTATTTACAATGGCTGCACATGCATCCACTACTGCTTGAAACCGCGCATCGTCCCATTCCCATGCCCAGGGGCGCGTGGACCATGAAACAAACGTGGCATGACCTGCTCTTTGCCCACTGGCCATTGCCGCCAGACAAACTCAGGCCACTGGTGCCGGGTGAA
Organism: Candidatus Angelobacter sp.; assembly: GCA_035279585.1. GTDB lineage: Bacteria > Acidobacteriota > Terriglobia > Terriglobales > Acidobacteriaceae > Angelobacter. The sequence continues at coordinate 90,786 of DATEHN010000083.1, read as the reverse complement.
CTGGAGTTAGATCTTTATGATGGCAATGCATACGTAGCCGTGGCCCCATTCTGGATGAGCGGGGTCCGTGCGCGCCTTGCGCCTCCTTTGCCGTTCCTCTACAAATTCTGCGAGCTGAATGTGCGCACCTATGTTCGTTACAAGGACATACCAGGGGTTTACTTCTTTAGCCTTGACGCGGGAAGCCTGCCCGCGGCGCTGGGTGCTCGCGCCACTTATAAGTTGCCGTATTTTCACGCGGCCATGCTGATCCGGGGGGCCGATAACAAATTCGAATACAGTTGCAGCCGCCTGCAGATGCCACGGCCAGCAGACTTCCAGGCGCGATACCGGCCGGTTTCTGAGCCACGAGTAAGAGAAAAAGGCTCCGTCGAAAACTTTCTCACTGAGCGCTACTGTCTTTATACGGTCCACCAGGGCAGCGTGCTCCGCGCTTACATCCATCATGCGCCCTGGCAACTGCAGGATGCGGAAGCTGAGTTTGAGATCAACACCATGGCCAAGATTTCAGGCATTGAATTGCCTGAGAGCAAGCCCTTGCTCCATTTTTCCCGGCTGCTTGAGGTCCTGGTGTGGTGGCCGGAAAAAGCCGGATGATGCGCGTATGCGACGAAGCTAGCACTACGGTAACCAAAATAGCCATCCGTTCCCGCGGATTTTAGTGGCGAAAGCCAGGGCTTCGATGCATAATGCTGCGAAATTTTGCCCAACTTGCGGAGATAAATGCTATGAGCGGTTTTGGATTATCGCCCACGCCAACTCCTAATCCCTTGCCAACTGCAAACGCTGCAGCGAAGGCCGCCACAACCGCAGCACTGCATCGCAGCGCTAACTGGCTCTTCCTGATTGCAGGGCTCTCCGTGGTTAACGTAGTAACTATGGTCAGCGGCAGCAATTGGATTTTTCTTGGCGGCTTGGGCGTCACTCAAATCGCCGCAGCCGTAGCCATGCAGTTTGGGACCAAGGCGCAGATCACGGCCGTGTTTATAACCTTATGGGCAACGGCATTCTTTGTGTGTTTAGGATACTTTGCTCGCAAGGGCCAGAAATGGGCATTTATTACGGGCATGGCTCTCTATGGGGTTGATGCCATTTTTGTTTTGCTGGGCCAGATATGGCTCATGCTGCTCTTCCATGGCTTTGTTCTCTTCCGTCTCTACCAGGGATACTCCAGCTGCAACACTCTTCATGCATTTGACAAACCATACACAGGAAGCGGTATGCCGATCGGCTCCTGAAATTCCGCTTTTGCCAACCTAATTGCGTCTTGCGTTGAATCCAGCCGCATCACTTAGGTGCGGCTGTCATTTTCACTCCGAGCGCCTTGCTGAAATCGCCATGACCGGCGTATTTTTCCACAATAAGAGTGGAGAGCGGCAGCTCCGCTTATGGAGACCTCCGCTTGAGCGTTCAGGGCATCTCAGCAAACTTGGAGGGCGCAATGACACAGGCAGAACTCGATCGCCGTAAATTCCTGCAGATGGCGGCAGCCGCCGGGGCAGTCACCATTTTCCCCGACGTGGAATACAGCCATGCCGCCACAGAGCCGCAGGCTGCCGGCGTAATCACGCGGCCGGTCAGCTTGCGCGTGAATGGCACGGAGCACCAGCTTGAGATCGATACACGCGCCACCTTGCTGGACACTCTGCGCGAGCAACTGCAACTGTTCGGCACGAAAAAAGGCTGCGACCACGGCCAGTGCGGCGCATGCACGGTGCACGTGAACGGACGCCGCGTAAATTCCTGCCTGACGCTGGCAGTGATGCATGACGGCGACACGATCACCACTATTGAAGGGCTGGCGCAGGGCGAGCAGCTTTCACCCATGCAGGCGGCCTTTGTGGAGCATGACGCCTTCCAGTGCGGCTATTGCACGCCGGGACAGATCATGTCGGCTACGGCGCTGCTGCAAGAGCCATGCGGCCCCGGCGATGACGATATCCGCGAGTGCATGAGCGGCAATCTCTGCCGCTGCGGCGCTTATCCAAATATTCTTGCCGCCATCAAGTCAGTGCGGAAAAGCTGAACGAGGGGAAAAAGATCATGTTGCCTTTCGACTATGCCAAAGCAAGAAATGAGAATGACGCCATGGACCGCGGCCGCGCGCCGAAGGCGGTCTTTGTGGCCGGCGGCACCACGCTCATTGATCTCATGAAGCTCAACGTGATGTTGCCGGCAACGCTGGTAGACATCAACAGCCTGCCGCTCGATCAGATTGAGCCGCTTCCTGATGGAGGCTTGCGCGTGGGAGCGATGGTGCGCAATAGCGACCTGGCGCACCATGAAACCGTAGTCAAGGGCTTTCCGGTTTTGTCTCAAGCGCTTCTTGCCGGTGCTTCCGTGCAGTTGCGCAACATGGCCACCACGGGCGGCAACTTGATGCAGCGTACCCGCTGCTACTACTTTCGCGATACAGCATACGCCTGCAACAAACGGCAGCCCGGCTCCGGCTGCGCGGCCATGGACGGGTTCAATCGCATTCACGCCGTGCTGGGCGGAAGCGAGCACTGCATTGCCACGCATCCTTCAGACATGGCAGTGGCGCTGGTTGCGCTGGATGCCATAGTGCACATCAAGGGCGCAAACGGTGAACGCAAAGTTCCTATCGGCGATTTCCACCTGCTGCCGGGGAATACGCCGCATCTTGAAACCGTGGTCCAGCCGGGAGAGTTGATCACATACGTGACGATTCCCAGCAGCAAGTTCGCTGCGCGCTCCGCATACATGAAGCTGCGTGACCGCGCTTCCTATGAGTTTGCGCTGGCTGCAGCGGCGGCAGCACTGGAACTCGAAGGCAACAAGGTCCGTTCCGCGCGGCTGGTGCTGGGCGGAGTAGCCACCAAGCCATGGCGATCGGCAGAAGCGGAGCGCGTGCTTACTGACGCAACCGCCGATGAAAACACTTTTCATGCAGCAGCAGAAGCAGCCATGCAGCAGGCCAAGCCGCTCCGGTACAACGGATTCAAGATCGAGCTGGCCAAGCGCGCCATTGTGCGCGCACTCTCTGCAGCCATGCAGACCAAGGCGGAGGGATAAAGGCGATGAGCACAGCCGTAGGTTCTTTTGTCAGCAGAAAAGATGGGCATCTTAAAGTGACCGGCATGGCGCGCTATGCGGCTGACCATCCGATTACGAACGTGGTCCATGCTGTGGCTATTTGCAGCACGGCCGCCAGCGGACGCGTAGCCGCGATCGATAGCTCTGCGGCAGAACAAGCGCCGGGTTTTCTGGCGATATTGCATCACGGAAATGCGCCCAGGCTGTTTAGGCCGGTCAACAATTTTGAATCGGCTTCAAAGCCGGGCGAGATCCGCGTGGTGTTTGAGGATGACAAGGTGCATTACGCCGGACAATATCTGGCTGTGGTGGTCGCTGAGACCCTGCAGCAAGCGCAACATGCGGCCAGCCTGGTAAAGATCAGCTATGAACCGGCGACTCCGGTCATTGAGATTGAGCAGGCGATGAGCACGCGCTACGATCCATCAGAATTTTTTGGCGAGAAATTGAAAGCGCAGCGCGGCGATCCGGCAGGCCAGTTTGCGAGCGCAGCGGTGAAGCATGAAGCCGAATACTTTACGCCCATCGAGCACCACAACCCCATGGAGCCTTCAGCTTCCATGGCCGTATGGGATGGCGATGAGGTCACGTTGTTTGAAACCACGCAGTGGGTGGTGGGCGCGCGCAATACCGTAGCGGAAACGCTGGGCATTCCAGAAGAAAAAGTGCACATTGTCTCGCCGTTTATTGGCGGCGGGTTTGGCTGCAAAGGCTTCATCTGGCCGCATTCAGTGCTGAGCGCGATTGCGGCAAAGAAGGCTGGCCGGCCAGTCAAACTCAACCTTACCCGCAAGCAGATGTTCAGCGGCTGCGGACATCGCTCTGAGACGCGGCAGAAGATCAGGCTGAGCGCAACGAAAGACGGCAAGCTTACATCCGTGCAACATGAAACCATGGTGCAGACTTCCACGGTAGATGAGTTTGTGGAAGCGTGCGGCACTACCTCACGATTTCTTTATAGCTGCCCGAACATGGGCATAACCCACCACGCTGTGCGCGTGAACATTGCAACGCCTACGCCGATGCGCGCGCCCGGCGAAAACCCGGGGCTGTTTGCCATGGAGTCGGCGATGGATGAGCTGGCCTACAAGCTGAATATTGACCCGGTGCAACTGCGCATCATCAACCACGCCGACAAAAATGAGCACACAAACCAGCCGTGGTCCAGCAAGTATTTGAAAGAGTGCTACCAGATTGCGGGTGAAAAATTCGGCTGGGCCAAGCGCGATCCCAAGCCGCGATCCATGCGCGATGGCAAACTGCTGGTGGGTTGGGGCATGGCAACGGCCACGTATCCGGGTATGCGCAGTCCGGGCGCGGCCAAGGTGCGCATTCTGCAGGACGGGACCGCGCAGGTGATCAGCGCCACGCAGGACATGGGCGGCGGAACATACACCACCATGACGCAGGTTGTATCGGACGTGCTCGGCATTCCCGTCGACAGAATTCGTCCTGCGCTGGGTGATAGCCATCTGCCGCCGGCTCCGGTCTCCGGCGGATCAATGACCACGGCCAGCGTTTTGCCCGCGGTAAGACAGGCGGCGACGGATGCGCTTAAAAAGCTAGTGCAAGCGGCGATTGCAAACCCAAAGTCGCCGCTGCATGGGAAAAAGGAAGATGAAGTCACTGCAGCCAACGGCAGAGTGTTCATAAAAGGCTCCGCGCCGGAGTCTGGGATTACGTATGAACAGGCGCTGCTGGCAAATAACCAGGCGGCGGCGGAAGGAGAGGGCTCCACGGCGCCGGGGGAGGAGCGCGAAAAATACGCGTTCCAATCATGGGGCGCGCAGTTTGTGGAAGTAAAGGTGGACCCGGAGATTGCAAAGGCTACGGTTTCACGCGTAGTGAGCGCCTTTGACATTGGCAAAGTTATTAATCGCAAGACCGCAGAGAGCCAGGCTTATAGCGGCATTACCATGGGGATCGGCATGGCGCTGATGGAGCACACGATCTATGACCAGCGCGACGGCGGAATCATTACCAGTAATCTGGCGGATTATGCGCTGCCGGTCCATGCAGACATTCACTCCATTGATGTGCATTTTGTCGATAAGCCCGATCCGCACATTGATCCGTACATAGGGGCGCGGGGAGTTGGCGAGATCACCATCACCGGCGTTGCTGCGGCAGTTGCCAATGCGATTTACCACGCAACCGGCAAGCGGACACGCGAACTGCCAATTACCCCGGACAAGCTGCTTGGGTAATCTGCTTGCCGAGCAGTTAAGGGCAAATCAGCATTGCTGAGCCGCTCACGTTTGCTGTCATCGTGCTCATCTGTGCCAGTGGGATCAGGGGATCCATGGGCGCGGTTGCCATGACGATTGTGCTCCCCGTAAACCCTGAACACTGTGCCAGGCCGGTTGCGCTGATGGATACGCCCGCCGGAGCAGGTTGAGAGGAAAACGGATTTCCAATCGACCACATCACCGCCGGAGCAGCCGACATGGGTGACATGGTGAAATTTCCCATCGCGGTAAACTGCACCATGCCGGAAGGAAAGTTTCTGGCATCGGCTGAGGCAGGCGTCACGGTGATGCTTTGCAGCTGACGGCCCGTCATTGACATGGAATTTCCGCCACAGGAAACAGTTGGCAGAAGCACAGCGCACAGGGCCAGGGTAAGAATCACTGCTGATAATCTGCGCATTAGACACCTCCAAAAGTGCCGTGAGGGGTAAGAAGCAGCGCAATGGGTGAAGAACCAAGCCTTGCCCAATATGCTACTCCAGCAGCGGGAAGAAAGAAATACTCACTCCGGTAACTTATTAGGCAAGCGGCTGGGCTTCATTTGCCGGGCCAGGCTGGCTCGACTAGACGAGCAGGTCAGATCGTCTCATTGGGTCTGGCCATGCCGAGCAGAATCTGGAAGAGCAGCAGCCAGCGCTTGAGATTCACCGTAATAAGAAAGTTTTCTTTGGCGTGTTCGCGTCCATTTTTGCCCATGGCTGCCGCGAACTCAGGATGTGTGAGCAGATACCGGATCTGGTAAGCACAACCTTCCACGGAGTGCACCAGCACGCCGGTCAGCTTATGGATGATCTGCGTCGGAATACCGCCTACTGCGCCGGCGACCACCGGCTTTTGTTTCCAAAGACCTTCAGTCACCGTGAGGCCAAAGCCTTCTTTCAGTGACTTCTGCACAATCACGGTGGAGGCACGCTGAAGCGCATTGATCTCAAGGGCCGACCAGGGCGGAAGATTCAGGATGATGACGTCAGGATCGTCGCCGGCGGCGTCCATGACTTCCTGCAGTACAACAGCACCTTCAGGGTCGTCTGTGGCGCCGCCGCCTGCCAGCACCAACTGGCAATCAACATATTTCTTCACCAGCTTGTAAGCTTCAATCACGCCCACCGGATCTTTGAGCCGGTCAAAACGCGAGATCTGGGTAATGACGGGGCGGGAGCGGTCGATGCCGAAGTCATCGCATACTTTGTTGACGTACTCTTCCGGCAGCTCTTTATTCTTCTCTGAAAGCGGATCAATGGAAGGATAAAAAAGATATTGTGGAATGGAGAGCTGGCGGGTGAAGGCCGGCGAGGAGAAGATTGAGGCATCGTATTGCTCCACCATCGGCTTCAGGAAGTCCCACACACCGTGGTGCGGATTAGAGAGATCGATGTGGCAGCGCCAAATCCAGCGGCCGCGGGTCTGCGCTTTGGAGCGCACCAGCCACACGGGCTGAGGATCGTGAATCACAAACAGGTCGTCAGCAAACTCCATGCGCTGGCGGTTCTGCTCGCCGTAAGCCATAAAGATGTCTTTGATCTGCTGGGTCAGGTTGTAATCGCCGCCATGGAGCGCATTGTGAAAGCCTTTGGTCACTTCAAAAAAATCATTGCCGCCGGTAATGACCTCCCAGCGCGTAGGGATTTCCAGTTCATTCATGAGCGGGATGAGCCGGTTGAGAATTTCCGCCACGCCGCCGCCCATCGCTGTGGAATTCACCATCTTTACGGTCTTGCCGCGCAGATGGCGGGCGAGAAAGCGGATCTCGTCCAGCTCCGGCTGGCCGATGATGGGAGCATAGTCATCCAGGCGCGGAGGCGCGGGAGGCGGTGGCTGCTGCGTGCTGATGCGCGGATGTTTGCGGCGCTCAATAAAGTGGGCCGGAAGATCTGTCTGGCGGAAGCGGCGTTCCTTTTCGCCGGGCGGCGGTCCGGGCTGGGCAACTACCAAGTCACTGTGCTCTTTCACGGTGGCGCCGGTATTGGCTGAACCGTCCTGCTGCTCGCGAGACTGGCCTTTCTTTATTTCGCTGGCTGCTTGTTGCTCCGGGTTCTTTTCCTTCATCGATTGCTTCTCCACAAATTTTCAGTCTGTTAACAGGAGCAGGGGCCGCGCTCAAATCATGTGCGGGCCATCTCAGCCTCGATGACTTTCAGGATGCCGCGGCGAACGCCTTCCAGGGTGGAGGTATAGATATCGATGCGGTTGAGCTTGTCAGCCGCCTGGGCCATATCCACCTCCTGTTCCAGCCAGACGGAAAAATCATTGGTGTTGAGCTTGAGGCGCAGCCGGGCATCAATGAAGTGGTAGTAAATGGAGTGGACGCTCACCCTGCGCAGGCCATCAGCAAATTCTTCAATATTGCGGGCGACATAAGGAGTGGGGATCACCACCAGGTCAGAGGCCATGAGATAAAAAGGTTCCATGGCGGGACGCGATGCTGCGCGCGGGTTTTTCTGCAGATAGGTCTCAATAATGTGAACGATCCGTTCGCGCAGAGTGGCGATGGAGGTAAATTCACGGACATCAATGGCAGCCAGGCGCTCAGCCAACTCCACTTCATTACAGGCAGCAAATGCCCAGTGGGAAAAATCGTTGGAAAAACCTTCTTTAATAAAGTGGTGCTCTTCCAGGGTCTGGAAGGTGTGCTGAAAGATTGAAGATTCAGAACAGGTACGCAACACCTCTACCAGCTCCTGCAGATTCGTGGCTTTTTCACGGCTGATCCGGAGCAGGTGAGAAGCAGAATTAAAATAAAAAGGCGCACGCGCCCAGCGCGAATGAGTTACGGGCAACTGCGGTGCCGTAGCCATTGAAAAACTCCTCCATCGGACCGGGGTCCGAAAGGTTGTACCTGAAAGCTGTAGGATGCCCGGCTGGCCAGCATCGTTGCTACTGATTCAGAGGCATTAATGACGGCGGAGCCCCGAGGTTGGCGGGGCAAACAGGAACGAAAAGGCAATGCCGATCAACAACATCCAGCCCAGGTTGCTGCGCGCTGAATCGCTGGCAACGCTCAAGCTCCGCGCCGGAGTAAAAAGGAAGGCAGCAAAGATCAGGGCGGCCAATAGGGTGCCTATAATCCCGGCCTTCGAGCCAAAGACCACGGCGATCACCAGCAAAACCAGGATAAACACCAGCGGAACCAGGTTCTGCCAGGAGCGTCCGGCGGCCATGGCGCAGGCGCCTACAGCAGCAAGGCCGCAAACCATAGAGCCAATGGCAGTATCAATAAGCGTTGAGGACCAGAGCTTGCCTGCCACAGTTTTCATGCCGGTCCGGCTCATGAGATGTGCAATATGCATGCGAAAATCAACCACAGACTAGGATGACAAAAGACAGGGTTGCTGTGGGAAAAATCGAGAGCTGGATGGCCAGATTTCTTGCAAGAATAAGGCAACGCGGCCAGCAATTCGCAGGAGAAACGGTGGCACGATCGGCGAAAAGATTAACTGAAGCAAATCCAGCTACTCTGGATTTTGCTTGGCTTGGAAGCATCTTACAGATAAGGTTTCGCCCAGGCCCCGACAGCGATTTAAAAACGCAATGCATACTGCTGATCCATTTCTACTTCAGCTGTTCTACATCTTTGTGTGGGCCAAGCTCTTTGGCGAGGTGTTTGAGCGCCTGCACCTGCCTGCGGTATTGGGGGAAATTCTGGCTGGAGTGCTGGTGGGGCCGTATGGCGCGCGCCTGGTAGTCCCCACGGACGCTATTTACGCAATCGCTGGAATAGGCGCCATCTTCCTGCTGTTTACTGTTGGCCTGGAAACACAGCCCAAAGATTTGATCAGCGTTGGACGAACTTCACTCTATGTAGCGCTGGCCGGCATCGCAGTGCCGCTTTTGTTCGGCTATAGCTATATGGTGGCGCGCCATCATCCGCCCCACGAGGCCATTTTTGTGGCAGCAGCCATGATGGCGACCAGCGTGGGCATTACCGCCCGCGTGCTGGGAGACATGAACGTGCTGCAGACGTTCGCAGCCAAAATTGTTCTGGGAGCCGCAGTATTTGACGACGTTCTCGGAATGATCGTGCTGGCGGTGGTGGTGGGCGTGGTTTCCTCCACGAAGCTGGCATGGGCGCAGCTATTTTTCACGGCGATTTTGGCAATCGGCTTCGCTTTGGTCATGATGTTTTACGCACCGCGCGTGGTAAGGCGGATGGAACCAGGGGTGGAGCGCATGTCAACGCACGATGCACCGCTGATCATCGCGCTGGCCATCTGCCTGGGACTTTCTTCCGTCGCGGTCAGGATTGGGATGGCGGCCATCATCGGCGCCTTCTTTGCCGGGCTGGCTTTTGCCGAGTACTCGCCGCGATGGAACCTGCGCGAACGCGTTTTTTCAATCAATGAATTTCTGGCGCCATTTTTCTTCTTCAGCATGGGTGCGCGCCTGAACATGGGTGTGTTTGACCGCAAGCTGATCGTTTCAGCCATTGTGATTTCATTGCTGGCGATTCTTTCCAAGCTGATTGGCTGCGGGCTGCCGGTACTGCGCTCCGGCTGGAAGACCGCCGCCAAAGTGGGCGTGGGCATGGTGCCGCGCGGCGAGGTTGGGTTGATTGTGGCGCTGGTCGGACTGCAGATGAACATTGTTTCTGAATCCGCTTACGCCCTGGTCATCTTTATGACTGGAATTACCACTCTGGTTGCGCCGCCGATCATGCAAATCCTGTTCCGGGAAGATAGGGCCCCGGACCATGCGCTGGTAGAGCAAAGCCGAAAAACAGCGATGTAATTCTCGCCGGGATTCGCCGGCAAGACAGCAATGAAACAACCCGGACCGCCCCCGGTCCGGGTTGCTTATCCTTGACGGCCAGTGACCTCCGCAAAAGTACCACTGAACGTCATGGGGTCTGGATTCGCATTTTCTCATCCAGCATTTCCAGCCAGACAGAAAGGAACCCGGGCGAAAAAAGCCCGGGTTATCAATCTTCAGCCTGAATGAATCTCTGAGTCCATCATTCCGGTCCGAAGCACACCAGAGATGATCCAAATCCACGGCCATGCTTAGATCAATCCTGGCAAATGAAATCAATATTCAACGGTTGCAAGTGGTGCGGCTGCCAGGTACATGGCGCGGATCCAGCGATGGGCCCCCGCTCCCGTCCGCTGCAATCGCTTCCACCCTTTGGACTGGTAAATCGTGCTCAGGCACAGTCTCCCACTAAGAAAGTGCGCGATACGACGGAATCGCGAGCGATCCGATTACCATCAGGGTTGGGCAGAAACCTTGGTTCTGTCTGAACCTGACAACCGACCGTCATTCGAGCAGTTGAGCATTTGTTCTGCTGCCCTGAATTGACTGTCACATTTGTACTCTGGTTTGAGTTTCCAGCTCTGTGACCACCATCACCTCTGCGCGTGACGGCAGTCACAAGACTGGCGCAGGCAACCGGCAAGAGCAATTGCTGGGTTGCTGTATCCTGGCGGACATCCTCTGCGTCTTTCTTCTACTTTTTTCGCGGCGCGCTGATCGACTCTGAATTTATCAACGCAATGACGGAGCTACCAAGTATGCAAGCGCAAAAGCCCCTATCCAAATCAATAAACATACAACGAATAAGACTGGCCTGCTGGCATCGAAAGCAACGCCACCCGTGGTTTTAGCCACTGCCAACGCAACCAGTCTCAAACAGAAAAAGAAAGTAACGTAGATAAGCGCTCCCAAAACAGCGATTTTAGCCATTGAGATTACCATTCGCACCCCGTTATGTTATCCGTGCAGATTAAATAACGTCCGAGCATTTCTTGGAAATATTCGGCCTGGGACAGATTTGATCGGTTTGCCACCTTGTCAGGCAGGCGTTTCCGGCTGAAAAACCAGCTCGGAAATAATAATTGAACTTCTCCTCCGCAGTTCATCCCTATGACAATTGTCACCCGCAAAAAGTGACACTCTCCACTTACTTCATCGGCGCATTGATTCCATACTGATTCCACAATCGATGAAAGATTGGAGGATTGCGATGGGTGAAGGCAGACAGATTGTGGCGTCGCTCGAACATGTCACCAAGAAATATGGCGAGGTAACGGCGCTGCGCGACGTGAGTTTGAACGTGGGCGCAGGCGAGCTGCTGGCCCTGCTGGGGCCGAACGGCGCAGGCAAAACAACGTCAGTGCGGCTGCTGCTGGGATTGTCAAAGCCGCTTTCGGGAAAAGTCCAGGTGTTTGGGCGTGATCCGCGGATCGTTGCCGCACGGCGGCGCATTGGCGCGATGCTGCAAGTAGCCAAGGTGCCGGAGACCTTGAAGGTGAAAGAGCATATTGAGCTTTTCCGCAGCTATTACGCGAACCCGCTTTCTCTGCGGACAACGCTGGAAGCCGCCGGGCTTGAGGGCATGGAAAACCGTCTTTTTGGCGCGCTTTCCGGCGGGCAGAAGCAGCGCGTGCTCTTTGCGCTGGCGATCTGCGGCAATCCAGATCTTCTTTTTCTCGATGAGCCCACGGTCGGGCTGGACATCGCAACGAGACACCTGATCTGGCAGCAGATTCGCAACCTGGTGCGGCAAGGACGCACCGTGGTGCTGACTACACATTATCTGGAAGAAGTGGACGCGCTGGCCAGCCGGGTGGTGGTGCTGAACCATGGCGCAATCGTGGTTGAAGGGACCTCGGCGGAGATCAAGTCACGCACTGCGCAAAGAAAGATCCGCTGCGTCACGCGGCTGCTGCCAAGCGAGGTGGAGAGCATCGCGCATGTCAGCGGGGTTTCCGCCTACGAAGATCGCCTTGAAATCCGCACCATGCAGGTAGAGCCGGTGCTGCGAGAGCTCTTCCTGCGCGATCCAGCCATTACGGGCCTGGAAGTTTCCAATAGCACGCTGGAAGAGGCCTTTCTCAAGATTGTGGAAAGCGGAAATCAGGAAGCGCAAAAGGAGATGACAGCATGAACAGCCATACTGCAACGGCAACAGCGGGCGCGATTACGAACGCATCAAGCGGCAGCGCGTTACGCATCTATCGCACAGAAGCAAAATACGAGTTCATGAAGACGCTGCGCCAGCCTGCTTACGTGATTCCCACGCTCACCTTCCCGATGGTCTTTTACCTGATGTTTGGCGTGATCTTTGGCGGGAAGCAGACGATTGGATCGGTCAACCTTGCCACCTACCTGCTGGCCACGTATGCAACCTTCGGCGTGATGGGCGCGTCTCTCTTTGGTTTTGCGGTTGGCGTGGCCATGGAGCGCGGCTATGGATGGCTGCAAGTGAAGCGGGCCAGCCCCATGCCGCCGCTGGCTTATCTGGCCGCGAAGGGCGTGATGAGCACAATATTTTGCGCCATCCTGGTGATTGGGTTGTACGTTCTGGGCACTGCGTTTGGAGGTGTTCATCTCCCGCCGGCAAAATTCCTGGGCCTTGCCGGAATCGTTATTGCCGGATCCATTGTTTTTTGCGCCATGGGGCTGGTGATCGGCTGTTATACAGCGCCCAACGTTGCGCCGGCCGTGGTGAATGTGATTTTTCTTCCCATGTCATTCTGTGCCGGTTTGTGGCTTCCACTGCAGTTGTTGCCCAAGGTGTTGCAGCACGCAGCTCTGCTGTTGCCGCCGTATCACCTGGCGCAGCTTGCCTTGCATCAAGTTGGATTTGAAACCACCGGCGCCGCCTGGCAGCACATTGCTGCGCTGGCGGCGTTTACCGTGGTGTTCCTTTTGCTTGCGCGGCGCGGATTCAAGCGCGATGATGTGAGCGTGAACGCCTGATAACCTTTGCCTATGCGTCTTCTGCCCAAAAACAAAGATATTGGCTGGACACCGTATGTCTGGCTGATTTACCTGAGCGGCATTCCGGCGTACGCGTACCTGGCCAGAGTGACGCCCAGGTTCTGGGCAATCACCATCGTGGAGATGGCGGTCTTCCTGGTGCTGTATTTTCGCGGGTACTGGGTGAAAGGCAAGCCGCTGCTGTGGATTGTGGCCGCGATCACGCTGCTGGGAGTGATTGCCGCGCCGACAAATCCGAGCGCATCAGTCTATTTTATTTATGCCGCCTCGTTCGTTGCCTACACGGGCGAGGCGGGATTTGCCATCCGCATCCTGCCAGTGGTCCTGGTGGTGATTGGAGCGGAGACGTGGATCTTTCACCTGCCACCCTATTTCTGGGTACCAGCGGTGGTATTTTCCATTGTGGTAGGCGGGGTCAATATTTTTTATCGCCAGCGTGATCGCGACAACAAGAAACTGTTGCTGGCGCAGGAAGAAGTTGAGCACCTGGCCAAGGTAGCGGAACGCGAACGCATTGCCCGCGATCTGCACGACGTTCTGGGACATACGCTCTCAGTGATCGTATTGAAGTCTGAGCTGGCGGCAAAGCTGGCGGAAAAAGATCCGGCGAGAGCGGCGAGCGAGATCAAAGAGGTTGAGCGCATTTCGCGCGATGCTCTCGCGCAGGTAAGAAGCACGGTGCGGGGCTACCACGCGCTGAGCCTGCAAGCAGAAGCAGAGCAGGCAGCAGCTACGCTTGAAGCCGCAGGCATGAAGGTGGCCTATGATTTTGCTCCGGCCCAACTTCCGCCTACGCATGAAGGAGTTCTGGCGCTGGCTTTGCGGGAAGCCGTCACCAACGTGATCCGCCACTCGCAGGCAAAGTCGTGCGCTCTGCGGTTGCGCCCGGTGGAAGGCGGATGCGAGCTGGAGATCAAAGATGATGGCCGCGGCACGATGTCACCGGAAGGCACAGGGCTGATGGGCATGCGCTATCGCGTGGAGGCCCTGGGAGGCAAGCTGCAACGCGATATCAATTCCGGGACGAGGTTGGTGATAACGTTGCCAGTGGGGAAGAACAGCCATTAGCTCTTAGCCGTTAGCTCTTAGCTCAGCTAAAGCCGATGGATACAGAGTTCTGAGCTAAAACTAACATTCAGGATTCCAAAGGCCAAAAGCCAAGAGCCAAAACATAGAGACTAACTACTAATGGCTTATGGCTGATTACTGCTTTTTCTTATGCCCATTCGCGTCGTTATTGCCGAAGATCAGAGCATGGTGCTGGGAGCGCTGGCGGCGCTGCTGGAGATTGAGCATGACATCCAAGTGGTGGGCCAGGCGCGGAACGGAAAAGAAGCGCTGCACCTCACGCTGCACCACAAACCTGATCTGCTTCTCACAGACATTGAAATGCCGGAGATGAGCGGCCTGGAAGTGGCGGCTGAGCTTAAGCGGCAAGCCTCAGCGGTGCGGGTGATCATTCTTACCACTTTTGCGCGCTCCGGTTACCTGCGGCGCGCGCTTGATGCCGGCGCTTCCGGCTACCTGCTGAAAGACGCTCCAGCGGCCGCGCTGGCTGATGCGATCCGCCGCGTGCACTCAGGCCGCAGGGTGATCGATCCTGAGCTGGCGACAGAAGCGTGGAGTGAAGCTGATCCGCTCAGCGATCGCGAGCGACAGGTGCTGCGCCAGGCTGCTGACGGAGCCACCAGCGCCGAGATCGCCAGCACGCTGCATCTCTCTGAAGGCACCGTGCGCAACTATCTCTCTGAGGCCATCAGCAAGCTGGGGGCGAGCAATCGCGTGGAGGCTGCGCGGATCGCAAGGATGAAAGGCTGGCTGTAAACGCACAGGGAAGCTGCGGCCCCACACTGCCACAAAGGTATTATTGGCTTGCCACTTTCTGCCTACTGCCTGATGATTGCTCCGGCACGCGCGGCTAAGAGAACCTATGAGCACAGCCAATCTCAAACAACAACAGGTTACGGAGGGCTTGTCAGCACGGCGCGAGTTCGGCCTGGTAATCCTTTTGTTCTTTACCTGGGGCACGGTCTTCCTGGACCGCATGAGCATTCTTTATCTTGCGCCATTTATCATTGTCGCGCTTCATCTTACGCACGCAGAAGTGGGATTGCTGGCATCGGCACTCGCGGTGACGTGGGCTTTGTCGTCACTGTTGCTGGGCGCGGTGTCAGATCGTTTTGGCCGCCGGCCTGTGCTGGTCCCCGCGGTATTCACTTTTTCAATTCTTTCCTGGCTTACCGGCGCGTGCAGATCATTCGGACAGTTATTTACGGTACGCACGCTGATGGGCGTGGCTGAAGGCCCAACCTGGTCCACGATTACGGCCACGATCGAGGAATCGTCTGCCCCGCAGCGCCGGGGACGAAACGTTGGCGTGGTGGTGAGTGCAGCAGCGCTTGTTGGATTGGCCCTTGCGCCTATTTTGACCACACAAATTGGGGCGCGATGGGGCTGGCACGCAGCGTGCTTTGTGGCCGGAGTGCCAGGGTTGTTCCTTGGCGTACTGCTGTGGAAGTTTGTCCGCGAGCCAGGAGCTTCCGCAGTTGCTGCCGGACACGGCAAACCTTCACTGGCAGCGTACTTCTCCATCCTGCGATATCGAAACATCTGGCTCTGCTGCCTGGGGAGCGCGGGGTTCATGACGTGGCTGTGGGTCATGCACACATTTGCTCCTCTTTACATCACGGAAGTAAACAGGGACTCACCGACATTTGCTGGCCTGGTGCTGAGTGCCAGCGGCTTCGGCTCTTTTATATGGGGCTTTGTGCTGCCCTGGCTTTCCGATTACACCGGACGCAAGCCCATGCTGCTGATGGTGGGGCTGCTTTCCGGAATCGTGCCGTTGACCTACCAGATTCCTTTTCTCATTCATCATCCCTGGATGATGGCTGCTGCAGGCTTTATTGCCAACGGCGGCCAGTGCATTGCCGCACTCACGCTGGTGGTGATACCGTCAGAAACCGTGCCGCCGCAGTTCCATGCGACTGCAATCGGGCTGGCAACGCTGGTGGGCGAGATTATCGGCGGAACCGTGCTACCCGCGTGGTCGGGAGCAGTGGCCGACAAACATGGGCTGGGAGCAACGCTCTGGATTGCCGCGGCTGGGGCAGTCATGGTGTTTGTTGCCGGCATTTTCCTTCATGAAACGGCACCTGCACGAACTCGGAGCAGCCATCAGCCACTAGCTCAGCTAAAGCCGATGGATACAGACTGGACTATAAGTTTAGTCGAGTAGAGAGAGTCTTTGCCAGACGCTAGCGTCAGATAGTGCGCTACTGAACTTAAATACGCTCGAATTCATAAACACACAATCAACAATAGAGCCAGGATTCAAAGCAGCCCACTACCTAGCGCCGTTCTTCGCGCTTAAATTCTGTGCAGCGGAGCTTGCCTTGATGGTTGGCAATGTCGCCATGGCACTTTTGCGCGTTGCGCAGGATGGCGGGCAGCCATTGGCCTTTGCCGTTGTTGCAGGTGGCCTCAAGGGTTGTGCCCTGCCACCAGACGTCTTTGCAGGTGGCAAGGTAGGAGCCGGGCGGCAAAACACTGCCGGGCGGCTGGGCGGGAGCGTTGGTGGAAGCGCACTTTAAGCTGCCGTTGATGTTGACGATCTCCGTTGTGCACTTTTCATAGTTGGAAAGTTTGGTGGAACGGGCTTTGCCTTTTTCATCCTGGCATTTGGCGTACAGATTGCCTTTTTTGACAGAAACATCAGTACAGCTCTGCTGGTAAGAGCCGGGAGGGTTGGCTGGCTGGGCCACGGCTGCGGCGGTGGAAAGCCACAGGAACAAAGGCATCGCCAGGACGATCAGGGTACTCAAGCAGCGCATTGCAGGTCCTCCCCCACTTTATTGCTGGTCTTCGATTCCGTGATATGTGATCTGCGATCTTCTATCTGCGGGTCTTCGATCCGTGATCTTCGATACGCGATATGCGATCTTCGATCTTCGAGCTCCTACGATCCACAAAGCGACGCGTAAGCCCAGTATAGTGGAGAGTACGAGGGCTTGGCAGAGGGATATTTTGGCGCGCAGCAGGATATTCTCTTATTGAAAATGTCTGATATGCCGGAAAGAATGGTGACGCAAGCAGAGAAGGGGGCGGACATTCCTAACCCAAAACCGGCCCATGCCGGCGTGGGACATCATGCTTTTCTGGTGGCGTCGGGAATCTTCCTGAGCCGCATCGCCGGGCTGATCCGTGAACGGGCGATTGCTTATTTTCTGGGGAACCAGTCGATTGCGGCAGACGCACTGCGCGGCGCCTTGCGCATTCCCAACATCCTGCAAAATCTTTTTGGCGAAGGCGTGCTCTCTGCCTCATTTATACCGGTGTACGCCCGGCTGGTGGCGCAGAAAGAAGAGGAAGAATCCGGACGGGTTGCCGGAGCCATTGCTTCATTGCTGGCTTTGGTGGTTTCTGTGCTGGTGCTGGCGGGCGTGGCGGCGACACCGTGGATCATTGACATAATTGTGCCCGGATTTAAAGGGCAGACGCGCGCGCTCACCATTACGCTGGTGCGGATCCTCTTTCCCGGCGTGGGGCTGCTGGTGATGTCAGCGTGGTGCCTGGGGATACTGAACAGCCATCGCTGGTTCTTTCTCTCCTACGTTTCTTCCGTGGTGTGGAATGGGGCGATCATCGGCGCGCTGCTGCTGTTTCACCGCGTTGCCATGGGGCAGCTGGCCATTTATGCCGCCTGGGGATCAGTGGTTGGCAGCGGATTGCAGGTGGCGTTGCAGCTCCCGGTGGTGTTCCGGCTGGCGACAAAGCTGCGGCTTGGCTTTGCGGCAGCAAACCAAAACGTGCGGACGGTGATCCGAAATTTTGTTCCGGTATTTTTCAGCCGCGGCGTAAGCCAGGTAAGCGCCTATGTGGACCAGCTTTTGGCCAGCTATCTGCCGACCAGCGCGGTCTCATCACTTGCCGTGGCGCAGGCGCTTTACCTGCTGCCGGTAAGCCTGTTTGGCATGTCAATCTCAGCAGCGGAGTTGCCGGCCATGTCAAGCGAGCTGGGCACAGATGAAGAAGTTTCCGGCACGCTGCGGCAGAGGATCGCCACCAGCACAAAGCGGATTGGGTTTTTTGTTGTGCCTTCCGCCATTGGATTTATTGCGCTGGGCGACGTGATTGCCGCCGCGATTTACCAGACAGGAAAATTTCATCACTCTGATTCAGTCCGCATTTGGGGCATTCTGGCCGGTTCCGGCATTGGCCTGGTGGCCTCAACCGTGGGCCGGCTCTACTCTTCTGCCTACTACGCCTTGCGCGATACGCGCACGCCGCTTCGCTATGCCATTGTTCGGGTGACACTGACGACAGTGTTAGGGTATTTCTCTGCTCTTCCGCTGCCTAGGTTGCTTGGGATGGATCCGCTGTGGGGCGTGGCCGGCTTAACGGCTTCAGCAGGGTTTGCCGGGTGGGTGGAGTTTCTTTTATTGCGCCACGGCATGAACCGGAAGATTGGCCGAAGCGAATTTCCTACTACATTCTTTTTCCGGCTCTGGCTTGCAGGGGTGATTGCGGCAGGCGTGGCGTGGGCGATTAAGCTGACGCTGCATCCGCAGCAGCCGCAGGTGGCGGCTGTGCTGATACTGGTCCCGTATGGAGCGGTCTATCTGGGATGCACGATGCTTTTTGGAGTGGAGCAGGCGGGAGCGCTGGTGAAGAGAATTCTGAAAAGCAATTAGTTGGCCCGACGATTCGCGCAGATGAGCCGCTGATTTCGCGCGGATAGCCGCCGATTTCGCGCGGATGACGCAGAGGCGGAAATTGCCAGGAAGCCAGAATTGCTAAAAATCGCCGAGAATTGAAAAAGCAAGATCGTTTGGCTGATCTGTGTAAATCAGTGTTATCCGAATTATCAGTGGTAGGTTTGGCTTGCGACGAAGCTTTGAGGCGATAGGGCTCACTCGCTGCGCTCGGGATTCAGAAAAATTAATCAATCACCCGCATGTTGGCCCAGTCATATTCAAACTTGTGGCCGCAATCCAGGCAGACAACGTAGTGCTGGCCGGCGGGAGCGGGAACGTCCCAGTCAGAGTTTACGGCGCGTCGCATGGAAACCGGAGCCGAGGCGGCAAAAGGCTGAGAAAGCTTTTTGTGCGAACAGCGAATCGAGAGCAACTGGAGGATTTTGTTTACCATGACTTCTTCGCCAATGAGCGCCCATTGAGGGCGCTTCCGGAGAAGCGCCCTTGAAGGGGAGAAAAATTAAGCGGTTGCGGTGGTCATCCGCGGTGCATCGCTGATGGACGTAGCTTCCTTGGCAGCGCCGTTCATTTCTTTCTGGCCAGGCTTCCGGATGTCAATCGAGCCCTTGAACCAAGCGCCGTCCTCGATCGAAATTCTCTGGCAAATTACGTCGCCCCCAAGTGATCCCTCATTCCGTATGTCAACCCGATCGCTGGCTGTGACGTTGCCTTTGACTTTGCCCAGAACTACTACTTCCTTGGCATTGATGTTGGCCTGGACCTGGCCGTTGCGGCCAACCGTTACACGGTTACCCGGCAGATTGATGGTGCCTTCCACGCGGCCATCAATGTATAGCGACTCGGAGCCGGTGACTTCGCCCTTTATGACGAGAGACTTGCCGATCGTGGCTTGCTCCTGATTATTCAATACGGCGTTGCGAGGCGCCGCTACTGGCGTTGGCTCGCTGGGGAGATTCGATGTTGTACTCATAACTGCTTTCTCCGGTTCCGGGGTAGGTTTGGGGTTAGGACTGGGGTTTGTGTTGGTGGTGCTAGCAGGCTTCCACATCTACTACTTCCTTTCAAGTTTCTGAATGGCAGTGCACAGCCAGCTATTTTCGCCGTCTGCTGGTTAAAATGCGGTATCCAGGGATATCCATTTAATGTTATCGGCACGTATGTAGCCAAAGTCCCAGGTCCCGCCCCAGATTCCAAAACTGCTGGATTGGCGCTGCTTTTCGCAGTGACGCGACCCCATACCGGCGCCCCTACACTGCATAATGAATGTAATTATTCCCTCGATACTGGCATTTCTTATATCGGGCATCAGCCTTAGATGGAAAGTCCTTTCGCGCTAGGATAGGATTAAGAGTTATGCCATGCGTCCTGTGATCTTTGCTGCTCTGTTGATTGTAATCAGCGCTCCATCGCGGCCATTTGATTCCTCGCAGATCTCAACCGATTGTTCCCCATACCCTCGCGAGGCAGCACAACCATGCGTCCTGGCGATACATGGTGGCGACCTGGTCAAACCTGTCTTTTCCCCGGACAACCGCTATTTGGCCTTTGCCACGGTAACCACCAGGCCACAGAAGGACTCGCAAACCGATGAGTTTTCCGAACTGGATGGCACCCTGGTTGCCGATCTTCAAACGCGGAAGGTTAAGATTTTCCTTACTCCGGACCAAGCACGCAAATATGCCAGCTACTCTGCCTCTATTTGCCAAATTCGATGGCGTACCCGCGATTCTTTCAGCGTGACCTACGCTGACGGCGATGTGGACTCCGACGATCTTACCTTTCGGCTTCGTGATGGGAAACTCCTTTCCACAAAGCACGCCTCCATTGATGATCCACCGCCATCTCAACCTGAAACACCGGACGACACAGTGCTGACTCCTGATCAAGCCCGCAAGCTTCTCCCGCACTTTCCTGCTAGTCTCTCTTTGGAGAGTGGCCGTCTAAGCAGCGATCGAACATTGCTTGCGCTAGTGGTCGGCAACGAGCCGCATCGGCAACTTCTCATTTTTCGCTTACATCCATCCAAAAAACTGTGATTACCGAACAACAAATCCTCCATTACGTCTCCCGCCAGCCCAAGCACATCGCCGGCTTCAAGCAGTTCGTCCACGATCTCGGCATCAAAGGCCGTGACCGCCGTCATCTCCAGCAGCTTCTCCGTGAGATGACCCACCGCCGCAAGCTCATCGCCATCGGCAAAGAGCGCTGGGGCCTGCCCACCACCGCCTCCAATCAAGACCTTGTCGTGGGCCGCCTGCGTATGCATCGCGATGGCTACGGCTTCGTCATCCCAGAACCCGGCTCCCTGCCCGCCCGCGCTCAGGGCAAGCTCCAGGGCGATATCTTTATTCCTCCGCCGGAAATCGGTAACGCCATGCACGGTGATCAGGTGCTGGTGGAGATGGGCCGCATCCGCCACGATGGCCGCGCAGAAGGCCGGATCGTCCGCGTCATGGAGCGCGAGCAGGAAACCGTAGTCGGCATCTTCCACTACGGCGACCGCCATAACGACCGGGGTCCCCGGAGCGCGCCGGGGTTGCGCGGTTCGGGGTGGAACTATGTCACGCCCATCGACGAAAAAGTTGCCATGGAGATCATCATCCCTCGCGGCATGGAGTATCCCAAAGCAGAAGACGAAGAGTCAGCCCCGGCAGAAGATGACCGCGATATTCGCTCTGGTGGCAGCGCCCATACCCGTATCGCCCCGCCGCCCTCGGTGGTGACCAATTACAAGAATCGTGGACCGCAGCCACCGGGGCCCCCGGAACGCGCCGGTTTTGCGCGTTCTGGGGTGGAGCCGCCCCCGGCTGCGCACGGTGATCCTAAGGGACACACCAAGGCCCCCACTCCCGCTCACCCAGACCTTGAATCTCCCCACCGTGTCCTCGGCTCAGAAGCACGCCGCAACCGGACCTGGGACGACCTGGAAAACGTCGTGGTCGAAGTGGAAATCACCCAGTGGCCTTCCGCCACCCAGAACCCGCGTGGCCGCGTAAAAGAAATCCTCGGCTATGAAGATGATTTCGGTGTTGACGTGGAGATGATTATCCGCAAGCACCATATCCCGCACGTCTTCCCCGCTGACGTGCTGGAAGAAGCGCAGGAGATCAGCCCTGTCATCCCGCAAAAAGAAATTGCCCAGCGCGCTGACTTCCGCCATCTGCCCATCGTCACCATTGACGGTGAGACCGCCCGCGACTTTGACGATGCCGTCCTCGTCCGCCGGCTCGACAATGGCAACTATGAGCTTCACGTCCATATCGCTGACGTCGCCCATTACGTTGAAGACGGCTCCGCCATCGATGAAGAGGCCCGCAAGCGCGGCACCTCCGTTTATTTCCCAGATCGCGCCGTGCCCATGCTCCCGCTGGAGCTATCTACTGACATCTGTAGCCTACGCCCAGACATCGATCGTCTTGTCCTCTCCTGCGTCATGGAAATCAATCCGCAGGGCGAAGTCATTTTTTACGACCTGGCGGAAGGCGTCATCCACTCCGCCCAGCGCATGACCTATACCGATGTGAACGCTATCATCGAAGCCGGAAAAGGTCATGGACCGCAGCCGCCTGCGGCTGCGCACGACGATCAAAAGGGTTCTGTGGTACAGGCACTCCTGCCTGTGCCTGATGGTGCCCACCATTCACAAAAGGGATTCAAAGACCGCCCCCCAGGCTCCGATCACCCGATCGGCCAGGAAATTCGTCGTCGCTACGGCGCGCTGGCCGAAAATTTCGACCTCATGTACGAACTCGCCCAGATCCTCAACCGCAAGCGCGTCAAGCGCGGCTCCATTGACTTTGACCTGCCTGAGCCGGTCATTGAATTTGACGAGCACGGCCTCATGAAGAGCGTTACGCCTTCAGAGCGCAACTGGGCGCACCGCCTGATTGAAGAGTTCATGCTCGCCGCCAATGAGACCGTGGCCGCGCATCTTGAGCAGCTCGGCATTCCCAGCCTCTATCGCATTCATGAAAAGCCAGACGCCAAGCGCGTCTATGAGTTTGAGACCATCGCCGCCGGCTTTGGCTATTCCCTGAGCGTGGGTGCTTTGCCAATCAAGCGCGTACAGACTCGTGGTGACAAGCGCCACTTCCGCGACTCAGGCCGTCGCGCTCCAACCATCGAACTTCCAGAAGAAGTCCACATCACGCCGCGCATGTACCAGAAGCTTGTTCAGAAGATCACCGGTAAGCCGGAAGAACGCGTGCTTTCATTCCTGATGCTTCGCTCGCTCAAGCAGGCCCGCTATTCAGAGATCAATGAAGGCCACTTCGCTCTGGCCTCGCCAACTTATACGCACTTCACCTCGCCCATCCGCCGCTATCCCGATCTCATCATCCATCGCCTGCTCAAGTGGGCCCTTCATCATGATCGTGGAGCGCAGGCGCCGGGGTCCCCGGAGCGGGCCGGGTTTGCGCGCTCTGGGGTGGAGGTGCCCTCGGCTGCGCACAAGGATGTGGATACCTCATTCGATCACCCGATCTCACGATCACCCGATCACCCGATGTCCCAAACCGCTTCTACCCACGAATCAGCCCTCCGCTTCCGCTCCGCGTCCAGCTCCGAGCACTCCCCATGGTCGAAACGCGCGGAGAAGGGTTCGAGTGCCCGCCGACGCGCCTCCACTCCAGCCATGGCCGGGCCAATCTCTGAATCTGAACTCCATGAGATCGCAGAAAGCTCCAGCCAGACTGAGCGCGCAGCCGACGAAGCCGAGCGCGAGCTAATGGAATGGAAGAAGCTCAAGTTCATGGAGCAGCGCGTGGGAGAAGATTTTGATTCACTCATCGTCAGCGTCACCAAGTTCGGCTTCTTCGTCGAGCTGACTGAGCTGTTTATTGAAGGCCTGGTGCCGCTCAACTCGCTCGCCGACGATAACTACGCCTACCACGACAACACCCGCCAGATCATCGGCGCCCGCTCAAAGAAAACCTACTCCATCGGCGACAAAGTTCGTGTACTGGTGGATCGCATCGACCATCTGCAACGCAAAATCCAGTTCGCCGTGCTGGAAGAGAAACCCAAGCGCGCGGAGAAACGCCACAAAAAACGCGGATAACCGAGACAAGGTTACGTGCGGCCTCACCATGCGGGCGAGAACCGGGTAAAAACACAAAAACTTGCAACCAGCCGCTTCATTTCGGGCGATAATAGCGGAACCTCATTAAAGGTGGCGGTTCGCTGTCCACCCGGAGATCGAGTTCGAGGGTGAGGTAGAAACCATGCTCAAGCCCGCATTGATGTCTGCTTTCGTCCTGGCCGTTTCGGTTTTCGCCTCAGCACAGGCCAGTCGCAATCAGGACTCGTTCAGCTTCATTATGACCGGGCCAGCCGTTACGGTAGAGCTTCAGGTCGAGTACGTCCTCAGAGATGACTCCGGGCAGCCGCAGCCGGCAAGCAAAGAAGTATCAACCGTTAAATTTCGGCACACTGCCCGAGTCGTGCTCGGAACAGCGCTCGCCGGAAAGCCGGCCAAAAGTCTCCAGGCGTATGCCTTTTTACCGGGGTGTCAGTTTGACATCGTCACTGCCGATCTAACCACCGGCGTGCGCCGGGCCGACCTCCAATGCAAGACGCTGCCCAGCATTCCGCTGCACGGCCGTGTGAGCGTCCCCCAATTCGCCGGCAAGAAGATTGAGGTGACCGCGTTTTACAACGTCCGCTGGGCGGGAAAGTTCTTCGGCCTCCCAAGGCCCGTGCGGAAAATCTTTTTAGCAAACACCCAGATGGAAACTGACGGCAGCTTCGCCTTCGATCTGCCTGATTTTACCGCTGACCCGCTCTGGGACAGCCTCTCCCACGACGCCTCCCTCACGTTTATATTAGGTGATACTTCGAACGGTATGCCCCTGGCGGAGCTCTCGGCTCCTAGCGATCTTTCCCTGGGAAGCGGATTGAAGGTTGCGGCCAGATATCCTTCCGAGATTGAGTTCGGGGTGCGGTAGCGAATAGCAATTGGCACAGCAATTGGCAAAAGCACAAAAACAAATAGCCGCGGATCTGCATTTAAAGCAAAACCAGAGTCGCTATAACCTCAGTTCTCCTCAGTTCATCTTGACCGCTCACCTGAACCAGAGCCATGTGGCACAGCCACCCTCGGCTTGTGCGGGGTTACAGCTTCTCTGGTTCTGCTTAGTCCGCCGCTTAAAAGTTGACTAGGCGGGAGCGAGGAGATTTGCTCCGCTGTTCTCGAGGGCTCGGACCGACGCGAGTATCTTCCTTGCTCCAGTCCCGCCTGTGGCGGGACGACCGAAAGTAGCCCGGCACGTTTCCGAGGCGCGCAGCGCGTGCTGAGGAATAAGTGCCGGGTAGCAGAAGCAAAGATTCCTTCCTTGCTGCCGCAGGCCAGCGCGCAGCAGAGCGGAGCGCACCTCGGTTTGCCGTGCTGGAAGAAAAACCCAAACGCGCCAAAAAGCGCCACAAGAAGCGGAGCTAAGCCCAGACAAAATCATTGATTTTGTGGCACAGGCACTCTTGCCTGTGCCTGATCGTTGCTTCAATCGAGTTATCGGGCGACGAGACTTCTGGCCTCGCATCACCCAGCGCCGGAGGCGCGTCGCGAAGTTAGCCCACCCTGGAGCCGAGCGCATGCGAAGGCGGAAGGGTGGGTAAGGAAGAAGAAGAGACGTAAGCCCCAGGGGGGCGACACAGTGCCACGGGTAGGGCGGCGCAATGCTCAATGAGCGATTTTCAAACCGCACCCAAGCATTGGCTCACCGTCAATGCTCACAAATGAAAGTTGATCCGGACCATCGTTTCTACTTCCACCGGCTCGCCATTCAAAAGGAACGGCTTGTACTTCCATTGCTTCACTGCATCAATGGCGGCCTGGGCCAGTAATGGGTCGCCCTGAGCTACTTCAAGGTTAATAGCGCTTCCTTCTTTATCAATCGTAAACAGCAGGGTCACTTCCCCTTGAATGTGTTTTTTCCTGGCTTCCTCGGGATACCTCGGGTTTACCTTGTGCAAAATTAGCCCCTCTGCCACCCCCGAACTGACGCGTAGTTTTTGTCGCGGCTTAGGCCGCTCTTCATTGGCCGGCGTAGGAGTCGGGGTCGGGGAGGAATTTTGCATTCCAAGCGCGAGCGGCAGGCTTGAAAGCAGCAGGAGATTGGCAATGATAGTCGCGGTTTTCACCGAGCAAAGATACATGAAAAGCCGCCAGAATGTCGGCCTATTTATGAATGGACCTCGCATTTGATTGCATTGGCAAACAAGCTCCAACGCCACAAGTTGTCACTGGCGAGCAGATGCACTGCACCGGCCCAGCGCTCTGCGGATTCACCCTTGGCGTTCCGTCCAGTTGTCGATGATTTGCAGTGGGACGGATAAAGCAGCACTCCGTCCATGCCTTTAGGCATGGGTGAGCGAAGCGAATGAGTTCGTCGAATGAGTTCGCCGAATGAATTCGTCGAATGAGTTCGTTAAAATTCCTTCGTCGAATGAGTTCGCCGAATGACAAAGACTCCGCGGTCTTGCCGCGCCCCAGCGCCGGAGGCGCGTCGCGAAGTTAGCCCACCCTGGAGCCGAGCGCATGCGAAGGCGGAAGAGTGGGTAAGCGTTAAAAAGGACGTGAGCCCCAGCAGGGCGACACAAAGCAGGGCCGCACAAAATGAATTGTTATACAGAAAGAATGCGATCATCACTGGAGTTGAATAGCGGTATCATTCGGCTACTCTGATACTGTTCACCATGCTGCAACAAATGCATTTGGAACGAGGAACGAAGATGAAACAGCTTGTGATCGCGTTGTTCTTTTATAGCTTGGCTTTTGGACCCACGGCGATGGATTATTACAATGAGATTTATAAAGCAGGTGGGCTGGATCGGATGGCAGCAGGTTACACCTGCTTCCCCGATGAAGACACGGGGAAATTCTTCATCTTCAGCCAGAGTGAGGTCGTGCGGCAATTCTTGATCGATGCAGGGGAATACAAGAAGCTTCCCAAAAATCAACGGGCCCAACTCGACAAGGGCTTCATTTATCTGCGGACATATTTCAAAGGCATACCACGCCCACCTCTGTATATCAACAAAGACGGTGAATCGTATCTCTTCCAAAGCGACATGAAAGACAAAGGTGGGGTCATAAGAATTCGGTACACCTTTAACTGGACGACTTTGCGTTATGAAGAAACAGTAAACGTCTACGTAAATGGCGTCAGCCCGTCTTCGGAACGCTCCGGTTATGGTCGCTGTGAACTGGTCGGAACTGCGGTCAAGCAAAATGGAAAGTGGGACGGGGATCGCTGACTCTTACAGAGCAGTTCCGTTTAAAATTGTGCATACCCTTATCGTGAATTGTCCCGGATATTTTGCGGATACCTGATCGAATCAAGAAAACACAGCACAACCAATCCTTACGGGGACTTACATTGAAATTGTCGGATGACAAGACTCCGCGGTCTTCCATCGCCCAGCGCCGTAGGCGCGGAAAGAGGTTAGCCCAGGGTGAGGCGAGCGAATGCGAAGCCGGAACCCTGGGTAAGCAGAAAAAAAATCATTCCTCGCTGCCGCAGGCCAGCGCGCAGCGAAGCGGAGCGCTAAAAATGTACATAATGCGAGGGGAAAGATGTCCAACACATACTCACGTCCGGACAAGCTCACTGATGCTCAGACAATTCTCTATGAAATCGACATGTTGCGGTTCTCACGGAACCGGCTAAGTGAAGGAAATTTTCAGTCTGATGCTGACGAATGGATTTATTTGGAAGCGTTTCTCCTCCATTTTAGAAATTTGATTGAGTTCTTTCGCGGAAAGATCAGCGGAGACACTCTGACCACTTTACAATCCGGCGATTTTTGGTCTAAGGACATCCCGGATATCACTGAATTGGTTCGGCCAGATCTTTGGGCAAAATACGAAGAACGCAAAAAGGCGACGAGAACGACAAGATTTCACGCTACCTGCAACACTGCACGAAACAACGGGTAATCAAGAAAAAGTGGAACGTAGAGGAAATGTACTCAGATTTAGAACCTCTCATCGAGAAGTTCGAGTCACTGTTGCCTGAATACAAGCCTGCCACGAAACCGTTCGTACGGAGACTGATTGCCACCGTGAGCAGTTCCCAGAATGCGAATTCCACCGCATCCACACGGGTTTTAGGTGATCGTAAAACAACGTTCTCGGGATAGTCCAATCTGCTCCCTTTACCCCAACATCTTCACCAGCCCCTTCAGCTCAATCACCTCCAGTGGACACTCCGGCCAATTGTGCGTCCAGCACACCACAATATCGGCCTTGCTCGCATCGTGAAAATGCTTCAGGAAATTCCGGCTCTCGTACTCAAACTCAATCCACATCCGCTGCCAGCGCTCTATGCCCACCCGCCGTAGCGCCTGGCAATCCGGATACTCCGTCCTGATCAGCTCCACCACAAATCCCAGATCCTTGGCCATCAGGGCAAACAGAAACATCACGCCCTGCTCGTTCGTCGGCCCGCACAGCATGTGCATCGTGGTCAGCGGAGGCCCCAGTACCGGCCGGTCCGGCAGCTCGTATGCGCCGCAGGCCTTCAGGTCTACTGCCCGCTCCAACATCCATGCTGACTCCGGTTCGCCCTTGTAATGCTCTCGAATCAGGTTCATCACGTCACCATACTCCACATCCAGTTTCTGCTGCCGCGCATATTCATGCATACCTCGCGGCATCTGCGTCCATCGTTTGAACCGCCCCATCAGTGGACGCACGCTGTACTTGCTCTCATGCTCGTATTCCGTCATGGTTGGCAACTTCTTCATTTTGCGTACAACCCCGGCCCAGTCCCGATACAGCTCGTCCATCGCCACCTCAAAGCCCGCGCCCAGGCACTCCAGGCCGGCCTCCCGTAGCGCCAGCGTGTACGTGCCGACATACTTCCGGATCGTTCCCATCTTGATCGCCGGATAGGCATTCTCAAACTCTTGAAACTTGGGCGCGCGCCCCAGCTTCTGCGCGCACTCCTGAATGGCGGCAATAATCTCTTCTTTTGACATGTTTTTCCTTCCAATAGAAAAAGCCACCTAAATAGTGGCTGTTTTTACTCCGGCACAGGCGGACAACTGGTCCCTTGGTGTGCCCATTTTTTGGTTGAGGGATCGCCCCGAGGATCGGGCAGGTCTAAATTTTAAAATTTTGGCAATTTCGGCGATTTTGGCAATCGCCCTTCTGCTACCCTGGTGTCCTCTTTAGCTCATTCCGGGACGTTTTCCTCAGAAATTTTTTTTGCCGCCTCCAGCAACCGCCTTGCTCCATTCCGGTCGAACCTTCTCCACGCCGCCTGCAACGCCTTTCGTGAACTCTCATCCCGCTGCTCTCCCAACGCCCGCTCCCGGCTTACTCTGTCCAATTTGCACCGTAGCACCTGTTGCTCCCACTGGTCCAGGCCGGCCGCCCGCGCCCACTCCTTCCAGTTGGCTTTGATAAATGGACGCAGATGAATATGGATCTCATCTGTGCTCGCGTTGATCTGCTCTATCGCCTCGCGCAGCTCCTGGCTTGGCTGCTCCATTACCCTAAGCTCACCCGGAACGCCGGCCAGCAGCAAATCCCGATAATTTCCCCGGTCGCGCTGCTTTCCCCCTGGCCGCCATACTCCATCGGCTGCTTGCAGTGCCGTGGCGCTGTCCAGCTCATGCTGCATGGAATCGAGCCTCTCTTCTTGCGAGATCTCTTCACCATCGCACTCAATCTCGCCCGGAAACACCAGCTCAGCGCTTCCCTCCGCCGGAGCGCCAATCTTCCTCGCCTCTCGCTTGGCCACCGTCTTCAAATAAGCCTTCGGATTGTTCGCCGTGCGCCATCTTCCTTGCTGGATTGCTGCATAGATCGCCAGAAAATACTCTGGCCCCAAACCAAGCTGCTCCATCAGCCATTGCCACTCTTCGTTACACTGGTCGGGCTGGCGCTCAGACACTACTGCCAGGACCGCGAACCATTCGCCTGGACCGGCTTCTGACATGCTTTTATTCTATTTTTATTCGCCGCCGATTGGCAACCGTTTCTTTGCCGCTTGCCGCCCCTTAAGTCTGTTCGGTTTTCGTAATAAAGTGGCCTCCCATTTTGCTCCCGGGCTGCCGCCCCTCTACTATGTCGTCCATCAAGGGGGCATCCATGAAATCCTTAGTGTCGCTGATCGTCTGTGGGATATTTGTATTTTCCATCGTAGCTATAGCGTTAAGCCAGCAGCCAAAAACTCAAGCCGGCCCTCAACTTTTGTTCCCCAGCGACTATCGCCAGTGGGTGTATCTCAGCTCCGGACTCGACATGCAATACACCGGCGAACCAAACTTTTCCTGCAAAGACAAGGCCGGCAAGGACGGCCCTTGTCCAAAGATGTTTGAAAATGTCTTTGTCCGCCGCGAGGCGTACGATGGCTTCGTTAAAAACAAAATCTGGCCGGCCGGGACCATTTTCATCCTTGAACGGCGCTGCTCGGTGCAGAAAGCCTCCATCGATACCAGCGGCAGCACCCAGGGC
This sequence comes from Candidatus Angelobacter sp., assembly GCA_035279585.1. Lineage (GTDB taxonomy): Bacteria > Acidobacteriota > Terriglobia > Terriglobales > Acidobacteriaceae > Angelobacter. The sequence continues at coordinate 60,586 of DATEHN010000083.1, read as the reverse complement.
AAGCTCTTTCTCATCGCCGCATCGCAAAAGACCAAGTCCGCAGAGCACGAAGGCTGGAACTACTACCTGTTCGGCTCTGACGCTCCTTTGACTTGCACCGGCCCCGATCCAGATTTCTCCGGGCAGCGTCATGATCCAGTATCAAACTGCGCCAGTGAAACCAATCCCTGCAACGGTGAAACCAATCCCAAAATGTGCTGGCAATGCCATCGCAGCAACGGCTTGAAGGATAATACCTTCATCCAGTTCTATCCCACACTGAAACCACTGGTGGCGGCGAAGAAGAAATAACAATCATGTCCTTCAGCGTAAATAAAAACATTCGGTGGAGCGGAGCACCCTCGCCTGTGGTCTTTTAAAAAGACTTTTTCGCTAGTAATCTCAACTGGTGTTGCAGGGGCTGAATGCTTCACTACTGAGTGCTGAAGACTGCTTTCCAATTCGCATCACTCGCGGAACTCTTCGCCAAGGCCAATGAGGAGAAATCTGGCGACCAGCTTGCCGGCATTGCGGCTCACTCTGAGCAGGAACGTATCGCCGCCAAACATGCGCTGGCCGATGTTACGCTGCGGGAGATTGTCGAAAATCCGCTGATTCCTCCTGAAAAAGACAACGTTACCCGGCTGATTCTAGAAACCCACGACCTTGCGGAGTTCAAAACCATCAGCAGCATGACCGTGGGTGAATTGCGCGAGTTCATCCTGCGCGATGAAACCACTGAACCTGATTTGAAGCGCCTGCACTGGGCCATCACTCCGGAGATTGCCGCCGCCGTAGCCAAATTGATGAGCAATAAAGACCTGGTGCTGGCCGGTGCCAAAATGCGCGTGGTCACGCACTGCCGCAACACCATGGGTGAACGCGGCGTGCTCGGCATCAGGTTGCAGCCCAACCATCCAGCCGATGACGTTGCGGGAATCCTGCTGGCCGCCTTTGATGGCCTGCTTTATGGCTGCGGTGACGCGGTAATCGGCGTGAACCCCGCAACCGATTCAGTGGAAACCGTCAGCGCCATTCTTCACGCTCTGCAGCGGCTGATTGATGCCTATAAAATTCCTACGCAGGCCTGCTGCCTGGCGCATATCTCTACACAACTCGCCGCAATGGAACGTGGCGCGCCCGTTGATCTGCTCTTTCAATCCGTGGCGGGAACGCAAATAGCCAATGAAAGCTTTGGGATCACGCTGGAGCTGTTGCGCCAAGGACGAGAGCGTGTGCTCGAACACCACAGAGATCGGGACATCGCATCATCGGATCATCGGGCCGGCGGCAAATCAGAATCTGCCGGCCCATCCATGGATCACTCCGGCCAAAAGGCAACAGCCAAGGGCCAGGAGCCACAAGCGAATCGCCAATTGCCGGTTGCTAATTGCATGTATTTTGAGACCGGCCAGGGCAGCGCCCTCTCTGCCGATGCCCATCATGGCGTTGACCAGTTAACGCTTGAGGCCAGGGCTTACGGCGTGGCCCGCGTCTTTGAACCGTTCCTGGTGAACAGCGTCGTGGGCTTTATCGGGCCGGAGTATCTTTATGACGAGCGGCAGATCATTCGCGCTGGATTGGAAGACCACTTCATGGGCAAGTTGCTCGGCCTGCCCATGGGGTGCGATGTCTGCTACACCAACCACGCCGCAGCCGACCAGAACTCGGCGGACAATCTGCTGGTGCTGCTAACCGCCGCCGGCTGCAATTATTTTATGGGCGTCCCCTGCGCGGATGATGTGATGCTCAACTACCAATCCACCAGCTTTCATGATGCGCTGGCCATGCGCCGCCTGTTCAATCTGCGTCCCGCGCCGGAGTTTCTGCGGTGGCTGCAGCAGATGGGAATCTTTAAAACCAATGAGCCTGCGCAAATCGATAGCAGTGCGCGCAAACAACTTGCTGCGGGGCTTAGAGACATCGTTACGCCATAACCAGGGCTGGCAGCCGATTCACACCTGTACTTCAGCGGTCGCCGCCTTGCGGAAAGCCTCATTCTCTTCAGTAAACTCAGTCACTACCTGCGGACAACGCAAACATGCTGCTCTGCCTTCCTGCCGGTACCAGCGGCAATCCGCGCGGATCAGGCAGCCCGGCAAGGTATCTGTTACCGCCGGCAACTGCTGGACGATTCGCGTCACCAATCGGCAGTTCACGCCGTCAAAGTGCACACAGGCGTTCTCTTCACAGCGGGCGGCAATGCGCAATACGCGAGAGGGACTCACCGGCTGCGTCATGGCGAGCAGTTCCCCGGTCAACGGAACAGCTTCGGCCAGGTAGGAAGTCTCTCCGTTCCTGACGATTCCCAGCAGGCGTGCTTCACGCATGTTGGGCTGCGCGCTGGGACAATATGGAACTTCGGCTTCGGCCGTCGCAATTTGAACTAACACTGGCTTCTCCGCCATATTGAGGCTCCTTGTTGGCGGCGATCGCGGTCCACGGCGGCCATGGGCCGCCGTGCCTGTTTCGCTTACGTTTAGCCGAGCATTTTGGTTGTGGGCTTAAAACCCAGGATGCGTATCGGCGGCTTGATCAGCGCCTCTGCTTGCACTCCGCCGGCTGCTGCGCCTGCGGGGCCAACAAAAGGCTGTGCGCCAGGGGCCACCTTCTGCGTGATCTCCCGGGCAATGGTTTGCGCTTGATTCTCGGCCAGGCCTTCAGGGGCAATAAAACCCATGATCAACTCTTCATGGGGCAGAGTCGTCTTGGTGGACTTTATCGCTTCCTGAATGGCGGCGGGAATTTGGGTGAAATGGATTTTTCCTGCCATTTCTCGGGCCTCCTTACTGGTCGTATATGGAGTGCAGGAGAACGCCTCTCCGTTTCAACAAACACAAAATATCGTCTGTGCCCCGGTTTTTTCACTCGTTGACAGCTTGTTTAGGGCAAACATTTATACTGTGGTCTCATTTTTTCTAACTCGTAGGCAAGAATTTGGGAGAAGAGGATGAATGTCATCAATCATCAGTTCCGCCTTGCTGCCCGGCCAAAAGGTTTGCCCAAACGCAGTGACTGGAATTACACAGAAGAGCCGGTGCCCGGTCCCGGCCCGGGGCAGTTCGTCGTCAAGAACCTTTATATTTCGCTTGATCCGGCGATGCGCGGCTGGATGAATGAAGGCCGCTCTTATATTGAGCCGGTCAAGATCGGCGACGTAATGCGCGCCGGCGCCGTGGGCCGTGTGGTGGCTTCTGAAAATCCTGATTTCAAAACCGGCGAGCACGTCTTTGGCATGTTGGGCATGCAGGAGTATGCGGCGTCGGATGGAAGCGGAATCATCAAGATCGATCCAAACCTTGCGCCGCTGCCCGTGTTTCTGGGCGCTCTGGGAATTACCGGCCTGACTGCTTATTTCGGCTTGCTTGAAATAGGCAAGCCTGCGTCGGGAGATACCGTTGTCGTTTCCGGCGCAGCAGGGGCCACGGGAATGGTGGTGGGGCAGATTGCCAAAATCAAAGGCTGCCGCGCCATTGGCATTGCCGGCGGCCCGGACAAGTGCAACTATGCGGTGCGCGAACTTGGGTTTGATGCCTGCATCGACTACAAGTCAGAAAATGTCTTGGAAGCGCTGCACCGCCATTGCCCTAAAGGCATCAACGTGTATTTTGACAACGTTGGCGGTGAGATTCTTGATGCCGCTCTGGCCCTGCTTGCGCGCGGCGCGCGCGTAGTGCTCTGCGGCGCCATCTCACAGTACAACTCCACTTCCGCCATTAAGGGCCCGGCCAACTATCTTTCATTGCTGGTTAACAGTGCGCGGATGGAAGGGTTCATCGTATTTAACTTTGCCTCGCGCTATGGCGAAGGTATGCGCGAACTGGCTATCTGGCGCGCCCAGGGAAAGCTGAAGACCAGGGAAGACATTGTGGAAGGCTTCCAGACCTTTCCTGAAACCCTGTTGAAGCTCTTCAGCGGTGAAAACTTCGGCAAACTGATGATCAAGTGTGCCGACTAAAGCAAATCTAGAGTTGCTGTATCCCGATCCGTAGAAGAGCGGCCCTTTAGGGCCGCGTTAAGGTGACAAAAAAGTCTGGGCTTCAGCCCCGGTGAAAGAAATTCCCATGGGATACACCAACTCTCAAATTGCTTTAGCGCTGGCGGCGTAAGAAATCAGGGCGAGCCCTGTGCCACAGGGCGGGAGGCTTCCTGCTCTTACAACTTGTTACAGCGGTTTGGAGCGAAGCCATAGAAACCAAAGCTAGGCCTGGCCGCCATCCAGGACCGTGCGGATCACCTTCGCATACTCCGCGCTCTCTTTATCGCCGGTAACCAGTTCAATTTGCTTTGGGTTGGTTACGCCGATCTTTAATTGCACCGCCCGGGCAATCTGCTCCTGATCGAAGATCGCACCCTGACTTACCTCCGGCGTGGTGCCAAAGTGGCGCAGCAAAGCGACGCCCACGGCATCAATGGCCACGCGATCTGTGCCGGCCAGAATCACATTGGACTGCACCATCTTGCCCTGGTCAGGCCCGCCGTTGGTAAACGCCTGCACGCCATCCAGCACAATCAGGTCAGGTTTATAAGCAGTATTGATCTCGGCGATCATGCGGCGCTGGTCCGGAGACGAATGCAGCTCACGCATAAAATTATAAGAATTTCCCGGCACATACTTGGCGGCAAAACCCACAGAGTTCTTGAGCGACAACGTGAAGTGACCGCCATAGCGGTGGGTCTTGAGGCAGCATGTGGTTACAACACCGCCGGCCCTGCGCACCGGACGCGGCAACGCAAAACCTTGCTCCCAGTGCATGTCCGGCTGCTTGATGAGTTCCCAATCGTCCGGCCCAAGCTCGTCAAACACCATGACTTTGGCGTCCAGCTCTTTGCCTATCTGGAAAGCGTCTTTTTTGCTCATGACTTCGCGCGTGTTGCCCATGCCGCTGCGGTCGCCCACGGTAAGCGGGCCCGCGCCCAGGGCTTTGAGCTGGCGCATCAGCGCCACCAGGGTATCTTCATGCGTTGAGCCGGGAGTCGGATCAGAGCTGTTGAAGTTCGGCTTGATGAAGAGGTCCTTGCCGCGGAATTTTTCAAGCCCCAGCAACTCTATGGCGCGCTTAACGCCGGCTGCGCGATCGGTGGTCTTGACAAAGGCCACATGCGAAACCGAAGGCGCTGAACCCAATACCGATGCTTTCAGGATTCCTGGCGCAAGCAGCGCTGCTCCCACGGTGGTTGAGGCGTCTTTCAAGAATTCTCTGCGGTTCAAGGCGGACCTCCTTGCTCAACCCTGTTATTGGACACCTATCGCCAGTCGCATGGCAAGGGACGAAACGCCACGCGTTATTTCGCAGCCAGATGGTGCGTGAGACTATCCATCAGTGCGGGAACATGGCTGTTCCACTGGTTCCAATCGTGTCCGCCGTGGCCTGTATGGAATTCATATTTAAAGTTGCGCTCGTGCAGAAGAGCGGCAAATTTCCGGTTGGTTGCCAGCAGGCCTTCCTGATCGCCGCAGGTGAGAAAAAAGTAAGGCATTTTCGCAGGATCGGCAGACCTTGCCAAAACAAACGGATCATTTTCCCGCTGGTGCTGGCCCTTCCAGGGACCAAAAATTGACCTATGGTGCTGCCATTGGCCAACCCGCTTGATGGAGAATGGGCGAGTGGGAACGTCAAGCGCTGAACTGAGACCTCCGGCAAACATGAACAAATCAGGATGCTTCAGCGCCAGCGTAACCGCGCCAAATCCGCCCATGGAAACGCCCGCAATAGCGCGGCTTGATCGGTCTCTCGCTACGGGGAAGCGGCTCTCTACGTCGGCAATCAAATCATGGACAATGTAGTCTTCATAGCGGTCTTCCGGATGGTCAGCAGAATTCACATAGTACGATTCGTTCCCTTCCGGCATCACCAGGATCACGCCTTTTTCAGCATAAGCGGCCACGTCAGAGTAATTTGACCAATCGTGAAAGCCGCCGCCACCGCCATGCAGCAGATACAGCGCCGAAAATTTTTGGCCTGATGGCATGTCTGCGGGAAGAATCACGCGATATGGCATCTGGCGATTGAGAGCGATGGAATGAAAAGTTACATCCACCATCTTTACACCGGCGCTGAGGCGCGGATGGTCCGGTGGTTCAGCGGATTTTTTATTGCAAGCAACCAGGGCCAGCGTGAGGACAGCTACCAGAGACCCAATGAACGCGTCCAGAAAGAAACTGCCATGCCGCAAGTGCTTTATTGATGGCTCGTGTCTTTTGCAGACAGCGTGGGTTGCAGATGGATCAGCCAAGGGTGGAATGGAAGAATGCTCCTGAGCAGCTTTATTGTAGCGTGCGGCCAGGGATTTTCAGATAAATATCCTGATCAAGAGGCAAGCTGGTAGGCTGGGCAATGCTGGGTGAATGTTCCATGGCGGAAGACATTCTTAAATCTGCAGGCTGGCCTGAGCTGATAGAAAAAATCCCCGCGCGCACACCGGCTCGGGTGCTGGTGGACCGCGCAGGCGCAGCTTACAAGACCGTGACCCAGCTTGAGCTGCGTGAAGCCCACGCCGCCGCCCGGGATGCTGTGCGCACGGAATTCAATCTGGAGCGTGATCTGGGCGCGGAGTTCGTACAGCGGTGGAAGCTGTTCACGGTCTCAACCATGGCGGCGAACAAGGATGAATATCTTCTTCGTCCAGATCTGGGCAGACAGCTTAGCCAGGCGGGGCGCGGTCTGGTATTGCAGCGCTGCTCGCCGCAGCCGGATTTACAAATTGTGATTGGCGATGGGCTTTCAGTTACGGCGGTTCGGACGCAGGTCCCGCCGTTGCTGCCGCTGATCGCGGAGAGAGCGCAGGCAAAAGGCTGGCGGCTGGGCCAGGCGTTTGCTGTCCGTTATTGCCGCGTGGGCGTAATGAATGCTGTAGGAGAATTGCTGCGCCCAGGGGTTGTTGTGCTCTTGATCGGAGAGCGTCCTGGGCTGGCCACGGCGGAGAGCCTCTCTGCTTACATGGCCTTTCAGCCGGATGCAAGCCACAACGACTCGCAGCGCAACCTGATCTCAAATATCCATGCGCGCGGCGTAACGGCAGAAGCCGCTGCTGGCAGGATTGTAGATTTGGCAAGCCAGATGATGCTGCGCAAGATCAGCGGCGTGCGGTTAAAAGAGGAACTGCCTCCGGCGAAATGGCTGAAGAAGAAATAAATCCACCACCGAGACACAGGGACACGGAGAACGAGTTGGGCCGCAAATCAACGCGAGGCTCGCGAATCGAATCATCGCTACGGAGTTAGGAATGTCTAGCCAAGAGGCCTTAAGTCAATCGAGGGGAATATGGCTCCTCGCTACGCTTCGGGATGTTAGAAAAAACTACTGCACCTTCCCGCCCGGCATCTCTTCCAGCTTCGCTTTTACCATTTTGTAAAACGACCATAAATTGTCGCCTTCTCCGGCGGTGAGACGGCGATGGACTTTCATGGAAGGAAAGAGCTTGGTGCCGGCCACGGTCAGCGTCAGTGTAGCGAATTGTTTTCCGGGATAAGTTTCAATGCTCCAGTCGCCTCCAAAGCGCCGGCGCACCACTTCGCCAAAGTAGCTGCCCCACAGCTTGCACATCTCGGTCAATTCGTCGCCGGGCGCGCCGTTGGGCGGCAAGTCCAGGGCAAGCCGGCCCACAATAGTTTCCAGTTCCATCAGGGAGTTCTCACTGTAATCCAGCGTGGCTTTGAACTCATGCGCGAGAGCAACCGCCTGGTCTGCGTAAGCGCCTGCCATGGCATTGACTGAATCATGGGCTTCCATCGCATCAGTCTAGCAGGCGAGCGGCTTTTCTCATCGGTTCGCGGAACAGCGCCACACAGGATAGAATTTTCTTTTGGCCACCAATCCCAAACCCGCGCAGAAGGGCCGAGTCTTCCTGATGGACTCAATGTCCTTCATCTTTCGCGCCTATCACGCCATGGTGCGGCAACGGCCCATGTCCACCAAGAAAGGCGTGCCCACGGCGGCCATTTATGTTTTTGTAAACATGCTGCGCAAGCTGCGGGCGGACTTTAATCCGGAATACCTGGCGGCCGTGTTTGACGTGGCTGGGCCGACCTTCCGCGATGAGCAGGCCAAAACCGTAACCTCAGTCCGCAAGTTTGACATCAAGACCCAGACATTTAAAGAGGTCGAATATCAAGGCTACAAGGCGCAGCGCAAAGAAATGCCGCCGGACCTGGTACAGCAGGTGCCGTATATTCGGCGAGCGCTTGAGGCGTATCGAATCCCCATCCTGGAGCAAAAGGGCTTTGAGGCTGATGATGTGATCGGCACGCTGGCGCGCAAGGCAGCAGCGCAGTCGTTTGAAGTGTTTGTCGTCTCCAGTGACAAAGACATGCTGCAACTGGTGAACGAGCGGGTCTGCGTGCTCAACCCGCCCAAGGACAACCTGATTTGCGACACTGCCAAGGTGGAAGAGATTCTGGGCGTGCGTCCTGAGCAGGTGATTGACGTGATGGCCCTGCGCGGCGACTCCATTGACAATATCCCCGGCGCTCCCGGCATTGGCGATAAAGGATCGGTTGAGCTGATCAAGGAGTTTGGGACGCTGGAAAATGCGTTGGATCGCGCGGAGGAAGTTAAGAAGAAGACCTATCGCGAATCTTTGCTCAACAACAAAGACACGATCCTGTGGAGCAAGCAACTGGTCACCATCGATCAAAACGTGGAGATTGAGCTTGACCTTGAAAAGATGGTGGCCGGCCAGCCCGATGCCGACGCGCTGCGCAGCCTCTTCAGCGAACTGGAATTCACCACGCTGCTGAAAGAGCTGGTGCCTGAGGTTGAGGTCACAGAGACTGACTATCGCGAGCTGAAGACGGTTGAGCAGGTCAAAGAGCTAAAAAAATCCAAAGCGCCTCTGGCGATCGCGTTTGAGTTTACTGACATCAGCAAGCCTGAAGAAGAGGACGATCCGGAGGAAGAGGCCGCGCCAACATCCGGCGATCTGCTTTTTGATGCGCCTCCGGCTGCTGAGCCAAGCGGAGCGCCGCTCAAACTCGCCATCTCAATCGAGCCAGGCAAAGCCTGGAGCGCGGTGCTTAACGGCGATGAAGTTTCACGCGAATTGAAACGGCTGCTCAGCGATCCCAAAGTCACCAAGACAATCCACGATTACAAGGCTGCTCTGCGCCAACTGGAGCCGCACGGAGTGGAGCTGGCGGGCGTGGGCGATGAGCCAATGCTGTACTCCTACCTGATCAATCCCACGTATGCCAAGCACACGCTGGCGGAGATCGCGGTCCGCAGTTTCAACTTGAAGCTCTCGGCTTCCACGGCTGAGGCTGCAGATGTCACCGGCCGCATTACTCCCACGCTGCGCAAAGAAGTGGAGAGCGCCGGCCAACTGCCGCTCTATGAAGAAATCGACCTGCCGCTGGTCCCGGTATTGGCGCGCATGGAGCAGGCCGGTGTAAAGATTGATTGCGGAATGTTGGGCACGCTCTCCGTTGATCTGGAAAAGCAATGCGACTCCAAAGCGCGCGAGATCCACCAGAAAGCGGGTGTGACGTTTAACATCAATTCGCCGAAGCAGTTAGGCAAGGTACTGTTTGAGGACCTGAACCTGCCTCGCCCGGTCAAGTACGGCAAGGGCAAGACGATTTCAACAGCTGTAGATGTTCTGGAAGAGCTAGCTGAGTCCCATGAAGTTCCAAAACTGGTGCTGGATTATCGCCAGCTCTCCAAGCTCAAGAGCACTTATGTTGACGCGCTGCCTGTGCTGATCGATGCGAAGACGCAACGGGTGCACACCACGTTTAACCAGACCGGCACCACGACGGGAAGGCTTTCTTCCACTAATCCCAACCTGCAGAACATTCCTATCCGCACAGAGCTGGGGCGGGAGATCCGCGCGGCGTTTATCGCTGAAGCCGGCCATGTGCTGCTTTCTGCTGACTACTCGCAGATTGAGTTGCGGCTGCTGGCGCACTTCTCCCAAGATCCGCTGCTGGTGGAGGCCTTCCGCCGCGGCGATGACATTCATACGCTTACGGCAGCGCAGGTGTTTGGCGTGCCGCCGCTGATGATTGATGCCGAGCACCGCCGCCGCGCCAAGGCCGTGAACTTTGGCATTGTGTATGGATTGTCTCCGTTCGGGCTGTCACAGCAGCTTGGCATAGAGCAGCGCGAAGCGAAAAGATTTATTGATGCTTACTTTGAGAAGTATAGCGGCGTGCGCAAGTTCATCGATCGCGTGCTGGAAGAGACGCGGCGTGAGCAGAGCGTGAAGACGCTCTTTGGCCGTTCGCGCCCGATCCCCGACATCAACAGCAAAAACGCCAACATGCGCGGCTTTGCCGAGCGCACGGCGGTGAACACGCCGTTGCAGGGCACCGCGGCCGATCTGATCAAGCTGGCAATGATCCACATTGATGAAGAGCTGCGGGTGCGCAAACTGAAGTCGCGCATGCTCTTGCAGGTGCATGACGAGCTGCTGTTTGAGGTCCCGCAGGCGGAGATCGAAACTATGCGCGAGCTGGTGCAGGAAAAGATGGAGAAGGTCCACACGCTTCTGGTGCCGCTGCTGGTGGAGATGGGCGTAGGACCGAACTGGCGCGACGTGGAGTAACTGCTCTCCTTTAGCGACCGCGTTTCATGGCTTCCCTGAGATATTTGTTGTTGCGGTAGCGCCGCATTCGGAAAAGGCGCAGATATGGCCGGGCAAAAACCGAGTAGACAAACTTGAGCAACGCGAAGAGCATGAGCGGCAGCGCGATGAGCGCGAAGAGATAGGCCAGCAAATAAATGGGGGCGAGCGCCAGTCCAGGATCAGAAGCAAAGATCTCATAGATGCGGGGAACAAAAAGAACCAGCGCAATCATGACAAGGACTAGAAGCACGATGCGCTGTCCTCTGGTTTGAGCGCGCCACCACATAGTCAGTGTCCAGCGGGCGTGTTGGCTCCAATAGCACTTTCAAGCGCTGCGGCAATGCTATCGGCCAGGCGGTGGACTGTTTCTTTCGACTCGGCTTCCACCATCACGCGGGCCAGCGATTCTGTGCCGGAATAGCGCACATTCACGCGCCCATTGCCATCGAGTTGGCGCTCCGCGTTCTGGATGGCCTCAACAACTTGCGGAATCTGGTCCAGAGGACGCTTTTCTCGCACGCGCACGTTCTTGATGGTCTGGGGGAAAACTTTGAGACCTGAAACCAGTTGGGCCAATGGCTGGCCGCTGGCGGCGACAATCGCCAGCACGCGCATAGCGGTAAGCAGGCCGTCGCCGGTGGTGGCTTCACGCGAAAGGATGATGTGCCCAGACTGCTCACCGCCCAGGACCGCGCCGGACTTGATCATCTCTTCCAATACGTATTTGTCGCCCACCGGAGCACGCAGCAGCTTGATTCCAGCCTGGCGCAGCGCAATCTCTAGCCCCATATTGGACATAGTAGTGGCCACCACCGTGTCATTGGCCAACTCGCCGCGGCGTTTGAGTTCCTGGGCAAGCAGGAGCATGACGGCATCGCCATCCACAACTTTTCCGCTGCTGTCTGTAAACAGGGCACGGTCGGCGTCGCCATCAAAACAAATACCCATATCAGCCTTGCGAGCAACCACTTCCCTGCCTACAACTTCAGGATGCAACGCCCCGCAATTTTCATTGATGTTGCGGCCATCTGGGCTGGAATGCGTGAATCCTGCATTTGCGCCGGAACGGCTGAGCAACTCCTGGGCAATGGAACTGGCGGCTCCGTTGGCGCAGTCCACCACGATGCGCAAACGTTCAGCGCCGGAAATGGTGCGGGCCATCCAATTGACGTAAGCTGCGCGCAGGCGCGAATCGCCGGGTAGAGACGGGTTTGAGGGAGCGCTTTGGCTCACGGTGGTGTTGGCGCTGAGAACGGAAAAAATTTCGGTCTCTATTTCAAGCTCAACCGCGTCCGGCAGCTTGTAGCCATCGCCCCCAAAAACCTTGATGCCGTTGTCGCGCCAGGGATTGTGTGAAGCAGAGATCACGACTCCGGCGGAGAATCCCTGCGAGTGCGCCAGATAAGCGATCGCCGGCGTGGGCACAACTCCGGCGCTTTCGGTCTGAACACCGGATTCGCGCAGACCGGATGCCAGTGTGTCGGCAATCCACGAGCTCGATTCGCGCGTGTCCTGGCCCAGGATCACGCGCTTAGGGCCTGCGGGCAGGTGATGGCCCAGCGCTCGTCCCACAGCGTGCACGGTTTTTTGGTCGAGAGGATATTCGCCGGCAACGCCGCGAATTCCGTCAGTACCGAAAAGTTTTCGCATGGTTTAGTAGTTGGTACTTGGTACTTAGTATTTAGTAATCTGTCGTGCGTTGCAAATCTGCACAAGCGAAGCTGAGCAATTGCTCAATCTTTGTGGGTTTCCTTCACTTCTGCGGTAAAGCTGCCGCGCGCTAGGCGAGCAGAAACCTTATCGCCTGGAGCTAAATGCCCGGCGTCTTTCACCAATGCGCCGGTTGAATCGAAGACCAGCGCATATCCGCGTTCCAGGATTTGGACCGGCGAAAGCGCATTCAACTGTGCAGTGAGCCGCTCCAGTTGTGAGCGATGACCGGCCAGATGTGTGCGGAAGGCCCGGACCACGGCTTCAGTTCCGGAATCAAGCTGGCTGCGCGTCATGGCCAGAGAGCGGCGAAAATCAAAATGGCGCACGCGGGCCGCGGCAATATCAAGCCGGCGATGAGAGTCATGCAGCCGCGTGCGATAGCTGGAAGCAAGCCGGTGGACCAAATCATCCAGGCGCTGCGTGCGTTGCACCATCAGGTCGCGGATGCGGGCAAAAGCGCCGTGCTGGGCCAGCTCTTGAAGCTGGTTGCGCGCGATCAGTACGCGGTACCGCGTAGCGCGGTCAAGGCGTTGATGCAGATGCGCCAGGTGCTCGGCAAGGCGATGCTTGGATTCGATCACCATCTCCGCTGCTGCTGAAGGCGTAGGCGCGCGCAGGTCAGCGACAAAGTCGGCAATGCTGAAATCGGTTTCATGGCCAACGGCGGAGATGATAGGAATTGCGGACGCGGCAATGGTCCGGGCCAGCCCTTCATCGTTGAAGGCAGCCAGGTCTTCAATGGAGCCGCCGCCGCGCGCAACAATAATCACATCAACGTTCTTCGCGCGATTGAAGTACCTGATGCCGGAAGCGACTTCAGAGGGAGCGGTCTCGCCCTGCACCTGCGCCGGGTAGATCAGGATGCCGGCGTTTTCATGCCGCCGGCCAAGAATATTCAGCATGTCCTGGAGAGCAGCGCCGCGCGGCGAAGTGACAATCCCGATTCGCCGTGGCAAAGGCGGAATGGGCTTGCGCCGCGAAGGATCGAACAAGCCTTCCTGCGCCAGCCGGGCTTTAAGCTGCTCAAAGGCCAGTTGCAGCGCGCCTGCCCCCACCGGTTCAAGAAACTCGGCGGAGAGCTGAAGTTCACCGCGTGCGTCATAGATGGTAATGCGCCCGCGCGCGATGATCTGCATACCGCTATCCGGACGGAAACGAAGAAGCCGCGCCTGGCTGCGGAACATCACAATGCGCAACTGGGCATCGCCATCTTTCAGCGTGAAATAGAGGTGTCCGGATTCGGAAGGCCGGAAGTTGGAAATCTCGCCTTCTACCCAAACATCGGTATAGCCGCGTTCCACGGTGGTACGCACGGCGCTTACCAGATCTGCCACGCGCCATATCCGGCGCCCAGGGGCCTGATCAAAAGTAAAGCCGAGCTGGCCTTCAGAAGACATGCACTTGAAGTTTATCAAGGGCCGGGACAGGAAGTTCCAAATTGGTTCCCGCAATGGTTTTCATGCGCGTGAAAAAAGCAGAAATTCGGCGCAATCAGCGGACTTGAGAAGTAGCATTAGAAAGCTGCAAAGGTTGCGCGGAGTTGAAACCTTCATCCCCGCCTTCTATTCCGGAAAGGAACATTGGAAAAATGAAAAGGACTTTACTTGCTGCGATGCTTTTAGCTGCCCTTTCGGCCGGAGCATTATCTGCCCACCAATTGGAGAAGGCCTCAGCGGCCCCTTTGGCCTGCGGGAGCCCTTGCATCAATACGTTTAGCTGTGCACGGCCGTGCTTTTGTTATAACCCCTTTGGCACCGGAGGCAATTGCCAGCCGGATGGCCCGCCTCCGCCTCCCGGAGCAACAAACTGAATTTGTCCAGCAGGAGAACTATGATGATCAGGCAAGTTTTTATAGCCATGATGTTTCTGGGAGCTCTTTCCGCCAGTGCACTTTCTCTGCGCCAGTTGCGCACCGGAACCCAAGCCATCAAGGCATGCGGAAGCTCCTGCATGGCCGGTGACATCTGTAAACGTCCATGCGGTTGTTGTTTCGGGGTCGGTGGAGGCACTATCGGCACCTGCCAGCCTGAGTGCCCTGCGCCGTAAGTTGTCTCCTGAAGCAGTTCTGGCTGCCGGTCTCTGGCCACTGGCTGCGTTTGCTGGAAGACGGCAGCCGGCAGCGAGTAGCTGGCGGTGCGAAGAGGAGAACTGTAATGCTAAAGAAAACATTGTTTGCTGCCATGTTCCTGGCGACGCTCTCGGCCGGCGCGCTTTCAGTTCGTCAACTGCGGACGGTGTCCGCTACGGCCACTTGCGGAGGCACATGTTCTGCCACTGTAGCCTGCACATCGCCTTGTTTTATCTGTCTCAAGGCCATCAACAGTTCCACGGGCATCTGCGTGAGGCGTGACTAAAGCAAACCAGAGAAGCTGTAAAGCGGCACAGCCGAGGGCGGGCTGTGCCACACGATTCTGGTCAGGTGCCAACCAACATGAACTGGAGCTATAGCAACTCTGGTTTTGCTTTAGCGATGGCCGCGGCCAAAGAGCCAGAGGATTAGTGAGAGTACCACGCTGATGAGGATGCAGGTGACGATGGGGAAATAGAAAACTGAGTTTTTGCCGCGATAAACAATATCGCCAGGGAGGCGGCCCAGAGGCATGTTGAACTTGCCTGCAAGCAGCAGGGCCGCGCCCACAACAACAATGATGCCGCCAAGAAGCAGCAGAGCTTTTCCCAGATCAGCCATTGTGCTCAAAAGTCAGCGCGGCGCCGCCGGCAAGGTTTAAGCAGCTTTTCCAACATTCCCCTCAGCCAGCTTGGCTGCCAGCACGTCTGCTTTTTCAATGGAAGGAGGCTTGGCAAGCAGGTCTCCTGCCTTGGCCATAAGCGCCGCGGCGATCCGTCCGTTGAGGTGTGCCTGTCGTCCGGCCTCATCAGGGAAGGCGTCAAAGATGGCAAAAGTGGAAGGCCCCAGGCGGATTGCAAACCACGTAATAGTGGCAGGCTCTTGTTGCGCCAGAGGTAAACCGCTCTCCAGGAAGCTGGCAACTTCTGCTTCTTTCCCTGGCTTTGCTTCCAGGCGGACGAAAAGTGCAGTCTTAACCATGATTTCTCCTTTGGCTTGCCGGCCAGCATCATTGGAACCGGCAAGACAATCCTTTTAATGTTACGCCCAGACCGCACAGGTTGGAAATGCTTGTAGTGAGATACGCGAATGCCAATGCGGCCTGCCACGTATTCGCTGGGCCAAGCAAAACGCGCGGCTGAACGCCGCGCGCTTTTATAGTGGATCCAAGATCGGATCGATGTCACTCATTCAACCGCCTGACGCTTGAGCTCACTTAACCTCTACCGATTGCTTCAGCTTGAAGCTGAGCGCGCTCTCTGAGGAGAGCGTGATCTCCTTGTTGCCGGTAAAAGCAGCGCCTGCGGTGCCTGCGCCTGCGCCGGAAATTGCGCCAATCGCTGCCCCCTTGCCGCCGCCGGCCAGCGCTCCTATCAGAGCTCCGGCGCCTGCGCCGCCGCCAATGAACCCGGCTGAACGCTTGCCTTTTCCTGCAACTGAGCGCGCAACCATGCCGGTCTCAATGGACGTTTCTTTGCCGTCAATCGTGACGGAGTCGAGCTTCACTTCCAGCAAGGCACCGCCCTTGAAGTGCCCCATGGATTTTGCGTCAACCACGCTGCCGCGCGCGGCCGCACCTTGCTCGATTACGGTCCTGCCATCCACGGAAACCGGTCGCGCTACAGTTGCGGCAAAGCCATCTCCCGCGTTGGCGGTCTTGGAGCTCAAGGTCTCACCCAAGCGAACCGTGATGACTGTTCCTGCAGGAATAGTAATGGCCTCCCTGGCGGGCTTTGTTTCCCTGGCTTCACGCGGCGCGCTGCCGCCCTGTGCACTGCCGTTTCCCGCACCGCTGCCGTTGCCGCCAGCCGAGTTGCCGCCATTGGCTGCGCTGGAATTATCACTAGAAGTTGCCGGGGTGCTTGGAGAATGGCTACATCCCAGCACAAAGCAGAGCGCAAAGAGCGCGACTACAATCAACAGACGATAAGCTTTCATAGATACCCCCTCATCGGCACGCAAAGTGCCAGCAAAATGATAGAAATTGAAAAAAACTACTTGTCATCGCCCGCGGCCGCTGCGCCGGCATTTTCCTGCTGCCCATTTTCCTGTTGTTCTGGGCCCGACGGCGGCACGGCATGGCCATTTACAGATTTCATTTTTTCCAGAAACCTTTTTGAGTTCAGCAGCGGACGCTCCATGCTGGAGTTGTAAGTGGTCCACTCAGCATCCGGCTCGCGCTGAAAGTGTGCGCGCATGGCCTCCATCTTGGAATCAAGGTCGTCAAGATAGTGCAGCATCAGCGCCTCTGGAAACATGGGCATTTTGGGGCTGCCGAACTCATACTTGCCATGATGGCTGATGATCAGGTGCTCAATCAGCGTTTTATATTCGGCGGGAAATCCCGGTACCTGCGCAATCTTCTCATGCAGCATCTCCAGCTCAATGATCATATGCCCCAGAAGCTGGCCGCGTGTGGTGTATGTGAATGAGCGCGCAAACGTAAGCTCGTGGATTTTGCCGATGTCATGCAGAAAAGCGCCGGTCAGCAGCAGATCGCGGTTGATGGTTTCAGGATAGTTGCGGCAAGCCAGATCGCACAGCCGGAACAGCGAGACAACATGGTCCAGCAATCCCCCGATGTAAGCATGATGCAGGGTCTTGGCCGCAGGCGCATTCTTGTATGCCTGCTCAATTTGCGGATCAGTCATAAAGGTGCGCACCAGCGCCTGCAAATGCGTATCGCTGAACGTCTCTACAAAATCCTTGATCGTCTGCCAGAGCTGCCCAATATCTTTAGTGGTGCGGGGCAGATAGTCATCAAAATCGACTTCTTTTTCGTCCAGTGACCTGACCTTGTGCACCGTAAGCTGGAAGCGGCCGTTGAAGCGATTCAGAAGCCCGCGTACTTTAACAAAATCATCCTGCTCAAAACAGGCGATGTGATCGGCCACGTTGTCCCACATCTTGGCGTCAAGATGGCCGGTACGGTCAGCCAGTGTCAGGGCCAGGTAAAGCTCGCCGCTCTTCTTTGGCTTGGCCTGTTTTGAAACCACCACGAATGAAGTGGTAATCACCTGGTTTTCAAAGCGCGCCGCGTCGGAAATGTAAAATTCTTTCATGGGCTGCCTGCCGGTGAGTGTATCTTACTGCAATTTGGCGCAACCGCCATCAGGGAAAGTCAGTAGCGCTTAGTTCGGAGAACTGACTTACTACTTGGTATCAGCAGACGTTCATCGCAACTAGTAGGCGCGCGGCTCGACTTTCCAGTGATCGAAGATCCTGGCGGCTACAAAAAGATCAAACAACCCGGAGTCGATTTCGCCATCCTTCACGGAAAGCTCCAGGATATCCAGCGCGCGCTCAACGGAGACGGCTTTTTTATACGGCCGGTCGGCGGCGGCCAGCGCGTCAAAAATATCAGAAATGGTCATCATGCGCGTCTGCACTGGAATTTCCGGCGCAGAGAGTTTGTAAGGATATCCGGTGCCGTTCAGCTTTTCATGGTGGCCGCGGGCAATCTCCGGAATGCCGCGCAACTCGGTGGTCCACGGGATTTGCTGCAGGAAGCTGACAGTGTGCAGCACGTGTGATTCAATCTGCAGGCGCTCTTCTTCATCCAGTGATCCTTTGCGGATGGAGAGCATCTGCACCTCGTCCGGTGTCAGCAGCGGCCGCTTTTTGCCTTCCATGTCCTCATAGTGCAACCTGGCGATTTGCTCCAGCAGATCAAAATTCCCTTCCGGCAGCACGGTTGGTTCATTGGCCCAGATAATGGCTTCAGCGTACTCTTCGATCTCGCAGAACCTCTCAGCCAGCTTGCTGTCAAACTGGCTCTGCTCGGCCAGAAATTGCTCGCGGCCTTTTTCCAACAGATATTGCATCTTGGCGCGCAGCGTCTCATTTTCCAGCGTGCGCCGCATCAGGCCAAAACGCTGCCGGATCACCTCAAGTTGCGCAGGATACAGCTTCTTGGCTTTTACCAGCACTTCTTCACGCACGCCGACCTTGCCGAAATCGTGCAGCAGGCTGGCATAGCGGATTTCGCGCATCTGGTCGCGGGAGAAATGGACATTCTTGTAAAGACCGCCATCAGCACGGTCCACCGCCTCAGCCAATGCAACGGTCAGGTTGGCTACGCGAAAGGAATGACCTGAAGTCGCGGGATCGCGGGTCTCAATTGCTGTGACAGCCGCGCGCACAAAGCCTTCAAACAGGCGCTGGATGGAATCATAGAGCTGGCTGTTCTCCAGAGCCACCGCAGCCTGGCCAGCTAGTGAGAGCACGATTTCCTGCTGTCGCGCAGTGTATGCAATCACCTGCTCGTCCACAGCGGCAGCAGAATCAAGCTTGGCCTGCCCATCACGCTTGGCGTTGATGAGCTGCAGCACGGCGATGATCTTTTCTTTCTGGTTGCGAATAGGCACAGCCAGAACGGATTTGGTCCGATAGCCGGAATCTTCGTCAAACTTGCGATTGATGGAGTAAGGGAGGTCAGACGGCAGGTTATACGCGTCATCAATATTGACGATCTCTCCGGTCAAGGCCACGTAACCGGCAACCGAACGCTCATTGATCTCCATAGTGGCTTCACGGAACGGAACAGCCACGGTGTCATTCTGCGCCAGCTTAAAACGCAGTTGCTCGCGCGGAGCTTCTTCATGCTGGGGCGCACCATCAACGCCGGGAGCAAAAAGCAATGACTGGCGCTCGCCCTCGGCCAGGCTCTCCACCAGGTAAACCGATCCCGCATCGCTGCTGGTAAACTCGCGCGATTTGGTCAGGATCAACTCCAGAAGCTTTTTAGGATCGTGCTCCGCGGAGAGCGCCATGCCAATCTGGTTCAGCTCATGGATTTCCTGGCTGGCGCCGGCCAGACGCTGATTTACCTCATGCCGCGTGTGGACCAGATGAATGTGATCGAGCGCGTTGTCCACCATGCGCTCCAGCAGAATCTCTGAAACGTCCGGCGGAAAGTAAGCATAGATTGCGCCGTCATTGCGCGGATCTTTGAAGCGGGAGTGGGTCAGCGCCAGTACGCGCGTATTGGGAGCGCGCAACTGGTTGTAATACTGCTCTACCAGGTCTTCTTTTGAGACCAAAATCACGCGCTCCGTTTCCTGATGTTCCGCGTGCAGGTCTTCAAAATGGACACGGCGAAAGCGCTGGACACTGGTAAAAAAACGGGCGGCAACCGTATCACTGGCAAAGTATGCGAGGATCGGCAGGGCCCGCATACCGCTCATTTCGCGTCGTTTTGGGAAACTTGCGGTGCTCATGGATGAAACGGGGTTGAAGGAGAATTTATGCCCCTTTATTTATTCCCTGCCGAACAAAATTGCCCCGATATTATCAAATACCAGCCATTTGCAATAGATGACGGCAGTACTCATGGCGTGGTCCTGTAGGTGCCTAAGGCCAGGATTCGGATGAACGCCTTATCGCGTTTGGGCAGTCAAACTGCCATCTCAGATCACGGAAATAGCTCTTTTCACAGGGCCTTGGTTACAACATCGCCCAGCTTGGCGCGAACCACGCGTGCATAAGCCGGCCCAGCCTCTTGTACAATATCTTCATGCCGCGAATGGTGAAATGCGTGAAGCTTGGCCGTGAATTGCCCGGCCTGGATGAACCCCCGTTCGACACCGAACTGGGACAGAAAATCTACGAAAACGTGAGCGCTGAAGCCTGGCGCATGTGGGCTGAACACTCCAAGATGCTGCTGAACGAGTATCGTTTACAGCCCTGGAAGCCGGAGGCGCAACAGTTTCTGGTGGAACAGATGCAGCAATATTTCTTTGGCGCCGGAGCGCAGTTGCCCAAAGAGTACGTGCCCCCACCGAAGTAGCGCTATCCCAACGCGCACCAGCATGTCATTTCGAATTTGGACGCTGCTTAAGGACAGGCGCTGCTGGCTGCGGAGGCGGAGCAATAGGCTCAAAGCTGGACTTGATGTAATCATCCGCATTGGTTTCATAGCAGGGCAGAGGGAGACGTTTGCGTGTCAGGTCCCGTTTGTCCTCTCCAGGCACGTTCTGGGAATAGATTAACGGCTCATGGCGATCTGGCATGCTCCGCGCTGTTAACTGGTCAACGGTCTGGTCGCAATCCGGATGCCGCCAGGCTGAAATCTCATGTACCACAGAGTAATTAAAGCCGGATTCTGAGAGCCGCGGTTGATATGGAAGGAAAGTGAAGACGAGCTTGATGAGGCTCCACTCCTCGCTTCCAATCTCGGTTTCAGCGACGAACACCTCATGGCTGGAGAAGAAAGAAGAGCGCGGGTGATCAGCCAAAGCAATGGCAACAAGACGCACACGTATGGGCGCTTTCTTGGGCGGATAGGAGGGCCAGCGGAGCTGTCCTTCGGCTTGCCTCCCTGAACCCCCAATACAAGTCGCGGCCAGGAAAAGCAGGACGCGACTCCAGTTCTTCATTCGGATGCTAATTATGCTCTGCTCACTTGGGCTTGCCACATTAGCACTGAAGCCATGCGCAACCAGGAATCGTTTCCAAACGATCGGCCTTCACTAGTTTACTCTCTAACAGAGACTCCGGAAACTTGCCAACGGTTGCCCGCGAGCAGCTCTCCTGTATAAAGAAGCGTTAGAGTCCAAAAATGGGATGCGGGCCGAAGACAAGATATGATTGCGAAAAGGCTGAGTGCTAATGATTGGTTGTTGAACAGACTTCATTGGAAAATAGACATAAGTGTTGACCGACTTGACTGGCTGCATCGTCTGTTCGCAAAAGGTCGGACCAAACAAGAGCTCTTTCTTGCGAGAAAGAAGGACTGTCTACACTCTCATTCTCCAGAAGTTTTTTGTGGCGCTTAGGGTCTTTACGGACTAGCCTTGGCGGATGGACGTACTTGGGACGGACGTAAAGACCGGCTTGCAAGACCTTATGGTCGGGCCGCTCAATCTGCTCTTTCATTTGATGGCCGCGGTAATCCCTGGAATGGCATTTTTGTTCCTCTTGTGGCTGCACGGCACTATTAACCTATCTCCAATTTTTGGCCGTCAGATGTTCGGCTACAAGACAATGCTTTGCCTCGCGTTGATTCTGAGCTATGTCGTTGGCAAGCTTTTGGTGACACCGGCAATCACTTTTGCTTTGCAAGAAGGTCGCCCAGTTCGCAGCGAAAAGAGCAAAATCCCCTCAAGTAATAAACCCGAACGCCGAGCCCATCGAACAATGGTTTAACAAGCAGCACCCGAGCGTGAAGTCCTTCCTGATCGGAGCGGCGACTGCTCCTCTTTACACAAGTAAGATGGGCTTTATTCAACACCTTTCGGTATCGAATGCAGAAATGGGCTTCTATGCCACAATGTCATTGGCGTTTCTGGCAGCCTCGTTTACATCCCCGTCATGGCATTTCAAGCTCGCGGAAATCGCTATTTTCCTTCTCTGTGCTTTTGCGGCCCATTACCGCCACGAAGAGGTGAAATCTGAACTTACGTCGTACCTCGGTGCGGCGACTGCGGACCTAGTAGGACGAATGTCTCCTGAGGATAGGAAGCTGTTGGCGGATGTTTTCCTCGCTTTGGGCACTCTCTCAGGACAAACATTCTCACCTCCTTTGGACAACGCAGCCAAGCCGCCTCAAGCCCAAGCGCAAAAGGCACCCGGATAAGGCGCCAAATTCTTGCGCGAATTGAGTACTCACTCTACAATCTCCCACTTGGAACGAATCCGCGTAAGTCACTGATTTTGAATTGGTCGGGACGGGCAGATTTGAACTGCCGACCCCTCGCACCCCAAGCGAGTGCTCTACCAGGCTGAGCCACGTCCCGACGACAGGAAATCCGCTGCCGAAACTGGGATTGCAGCGGAAGGGTCTCATGGAATTATAGCTCAGGTAAGGGCATTCCGGGCTGTGCCTCAACTGGCCTGAATTTGAAGACGGGAATGTTAGAAAAAACGCTGACTGCGTCCTAGAGCAGGATCTCCATCCCCTCAGAAGCCGCGCGCACTTTGGCATAGTATTCGCGCGCCTGCGTTACCACTGCATCAATGCAAGCGTCAGTATGGTCAGGATCGTGGTGGAACAGAATGAGTTCTTTGGCGCCGCTTTCCATCACCACGTTCACGGCCTCGCGCCAGTGGCTGTGTCCCCAGCCTTGCTTGTGGGCTGCGTATTCTTCGGGCAGATACTGGGCGTCATAGATCAGCACATCAGCGCCTTCAGCCAGCTTGCGCAAGTTCTTATCGAATACGGGATCGCCGGGTTCATTGTCTGTGGCGTAAACCAGTACCTTTCCCTTGGCTTCAAGTCGGAAACCAAGGCAGCCCTGCGGATGGTTGAGCCACATGGATTGGATCGTGGCATCGTCCAACTCAAGCGTGCCTTCGTCGATATTGGAAAACTGGCGGTGCGCCGCCATCTCATTCATGTTTACCGGAAAATAAGGAGCTGACATTTGCTCTTCAATGGCACGTTGCAATCCATGTGTCTGGCTGGATGAATGAAAGATGAAAGAACTCTCACGGTTGCCATAAAGCGGGCTGAAAAATGGAATTCCCTGAATGTGGTCCCAGTGGAAGTGCGAAAGAAAAATATGAGCGCAGATCGGGGTGCCGTTGTTTTCCTGGGAGAGCTGCTTGCCCAGGTTGCGAAATCCGGTGCCGCAGTCAAAGACGTAGAGGCTCCCGTTGAGACGCACCTCGACACAGGAGGTATTGCCGCCATAACGCAGGTTTTCTGACTGAGGGGTCGGCGTCGAGCCGCGGACGCCCCAGAATCTGACAAGCATTCGTATTCACCTGTGGCATTCTAAAGTTCAAAACGCCATGTGAGCTTTTACCGCAAGATTCAAGGGGGTAAAACAAGCTTGCGGGAAGTACTGGTTCCTCTTGCGTTTAGCAAGAAGTATAGTCCAATTTCCGGCTGTTCCGGGTAATCGAATGTGTACTTTGGTGAACATCCAGTACGTGTACGTTCGTTTCATTATTCCTGGCCGCGGCCTTTGGCATCATCGATGACGACCGTGCTTGCGGGAACAGGTCTTTGGGTAGCTTCATCGGCCACGCCAGGCAGTACCTCTTGCAGCGCCCACTGAATCCGGGCCACTGATTGCTGGATGAGCTGGATCTGCTTGGCTTGTTCCGTATAAGGCGCATAAGAAATGGCCTGCAAAGCATTCCGCACGTGATGATTCATGGCGGAAATCACGGCAATCTTTTCCAACAGCGCCTTATGCCGTCTCTGCTCATAAGCAAATACCAGGAGCCCGGCCAGGATGCCAAGCACCAGATCGTCAACATAGAGCCTTAGTCCGGTTAGGCCCTGCTTTCCCAGCACGTCTTGTAGCAGCGCTCCCAGCACAAACAGGCAGAAGCCCAGCACAAAGCTAAGCCCTATCCGCCGCAACAGAGAACGCATCTTAGGTGTTCTGGACATCCCTGCACGCGTCATGCAATCTGCTTTCTACGACTTAAAAGAGTATGGTTGGGAAGCAAATAATACATCCCAGCTGCAACTAAGTGACAGATTTCAATTTGGAACCAAAAAATTGACCGCTTTCCGTCGCCTTTATACAAAGGTGATCAGCACGATCTCCGGCCTTGTAGCCAGCCTAAAAGGGGGTCCCCAGGTTCCAGCGCCATAGGTCACATAAACCTGCATTTGGCCAAAAGATTGTAGCCCGTGGTTGAATCTGCCCCAAACCCGCCGTGCTACCCAGGTCCAGGGCAGGAATTGGCCGCCATGAGTATGCCCTGAGAGCTGCAGAGAGATGCCTTCTGCTTCGCTCACCGGCAGTTGCACCGGCGCGTGCAGAAGCAAGACGCTGGCCCGGTCGCGGTCAAGACGCAAACTGCGCAGCAGCGCAAGGTATCGCGCTGCAAAATGCGCGTCGCGATAGTGCACGCCGGCAACTTGCAGGCCATCAATCTCTACCTTCTCATTGTTCAGTACGCGAATGCCAACTTTTAGCAGAGGCGGCAGGTATTCCTCATGGCGATAAAACTCTTCATGATTGCCGGGAATGTAAAGCACGGCGAAGGGTCTGTCTGGGCCGCTCTGTGCTGGCCGTGTAAGCGCCTGCCACGGCTCTGCCAGCCGCTCAAAGTTGGCCGCGGTACCGTCATAGAGATCGCCTGCCATGAACACGATGTACGGTTGCAAAGCAGAAATCTTTCGCACTACGCGCTGGACAAACCGGTAATTGCGTATGTGCCCCAAATGAAGGTCGCTGACCAGCGCTGCCTTCCGGCCGCGCCACTGTGCAGGCAAGTTGGGCAGAGTAACGGAAATTCTGGTAACCCGCGGCCAAGCCGCATTGCACAAGCCATAAATCGCCGCCAGCATGGCGCATAAAAGCAACACCAACGCCACTGTCTGCAATTTCCAATGCAAACCGGTGAGAAGCGCTGCGCCGTAGATTGCCCAGGTAAGGCAGGCAGCGCATAAAAAGAAATTGGCAAACCCCAGCCACACGGCAGAGAGAAGATAAAACACGCGCACTGCCGGGCGGAATGAATACCAACCGCGTAATGACGCCAAAACAAAACTGATGGAAAGCAGAGCGAAAGCCAGCTTTACCCAAAGTGAGCGTACCGGGGCGCCAAAAAATCGGCCCAAACTCCAATACACGAACCAGTGCGCCAGAAAAAAGATGGACTGCACGATGCTGATGAAGACCGTGAGCCTGGTTCGCAAACCGAATCAATCCTTTAAAAGCAGATAGGGGCCGAAATGAGTTTACAAGGTCAGAAAGAGCAATGATGTTTATGCGATTGTGGATTGACACTTGTATTCGCCGGAACCTAAGATTCGGTTACGCTTTGCAAGCCTTAACAACCTATGCCTGACGCCGCCGTAAAAGAGCAATTTGCCTGTCCGACTTGTGGAGCAGGAATGACGTTCAACCCGGAATCGGGCCAACTGAAGTGTGCGCACTGCGGACAGACGCAGGCCCTCATTCCCGGCTCCGCTGTAGCTGCGCATGAATTCACCGGGACCATCGCCGGCCATCAACTGCAGCCTATTACCGACAAGGCGCTTCAGGTAACCTGCTCAGGGTGCGGCAGCGTGGTGGTTTTTGAGCCGCCTGAAGTGGCCGGAAACTGCTCTTTCTGCGGGACAGCGATTGTCGCGCAGCCAAAAGCAGCCGATCCCCTGATTGCGCCCGATGGCCTTCTGCCTTTCAAGGTAGCCAAGCAAAGCGCTCTTGCCCGGTTACAACAATGGCTCAGCTCACGCTGGTTTGCGCCCAATGCGCTCAAACGCCTGGCCCGGCCTGAAGGCATCAATGGCGTCTATCTTCCGTTTTGGACCTACTACTGCCATACAGAAACGTCTTATACCGGTGAGCGCGGTGAACACTACTACACCACTGAAACTTACACCGAGCGCGATAGCAGCGGCAACACGGTGGAGCGCACCCGTCAAGTTCAGCACACGCGCTGGTATCCGGCGTCGGGAAACGTATCAGGTGATTTCAACAATGTGCTGGTTCCGGCAACCAAGTCGGTGCCGGAAGATCGTTTGAACAAGCTGGAACCCTGGGACCTGAAGGCGCTTTGCGGTTATGAGCCTGCCTATCTGGCAGGTTTCCGCGCCCAGCATTACCAGATTGAACTGGCTGAAGGCTTTGAGCGGGCCAAAGCCGCAATGGCCCAGACCATCAAGAGATGGATATGCGATGACATTGGCGGTGATGAGCAGCGCGTTCTATCTGCGAATACGGTTTATTCAAGAATCTTTTTCCTGCATCTCCTGCTGCCGGTATGGATTGGCGCTTATCAGTTTCAAAACAAGGTTTACCACGTGGTGGTGAACGCTCGCACGGGTGATGTAGAAGGCGAACGGCCTTATAGCCCGTGGAAGATCGGCGCCCTGGTGATAGTGATTATCGCTGTGCTGCTGCTGGTTCTCTGGCTTAAGAACCAGTAGAGTGCGAACGAACGATTCGCGGCGATCTGCTCTTGCTCTGCTAAATTCGCTCCGCAGCTCTTATGACTGCGGCTTACCGCAGTTAGGACAGAACTTTCCTGCGCTGGGCATTGGCTTGCCGCATTCAATGCAAAACTTGGTGCCTGCTCCAGCAGCCGGGACCGTGGCTTCCTCAGCACCGCTTGTAGCGGACTTCATGCTGCTCATCATGGTCTGCGCCATGCCCAGGCCCACGCCTAGCCCCGCCCCTAACCCTGCGCCGCCGCTGCCTTCGTTTGCAGCGGCAATCGGCATGGATTGCGCGACCTGAAATTGCGTGTATTTATTCATATCGCCAATCATGTTCATGCTGATTCTCTGGTCGAGCATCTTCTGCAGTTCGTCGGGCAATGAGAGGTTTTCCACTACAAAGGTATCCAGCGCCAAACCGAGATTGGCAAATCCCGGCTTGAGCAGCTCTGTTGCCTGTTGCGCCAGTTGCGTCTGGTTGGCCGCCATATCAAGAAATGGCACGTTGCTCTGGGCAAAGGTGTTGGAGAGGATGCCGATGATGGTATCGCGCAGCTGCCCTTCCAGATCGGCCGTCATGTATTGATCGCGCGTGCCGCTGATCTTCTGGTAGAAAACTTTGGGGTCGGCAATGTGGTACGAGTAAATGCCAAAAGCCCGCAGGCGCACCGCGCCAAATTCTTTATCGCGCACGGTAATGGGATTGGGCGTGCCCCAGTGCTGGTCCGTCTGCATGCGCGTGGAGAAGAAATATACGTCTGACTTGAAAGGCGATTGAAACGCCTTGTCCCAATTCATCAGGTACGTCAGGATGGGAAGCGTGTTGGTGGTGAGCTTATAAAGACCGGGAGCAAACTGGTCGGCGATCTTGCCTTCATTCACGAACAATGCCAGCTGCGAATCACGCACTGTAAGCTGGCCACCATTCTGGATCTCGCGGTCCTGCATGGGAAAGCGATAAGCCAGGATTCCCTCCGCCGGCTCGGTCCAGTCAATGACATCAATGAACTGCTTGCCGAGAAACGATTTTAAGCTCATAAGCTCCTCACATCTTGGTGCTGGTTGAATAATTGGGCCGTAATGAATTGAATCGTAGGTCGCCCTTTGCATCGCTGTCAACTTTTGCTCACCGCCCGCACTGAGAGCAGGGGATTGCAAATTGCAATCGGCAAGCGGCATCTTTCATCTGGAATGCGATGTAAAAGCGCCAGAAAGGGTGGTGGTGGTGGTCACGGTCTATGGGAATTAATTTGGCTAATGCAAATACGCACAGCAAACATCTCTGCCAGCCCTAGCAGGCTTTTTCTGCATAATCAGTGATGACCTAGGTAGTATTAAGGGCCGCGTCAGCCCAGTTTCGAGGGCTGCATTTTCCCGGTCTTGAGGCTGATTGCAATGTTAAAATTGGTAGATCGCGCAAGGCAGCCGAATGAAAATCCTTTTCAATCCCGTGCTGCTCGTCATCCTCGCGTTCATCCTGGCAGTGACGCCAGCATTTGGCCAGAAAAGCGGTGGAGGCGGAAACGGAAGCGGTGCTGCCCGCACTTCCATTCCCAGCACCATGCCGCGGGACTACCACCCCACCAACCAGGAATCTGAATTCGACATTAGTACCTACGATATAAAACGCCCTGAAGCTGTACGCCAGCAGCTGAAGAACGAAGAACCGGCGTGCTTCCGCTGGCCTATGAGTCCGGTTCTGAGCAACACCGTAAGCGTGGGCCGCATGGAAATTCCCGCCAAGGCCCGCGATGAATTCAACCAGGCCTGCGCTACAGTCCACAAGAATGATCTGAACGAAGCGCAAAAGCACCTGAACCGCGCTGTCAAAATCTATCCCGGGTTCGCTGCCGCGTGGGTCTTGTTGGGCCAGACTGAGCAGGACCAGAAAAAGGCTTCGCAAGCCGAGGAATCCTGCACTCAGGGCCGCACGGCCGATCCCAACTATCTGCCAAGCTATCTTTGCCTTGCTGATATTGCGGCCCATCAGGAAAAATGGAGCCAGGTGGCGGACCTGACCAATCAGGCGATGGCGTTGCATCCCATCAGGGCGCCCGGCGCTTTTTATTACAATTGCCTGGCCAACTTTTATCTGCGCCAGTGGGAGAACGCGGAAAAGAGCGGCTTGCGCGCCATGGATGATGCCGGCAAAGGAAAGATGCCGCAATTGAACTGGCTTTTAGCCAAGATCTATGAGCAGAAAGGTGACCGCTCCGCGGAGGCCGCACAGATCCGCGAATTTTTGAAGTTCGCTCCTCATGATCCCGATGCCGCAACCGCCCGCCATATTCTCACTGAGATTGAGAAGCAGGAGAATGGCAGCGTTTCCGGCAACACAACAACTCCGCCGGAAAAGAAATAAGGAAAAAGTAAGATCAGACTCCTGATCAGTGCAGACCAGCGTTAATCAGGGGCTATTTCTTGCCGATTGCCAATGGCCGTTTGCTCTTATGCGCTCTGGCGTTCGTTCTCATTTTCTGCGGGTGTGATCAGTTCAAAGCGCACCAGCTTGTCACACTTGTGGCACACAGGGAAACGCTCATTGGCTTTAAAGGTGGCTTTGTGCGGCAGGCGGTGCTGCGCGTGAGAAACCTTATAGATCCCCGCTGTCGGAACCACTTCTCCAGGCTTGTAAATTGTCTTGTTGGAATCTGAATCCATGATCTCTGCCAAGCTGTGTTGGGAACGTTGAAGTAGGAATCTGCATGACATAGCCGGGGTTGTCTGGCGCCGGATCTTCGCGAAAATCCTCGTCTTCAGAAATATGCGGCACCACCTGCCTCAGCTTGTAACGGACACGAGCGCCGCACTGCCGGCAATACGGGAACACGGTGTTGCGCATCAGGATCACCGTGGACCGGCTCTCGTCTTCATGGCAGATTTCGTAAATGCCGGAATGCTCGATCAACTCCCCAGGGTTGATCGTACAATCCGATTGGTCAAAGAGCTGAGTGTTTCTTTTCATATTTCATGCAGGCTCCAGCGTGA
This sequence comes from Candidatus Angelobacter sp., assembly GCA_035279585.1. Taxonomy (GTDB): domain Bacteria; phylum Acidobacteriota; class Terriglobia; order Terriglobales; family Acidobacteriaceae; genus Angelobacter. Next base: position 31,424 of record DATEHN010000083.1, on the reverse strand, counting down.
AATGGGCTGTCTTTGCTTGTGGACGGGGAAAACACTGAGTTCGTCACCGCGCATTGATCCGGAAAGAAAGAGCGCAAATGCTCCGCCTAAACCCTGCTTGGAGGCTGCGCCTTCTAACTACCCTGTTTTTCTTAAGATGCTGAAGCCAGCGTATAAGTTGGGAGCAGATCATTGACGGCGATCATTAGACATTTAAACGGCTGGGCAGAGTGCTGGGTATATTTGAGCCATTCCGGCATTACACCCGTGAGGCAAACTGCCAGTTGCCCAACCCGCTATCTTCCTGTAAAATCTACCTTTAACTTAAAGCTCTGAAAAGCTTCAAGCCTCTTCTGAGTCAGTAATCCTGGAGTCCTTTACATGGCACAAGTTTGCGATATCTGCGGCAAAGGTCCGCAATTTGGAAACAAGATCAGCCACGCGCACAATGTGAGCCGTCGGCGGTGGAACGTCAACCTGCGGCCAGTGCGCGCTCGCATCAACGGCGCCAATAAGCGCGTCCGCGTCTGCACCACCTGCCTGAAGTCCGGCAAGGTTGTTAAAGCGTCTTAGTCGCGCGATTTTCTCTGAAGAATCAACGGCCTCCCTCTTCGGGAGGCCTTCTTGCGTAGCGAACACGATCTCGCCGGGGAATCCAGGCCGCCAATCTGTCAGAACCGCAGCACCAGTCCTCCGCCCACCAGCACATTGTTGTGTCGTAGACCCCCATTGTTGGCCAGTTGGATCACGTTCAGGTCAGGATCACCCGTGATGAAATCCCGTATCTCAGCGCGGAAACCCAGCAGCGGCAATCCTGTCTTAAAGTCCAGTCCACCGCCGAACTGCAGGGCAGCCTTGTTTGCGGTATTTCCTGAATCCAGAGAATAATGCGCCCAGCCGCCGCCAACGCTGGCCCAGGGTGAAATAGGAGCAGCAGGAAGCACCTTGAACCGCAGTGACGGCGTAAAGAAGACGGTTGAGAGGTGATCAACCACCTGCGAGGGCTGGATAGCGAGCGTCAGCTTCTGTGATGGTATTCCCGCCACCGGCAATTCCACAGACAGCGATGCAACATGGGCGTTCAACATTCTCAGCCCAAGCGTGCCTTCGAGAAAGATACGATGATCTGTCTGCAGCGTTGGACCGGAAGCAACAGTGTTTGGACCGAACACTGTTATGCCCTGTGTATCAGATACAAACGATCCACCTACTGTGAATGCAATATCGGCCTTTTGCGCTGTCGCCGCCGTTGAGAGACACGCAATTGCCATAAGGACAAGAAAGCGCTTCATTGAAGCTCCTTTTTCTCAGTGCTCTGGATTGTCTGAAAACTATGCATTGTGAGATGCACAATCTGGCTAAAGAGGAACCGGAATTTTCAGCGCGAGGGGTAATCGAATGGTAACCAAAGGCCATGCCGGAGGGATTTTCGGGTGCTTCGTCCGCCGGGAGGTCGCTCTCAATAGCTGCTTCTATTGCTGGTTTAAACGAGCGCAATCACATCAATCTCTACCGCAACATCTTTCGGTAACCTCGCAACCTCCACCGTGGAGCGCGCTGGCGGCGCGTTCTTGCAGATTTTTCCATAAACTTCGTTCATCTGCCCGAACTCAGCCATGTTCTTCAGGAAGACTGTTGTCTTCACCACTTTTTCCCAACTGCTGCCCGCGGCCTGCAGGATCGCCGATAGGTTCTTCAACACCTGCTCCGTCTGCGCCTCAATTCCGCCTTCAATCAGATTCCCCGTCGCCGGATCAAACGCCACCTGGCCTGATATAAAAACAAATCCGTTCGCCTTGATCGCCTGTGAATACGGCCCAATCGCCTTGGGCGCGTTCGGGGTGGAAACAACGTCGCGCGTGAAGCTCATGCATGTCCTCCGGAAAACCGGCCATTAGAAAGCCTGCCGCTGATTTTCGCTGATATGCGCAGATAAGACAACACGAGCAGTATTTAGCATTTGTTACCTAACCGCAAGATCGCAGCGGGATCGCCGCCAAAACTGTTTGCACTTCCAGGCAAAAGCTAAATACCAAATACTAAGCACCGCTCCTCACACCTTATTCAACCTCTGCACATCGTGTATCCCCGGGATCTTTCTCAGCCCGCTTACCACGCGCTCCAGGTGCTTCACGTCGTCAATATCGATCACAATGTCGATCGTTGCCTGGCTGTTGGCGGTGCGCGCCTCAATGTTGCGGATGTTCGTATTATCGTCAGAGATCACGGCAGTCAATTGCTTAAGCATCGCCGGACGGTCGTCGCAGAAAACCGTCAGCTTCACCGGATACGCCATGCGCCCATCCGCCTTGCCCAGCTTCGGCGGCTTGGCCCACTCTACGGCAATGCGCCGGTCGGCTTCATACATCAAGTTGTTCACGTTGGGGCAGCTCACCGCGTGCACTGCTACACCTTTGCCGCGCGTCACGTAGCCCACAATCGCTTCGCCCCGGATCGGGTTGCAACAGCGCGCGCGATACACCAGCAGGTCGTTATAGCCTTTCACCTTGATGGCGCCGTTGTCGGCGCTTTGTCCAAACACCCGCCGTATGACCGTGCCTAGCGTGCTGCTCGGCGGTTTCGGCTCTTCCGTCGGCGTCTCATTCTGGATGTCCGGTGAAAGCTTGGCCAGCACCTGCCGCGCGGAAAACTTTCCGTATCCAATGCCCGCCAGCAAATCCTGTGGCCCACCCAGTCCGTATTCCTTGGCGATCTTCTCCAGTTCCTTATCGTCAAAGTCCTTCATGGCCAGGCGATATTTGCGCGCCTGCTTTTCCATCAGCTTCTTGCCGATCTCAATCGCCCGCTCTCTCTGATGGATGTTCAGCCAGTGCCGTATCTTGTTGCGCGCGCGCGTGGACTTGGCAAAGCCCAGCCAGTCGCGGCTGGGATTGTGCCCCGGCTGCGTCATGATCTCCACCACGTCGCCGTTGCGCAGCTTGCTCCTGAGCGGAACCATGCGCCCATTCACCTTTGCACCCACGCACGTGTGCCCCACCTCAGTATGAATGGCATAAGCAAAATCCACAGCGCTGGCATCGCTCGGCAGGATTACGACTTTGCCCATCGGCGTAAACGTGTAAACCTCTTCCGGATAGAGATCGACCTTGAGCGTCGAGAGAAACTCGTTCGGATCTTTTACGTCCTGCTGCCATTCCACCACTTGCCGCAGCCATGCCAGCCGCTGTTCGTCCTTCGCGCTCACCGGCGTTCCGTCTTTATACTTCCAGTGCGCGGCAATGCCTTCTTCGGCCATCTTGTGCATCTCTTCTGTGCGGATCTGCACTTCAAACTGGTGGCCGTCTTCTGTGATCACAGTGGTATGCAGTGACTGGTAAAGATTCGGCCGCGGCATGGCGATGAAATCCTTGATTCGTCCCGGCACCGGCCGCCACATCTGGTGGATAGCTCCCAGCACGGTGTAACAATCTTTCACCGAGTTGGTAATAATGCGCACCGCCAGCAGATCGTAAACCTGATCCACCGTAATGCGCTGGCGCAGCAGTTTCTGATGAATGCTGTAAAGCCGCTTGATGCGACTCTCCACCTGCGCTTCCACTCCATTCTCTTTCAGCTTCTGCTGCAGGATCTTGATTGCCTTGGCCAGAAACGCTTCGCCGGCTTTGCGGCGCTGCTCCACCGCTGACCGCACTTGGTCATAACCGATTGGGTCCACGTACCGGAACGCCAGGTCTTCCAGTTCGCCGCGCACCTTGCCCATGCCCAGGCGGTGCGCCAGCGGCGCGTAGATTTCCAGCGTCTCTCTTGCCACCTGCTGCCGGCGCTCTTCCGGCAGATGCTTCAGCGTGCGCATGTTGTGCAGCCGGTCTGCCAGCTTGATCAGCACAACGCGAATATCGTCCACCATGGCCAGCACCATCTTGCGGACATTTTCTGCCTGGCGCTCTTCCCGGCTGGCCAAATTGATTTTGTCGATTTTGGTAACGCCCTCAACAATGTGGACTACCTGCTCGCCAAACTCGCGGCGAATATCTTCATGCGTGACTGGCGTGTCTTCAATCGCGTCATGCAGCAGCCCGGCAGAAATCGCGGTGGAATCGAGCTTCAGGTCAGCCAGCACCAGTGATACTTCCAGAGGATGAATCAGATAAGGCTCGCCGGAAGCGCGCGTCTGCCCTTGATGATGTTTGAGAGAAAAATCGTAGGCTTTGCGAATGATCTCCAGATCGTCCGCGGGGCGATTTTCAGCGACCTTGGCCAGCAACTGCTGAAACCTGCCATTCAGCAGCTTCAGCTCCTTTTGCGAGCCGGTCTGCGGGTTAGTCGCCATGTTTAATTATAGCTTGAGCCGTTTTACAGGCGTAAATTGGGCAAACCTGCTAGTGGAAGCGGTAGTTTCAGCGAAGATGATTTGCCAATCATTGCCGGTATTTTGAAAGGCCTGTCCTCTCCTCGCAGAGAAGACAGGCCTTAAGTAGCTACCAGGGGATTTGCATCACTCGTGATGCCGTAGGGGCTGGCTTGTCCGCTGATTGCAGCAACGCGCGCGCCCTTACCTGGCCTACTGCCGTTTGCAGCGCCTTGGCCATCTGCTGATGTTCCAGAATTTGCGCATGGTTAAGCACTACAGCCGGCCTTAGTAAATTACGTGGATCTGTTTTCCCCAGTGCTCTATGCCGTCGCGGCACTTTCACCATGGAACGCGGCACATTCACAGTCGGGTGGACGAGTGACGCGGCCACAATTCCCCGAGTTTTCGCAAAATTGGTGGGCGTTCTCAGGAAACTGGTCTTGCTGCTGTTGATGACCGGGGGCTTTGCGCTGGAGTTTGCCGGTGGCGGATTTTGATATGCGGTCACAAACTTGTTCCATTCATCCTGCGTAAGCTGCGCGGCCAAAGGATCGAGATAGGAATCTTGCTCCATCTCAAAAACCTTTATGTTCACATTGCCCGGGTGTGTGCCCAATATCTTCAATGAGCCTGGTGGCGCGGTCCCGAGGTTCCTGGGCAGGACCCTGTTTGCCGTCAGCCCATGTTGCGCCATGCCACGTAGCGGCCCAAACAAGGCTTGCGCCTGCGCCTGACCAACACCGGTATGCGTGATGGTTAGTTCGCCCCACACCACTGGGGTTATGTTGATTGGTCCGGCAGCAACCACGGGTGGAAAGTTAATCGCAATCAAAAGGCCGTCATCGTATTGCGTGGCTGACCATGATGCGCCGGGTCGCCCAGCGCGGACATTTGAGGCTGTAATATTCGGGTTCACAGCCGAGCCTAAAGGCAGCAGGAATTCCATTGTGTTCATGTTGATGAATTGATGCAGGTCCTGGCTGCAACCGCCTTCATCGCCTTGTGGCCGCGCAAAAAACACCCAGAAGTCTGAAGTGGGAGTTGAGCGGTTCGGGACCCGCGCCATCAATCCCAAAACCGGATGCAATTCCGCGTGAGGATCGTGCTTGTTGTCTATGCCTATCAACCCGGTAACAATCGCGTCCGCTCCATTGATCATCCCCTGCGCTTTTGCCCATGTGTCATCGCTATCAACTGCAGAGTGGAAGTCTTTCCACCACGGCGTATCAAAAGCGTCGATGGTTTCGTCGCTATCAAATTCCAATCCCAGGTGATGTACGCCACCTGCCACTTCGTTATTCACCGTGGTCGATGCCTGATCTGACCGAATCAGCGCCATGTCATAGTCATCGTCGCCTGTGCCGCTGGGGACGGGCTTGGAATGGTCGCTAAAGTCCAGCACTCCGGTAAAAGTTGCAATGCCCCAATTGATGTGTCCATGCACCGCGCCGGAGACGCCGCCGGAAGCCTGGCACACTGCCCAAAAAACCGGATCGTTCCAGCCATTAGGTTCATCTACCGTGGGCTGTTGTGTGGTGCATGGAGGATTGCCAAGCTTCAAACTGTCATCTTCATCATGGAAGTTGTTGCAAAGCGCGCCCGGGTCCGGGATCCTTCCCGTGGGATTGCCTTGCGCGTCAACCTGTATGCCCCAAACCGGGTTGAGCGGGGCCAGATTATCGTCAGTAAATGTCCACCACTGGTCCATGGGCGCCTTTGGCCCAACCACTACCGGAGCTTGCGCATGAACAATGGTGAGTTCAACCCACGCGTTGCCCACGTTCTTACATTGGTCTTCTGTGCCGTCGTCGTGCGAGTAATAGCCGTTATCGTTGTACTGATCGTCGTCATAGCCCAGCGTCAGATAGAACTTTGCCAGGTCAGCCGGATGAGCAGGATTTGCTACATGCACCGGAGACCGGCGCATCACTCCCTGGACCGTCTCTAGTCCCTGCGTCGCGGTTGGAATCTGGATTCTTCCGTGATAGAGCCGGTCACTGTTGTCGCCGCTCGGGTCCACATAGCGTTTCCATGTGCTGCCGGATCCGCCGGTTTGCACGCATCCACCGGCATTCACCGTGACCGTATCGCCGGGCTGAAACTTCACCGTTGGATAATCCGTGGAACGTTGCGTTACATTCGGCTGGTCAATCCGCACGCGGACTGTGTTTGCATCAATTGTAGTAAATTGAGGATCATTCGCGAATGCAGCAAGCGGGACCGCAAGCAACAAGGCCAGGACCTTTGCTCTCATCACAATCATCTTTCCTTCTTTCATGGATTTTTTTGAATTGTTATTGATACTTGTCCGGTGAGAGATTCTTTCTTGCCGGGTCAAAACCACAAAGTGCAGCTTAAGAAAAACATAACACGCAAAGACCAATAGGGCTGTTAATCAATATGGGTCAATGATTGACTGCCAGAGTTACAATAGCTCCGCAAGTTGAGGCAACATGAACGACATTGAAAGACGCCTGGAAGAACGGTACGCGAGATCTTTTGGAAGAGTGGCCGGGTATCTGCCCCGGAACCGCGCCGCAATCGATGAGTTTCAGCAGAACCTCGTGAAGAGCATAACTCCGGGCAGAGAACTCCAGAGCCCGGCGGTAACCGCGCTGGCCCGCTTGATTGAAGCCGACGGCGTGGTCCGCATGTACGTTACTCAAATGATCGATCAGGTGGATCCGGCCCACAAAGTCATCAAGAGCATCCCCCAGTTGCTGGGAGCGCTTGACGTAATCGTGAAAACGGCGCCGCTGTACAACCGCGATCCGGCCAAACAGAATACCTTTCCCGTCTCAACCCTCTTTACCTACATGATGATGACGCCCGCCGGCGAAGCGGCGTTCCGGAACAGCGCGCTCAATGACGCGGTCCGCGTCATTCTTCAGGAATGGTGCCGCTTTCTAGATAGCCCTGCCAGCCGTGAGGTGTTGAACGAAGGCGAGTATGGATGGCTCTCTCAACCCGCCTTTGAGCAGAACAAGCTCTCCGAATTCGTGATTCCCGATCGCAACGCGCCTCATTGGGGTTTTGCTTCTTTTAATGCATATTTTCATCGCGAGATCAGGCCGGAATTTCGGCCTGTTGCGGCACCCAATGATCCCAAGGTGATCGTCTCTCCAAATGATGGCACGGTTGTCACCTGGGAGCAAAACGTTCAGGCCAGCGCACAGTTTTGGCTCAAAGGCCAGCCGTACTCGCTCCATGACATGCTGCGCGGACAAATGGTTGACCGCTTTGTGGGAGGCAGCGTATTCCAATCGTTTCTATCGGGTGCGGATTATCATCGCTGGCGCGCGCCTATCGCCGGCCGTGTGGTACACCTTGAGAAAGTGAACGCTCTTATGTTCAGTGACGCTGAATCGGCCGGCCCAGACCCGACTGCGGCTACCTACTCGCAGGGTTATGAAGCTTCAGTCAACACGCGCGGGTTGGTATTCATTGAAAGCCCCAACCCGGTGATTGGAATGGTCTGCGTCATCCCCATCGGCATTACAGAGATTTCCTCGGTTTCCTTCTCGGTCAAAGCGGGGGACCAGGTGCTCAAGGGCTCCGAGTTGGGTTATTTCAGCTACGGCGGTTCAAGCATGGCTGTGGCCTTTCAGCCCAGGACGATTCAACGTTTCACGGTTCCCCAAAACACCAGCGGGAACCAGGATGATGGCCCGCCGATTTTTGTAAACGCCCAGATTGCAGTGGCCAATATATAAAGCAACCAGGAAAGTGCCGGCGTCCGCATCGTTCAGGGTCTTGATCCACCCGTATGCTTTCCCGTTTTCAAATCCACTTCAAACGGTACTTCCTGATCAGCAATCGCGTCCCAGCCGCGCCCGTACAACGTGTCGCCCTTAATGTCGTTAATCGTCAGCCCTTCCCATGTAAGCCGTCCGGTTGTCCACGCAACTCCTGCGCGGCCTACCGCGGTAATCGATGTAAACCCGGCAAACAGCAACAAACCATGCTGGGAAAGCACGCGCAGGTCAACTACCGGCCGCTGCTCAATGCGTGACCATTCCTGCGGGTCGCGCGTCTTCATCAGGTAGGCGTAACCGCCCACCACCGCGCAAAATGAATCCGGATCGGGCGCCGAGCATACCTCGCTGATCACCTGATCGGAATCGAATCCCTGGGCAAAAAAGCCCACCCACGCTAGGCCGCCATTGGGCACAACGCGCAGGTATGCGCCATTGCGATCGCCTTCTTCTAATTCCACTGGATAGTGATAAAGCCTCTCAACGGGATGGACCGGCGGAGCAGCTTCCAGGATCCTGACCTCATAGTTGTGCGGAAATGTAAAGTCAAAACGGAAATGCTGTTTCATGCGTGTTCCTGGTAATTGCTGCGATCACTGCATTGGTCTGCTTCTGCTAACACGCCGTGCTTTCCGTCTTTCATTACAATGACTCTCTGCTCGAACGAAACAAGTGTCAGGGTACGACTTTGAGCGTCTGGCGGGCAATCCGCGCCCGCGGAGAGTAAGCGCTGCAAGCCATGCCACAAAGACATCCAAAATGACCAGGCTGTTAATCGCCTGCTACTTCATGGCTCGCAAAAACTCTTCTGCCCGCTCTCGCACGCTCTTCACATGCGCCGGCAGCGTCAATTTGCTGCCTTCTTCAATCAGCGGGATCAGCTTGTTGAAGTCCGGGCCTGAGTGGGACCCAATCAGCATGATCCGCACCGGATGGAACAGGTCTTTGCCCTTTGCGCCCGTCTCGGCCTTGATCTCATCCATGATGGCCTTGAACCGCTCAGCCGTTAACGCAGGCTCTGCCGCCACGCGTTTAGCAAATGCCTCCGCCACCGCTCTTGCTTTCTCATTCGCAAACACCTCGGCATTTTCCGCTACAGCCAGGGCCGCTGCCGCATTGCCGTCAAAAATAATCTTCGCTTTTTCCGGCAGCTGGTCCAGCTTGTCTACATACGGCGCCAGCAAGTTCACCAGGCTCCCCACCCAGCCGCTCACGTTTCCATTCACGGATGCGGGAACCAGCCCTGCACGTTGCAACATCTCTGCGCCCAATTGGTGGATCCGCTCCGGCTGGCTTTGTTTAATGTAATGCCGGTTCAGCCAATACAGCTTTTCCGTATCGAACACCGCCGGTGAAGGCGTCACCCGCTCCAGCGAAAATTCTTTGATCAACTCATCTTTGGGGAAGATCTCGCGATCGCCGCCGCTTGGCGCCCAGCCCAGCAACGCCAGATAATTCATCAGCGCCTCAGGCAGAATACCCATCTCGCGGAAGTTCGCTACCGATGTTGCACCATGACGTTTTGAAAGCCTTCCTCCGTCCGGCCCCAGAATGGTCGAGAGATGCGCAAACTCCGGCACCGGCAGCCCCAGCGCTTCATACACCGCAACCTGCTTCGGCGTGTTGGAAATATGGTCATCGCCGCGGATCACGTGCGTGATCTTCATGTCCGCATCGTCGATCACCACCACGTAGTTATAGATCGGCATGCCGCTCGATCGCACAATGATGGGATCGCTCACCACCTCGTGTGAAAACTCCACGTCGCCGCGCACAATGTCATGGAAGCGGATCGGGTGCTCAGGAATCTTCAAGCGGATCGCACCTGCCTCGCCCGCTGCGCGTCGCCGCCCAGCCTCTGCCGGATCAATCTTCCTGCACTTGCCGGAATAAATCGGCTGACGCTGCTCTTTGAGCGCCTGCTCGCGCTCGTGCTCCAGCTCCTCTGCCGAACAGAAGCAGTAATACGCTTTGCATTCTTTGATCAGGCGCTCCGCGTATTCGCGATAGACCTCCATCTTGTCCGACTGCCGGTATGGCGGAAACGGCCCGCCCACGTCAGGGCCTTCATCCCAATCAATGCCCAGCCACTTCATGTCGTCCATGAGCTGGGTTTCGTAGCGCGCCTCGCTGCGCTCCACGTCCGTGTCTTCAATCCGCAAAACGAACGTGCCGCCCTTTTGCCGCGCAAACAGCCAGTTGAACAGCGCCGTGCGCACGTTGCCAATGTGCAACTGCCCCGTGGGCGATGGAGCAAAACGGACGCGAACTTTGTTGTTAGCCGCCATATATTGATGGTAACAAAATCGGGCTATGGCTGAGGGTCTCTGCCTGTACAGTTAGCAATTGCATTTGCCCACCACAAAGACCGGCAACACCTGCTGCTCACCTTTCATCTCAATTGGAGCAAGCCGCGCGGAATCATTCGGACCTAAAAGATGCCAGCCAACGCCGTCGGGCCACTTATTTTATTCATTGCCGTTCTTCTCACTGCAGCTCACTTGCTCGGATACCTGTTCGCCCGCATGCGCCAACCCCGCGTAATTGGCGAAATTCTGGCCGGCATCCTCTTCGGGCCTTTTGTGCTCGGCAAGCTCAATGCTTATACCAGCGTCCTGCAACTGAACAATTCCGCCCAACCCAAGAAAGCCGCGCTTGATCTCATGTACCAATTGGGCTTGCTGCTGCTGATGTTTCTCTCCGGAGCAGAGACCAAGGCCCTCTTCCAGAAGTACGAACGCAAGCAGATCGCATGGCTGGCGTCGGTGGGAACAGTTCTGCCCTTCTTCATCATGCTTGGCCTGGCAACAGTGATTCCATTGGCCTGGTTCATGGGTGATAAGCAAAATCGCACCTCTCTCATTCTCGTGATGGGTATCGCAGTCGCGGTGACCTCCATTCCCGTGATCTCGCGGATCTTTTTCGATCTCAAAATCCTGCACACGCGTTTTGCTCGCCTGGTGCTGGGTGTGGCGATGCTGGAGGACATCGGTCTGTGGGCGGTGCTGGCCGTGGCCACGGCCCTGGCCAGTTCCGTAGGCATGCCAAAGCAGGCAATCGCCATGCACATCGCCCTGACCATTGTTTATTTCATTCTTGGTCTCACGCTGGCGCCGCGCGCCATGAAGCGCATTTCCAAATCGCGCTTCAACATGCTGGCCAACAACTCACCGGTAACGTTTACGCTGCTCATTGTTTTTTCTTACGTTGCCGTGGCCGGACTGCTTGATGTGAACCTGGTCTTCGCCGCGTTCCTTGCCGGCTTTGCCGTCTCGCGCAAGCGCCTGGGTGATGCGCTGGAAACCATCTCGCGCTTCTCCTTCGCTCTCTTTATTCCTGTCTACTTTGCTTTGGTGGGCTACCGGCTCATCTTTGACAAAACGTTTTCCGTCACCATGCTGCTCTTGTTTCTGGCCGGCGCTTGTGTGCTGAAGCTGATCTCCGTGGCGCTGGGAGCGCGTCTGGCAGGGTTCCGCGGCCTCGATGTCGTGAATCTCGCCGTAGCCACCAATGCTCGTGGCGGCCCCGGCATTGTATTGGCCAGTGTGGCCTATGAGGCAGGCATTATCAGCGCCGCCTTCTATACCACGCTTGTTCTTGTTGCTGTTGTTACGTCGCAGGCCGCCGGCGCATGGCTGGAATTTGTTCTGTACAAGGGCCTGCCACTGCTATCGGGGGACTCTGCAGAAGCTGCCGCTGTCACGCAAGAAAAAGCGCCTGAGCTGGCGGCTTAGTTCTTTTTTCTGGAACCCCGAACGCCGTGAGGGATCGCTATTGTCACCATTTATTCATCGCCATAGAAGAATGAAACCTGGTTATCTCGATCCGCTATTCATCGGAAATTTGCGGCTGCTTCTTATCGCTTTAGATCATCGTAGCCATAGAGTTCTCCCGCTTCGCATGGGACAAAGGAAGATCTCAAGTACGTCTGGCTGATCCGATCATGCCAGCCCAGCCGGTCTTCATCGATAAATGCCCAAAAATAGCCCAGACCCATAGCAAACCCTGAGAGCGTGCCGGCAAAAGCGCGAACCTGGCGCGCAAAAAGCGGCGCAGGCTCGCCGGCAAAGGTGCATAGCTCAAGCTGGACCAGCTTCATGCCGGGCGTGCGGCGGCCATACACAAGGAACAGGTATTGCAACGCCAGCCAGAACACTCCGCCCACTGCCAGCGCGCAAACCATGGTGAGCCGTGATCGCGGAGTCTCCTCTGCTAATTGCAGAAACGTCAACGCGAAAACACCGCTGGCCATCAATACGATTACTGCATCCACCGCTCCAGCTACAGCCCTCTGTCCCAAAGCGGCGGCGTGGGGAATGCCATCCAGTTCATCCGTAAGCCGGTTGGCCTCAGGCTCAAGATGTATATCGGCAAAGTTCGGCAGCAACTGCATCTGCTCCGCCGGCACTGGGGCGGGCGCAAACGGTTCAGCTTCCACCGCCTCAACAAAGTCGCTTTCAATGAAGCCGCCCTCGTCTTCAGGAGCGTCCAGGATTCTTGGCACATCCGGCACAGGTGCAGGCAGTTCATCCAGCCTTACTTCTTCAATCGCCGGAGGCGGCGGGACCGTGGGCCGGGGAAAGCGTATGACCTTCGGCGCGTTCGGTCTGACCACGATTTCGGCAAATCTTTCCGGCGGCGGCGGTAACTGTCTCTCTTGCAGCTCAGCAACAAAGGAATAGGGTTCTTCGGTGGTAAAGTCCAACTCCAGCGCACTGCCATCGCCTTGCTTGCGGCGTCGCGCGCGATGCTGCTGCACACGGGAGCTAACTTCTTGCCGCCACGCCTGGTCATGCGCTGTCTGGCCTGGGCCAGCGGCAAAACTCATGGGTTCGCCGGCCGCACAGACTGGTGAGGAAATTTCCTGTTCACTCTCCAGGGCCTGGGGATCCAAAAGGGCCGAAGAAGCGCTCCTGTCATGGGCGCACGGCTGCGCCTTACCGCAAACGGGGCAAGTCATTAGGGTTGCGAGTTTCGCCAGAGGGGAAAGGGCCGCCGGGACCGGTGCAGTTTTGCTTTCCAAAACTCTGCCATGTTACCTTGCCAGTCTGGTTCTACGGCATGCGTTCCCAATACATGTTAGTTATCATAGCGGCATTGCTTTGTCACCTGTTTGTATGTACCGGGCTAGTGACAAGCCAGGCGCTTCCCGGCCAGAGCATGGAGCAGCCAACTCCCACGCCGTCGCCAACGCCGGAACAAACGCCGGCGCCAGGACCGTCTCCTGTTGCTGCAGCTTCAGCGAAACCAATCGGCAATTGTCATTTGATCATTACCTCTCCGCCTGCGCCAAAGGAGATTCAGGCAAGCGGAGCGTCCCTGAGTTCCGGTAATGGCTCGCAGGCAAACGCAAAGAAGCAGAATTTTCCCATCAGTAAAGAGCAGCCTGTCACCATTGACGCGGATGAATGCGAGAAGGCAGGCAACATTTATACGCTGCGCGGAAACATCGCAATCCACTCCACCGATTACGATTTTCACAGTGACAATGCAACGTATGACTCTTCCACCGGCGATGTAACAGCCAAAGGGCAGGTATCGCTCGATGGCGGGCGCAGGGACATGCATATTACCGCCACTGAGGGCTTCTATAACACGCGCTCGCATACCGGCAAGTTTTATAACGTGCACGGCTCAACCGGAGCGCGATTTAAAGGCCGCAGCGTTACGCTCACTTCTTCCAGTCCACTCTCTTTTTCCGGCAGAATGGTGGAGCAAACCGGCCCGGACGAATATGTACTCCACCACGGATCCGTCACCTCATGTGAGCTGCCGCATCCCAAGTGGACATTCAACGCCGAAAAAATTATTTTGCGCGTAGGGGACTCGGCCAGGCTGCACAACTCAACGTTCCGTCTAAAGGGCGTGCCGGTCTTCTATATTCCGTACGCTTCACCGCCGGTTGAGCGCCTGGGGCGGAAAAGCGGCTTTCTCATCCCCAATTTCGGCACCTCCAGCACCAAGGGAACGGTGATCGGCGATTCCTTTTACTGGGCCATCAATCGCAGCATGGACGCCACTCTTGGTGGCGAATATCTCTCCAAGCGCGGCGGCTCGCTTCAGGAAAGCTTCCGCGCCCGTCCCAGCGAAAGATCTTTCCTCAATCTCAACTATTTTGGCGTGATTGATAGTGGCATCACCACCACAAGCGTGAACGCTCAGGGAGTACGCCAATCGAAGACAACCCCGCAAGGCGGTGAAGATGTAAAGCTCAACGCGGAAACCATCCTCCCGTACAACATTCGCGGCGTGGCATCCATTGACTATCTCAGCTCTTTTGTCTTCCGCCTGGCCTTTACAGAAAACTTCTCACAGGCCGTTGATTCAGAAGTCAAATCCAGCGTCTTTGCCACCAAGAGTATTCAGGGGTTCTCCTTTAATTCATATGTCGCCCGTTACCAGAACTTTCAAAGCACGAACAATGACGATGTTATAACCATCCTCCATACGCCCGGATTTGAGCTTACCGGCATTGACCGGCCGGTCTTCCACACGCCCGTGTACTGGTCCTATGACGTAGCCGCTGAGGGCGTGCGGCGGAGCGATCCTGCTAGTGCTCCGCAGCAGTCCGGCTTTGTCACGCCCGGAATAGTTGGCCGGTTTGACGTGGACCCTGACCTTAGCCTGCCTCTTTTCTTCAAAGGCTGGGCTTTCCGGCCAGAAGTTCAACTGCGTAACACCATCTATTCCCAGCAACAGGCCACGGCCCAGCCAGTGGATGTCGTTTTGCAGAACGTAATTAACCGGCGTTCCATCTCCACCAGTGTTGAGCTGCGCCCGCCGGCGTTGGGTCGAATTTTCGACCACACGATTGCAGGCAGAAAAGTGAAACACACCATCGAACCACGGCTGATCTATCGCTACACGAATGGCATCGAGAATTTCTCTCGTATCATCCGGTTTGATTTTCGTGACATTCTCAGCAACACCAATGAAGTGGAAGCCGGCCTTACCCAGAGACTTTTTCTCAAGCGTGAACATGCAGGCTGCAATGACGAGCCCAGCGCCGGCCCAGGCGGCGCAGTCGAAGCGCAGGCCATTCCCGCTACTCCCTGCGTTCCCGCAGGCGCAGACGAGTTTGTTACCTGGGACGTCAAAATGAAATATTTTGCCGATCCAACTTTCGGCGGCGCGGTCCAGACCGGCACACGCAACGTCTTTACCACTACCGATAACTTCACCGGCATTGCTTTTGTTACCGATCCCCGGCGATTTTCTCCTGTGGTTTCGCGCTTTCGGGTACGCACCAGCACCAATAGCGACCTGGAGTGGCAGCTCGACTATGACACAAAGAAGGGCCGAATCAACTCCAGCACTCTGTACGCCGGATATCATTTTGGCGACTACTTCGTTGGCGCCAGCCATGCCTATCTGCAGGTGCCGGGAGAAGTCGTCACCAACCCTAAGGACGGGACGGTGCTCCCCGTTTGTACTCCACATGTCCTGAACCAGCCGCCCTGCGTGCCGCCGCTGTTTGATCAACTGCGCGGTCAGCTGGGTTATGGCAGCCCCACCAAGCGGGGCTGGAGTGCTGCCGCCAATGTAGGCATTGACCGCGAATTCAATTTGCTCCAATACTCAGCCGCACAAACCTCCTATAACTGGGACTGCTGTGGTCTCAGCTTTGAGTATCGCCGTTTCTCGCTCCCCAACGTCCGCAATGAGAATCAATACCGCTTCGCTTTCACGCTGGCAAACATTGGATCATTCGGCAATCTGAAACGCCAGGAACGGTTGTTCTAGGCTTTTTCCGAAGTCTCGAGTGAAGCGAGAGAACCCTATAAGAACGATAATGATTGGTGTCCGTGAGCGAGTAACCGGCTTGGATCGGCGTTGCGCATCGTGGCGATAGAGATCTCTCGCTTCGCTCGAGATTGCAGAAAAAGCCAACCTCTGGGTTTAGAATCAACTGATGGATCTCTCCGCCAAACAGGCCCGGCTGCAAGACTCGTTGCGTCATCTTGGACGCACGCTCATCGCTTACTCTGGCGGCGTCGACTCGGCTTACCTGGCTTGGGTAGCGTGCCGAGTCCTGGGACGGGACATGCTGGCGGTTATTGCCGATTCTCCCAGCCTGGCGCGCGCACACCTGCAGGATGCAGTGGCCTTAGCGCAAGAACAGGGGATTCCGCTTGAGGTCATACAGACCTCTGAGATGGAGCGCCCGGAGTATCTCCGCAATGACCGGCAGCGCTGCTTCCACTGTAAAGACGAGCTGTTTCAGGTGATGGAAGATTTTGCCGGTCAGCGCGGCTTCCAGTCGATTGCTTACGGCGTGAACGTTGATGACCAGGGCGATTTCCGCCCTGGCCAGGCTGCCGCGCGCCAGCACCACGTGGCCACGCCGCTCCTTGATGCGGGCTTGACCAAAGCGGAAATCCGCGAACTTGCCCGGCAAGCTGGCCTGCGCATCTGGGATAAGCCTGCCTCAGCCTGCCTTTCTTCGCGCATTGAATATGGCCGACCGGTGACCGTGGAAGCGCTTTCCGCCGTTGAGCGTGGAGAAGAGGCCTTGCACCAGTTGGGCTTTCGCCAGGTTCGTGTCCGCCACCATGGCGAGATTGCCCGGATTGAAATCGCCCGGGACGAAATGCAGCGCGCCCTGACCACCGGGATGTTCCTTGAGTTTACGCGCATCTTCAAGTCGCTGGGTTTTACTTTTGTTACACTCGATACGGAAGGGTTCCGTTCTGGTTCTATGAACTCCGCCAAAACGATCCAGCCCCTGGTCAAGCTCATCTCCTGAGCAATTCTGCGGGTCTTCATGAGATAATCAAGTAGTATTTTCCAAGAACGAGGTGGTCGTTTTGTCTAGATTTGGCGGCATTTTCCTAAGCATCCTTCTCCTTGCGCTCCTGGCAGTCCAGCTGGGTGCTACCCAAAGCACTGCGCCGAAAAAGAAGTCCGGCGCCGCTGCCGATAACACCAAGGCGGATGACGCCTCCAAAACCGCCAAAGCCGATGATTCTGCCCCGCTCTCGCCGGAGCTTACGCATCGTATTATCAACGAGCTTCGCTCGCGCTATAGCGTTCCGCCACAGATCGACATCGCACTCTCCAATCCAAAACCAGGAAAAACAGCGGGCTATGACGATGTGGTTGTCACCTTTTCCGGCTCAGGGCACAGCAGCAGCCATGATTTTCTGATCTCCAAAGACAGAAAAACGCTAGCCCACCTGGAAACGATCGATATCTCCCAGGATCTGATGTCCAAGATCGACGTAAAGGGCCGTCCCATCAGGGGCAATCCCAACGCCAAGGTCACCATTATCAATTATGACGATTTTGAGTGCCCGTTCTGCTCCCGCATGCATGCCACACTCTCTAGCGATCTGCTCAAAGACTATGGCGACAGAGTTCGAATTATTTACAAGGACTATCCTCTGGTGGAAATTCACCCATGGGCCATGCGCGCAGCCGTAGATGGAAATTGCCTGGGCGAGCAGAACAACCAGGCCTATTGGGACTTTGCCGACTACGTCCATGCCAACCAAAAGACCGTGAGCGGCAAGTCGCGCAGTGACGCCTTCGCCAACCTGGATAGCGCAGTGAAAGACCAGGCGCAAAAATACAAGCTGGACCAGGACAAGCTGATGGCCTGTGTGCAAAAGCAGGATGAAACCGCAGTCCGCGCATCCATGGCGGAAGGCGACAAGCTCGGTGTTGATTCGACCCCCACTCTCTTCGTCAACGGACAAAAGTTTATGGGTGTCATTCCTGAGCAGGACTTCCGGGCTGCCCTTGACCGGGCCCTGGCTGAAGCCGGGCAACAGGCCCCCACGAGCGCAAAAAAGTAGTCATGCCAGTAAATGTCGGGTATCTTACGGTATCTGAGTTTGCATTGGAGGCAGTGGTTGATCCAGGCGCATAAACAAGGGCGCAGTCGTTTTTTTTACTTTGCCCCCATTTTAGTAACCCTACTGGCGCTTGCCGGCTGCTCTAAACACGGCAGCGACAATGATGTAATGGCCAAGGTAAATGGCTACAAGGTGTTGCGCTCTGAGGTCGATAAGACCTATAACCAGCAGCTCGTCGGGTCTCCGCAAAAGCCCACGGCTGCTGAAGAAGAGCTGCTTCGGCTCAACATCCTCAACCAAATCATCTACCGCCAGCTTTTTTTGCAGAAAGCGGAAAAACTTGGCGTCGTAGCCACGGATGACGAGGTGGAAGCAAAATTCAGCCAGGCCAAAGCCCCTTACACGCAGGAGCAGTTCCAGAAACAGCTCAAAGACAGCGGTACGACTGAGGAAGACTACAAACTAGATATCCGCCGCAACCTGACCATAGACAAGCTCCTGAATAAAGAGATCGCTTCCAAGGTGAATATTTCTGACGCCGATATCAATGCTTACTATGAAGCCAATAAGGTTGAATTCAACCTGATTGAACCCCGCTATCGCCTGGCCACTATTTACGTGAGCAACCAGCCAACCGGTGAGCCGGGCAGTCCCACGGACAAAGCCCAGATTGATGCCCAGGCCAGAAAAAAGATCCAGATGATCCACAATCGCCTGGATAGCGGCGAGGATTTCAATGATCTTGCGGAAAAATATTCTGAGGACCCGGACACCGCCCGCTCCGGCGGCGCGATTCAGCCTATTCCGGAATCGCAGGTCAAGAACTTGGATCCTGGCACCCGCGACGCAGTACTGAAACTGAAGTCAGGGCAATATTCTGATGTGCTGCCTGCTGTTAATCCCCAGACTCGGCAGCAGAACGGCTACCAGATCATTAAGCTCAACGGCAAGGATATTGCCGGTCAGCGGGAATTGAATGATCCCCAGGTGCAGCAGTTCATCCGCAGCAAGCTGCGCAGCCAGCGCGAACAGATATTGAAAACCGCATACGATGAAGAACTGCGCGACAGTGCTGAAATTCACAACTACTACGCTGAACAGATTCTTAAAAACACAGCCAGCAAATAACCTTATTCCACTTCAGCCAGTGCCTGGCCTGCTTCCACCGTGGCCCCTTCCCCAACGTTGATCTTTTTCAACACCCCGCTCTTCGGAGCTTTCAGTTCGTTTTGCATTTTCATTGCTTCAATCACAATCACGCTCTGTCCAGTCTCAACCGCGCTGCCTTCCGCCGCCAGCAGCCGCACTACCTTCCCCGGCATGGGCGCTGTGATCTTCTTGATTCCTTGTGTGACGGCCGAGGCAGAATCCCGCGAACGGAAAGAACGAGGGTCGCGCACTGAGACGCTGAAACGTTCCTGGCCGACAACCACCCTGGTTTCTGTTCCTGCATTCTCTTGCTTTACCGCATAGGATTTTCCGGCCAGCAACAGTGAGAGCACGCCCTCTTCGCCGGCAACCACGTCAAGAGGAAGTTCGCGCCCATCAAGCCGGCACTTCCAGCCAGATTCGGTCCGTTCAAGCTCCACCCGATAGCTTTGGTCAGCAATCTTTACTTCATAAATCATTCGTTGCGGATTCCCTCTGCTCGTGCCGTGCGCTTCCAGGTGGAAGTTTCGGCGTCTTTCTGGGGTTTTGCGCCGTTTGTACCGTTCTTTTGCGGCGAAACGGCAGCAAACAGCGCGGCTGCCACTGCCGCGATCTCAGCAAGACCGTTGCTGGCCGCGGACACTTGTGGCTTGGCCGATAATAACCGGTCAAGAAAACCCGTATCGATCCGCGCAGCGGCAAAGTCAGGATGCTCCAGGATCCTCCGGAACAGCGTCAAATTGCTCTTGATGCCGCCAACAAAATATTCGTCTAGGGCGCGCCGCATTCGCGCGATGGCTGCAGGCCGGTCAGCCGCGTGCACTATCAGCTTGGAAAGCATTGGATCGTAATCCAGCGGCACGGTCCAGCCTTCATACACGCCGCTGTCTTCACGCACGCCCGGCCCTGATGGCCGCAGCAATCGGGTGATCTTGCCCGGCGATGGAAAGAAATTGTTCTCTGGATCTTCCGCGTAAATACGGCACTCAATGGCATGGCCGCGGAGCGCCAGATCTTCCTGCCGGAAGGGCAGTTTCTCTCCGGCTGCAATCCGCAACTGCAGATGAACAAGATCAAGCCCTGTTACCAGCTCCGTAACCGGATGTTCCACCTGCAGCCGCGTGTTCATCTCAAGAAAATAAAAATTATGCGCGCCATCCACCAGAAACTCGACTGTGCCCGCATTGGTATAACCGGCAGATTGAGCTGCCTGTACTGCGACCGTGCCCATCTTACGCCGCATCTCTTCATCCACAATGGCTGAAGGCGCTTCTTCTATCACCTTCTGGTGGCGTCGCTGCACTGAGCACTCACGCTCGCCCAGGTAAACCATGTTCCCGTGCTCATCGCCAAGCACCTGGATCTCAATGTGGCGGGGGTTTTCAATGAATTTTTCCAGATAAACCTCGCCGTCGCCGAAGGAGCGCAAGGCCTCACTCTGCGCGGTTTCAAAAGCTGTTTTAAACTCTGCTGCCGCCCGCACCAGGCGCATGCCTTTGCCGCCTCCACCGGCGGCTGCTTTGATCATGACAGGCAAGCCGATCTGGTTTGCCAGGGTCTCGGCTTCAGCCAAAGTCAGCCCGCGCGACGAACCCGGAACGGTTGGCACTCCGGCGGCATGCATCGCCTTACGCGCCCGGGTCTTGGAACCCATCAGCTCCATGGCCGAGGCAGGCGGCCCAATAAACTTGATGCCTGCCTCTGCGCAGGCCTGGGCAAAGTGCGCGTTTTCTGAGAGAAAGCCGTAGCCGGGATGGATGGCCTGGGCTCCGCTTCGACGGGCTACGTCAAGGATCTTGGCGATGTTCAGGTATGATTCCCGCGCCGGCGCAGGGCCAATGGGATAAGCCTCATCCGCTTTGCTCACATGCAGCGCCGCGCGATCAACCTCAGAAAAAACCGCTACGGAAGCAACGCCCATCTCCTGGCAGGCGCGAATCACGCGCACAGCGATTTCACCGCGGTTTGCTATGAGTATTTTCTTGAACATAGCCGAAACCTTGATTTTAGCAATAAAGAAGAGCTCCTAGCTGCCGGCTCCGGGCGGCTAACCAACCATTTTTTCAGAAAAGGGGAGGCTTTTGCGGTTTCCGGCAAACTAATGGAGAGTCGAACGAAAATTTCACTCACTCTCTGGCTGCGCTGTAATCAACGCTGGGTGGCTAGTCGCTGGAAGCTCCAGTCATTATGATTGTAGTGAACCGTTATGAACCAAAAACAGTGGACAGCATTTGATAATTACATTGCCAAGCTATTCCTTCCATCTGATCCTGCGTTAAACGCTGCGTTAAAGGCGAGCGCGGCTGCGGGACTCCCTTCCATACAGGTATCGCCAGCGCAAGGGAAGATGCTTCACCTGCTGGCACAGGCCAATAGCGCGCGCAGGATCCTGGAAATCGGCACGCTCGGAGGATACAGCACCATCTGGCTGGCCCGTGCCCTGCCTACTGACGGTAATCTCATCACGCTGGAGGCTGTTCCCAAACACGCCGAGGTAGCGCGGGCAAACATTGCTCGGGCAGGCCTGACGGATAAGGTTGAACTGCGGCTGGGCCGTGCTCAGGAGACTCTGCCTCAGATGCTGGCTGAAAAACAAGGGCCATTCGATCTCATCTTCATTGACGCCGATAAACCTGGATATGCCGGATACCTCGACTGGTGTCTGCGGCTGGCCCGGCCCGGAACACTGATCATTGCCGATAACGTGGTTCGCAAAGGCAAGGTGGCAGAAGCTTCCGGCGGAGACGCTGATGTAAAAGGAATACGGGCATTCAACAAGCGGCTGGCCGCGGAGAAGCGCGTGAGCGCAACCATGATCCAGACCGTGGGCAGCAAAGGATACGATGGCTTTGCGCTGGCTGTGGTTCTTGCCGAAAAGGCCGAAAGAGTGCTGTAGCGGGACGGCAAAAATAAAGCCCCTTCGCACTGAAGGGGCTGCTTGAGAACGGTAATTCCTTTATTGAGATTTTGGCTGGTCCAGCACAATACCGCCCTGGGTTTTCTTAGCAGCTTCTTCAGCCTTTTTCTTGCGGGCTGCCATGGCCTTGTCACTCCAGTCATTGGCCGTTTTGATGTAGTTGGCACGTGCTTCTGCGTCATCGCAAGTCATGTCATTGGCCTTACGGCGATAAAGAAGGTTCATGTAAGCCATGGCATCATCATAGTCCTGGCGTTTGTCGATGGCCGTCTGCAGCATTTTCATGCCTTCATCAACGTTTTCCCCATCCTTAGTCTTCATTTCATCGCAAATCTTCGCACTGCCTTTGCCCTTTAACTCGTCGTCAACTCTCAAACCATCTTTTGACTTTATGTCTCCCGCGTCTTTAAACGTCTCTGACCAGTCAATCACGCCGACAGAGTAGTACGTCTCCGGATCATTGGGATCTGCGTCAATCGCCTTTTTATAATATTCACGGGAGTCTTCCCACTTCTTCTGCTGCATGTAAAGGAAGGCGATGCCCTTGAGGCAGGTTACATTCTGCGGATCACTCTTCAGTACTTCCTTATATTCATCAATGGCCTGCTGAGCGTTGCGCAGGTTTTCCGGGGTTTCCACCCCCGGCACGTATTGCTGCGCATAAGCTGTGGCCAGGTACATTTTGGCGGTTTTCAGGTTGCTATCAAGGCTTACGGCATTCTTGAAATGCTCGATTGCCTCTTCATAATTGGCGCCGCGATAAGACTGCACTCCCTTATTCAACTGGTCGCGGGCCTTGAGTTTGTTGCAACCCGCGGTGGCCAATAATGTGGCTGCAACCGCTAATACCGTCACGAATCGTGCGGCTCTGTTCATGTTTGCTGCTCTCCTTGCCGGAGTAAGAATTTTCGGATACCCGAATAAAATGACAAATTTTCGCGAGGCCGACAGTATGCGCCGGCCCCACGCTGAGGAGGTTACTACTCTTTACTGCCCTGCTTCTATTTTTGCCGTGATGAGTCCCACGCGGTCCACCACCTGGGTTCCATGGGCAATATCGATCACCTGGGCCACGTTCTGGAACTCAACGTCCGGATCGCCCTTTACGAACATCACGCGCTCAGCGCGCGTCTTAAAGATGTCCGTCAACCGCTGCTGCAGATCATCCCAGCTTACGTCGTCCTGGTTGATCTTCAATTTCGGCTTTTCACCTGCTGCTCCCAACACCTGCACCACCACGGTACGGTCATTCGGCTGTTCGTGCTGGTTTGGCGGCGGAGGCTGCGGGACCAGCGCTTCCAGCCCTTTCGGTGTCAGCGGCGTGATTACCATAAAGATAATCAGCAGCACCAGAAGCACGTCGATGAGCGGCGTTACGTTGATGTCAGCGGTTTGTCCAGCGCCGCTGCCGCCCGTTGTCATTCCCATAAAATTGTTCCCTTTCCTGCCTGATTACTGTGGTTGTGGTTTCTGGGGAGTCTGTCTCTGCTCTGTGAGCAGTCCCAATTGATCAACTCCGGCCGACCGCACGTCATCCACCACGTCGACGACCCACTTGTAGTGAGCGCGCGCATCGGCCCGCACAAATACCTCTTTGTTCGTGCGACTGGATACCCGTTCCTTGACTTTTTCCGTCAACTCATCGGGTGTCACACTCTGTGCATCAAAGAAAACCTTGCCGTCACGATTGACTGCGACGATCAATGCGTCTTCCCTGTCTGCGTCAGGCATTTGTATGGGATTGTTGGTCTTGGCCATTTCCACAATGGTACCCTTCTGCAACATGGGCGTGATCACCATGAAAATAATCAACAGAACCAGCATCACGTCCACCATTGGGGTGACGTTAATGTTGGAGTTGACTTTTGCCCCTTCGTTACGAACGTTTATCGCCATTGGTCTGCCTCCGGCTTACCGCCGCACGGTGGTAGCGCTGCCGCTCCGTTTGAGGAAATAGTCAACCAGTTCGCTGGATGAATTGTCCATTTCCACATCAAAGGCTTCCACTTTGCCGGTGAAATAGTTAAACATCATCACGGCCGGGATAGCGACGAACAGTCCCAGAGCGGTTGTAACCAGCGCTTCTGAAATACCGCCGGCAACTGCGCCCAGACCGGTAGCTTTCTGCTGCGCGATCTTGTTAAAGGCGTTCAAAATACCGATTACCGTGCCCAGCAGTCCGACAAACGGCGCCGTAGAACCAATGGTCGCCAGTCCGCCCAGGCCGCGCTTCAGCTCTGCGTGGACAATCGCTTCTGCACGCTCCAGGGCGCGCTTGCTGGCTTCCACCTGTTCGCCGGGAATTTCTGCAGAATCGCCATGCGCCTTGAATTCCTGCAAGCCGGCGGTCACAACCTTGGCCAGGTGGCTTTTCTTGTTACGCTCGGCTACGCGGATGGCTTCATCTAATTTGCCTTCGCGCAGTGCACCGGCAACCACCGGAGCAAACTGGCGGGACTGTTTCCGGGCAGCACTGAAAGCGATCCAGCGGTCAATCATTACGCCAATCGACCATGCTGACATGATGAACAGGACCACAACAATGACAAGAGCCGGCCAGCCCATGTGCTTAAGCAGTGAAATGGGATCGGACCAGTTGACGCTGGTATCATCCTGAAAAAGCCAGAAGCCAAGTAGGTGCGCTTTGGCAAGCATAAGAGTTGCGATATTGGCTACAAACATGAGTTAAGTTTTCCTCCTCAGAACTTTTGAAGAACTTTTGCCGAGAGCGTGCCTGGGCTAGAACACACAAGAGCGGCGCGATTACGCGATGAGACGAATCTCCTTCGTTTTTTGGATCGAGAACGGATACTCTACTTTTTGGCCGTTCCCTATCAGGGAAAAATCCCTCAGTTACATGTGGAACTGGACCTTGATCGTGGTCTCTACTTCCACTGGCTCTCCATTCAGGATGTAGGGCCTGTACTTCCACTGCCGCACGGCATCCAGAGCCGCCTGAATGAGAATTGGATGCCCACTTACCGCATGAAGGTTTTCAACCGAACCTGTTTTGCTGATGGTTGCCTGCAAAACTACGTCTCCCTGAATGTGGGCAATGCGCGCCATCTGCGGATACGTAGGATTGGGCGCATTCAGTTTCAAACCTTCCACTACTCCGGATGAAACGCGCAACTTCTGCGGGGTGGCCTGCTTGGGCGGTGGCGTCGTTGAGCCAATCAGGCCGCCAATGACTCCATTCGCTGAACCACCCGGAACTCCGCCCACCACTCCACCTACCACGCCGGTATTAGGCGCTGGAGATTCTTCTTCCTTGATCATCTGTATCTTTTTGGGAATCTTGCTGGGAGTGCGCAACGCTCCATCCACAATTTCGCTGACTTTTTGTACGTGTTGGATTTGCGGCGCGGCTGGCGGAGGAGGAGGTGGCGGCGGTGGCGGAGCAACCAGGAAGGTTGTCAGCGTGCCTTTGGGAAGCGCCTCAGTGAAAATCAGCGGCAGCAGCACTAAAAAGCCCACCAGCCCAAGCTGCACCAAGGTTGAGACCAATCCTGTCCATTTCTGGTTGGTCTTGATTCTGCCTCCGGACTCCATCAGGCTGTCTTCAAACATGCCTCTTCTCCTAGGGGAACTCCTAAAGTTATATGGACACCGGGACCGTTCAATTTGCTCCCGAAAACCGGGGAAATTTTCGGCCTATACAATTTTCGACCTATACCTTGACCCGAACCTTACCTTTGTTGCCTGCACCCTTACCCTGGGTTGGCAAGACCGCTGCACCAGATCCAGAGCGCTTCGCCCGCCAATCCGTATATGCCACCAGCATGGGAGCTGCCACGGCGATCGACGAATATGTCCCTATTAAGATGCCGATCACCAGGGCAAAGGAGAACCCGTGAAGTACTTCTCCGCCAAAAAGATACAACGAGAGCACCGTCAGGAATGTAAGGCCGGAAGTCAAAATGGTCCGGCTCAGCGTCTGGTTAATGCTCCTGTTTACGATCTCCGCCAGGCTCTCACGCCGCATGAGCTTCACGTTCTCTCGCACGCGGTCAAACACCACAATGGTGTCGTTCATCGAGTAACCGACAAGGGTTAGGATCGCGGCGATAACAGTAAGCGTTATCTCCTGATTCGTCAAGGAGAAAGCACCTACTGTGATTAAGGTATCGTGAAAAACCGCCACCACTGCGGCTACGCCATAAATCAGTTCAAAACGGAACCACAGATACACCAACATGGCCAGCAGAGAAAACCCTACCGCCAGCGTGGCCTGTTTCTGCAACTGTCCGCCAACCTGGGGACCGACAACATCAGAGTTCCGCACGCCAAAGTTGCTGGTATAGAAATCCTGTTTCAGCGCGTCAAGCGCCGCATCGGGAATGGCGCCTTTAAGGTCATCCATGCTTGAGAGCACTCCGCTCTTCACCTTATCGCGGACATTGGTGACCGCACGGGCCATGTTTTCATAGTCGGCGGGAGACCCATGTGTCGGGTTTCTCTTGATAAGCGCTTGGCGCACCGCGTCAAACCCCACCTGATCGCTGTCATTGAGGTCTCTCTTGCCCGGTACGGGGTTTGTTTCCAGGGCATTAATGATATCGGTCTTTCCCTTGGAGAGGTCGGCCTCGCTGGTCTGCTTCAGGTCCAGCGAGATCACCACCTCATTGGCCGTCGCGACGTCATAACTCTGGATCTTTGCATTGTGCAGCCCGGCTTTGTCCAGTGCGGCGCGAATCGCATTGTTGTTCGGCGTCTCAGCAAACTTCACATAAACCAATGTGCCGCCGCGGAAATCAACGCCCAGCGGGACATGGTGCCAGAAGATCATTGATAGGATGCCGGCCACGCTGAAAATCAGCGAGAAGCTAAGGAAGTACCATTTATAGCCTAGAAAATCGATGTTGGTATCGCGAAAAAATTCCACTGTGTTTTGACCTTGAGCTAGATGCTCAGCGCCTCTCCGCGAGCTTTGCGGTTGAGGACAGCATCGAAAATTACGCGGGAAACAAAGACCGCGGTAAACAGGTTGGCCAGAAGGCCAAAAATCAGCGTGAGACCAAAGCCGCTCACCGGCCCCGTGCCCACAAAAAACAGAATGATTGCTGAAACAATCGTGGTTACGTGCGTATCCAGAATGGTGGTCCAGGCGCGATTAAAGCCCTGGTCAACCGCGGCGGCAGGAGCTTTGCCGTGGCGCAGTTCCTCGCGAATGCGCTCAAAGATCAGCACATTGGAATCCACGCCCATGCCAACGGTGAGAATCACTCCGGCAATCCCCGGCAGCGTCAGTGTTGCGCCAAAGAACCCCATAAATCCCAGCAGGATAACCAGGTTCAGAATGAGCGCAACATCCGCGTTAATGCCGGCGCCGCGGTAGTAAACCAACATAAATATCAATACCGCCAGCATCCCGGCAATGGCGGCCTTTACGCCTGCGCGAATGGAATCTGCTCCCAGTGACGCGCCAACCGTCCTTGTGCTCAAATAGCGCAGGCTTGCCGGCAGCGAACCGGCGCGCAGCAGCATGGCCAGATCTTTTGCGCTCTGCGGTGTGAATCCACCCTCAATATCTCCACTGTCGTTAATCTCGCTCTTAATAGTCGGGGCTTCAATCACATGGTCGTCCAGCACAATAGCCAGACGTGACGGATCAGGGCCACCTTCCATGTGCTCCCGCGTGAATTGGCCAAACTTCTTGGCCGGCTCGGGGTTCAAATAGAAATTCACGATCGGCTCGTTGTTTTCAGGCTTTGTTCCCTCGCGGGCATCTTTAATGTCTGTTCCGCTCGCTACTGAGGTACGGGACACCAGGAACACTCTGTCGCCTGCCTTGTTAGGAAGCAGAACCATATTCGGCGGAAGGATTCCGCCTGGCTGCTTCTGCATCGCCTCTTCTTCGGTGTTGTACTCGCCCCGCGCCTCGCGCAATTCCAACCGTGCTGTTGATTGAATGATGGCCTTTACGCGGGCAAAATCATCCACACCGGGCAATTGCACCAGGATCTGGTTTTCGCCCATCCCGTTTTTCTGGATTGGAGCCTCACTCACGCCCAGTGCATCTACGCGGTTGCGGATGGCGTCAATCGACTTATCCAGCGTGTCTGCCTTCAATTGCGCCACGTGGTCAGGACTCATCGTGAGCGTCAGCGTATTGTCTGTCCCCTGGGCAAACGTGTATCCCGCCAGCTTGTCATTCGCAATCTCGCGCACCTGAGAACCTGAATCCAAAGGCACGCCTTTAATGACTATGGTTTCCGGATGGTTCGCATCCGGCTTGCTGATATCCGTATAGGTGATGTGCGCCTTGTTGAACTCATCTCTGAGGGTTGCAATGGTACGGTCAGTTTCAGCATTGATGGCGTCGTTTACCTGCACCTCAAGAATCAGGTAGGTTCCGCCCTTCAGGTCAAGGCCCAGGCGAATGTTCTTCAACACTGCCTGCTTCAGGCCATCGCCTGAAAGTGAAGACGGGATGCCAAAAATCCCGTACAGGAAAACCAGCAGGATTCCAACAATGATTGCGCTTTTAATGAGTAAATTCTTCTGCATGTTTCAACGTCACTTTTCTTGTGATTTCTTTTCTTCTTCGTCGCGATTAATGGAGGTGATTGAGGTTTTCAGTACTTCCAGACGGAGATTGTCCGGCGGGACTCGCAAATGAATGGAATCGTCCTTCAGGGCTATCACCGTGCCCCGAATGCCGCCGCCGGTAGTGACCCGGTCGCCTGCTTTCAGGCCGCCCAGCACTGATTGCCAGCGCTTGGTCTTCCGCTGCTGAAAATAGAACGTGGCAAAAATGAAGAGCAGCGGCAGCATGATAAACAACATGAGTCCGCCGCCTGCGCCACCACCGGCCTGAAACACAAACATACTGATCACGTTTTGCATCATTTCCAGATTGCCTTCATGGCCGCAAACACTCGCGCCCTATGGCGAGGGTGAAGCGACACCCTGATTTGTGACAGCTTGATGAATTCCGCCCGGGCCTCCGGCAACATGGCCTGCTCGATACCGGAGTTTTTCGGAGGTTTTCTTGTGACGCCGAATCAGGGGCGCTCAGGCCAAGGACACACTTCCCCGCAGCATTCCTGAGAGGTCCCCAAGCTCTATAGCATGACGTACTGACCGCATGGTGTCAAGATAGAACGCCAGATTGTGAATCGTGTTGAGCACCGCCGCCAGCGGCTCCTGAGAGACGAATAGATGACGCAAGTACGCCCGCGTATATCGCCCGCACACTCTGCAATTGCACTTGGGATCTGGCGGCAGTTGGTCCTTGGCGTAACGCGCGTTCTTGATGTTCATCCGTCCCTCAGAGGTAAACAGCAGCCCATGCCGCGCAGCTCGGGTCGGCAGCACGCAGTCCATCATATCCACTCCCATGGCCGCGTATTGCACAATCTCCTCTGGATATCCCACGCCCATTACATATCGCGGCTTGTCCTTTGGCAGCATCTCCAGCGTGGCCGCAATCATCTCCATGGTCTTGGCCCGCGACTCACCTACGCTTAGCCCCCCAATCGCATATCCCGGAAAGCCGATCTCAATTGTGCGCTCCGCCGACTCACGTCGTAAATCTGCGTACATCCCACCCTGAACGATGCCAAAGAGAGCTGGGGTTGTGGGCCGCTGCGCACTGTGGTTTTTTCCTCCGATTCCGGCGATTTCGAGCGATTCCGCCGATACCGGGATCCCCGGCAAGCCCGGTTTTGGCTTGCTAAGGTTGGATTTCGACGATCGCCCGATCTCTTGATCCACCGATGTCCCGATGCCCCGATGTCCCGATTTTTCCCATGGGCGCTCATGCTTGTGCGCTTCAAAATACTCTTTCGATCTTTTCGCCCACCTCAGCGTCAGCTCCATTGACTGCCGTGTGCGCTCCTTCTCCGCCGGATGCTCAGTACACTCGTCAAAGGCCATCACAATATCGGCGCCCAGCGCAATCTGAATCTCCATCGACCGTTCAGGCGTAAACAGGTGCGACGTGCCGTCCAGATGCGAGCGAAAACTCACCCCCTCTTCGCTCATCTTGCGCAGCTCGCTCAGGCTGAACACCTGAAAGCCGCCGGAATCCGTCAGCAGCGCACGCTCCCAGCTCATGAACTTGTGCAACCCGCCCAGATTGCGCACCAGTTCATGCCCCGGCCGCAGATAGAGGTGATAAGTGTTTCCAAGAATGATCTGCGCGCCCAGTCCGCCAGCGCCAAGGTCTTCCAAAATGTCCTGCGGTACCGCTTTAACCGACCCCGCTGTTCCCACCGGCATAAACGCCGGCGTCTCCACCGGACCATGCGCAGTCTCGATTCGCCCCTGCCGCGCCGGGCCGGCTTCCGTTTGAATGAGGAAAGGAAGGATCACTGGACTTATGGTACATAATTCACTCGCCAGAATGAGAGCACGCCAGCCCATTCCGATTTATGAGAATTATGGCAAATACAAGCCAAGGCTTAATGCCAGAAAGATCGTGGAGAATCTTTTCGTCACTGTGGACCCGAATTATCTCCGGGGTCTCGGAAGTGTTGTCTTGTCCTGCCAAGGTCAGCTACGCCGCACGCGCCGGCGCAAGTACTTGAGCCGTGGGCGCAGGGTTCCTGATTCGCGTGTCTTGGGTTATTACCGTCCGCACTGGAAGGGACAACCTGCTTTTATCGAGATTTATGTCGACAAAATTCTGGAACGCTATCCATTGCTTTTTCTGCGCCTCCCGGTAGTCGGGTTTATGCTCATCGGGAAGGTGCTCTTTCATGAGCTGGGCCATCACCTTCATTACACCAGCCATCCCGAATTCAAAGAAAAGGAAGACGTCGCGGATCGGTGGAGCAAGACGCTGATGAAAACTGCCTTCCGCAAACGGTACCGCTACTCTCGCCACATCTTGAGACCGATTTATAAACTCCTCGGGTTCGCTGCGCGCAGACTTGCTCCTTCTCTACGACCGCGAAAAACTGGGGATTGAGGCCCGGTCTCGCGGCTACTTAGGCCTCTTGCTCCCGCTTCTTCTTCAACTCCGCCCTTACCTTCCTCCACAACCACCGCACCGGGAAGAACAATATCGCGGCCCAAATCAGCAAGCTCGGACCCGATGAAAGCAGGAACAAGCCGACACTGATCACTCCTTCAACCACCGTGTTGTAACCGTCCACCGCTGCATTGCGAAAACGGCTTCCCGTCGAAGGCGGCGTAGCCTCCAACTTGGCGTGGTATTCCTCTTTCACCGTTGCATTCAGCGTGGCAAAGGCAACCCGCGTGGTCAGCTCTTTCTTTTCCGCCTGCATCTGCTCAATCTCGCCCCGCACGCGGTCAATCTCCAGCTCCACTTTCAGCACGTCCTGCAGTTTGCCCGTGCGTGAGCTCAGGATCTCTGTGAGCCGCTTCTCCGTGTGCTGTGCGTTGGCTAGCCGCGCCGCCAGATCGACGTACTGCGCCGTGACCTCTTCGCCACCCTGCGACTCATTTTCCACCCGTCCCAATTGCTTCAGTTCAGCCAGCGACCCTTCAAGCTGCGAAGCAGGAATACGCAGCGTCGCCGTCAGCGTGCGTCCTGCATCAGAAGG
>DATEHN010000082.1:0-186959 GCA_035279585.1 Candidatus Angelobacter sp. | reverse complement strand
GGATCTTTTGATCCTGAAAACCCTGGCCCTGGAACCAATGCACGGCTGGGGCATTGCCCAGCGTATCCAGCAGATTTCAAAGGATGTTCTGCAGGTGGGCCAGGGGTCACTCTATCCTGCGCTGCATCGGCTGGAGCAGCGCGGGTGGATCGGTTCGGAATGGAGCACCTCAGACAATAATCGCCGGGCCAAGTTCTACTCGCTCACCCGCACTGGCCGTAGCCAACTGGAAAAAGAAATGGGCGAGTGGGAGCGCCTGTCGGCTGCCATCGCGTTGGTTCTGGAGCAACAAAGCTAAAGAGGAACTGCCATGCCGAAGAAATTACGCGCCGTCCTGACCCGCAAGCGCCAGGAAAACGATGTGAATGACGAACTCCGTTTTCATCTGGAGCGGGAAATTGAGCAGAACATCGCCAGGGGCATAGCACCCGATGAGGCGCGCCGCCGGGCGTTGGTCGACTTTGGAGGCGTTCAGCAGACTCGCGAATCGCTGCGCGAGGTGCATCGCGGTCGCTTCTTTGAATCCATAGCGCAGGACTCGCGTTATGCCTGGCGCATGCTGCGTAAATCGCCCGCCTTTACCATCATTGCAGTTGTTACGCTGGCATTGGGGATCGGTGCCAACACAGCGATCTTCAGCTTGATTGACGCGGTGGTTTTCCGTTCCCTGCCGATCGCGGACCCGCAAAGCCTGCTCGTCTTTCAGTGGGAGTCACACAAAGGCCCGGGAAATATGAGCTACCGCAATTTTGGCGAATGCGATGAGTCCCGCGACGGTGCGATGGCTCGCGGCTGCTCGTTGTCATTGCCGTTCTTCAAGCAAGTGTCGCAGTCCGGTCTCTTCTCCCATGTGGCGGCATACACCACAATAGGACAGGTTGATATGAGCGGCAACGGCCCGGCGCGAATGGTAAAAGGCGAATTCGTGACGGGCGACTACTTCCAGACGCTCGGCGTGCGCGCTCATCTTGGCCGGCTCATCAACGCGGGCGATGACGATGCGAGCGCCCAGCCGGCCGTAGTGCTGGACCACGGCTTCTGGCAGACTGAGTTTGGCGGTTCGGAATCGGCGATCGGAAAAACGATCCGTTTGAATGGAATACCGTTCACAATTATCGGCATCACTGAACCACGATTTGACGCTCTGACCTTGTCCAATAAATATGACATCATCGTCCCCATGGCGCAGCGTCCCGTTGTGGTCCCTAACTGGAAGCCCAGAGATGCTGAGGCGGACCACTGGTGGCTGGTGATGATCGGACGCCTGAAATCTGGCGTTGCTTTGAGCCAGGCCGAAGCAGGCGTCAGTCTGCTGTTTCGCAACTCCGTAGCATCTGTAGGCAAGCCTCTTTTCAAACCGGACAGTGACCCTCGAATCAAACTTGCCCAAGCCAGCCAGGTGCTGGGAGGCAGCCAGAAAAGGACTTTGCAGCCCCTTTACGTGTTGATGATGTGCGTCGGGGCAGTACTTCTGATTGCCTGCGCCAACATCGCGGGATTGCTGCTGGCCCGCTCAGCCTCCCGGCAACGTGAAATTGCCGTGCGCCTTGCATTGGGCGCGAAGCGAAGCAGGATCATCCTGCAAGTGCTGACAGAAAGCGTAATGCTTGCTTTTGCTGGAGGCTCGCTAGGCATGCTCGTCGCAGTTTGGGGTTCACGTGCCCTCATGGCTATGGTTTCCGCAGGCTCTACAAGCCCGCCAATCTTCACACCACAACTTGACTGGCGCGTGCTGGGTTTCACTGCCACGGTTTCGCTGCTCACGGGGATTCTTTTTGGACTTGCTCCCGCACTACGTGGCTCAGACGTGAATCTCACCTCTTCACTCAAAACTGTGGCGGGCAGCGGCACAACAGTTTTCGAGGGCAAGCAACGCCGGTTCTCCGCAGGTGGAATGCTTGTCGCGGTGCAGATGGCACTGGCGCTCGTGGTGCTGGTGACCGCAGGGCTGCTGGTACGTACGCTCAACAACCTGAAAAGCCTGAATCCCGGCTTTGATACTCAGAACGTCCTGCTCTTCGGCATCGATCCGCGCCTGGCAGGCTACAAGGGCCAGCAGATCGACAACCTATTTTTTGAATTGCAGGAAAAATTCTCGGCAATTCCGGGCGTAGCCTCTGCGACTTATTCCTGGTATCCATTTCTCTCCGGCGGTCTCTGGAACACGAGCTTCCACCGGCCGGGAACGCCTCCGCCTAGCAAGCAGGAGATGGAATCAGGAGCAGCCGAGAAGAACCAGGTCGATTCCGACGTCTATCCCATTGGTCCCAAGTTCTTTTCAACCTGGGGCATCCCGTTTCAATCAGGACGTGATTTCACTCCGTCTGATTACGCTGTAGCCGCGAGCAATGACGGGGACAAACCCAGCTCAAATCCAACACCGGTGATCGTGAACCAGGAGTTTGCGCATAAATACTTCCCAGGAAAAAATCCTCTGGGACAGATCTTCGGGGAGCAGGAGCCGACCGGGATTGGGGACGCCAAGGCCCCAGGTTATTTGATTGTGGGCGCGGTGGCGAATTCCAAATACAACAGCCTGCGCCGCGAAATCACACCTTGCTTTTATCAACCGAATGTCGGCGGAGAGGCGTTTTTTGAGCTGCGCACAGGCGCGGCCCCGCTCTCACTTATACCAACGGTTAAAAACATGGTGGATCAGCAGAGCCATGATCTGGCGGTCTTCCGCATTTCCACCGAAACAGAGGCAATTGACCGGCAGGTATTCACGGAAAAGATGACTGCCCGGCTCTCCAGCTTGTTTGGGCTGCTGGCCTTGCTGCTGGCGTGCCTTGGGCTGTATGGACTGCTTTCCTACGAGGTAACACGGCGAACGCGTGAGATTGGCATCCGTATGGCCGTAGGAGCGCAGGCGCACAACGTGGTTGGCCTGGTGCTCACGAAAGCCGTGGGCCTGATTGTCGCTGGCGCCATCGTGGGCATCGCTGTGGCCGTGGGCGTAACGCGCTTTCTGGCCAGCTTCCTTTACGGCGTCAAAGCCGGCGATCCCCTTACTCTGATGGCCGTGGCTGCTCTGCTGGCATTGGTTGCGCTGGCAGCATGCTATATCCCCGCGCGCCGAGCCACCAAAGTCGATCCGTTGGTAGCCCTGCGGTACGAATAGCAGCCGCTCTAAGATCGCGCCAAGCGATTCTCTACTTGTATGCCCTGCCAACATGGGCTATAGTTCGCTTATTCATGTTCACCTCTCGACCAAATCCGGCGCAGGCGGCGTACCCGCTTCCGTGTGTCCGTGAGGGCAGAGGGGTAAATATGGCTGGATAGCTAAAAACAGCACTCATATTTAAGCCCGTTGCCCCGCAGGCAGCGGGCTTTTCATTTTTGACGAAGAAAGGATTGGACACCATGAGCTCGTCCACCACACAAACACAGGCATCACACGAAACCAGGACCAAGGCAGGCAAAAAGATTGCTGTGCTCGGCTGCGGCAAAATGGGCACCATCCTGCTGGAGTCTTTTCTGGAGCGCAAGCTCATGGCGCCGGAAGAAGTGGCTGCCACCATCCAGCATGAAGAACGGTCAGCCGAGCTGGCGAAGGAGTTGGGCGGCGTTCCCGTGGGGACCAATAATCGCGCTGCCGTTGCGGGAGCGCCAATCGTCCTGCTTGGCGTGAAGCCGCAAGTGCTGGGACAGTTGCTGGATGAGATTGCACCGGCACTGGCTCCCGGCACATTGGTGATCTCGATTGCCGCTTCAACCACGACTGGATTCATCCAGCAGAAATTGGGGAAGGATATGCCCGTAGTGCGCGCCATGCCCAACACTCCAGCCATGGTGGGCGCAGCCATGACTGCGATCTCTCCCGGCCCGGCAGCCAAACCAGAACACCTGGAGACGGCAAAACATCTTTTTGAAAGCGTGGGCCGCGCACTGATCGTCGACGAAAAGCACATGGACGCCATTACGGCGCTCTCCGCCAGCGGGCCGGCATTCGTGTTTGTGATTCTGGAATCGCTGGCCGAAGCCGGCGTGAAAGTGGGCTTGCCGCGCGAAATGGCTACCACGCTTGCAGCACAAACGCTCTTTGGCTCCGCGCAACTGGCGCTTGAAACCGGACATCACCCGGCTCTGCTCAAAGACGCGGTAACAACTCCGGCTGGCTGCACGATTGAAGGCCTGATGGAGTTAGAAAAAGGCGGCCTGCGCGTGACCCTGATGAATGCGGTGATTAAGACGACGCAAAGGGCCCGGGAATTGATGACGGGAAGCAGTAGTTAGTAATTAGTATTTAGCAAACTACTTAAATTGTAACTACTCGCATCCAGGCAATGGCGTGCCGTACTCAGATTGCCCTTGGATCGAGAAATCATGTAAACTTAGCTTGATGTTACTTTCTGTCTCCAACATGGCCATGTGCTGTCACACCATGGCTATGCGTGTGTTTACACTGAGGCAGAAAGGTTCATAAGTAAAAGATTTAGCTCCAGCAATCATGAACCCGCTGCCTCAGGCAGCGGGTTTTTTAGTTTGCGCAACATTTGTCAGGGCTAGGACAGGATACCTCCACAGGAGCAGGAAGAAAATGAGTACGAATCTGTGTTATGAACTTCGATGTCGCGAATGCCAAACCAAATGGGGCAACCAGCCGATATCTTTTTGCCAGAGCTGTTTTGCGCCGTTGGAAGTGGCTTATGACTGGGACCGCATCCGCAAAGAAATCAGCAAAAATAAGATCGCAAGCCGCGCAACGAATCTATGGCGCTATAAGGAGATGCTGCCGCTACCAGACAACTACGACGCTAGCACGCCTGCCGGCTTTACGCCGCTGGTAAAAGCTGCAAAGCTCGGCGAGAGCCTGCGCAGTCGGTCGATCTACATCAAGAATGATGCCGTCTGCTTTCCCACGCTCAGCTTCAAAGATCGCGTAGTGGCGGTCGCTCTCACCCAGGCCCGGAACTTTGGCTTTGAGGTCGTGAGCTGCTCTTCTACCGGCAATCTGGCCAATGCTGTTGCTGCGCAGGCGGCGCGCGCGGGCTTCCGGGCTTGCATCTTTATCCCGGCTGATCTTGAGGCCGCCAAGGTGCTCAATACCCAGGTGTACGGCGCGCAGATCATCCGCATTGACGGAAACTATGACCACGTGAACCGGCTCTGCTCGCAGATTGCGGACAAGCATCGCTGGGGCTTTGTAAACGTGAACCTGCGGCCCTATTACGCTGAAGGCTCGAAGACCGTGGGATATGAGATCGCAGAACAGCTTGGCTGGCGCTTGCCGGACAACGTTGTTGTGCCGATGGCAGGCGGCTCGCTCATCACAAAAATCCATAAAGCTTTCAAAGAGCTGATTGCGCTCGGATTCGTGGAAGAGAAGCCGGTGAAGTTCTTTGGCGCACAGGCCACCGGTTGCAGCCCGATCAGCGCAGCAGTGAAAGCTGGCCGCGATGAGATTGAACCGCAGAAGCCGCAGACCATCGCGCGCTCGCTGGCCATTGGCAATCCGGCAGACGGCTTCTATGCGGCCAAGATGATCCTGGGCAGCGGCGGCTGGGCTGAGGACTCAAGCGATGCTGAAATCGTTGACGGCATGACGTTGCTGGCGGAGAGCGAAGGCATCTTCACCGAAACTGCCGGCGGCGTTACCGTGGCGGCTGCGCACAAGCTTTTTGCGCAAGGGCGTATTCGCCCGGATGAAACCACCGTGCTCTGCATCACCGGCAACGGCCTGAAAACCACTGACGCGCTGAGTGGCAGGTTTGAAAATGTGGAGCCCATTGCACCCAAACTGGCTGCATTTGAGCAATATCTGGAGCGTGAATTTGCCGGTGCGCGAGTTTCGGGAAAAGGAGCGGCCTAAATGAACGTCACAGTTTCCATCCCCAGCGCTTTCCGCACCCATACTGAAGGGACTGACAAATATAATTGCGCAGCTGCTGATTTGAACGGCCTATTGGACGCTTTGAGCGGCCGCTTCCCTGCCCTTAAACCACACTTGCGCGATGAGCAGGGTAACGTTCGCCGGTTCCTGAATATCTATGTGAATGATGAGGACATACGCTTTCTGGGTAAGAATTACCAATTCCAGGAAGGCGATGAGGTAACGCTGGTGCCGTCGATCGCGGGCGGTAGCCTCTAAGACGCCGAGCGTAATGAGGGAACCTTATAGGACGAGACTTTATCCAATGGAGCAGGTCCTAAAGTTCTTCGTGACTATAGGGATCTCTCGCTCCGCTCGAGATTTCAGAAAAAGCTCCGCTCAGGACTGGCGAAAAGAGTCCTGTCTCAATTCTCTGTGTGCGGGCCACTTCGCCCACAATCAGCAGCGCAGGAGCAGGAATTCCCTGCACAGACGCCAGTTCTGCCAAAGTCAAAAGATGGGTTTGCTGGTTCGTGCGCCCGGCATTGGAAACCACGGCGCATGGCGTGGATGGTTCCAGGCCTGACTGCGCCAGTTCGCGCGCAGTACGGCCATAGTCGGGGCCGGGCATATAGATGGCATAGGTTGAGCGGGCAGGATCAAAGATTGTCCGCCGCAGAGATTCATTGCGCGCATTGTGGGCAGTAACAACCACCAGGGCCGATGCGGCGCGGCGATCAGTCAGCGTGATTCCTGCTGCGGCTGCGGCTGAGGTTGCGGCAGTAACTCCCGGCACAACTTCAAATGGAATGCCGGCCCGGCGCAGAGCATCCAGCTCTTCACCCAGCCGGCCAAATACGGCAGGATCGCCCGACTTAAGCCGGACAATCGGTTGTTCTCCTTCATCCTGCGGCGCAGTTTCACTGGCGTGCCAGATCATAAGCGCGTTGATCTGCTCCTGGCTGCTGCCGTGGCGGCCGCAGCGCTTGCCCACGTTCACCATCTGGGCTGATTTCGGGCAGAGGTCAAGGATTTCCTGCGGCACCAGATCATCATGCAACACAACGCGGGCTGCGCGCAGCAAGGCGGCGGCGCGGAGCGTCAGAAGATCTGCCGCTCCGGGGCCTGCGCCAACAATATAGACCTTCCCTGGCATTGATTACGCGCTTTTCTGCCTGCTTAAAGTGCGGCATTCATTCCACTCTTCCACCGCCTCTACCAGGCGATGCAATAACTGATCGGCACTGCCAATCATATTCAGGCCTTCATGCTGATGCTCTTTGATTGCCTGCCGTAGCCTGCTTTCCAAATCTGCTTTGCTCAAATGGTCCATTGCTCCCTCCCAGAAGTTTGGTTGTTTAATATAGTTGGATTATGAGAAACGGTTATTTGGTTTGAAAGCTTTTGCGGCTTGCACAAGGCCAGTAAGTGCAGTAATTCTTTCCGCCGGTTGTTGCGCGGCAGCAAGCTGCGGATCGCTTCACGCATGCGTCCCAGCCATGCTGTCCACGCCTCATATTCTAAGCCAAATTCCTGCTCCAGTCCCTTACGAATATTCTGTGCCAGAGCGGGACTCTTCCCCCCTGTGGAAATTGCAATCTGGAACTGCCCACGGCTGACCACGGCTGGGGCATAGAAGTCACAATAGCCGGGATCGTCAACCGCGTTGCTCAATGCGCCTGACTTGCGCGCTTCATCATAGACCGCGCGATTGATCTGCTCAGAATGTGTAGCAGCAATCACCATGAAATATCCCTGTGCCATGCCGGCATGAAACTCCAGACCAACGTGTTTGAGCCGCCCTTGCTGCGTCCACAAATGGATGCGCGGCGTTATTTGCGGCGCGATCACGGTTACATCAGTGGCCGAGCGGAGAATGCCTTCAATCTTTTGCTCAGCCACAAGTCCGCCGCCCACAACCAGTATCTTGTGACCTTCAAGCTTGAGGAAAATGGGATAAAGCGCCATAAGTTTTTTACCCCTCCAACCCGTGTGGAACTCTTCCCGGCGAAGGATCGCGCAGGACCGCCGGCAGTTCCTCTCCGGCAAGAAGAGTACGCAACGCCGGCTCTGAGTGGCGCGTAAAAAACTCGCGTAAATTTTCGTCGGCACGACGGGTCTCAAGATAATTACGGAGCAGCCGCTCGATTGCGTCAGGCACCTCATTGGCGGGGCAGCGATATCCGATGGGACGCGCGAAGCCGGCATGTTCGCCAACAGCGCCGCCCAGACAAAAATAGTAAGCATCCTGGATGCGGCCCTGGGCTTTGATCTTCTTGCCTTCCAAACCTATATCGGCAATGCGGTGCTGGCCGCAACTGTTGGGGCAGCCGGTAATGTTGAGCTTTAATTGCTGGTCAAACTCCGGCAGACGTTCTTCCAGTTCCTCTACCAGCCAGCGCGTAAAAGCCTTGGTCTCAGTAATGGCAAGCTTGCAAAACTCGCTGCCGGTGCAGGCTATGGCTCCGCGCC
Organism: Candidatus Angelobacter sp.; assembly: GCA_035279585.1. Lineage (GTDB taxonomy): Bacteria > Acidobacteriota > Terriglobia > Terriglobales > Acidobacteriaceae > Angelobacter. The sequence continues at coordinate 178,675 of DATEHN010000082.1, read as the reverse complement.
AGAAGGGAGAAGCAGATACATGCAATCCGGCAGTTTCCAGCGCCAGCGCAACGCCAGCAGTACTTTCGCGCGGTATATTCACGATGATGAGGTTCTGTGTGTTGGTGGTGCGCAGCTCGCCATTGCCATAGCACGTTGCCAGATCGGCGGCAATGCGCAATTGTTGCGGAGTTATCCGGCCACGAAGCACAGACGCGCCAACGTAAAACAAACCTGGCTGCTTCTGCGGATGCACGCCAACATGGTCGCGGAAGATATCTGCCGGAACTAGCTCAGGTACGCCGGGCGAGAGCTTGTAACCAAGCTTGCGCTCAATTTCCTGCAAAAAGGATTCCGCCGTCCAGTTGTGCTGCAGGAAGAGATATTTCAGGCGAGCGCGCTCACGATTTTCGCGCAGAACATCGGCTTCGCGGAAGATCTCACTGACGGCCTTGATAACAGGCATTACCTGCTCGCGGCACACAAATGCGTTGAGTCGAACAGCCAGGTGAGGCTCAGTGGAAAGGCCACCACCTACGCGGAGAGAAAATCCTGCTTCCTGCCGGCCATCGTCTTCGCGCACGGCCGGGGTAAAAGCAAGGTCGTTAATCTCAGGGCATGAGCACCAGTCGCGGCAACCGCTGATGCTGATCTTGTATTTCCGCGGCAGGTTATAAAACTCAGGATTATCCACCAGCAGGTCCACGGCTTCCTGCACTAGCGGAGAAGCGTCACAAAGCTCGTGAGCATCCAACCCGGCGAGCGGGCAGCCGGTAATGTTGCGGGTGACGTCACCGCAGGAGGCCATGGAGGTCAAGCCGATATCAAAGAGCATTTCCAGCACATGCGGCAGGTCCTTAATGGTAATCCAATGGAGCTGGATATTCTGGCGCACGGTGATGTCTGCGGTTCCAGCAGCATACTTTTCCGCCAGATCGGCAACGGCGCGCAGTTGGTGAGCATTGATGAACCCATTTGAGAGGCGAATGCGAAGCATGAAATAAGGCATTGCTTTGCCTTCACCACCGCTGCCACCCAGTGCGCCGGCGCCATCGCCTTGCGTATAAACACCCCACCAGCGGAAGTATGTCTTGATCCACTCGTCAGGAATTGCGGAGTGGCCTTGGGCGGCGAACTGGCGGATTTCATCAAAGCATTCCCATGGGTTCTTCTGCTGCTTAAGCCGTTCGGCCCGCTGGGCTTTTGTTTCCTTTACTGGCGCTATCACTGTTGCGCTCATCTCTTCACCCTGAAAACTTTTCCTGACCTGTAACTGCCGGTAAAAAGTAAAAAACCCATCGCCTGCTCTGGCGATGGGCCTGTTTCCTAAAGGTTATGAATGCTTTATTTAGGTAGCAGTTTCTCCGGCCAGAGGCAGACGGGTCGTCTTGCGACAACACATACACACGCTCTGGCACATCAGCTGCATATCAGCAAAATATATGCTTGCTGGGCAGGCTGTCAAGAAGTTACTGGAAGGATGTACAGGAAAATTGCGGGTGCCAAAATGAATCTTCTCTTCTTCTGCCGCATCGGCTGCCATGCTGAGATCCTACGTTTAGAGCGAAAGGATGCCGTAAGTTGATAGCTTATAAAGCGTATTCCCAGGCTGTGTAATTACCTTGCTCCTACCTATCCCGCAGGTTAAGGTAATTCTTATGATGGGCAAAACTGTTAGCTGGTCAGCCAAAGCTGCTAAGAAAATTCTTTCCGCTGTGATTGTTGCACTGCTGGGCATTACTGGTTTGCTGGTTGCTGGTTGCTCCCAGGGCAAAAATGTTTTTGGAGGTGGAACACCAACACCCACCCCGACCCCACAGCGGCTGCTGATATCAGATAACACAACAGGCGCGGTGCTCGTTGTTAACGCGAGCACAGACACGATTACGCAAACCGTTGCTATGAATTCTCCGGGCAAGATGGTAAGCGCGGGCGGATCTACGGTGATCCAAAGCACTCTCTCCAATTCTGTAGTGATTTTTGATAACGCAACCGCGACCACCCGCTTCACCGTGCCGTTGGCGGCCCTTCCGGTGGATGTTGCAATAACATTTGATGGAAAAGCTGCCTGGGTCGCAGAAAACAATGGCACAGTTCAAACCATTGACACTGCGACAGGAGCAATTACAGGAACCACTGCGGTGGCCGGCGTCCAGCGGTTGGTGATAGGCCCACAAGGAACTACCGTGCTGGCTTTTAATGACACCTTAGCTATTAATTTCACTGTGATCACGCCATCGGGTCCTTTTCAGATCGGAAATGCAGGACTGGACCACCCAACTACTGCAGTCTTCCAGGGAGATGACAATCATTTCACTGTCTTAGACTGCGGCCCGGAATGCGGTGGAACTACGGCTGGCTTAGCCGGAGTAGCTCTTTTACCAGCCGGCTCTGGTGGACCATTTGTTGCCACGCCAATACCTGTTTCCGGAGCGACGGTTGGGTTGCTCAATGGCAGTAACTTCCTGTTTGCGGCAGGGAGTCCAACAGTGGGATTGAATGCTGGAAGAGTGCAGGTTCTTAATCCGGGAGCTACCACTGCGGGCACTGCAGTCAACATTGCCGATGGCCGGCACAACCTCATGGCGCTTACCTCTAACGGACGCCTTTATATTGGTTCCACAGGTTGCACCGCAGGTGCGGTGAATGCCCAAAATCAACGCCAGGGCTGCCTGACCATTTTTGATACTACAACCCAGACGGCCACGCCCGTGCTGGTTCCGGCAAACCGAGCAACCCTTGATGTGACCGGCCTGGCGACAGTTCCAGGCCGGAACGTTATTTACGTGATCCAGGGCGGGGTGCTCGATATTTTTGACATAACCACAAATGCTGTGAGCACAACCGCCACGCCGCCGAACATCACTGGAACAGCCTTTGGCGTTGTACAGTTAAGTCCCTAATATTTAGTAGCTTAGGATGATCGCTCACTAACCCGCCTGACGTTACTGAGGTTTGCAGGAGTAAAAGCTTTTCTTGACTCGGCACAATAGCCGGGCTATAGTCCTCTATTAATGCAAGTTCGCAAAAACAGCTTCGCCATGGACATGTGTTTGACAACAAGCACAGGTACAGCCACATCCAGGCGACAAGCGGGCGAGCCGGCAGCGTAACAAACAGCAATCATCAAGTTCCTGACCCACTCGCCCAAAAGCGGTGGGTTTTTTATTTTGGAGAGAAAGACTGAAGATATGAGATCGAGTTCAGAAAATGGCTATGGCTGGCGCGTGGTTGTGCCGGCTACTTCCGCCAACCTGGGTTGCGCTTTTGATTGCGGCGGGTTGGCGCTTAAGCTCTACCTCAAAGCGCTGTTTGTGCCGTCCGATGGGAACGAGCTGAGCCTGGAATACCAGGGCAAAACTCCTGATCGCTTTCCCATGAAAAGCTCAAATCTTATTTTGCATGCGCTGCGCTACGCCGCAGAAAAACTGGGCGCGCCGGTTCCTGGCGGGCACGTAGTGGCGCAGAGCGATATCCCAATTGGCGTGGGATTGGGCAGCAGCGCCGCAGCAGTGATTGCCGGACTTCTTTTGGGAGCTCGCTATAGCGGGGAAGATGTTGCTGCGGAGCAGATTCTGCGCTGGGCTGAAGAAATTGAAGGCCACATTGATAACGCTGCTGCTGCTTACTATGGCGGACTTGTCCTGGCGCTATCCAACAACGTGGACCGCGTAACCGCGTTGAAGACGGGCTTTCCTGAGAGCATCCGGCTGGTTGTGGTCACGCCGAACATTACGGTTCCCACGCATGAAGCCCGCCTGGTGCTGCCGAAATCTTACGACCGCGCAGACGTATTGCATACCTTGCAGCGGACAGCCTTGCTGGCCGCGACTTGTTTCTCAGGACGGTTTGATCTCTTCCCTGCTCTGTTCGATGACCGTCTGCACCAGCCTTATCGCCGGAAGCTGGTGCCCGGCATGGAGCAGTGTTTAGGACTGCGCCGGTCAGGATTGTTGGGCGTGGCGATCAGCGGATCAGGCTCGTCTGTGATTGCGTTCACCGCCAAAGACGAAATACGGATAGCAGAGGAGTTGCAAAAGATCTTTGCCGAAGAGGGCATGCAAACCGAGGTTCTCTATACAGCGGCTGATAACAACGGCGCCGGCGTAACCCGTGAGCTGGTCCCGCTGGTGGAAAGATTGGGAGCGGTATTACAGAAGTTGGGGAAACCAGAATGAGCAGCAAATGTTTACTTGTGATGAAGTTTGGCGGCACCTCCGTGGGCAACGCGGAGCGCTTTCGCCAATGCGCGCAAATTGTGGGCCGAGCGGCTAAGAACGACCGCGTTGTGGTGGTGGTTTCGGCCATGGCCGGAGTGACCGACCTTATCTTTAAGACCATTGACGCTGCTCGGCGCGGCGAAACGGCTGCTACCAAAACACACTTGCAGAAATTTGAAAGCGTGCATCACGAGCTGATTGAAAGCCTGTTTGCCGGGGAGCATAAGTCTGCGGCAGAGAGCTTTACCGGGGAAATCTTTACGCAACTCCACAGCGCTTGCCAGGCGCTGGCAGCACTGCGCTCTGATATCTCCGCCCAGACGGCGGATTCTCTGGTAGCGCTAGGCGAACGCATCTCTGCCTGGGTGCTGGCGCGGTTCCTGGAGCAATCCGGGAATCAGGCTGAGTTTGTGCGCGCGGAAGACGCAATCATCACTGACAGCAACTTCGGCAACGCCTCACCTGACTTGGAAGAAACCCGCAAAAGTTGTGCGCGCGTGCTGCTGCCGCTTGTGGAACGTGGAGTTGTGCCGGTTGTCGCCGGCTATAGCGGCGCTAACGTGCAGGGAAAAACCACCACGCTTGGGCGCGGCGGATCGGACTATTCAGCTACCATTCTTGGAGCCGCAACCAGCGCCAACGAGGTATGGATATGGACGGATGTGGACGGCGTGCTTACCGCTGATCCGCGCATTTGCCCGGATGCCACCACGCTGCCGGAGATCAGCTTTGCTGAGGCCATTGAGCTTGCTTATTACGGCGCCAAGGTGATCCATCCTAAAGCGGCATACCCAGCGGCTAATGCTGGCTTTCCTGTCTGGATCAAAAATTCTTTCCGCCCGGAAGTGAAAGGGACCAAAATCACCAACGCAGCACAGCCGGTGAATTCTCCAGTAAAGTCAGTAACCTCGGTCAAGAATGCTACGCTCATCACGCTTGTCACGCGGCGCGATGTACATCCGGTGGAGCTTTGGGGACGGCTTTTTCTGCGCCTGGGACAGGAACAGACGGAAGTTCTGTTTGCCACGCAATCTTCGCCGGAACATGCGCTGGGGCTGGTTCTGCGCAGAGAAGATGCTCCGCGAGTGCTTAAGCTCATCCGCACAATTTTTCGCGTGGAACTGGCGCAAGCCGTATTAAGCCCTGTGGAAGTGAATGACGATGTGGCTGTGATCGCCGTACTGGGCGAGTCAATGAAGGGCACTTGCGGAATTCTGGGGCGAGTGTTTTCTGCTGTCGCACGGCGGGAGGTGAGCGTGATTGCTGTGGCCCAAGGGGCCAGCGAGCTGAGCATCTGTTTTGCCGTTCCGGCATCGCAGAGTGCAGAAGTTGTGCGCGCGGTGCACGATGAATTCTGCGGGCAGTCCAGCGCCAGCATTCCGGTTTGCCTGCGTCCCAACTTTTCCGCCGCAACGGGAGCCCAATGAACCCGATCTCCACTCATTTATTTGTGGCCGCGCACATGCTGCGTTGCGTGCACTGCGGCAAGGTGCAGGAGACGGCCGACCGAATGTTCCGCTGCACGCAGTGTTCTGAGCTGGTGGAAGTTGTCTATCCGGAGTGGGCCGGCGCACAGGCCGGGTTCGCGTTACGGCTGAAGGATATCTGGCAGGAGCGCCGAGGATCCCCGCTGCCTGAAAATGCGAGCGGTGTTTGGCGTTTTAGAGAGCTTCTGCCGCAGGTGGAGCGCAGAAACATTGTGACCATGGGAGAAGGCAATACGCCTCTGATCCAGATAAAAAAAGCTGCACGCTCGCTCAAGCTGCCGAATTTATTTGCCAAGCACCAAGGCATGAACCCAACCGGCTCTTTTAAGGATACGGGGATCTCCGCAGCCATCAGCATGGCGAAGGCTGAAGGTTTTTCCTGGGTATGCTGCGCTTCCACGGGCAACACATCCGCTTCGGTTGCAGCGTATGCGGCACGCGCAGAAATGCAGAGCATGGTACTGCTTCCGGCGGGACAAGTAGCAGCGGGCAAGCTGGCCCAGGCGTTGGAGTATGGGGCACATGTTTTGCAATTGCGCACCGATTTTGATGGGTGCCTGAAAGTTTTGAATGAAGTTGTGCGCCGGTTCCCTGCGTACCTGCTGAATTCGCTCAACCCATACCGCCTGGAGGGGCAAAAAACCGTGGCGTTCGAACTGATGGAGCAGCTTGATTGGAAGGTTCCAGGCCACGTGATTGTTCCGGGAGGCAATCTGGCAAACGGATCGGCGCTGGGCAAGGGATTTATGGAGTTGCGCGAGTTGGGGCTGATCAAGGCCTTGCCGAAGATTTCTATTATTCAAGCGGCTGGAGCGAATCCCCTGGTCCGCACCATGCGCGAGAACGGCGGAGAAGAATTGATTCGAGTCAATGCAGAGACCAGGGCAACGGCCATTCGCATCGGCAATCCTGCTTCATGGAGAAAAGCGGTAAGCGTGCTCAAGAACACTGGCGGAGCTTGCGAAGAGGTAAGCGAAAACGAGATCGCGCAGGCCAAGGCAGAGCTGGGAGCTGAAGGCGTTGGCTGTGAGCCGGCGTCGGCAGCTACGCTGGCAGGGCTAAAGAAGCTGGCATCTGCGGGATTTGTGAAATCAGCGGAGACAGTTGTGCTGGTGCTGACCGGGCACATGCTGAAGGACGTGGATTATATGAAGCAAGTGCCGGGACAAAGCTTGCTGGGGCCAATGGAGCCTGACAGCGACACGGTAGTCAAGACACTGGAGCAGATCTATGCACGGCATTGAAGAAAGAGCAGCGGAGAAAATAACTCCTGCCCGGCCTTCGCAGCAGGTAAGAATCGGGATTGTCGGTTACGGCACGGTAGGACGCGCCACCGCAGAAATCCTGCAGAGTCACGCTGCGGAGATCCGTGAGCGTACAGGCGGCATAGACGTGGTGGTTACACGAATCTGCCGGCGCAGGGCCAATGCTCCTGAGTCGGGCACGAATGGCGTTCCGATCTTTAGCGACTGGCGGCAGGTGGTGAATGCAGACGACGTGGATATTGTAGTGGAGGCAATTGGCGGAACAACCGTGGCGCTGGATGTTGTCCGCAGCAGCCTGGCGAATGGAAAACCTGTCGTGACAGCGAACAAAGCGCTGATCGCATTGCACGGAGAAACTTTATTTACCCTGGCGCGCGAGAAAAACCTGCCCATCGGGATTGAAGCCACCGTCGCCGGCGGAGTCCCGGTGATCCGGGCCATCTCTGAGGCCCTTGCAGCCGACCGCATTCAGGCTGTTTACGGCATTGTGAACGGCACCTGCAATTACATCCTGACACAGATGGAGCAGCACGGCATTGAGTTTGCGCATGCGCTGGAACAGGCGCAGGCTGCGGGATATGCAGAAGCCGATTCAAGCCTTGATATTGACGGTCTGGATGCGCGCGACAAAATTGCCATTCTGGCCCGCATCGCCTTTGGTCATGGGATTCGCGCAGCGGAAATTCCGGTCACTGGCATCCGCAACATTACCGCAACTGATTTTCATTATGCCCACCGTCTGAACTCAACCATTCGATTAGTCGCCTCAGCCGAGCGCACAGAGACGGGCATCCACCTTGCGGTGCAGCCGTGGCTGGAGCCGAGAGATTCCATGCTGGCCAAGGCCGCGGGGGCAAACAACGCAATCTTTATCGCCGGAGAAAAAGTTGGAACACAGATGCTCTATGGACGCGGAGCCGGTGGTGGAGCTACCGGCACAGCCGTGCTCTCTGACGTTTTGCAGATCGCGCGCCAGATTGCGCGTGGGCAGACCTCAAGCAGCCTTTTGGCAGGATTCAACAACACGCAACCATTGCAGCCGGCGCCACGCAGCGCTCCCGTGGGTTGGTTTCTGCGGCTGACCGTGAACGATCAGCCGGGAATTCTTGCCCGCATTGCTGAGGTAATTGCTCGCGAAGGAATCAACATTGATTCGGTAATCCAGGAGCCGCACATGAATAAAGACCGGCTCTCATTTGTGATTACGCTGGAACCGACGTTGGAAACCACGGTTAATCGTGCCGTGGAAGCTATAGACCGATTTGAGTTCATGCGCGCGCCAGTGCTGCTGATGCCGATGATTTCTCCGGCAGAAGAACACGTCTAGGAAATTGGTAATTGAGTAATTTGGTGATTTAGTAAGTGAGACCCAATGTATCAATTCCCACAATGTATTGCGATCCCGCAAAGTGATTGAGCAGATTTGTTTTCAATTACCCAATTACCAAATTACTCAATTACTAGATTTTTAATGGATCGGTTCCGGTTCAGCCACGCCATCGGCACGCGGGTCAGAAGCGGCAGAGTTCATGCCCGTTTTTGAATTGTGCACCACCACCTGGCCGCGTCCCATGAGCGCAGTGTAGTCGCCGCGCACAATTAGATTGTGGCCTTTTTGGCGAAGGGCCTGCAATACATCAGCGGGGACACGCGACTCAATCAGAATGTCACAGCTCACCTTATTGTCGGTGACGGTAAAGCGCGGGGCCTCAAGCGCGGCCTGGATGTTCATTCCATAATCAACAAAGTTGGAAACAAATTGCGCGTGCGCCAAAGGCTGGTTGGCGCCGCCCATAATGCCAAAGCCAATGTGCAGATCGCCGCGCTCCATGAAAGCCGGAATGATCGTGTGGAACGGGCGCTTGCGTGACTGCAGCGCGTTAGGATGCGAAGCATCCAGTGTAAACAGTGCGCCACGGTTCTGGAGAGCAAATCCCATTCCATCCACAACAATTCCGGAACCAAAAGCCGAATAGTTGCTCTGTATCAGAGACGCGATGTTGCCGTCTTTATCAACCGCTGCGAGATAGGTCGTATCACTTGTTGGCGGGCTTCCGGCGCCAGGGTCACAATCCGCCTTGTCTGGATTGATCTTTGCAGCACGCTGCCTGGCGTAGTTTTTATCGAGCAGGCCGGCGACAGGAACCTTTGCAAAACGGGGATCAGCGTTATAGCGATACAAGTCTGCGTAAGCCAGCTTCATCGCTTCAATTCTCTTATGCACTTCAGCAGTACCCTTTGGGCCGTCTTTCCCCGGCTGAAAGGTTTCCATGATGTTGAGCATTTCCAGGGCGGCCATACCTTGCACATTGGGCGGAAGCTCATAGACTTTCCAGCCACGATAGTCGGTGGAGATAGGCTCAACCCATTCAGCAGAAAAGTCGGCCAGATCATCCAACTGCATGGTTCCCCCGAACTCAGTTGAGGTGCGAACAATAGCCTGGGCTATCTCGCTTTTGTAAAATGCATCACGGCCTTTTTCCGCGATCAAGCGCAGCGCTTTGGCAACATCAGGATTGGTAAATCTGGCGCCCAGCTCGGGCACATTGCCACCCGGAAGAAAGACGTGGCGTGCTTCGCTGGTCTTCTGCAGCTTTGGTTCGGCCTCAAGCCAATAATCATGAATGATCTCCGGCACCGCATAGCCATGCTCGGCGTAGTAAATTGCAGGCGTAAACAAATCTTTCCAGGGAAGACGGCCAAAGCGTTTGTGCGCCTGGCTCCAGCCATCCACCGCGCCGGGAACAGTTACAGTTTGAATCCCATCGTGCGGCATGGTGGTGATTCCGTGCTGGGCAAGAAATTCAATGGTCAACTTGCGCGGAGCCCATCCGCTGGCATTCAGGCCATAAAGCTTGCCGGTTTTGGCGTCCCAATAAATAAGGAAGAGGTCGCCGCCGATGCCGTTCATCATTGGCTCGGTTACGCCGAGCGTTGCGTTGGCTGCGATCGCTGCATCCATGGCCGAACCGCCCTGCGCCAGAACCTGCGCTCCGGCTTGCGAGGCCAGATAATGGCTGGTGGCAACGATTCCCCGGTCCGTCATCACAACGGAACGGCCATAGGAGCGGTCTTGAGTAGCAGCGTTATAAGCCATGCCCAAAAACAAGAAGGAGAGCAGAACAATTTCGTGTCGCAATCGGAACCTCATGACAAGAGTCTGCGCCAGGCGAAAGAATTATAGTCGAGCGCCGGGCCTTAGTGATGTCTCTTCCAGTTGAATCTTCGCCCAATGATGCCTTTAATAATCAAATGATCTGTGGAGCGCGTCATACCTACGCCAACGCCAAAATTGATTTCCCATTCCGGCGAAACATTCAAATCAATAGCCGGGAAAATCTGCTGCTGTTGTTCCGCAAGCGGATCAAAGCTGGTGACCGGCCCCAGCGAGCCATAATACTCAAGCCCGCCGCTGACGACTTTTGAAAAATCATAAGACACTTTGGCGTTAGGGGAAAATTCAAAGCCCTGGCCCACGTTTTCGCCGTGAAGAGATTTGTCGATGGTGGGATTAAATGACAGATACCAGCGTTCGATCTTCTTATCCACAATCGGCCGCATCTCCCAGGTCCACGTATCCTGGGAAAAGGCTCTGCGCTGATAGCCGATTTCATTGGAAAGGCTTACGCCCACCGGCCAGTGCCACTTCTCCGGAATGCGAAAGCGCGGCCGAATGTGGTCACCCACCCAATCCCAGCCATCGCCGGAACGGGCGCTGGTAAAAATGTAGAAGCCGGTTTCAAACCAATCTGTCCAGCCCTGGGTAATCTCAATGGTCTCGTGGATAGCGTGATTGGTTGGCTGCACGCCGTCTATCACGTTCTTTTCACCCTCTGCGGTAAAGTTGGTGTGGAACTCAACCATGGTGGAAAGAGGCTCTACCGTATCAACAGAATAGACCTGGATCTCATAGTTGTCCTGGGCGCGCAAGGTGGCGGCACCGGCAAAGAACAGCAGACATAAAAGGATTGGAACCCGCTTCTGGATCATTCAACTCCTTCGGTCGTCAATATGGGCATCGAACCTTCCAATTTTTTGCCTTTTGAGCTTATGCTGCACCTGCACTGAAAGCAAATAAAGTGGGCCGCCCGTGAGAGCGGCCCGCTTTATACCTTTTCCTTCTAGCTTGCTTTGGCCCTTCAGGCTGCTTTAGCAGCTCTTTTTCTTTCCGCCCAGCGCTTTTTCATCATCTCTGATATGCGCCGTTTAGCAGCCGCGGTCAAACGACGACGCCCGCGACGGCCTTTGCCGAAACCGCCTGGCCCGCGACGGCCCCTCATGGAACCGCGAAGAGCCGTAATAGCCTGGTCTAAACGATCCCTTTCTGCTTCTAGCTCGGTGATAATCTGCTGTGTATCCATATAGCTCCTTCCGCCAGCAATGCTACCAGTGAAGCACATAACCTGCAAGACGAAATAGGCTTGGTATTCTTCCAACTGTGGGGAATAGTTTCATTCACGCTAGTTATCTACCGATATGGTTATTAAGCGATAGAGATGAAGCTGGAGACTATTAAGTTTACAAGGCCAATTTCTTTATTTCCTTTTGCAATTAAAGGTTTCAAAAGAATGTATAGGTCTTTGCTTGCCGAGTCATGAGAAAAATGCAAGTAGCTGCTACCGGCTCTTGTTATGCTGCCCCTGCCCGATTAACAGGGGTGATTGAGGCTGTAGGAGCATTTCAGCGGGACCACGCGCACAAGGCCGAGGGCTATTTTTGCCACCTCGCACAGGTCTGCCTTCGGGCGGGATTGATACGACCTAACTATAGCTAACCATTCTTGAAACTATTTGTTCCAGCATCAGGAATAACAGAATCTCTGGTGCAATTGTTTTCATGGTTTCACCGTTCCCCCGGAGTGGCAGCTAACCGGAATACTGTTTTGACAGAAAGGATAAGACCTAAAGGCATATCCGGCATCCTGGCGCTAGAAAAGCCCGGGACACATTTAGCTGGGGAAGTGAAAGTAGACGTCGTGCTTGGAAGGGATAGGTACTCCGTTTCGCGTCGCAGGGCGGAAATGCCAATCGTGCAAAACCGCAATCACTCTTTCATCCACACCGTGGCCCAGACCTTGAAGCAATTTTTCTTGCACGACTGCGCCTTGAGCGTCAATTGTGACCTCAACAACCACATCGCCTGTTACACCCCCCAGTTCAGATTGCGGAATCTTCAGGTCCGGAAAAGTGTCAGGCAGTGCAGGCTTGATCTCATCGCCACTGGCTGGGCCGTCATAGCCGGAACCGAGTTGTGAACCGGCTTCCAGCGAACCAGAAGGTTTTTCTACTTCCAAGGTATTAGTACGCTTCTTGACCCGGGATTTCTGCGGCTTCTTGTGCGGCTCCGTCGGCAGTGAAAGCAGGGCCTGTGTGTTTTGAGCAGCAAGCTGAATATCATTGGGCAAATAGAGCATTACGGAGGTTGGAGTAGCATTGCCGCCTTCGCCGTGGGCAATAAGCCTTGGCCTGATAAAAATGGGAGCGGCCGGCAAACAAAGGATCGTCAGAATCACCACGTGAATGCCCAACGAAGTGGCCAGTGAAGAAGACCAGCGCCACCGGCGCGCTGGGCGGACCTGAGCCAGCGTGGCCCACGCTTGATGATCCTGGTCGAACCGTAAATCCATAACCATTACTACTTAGACGGCGCCTTTATTCTAAGTGTTATCAGGAATCAGGAGCAAAAGCCGAGATACGGGTTGAGTGAGCAGCTTTTTACAGTGCGTTTGAACATAAGCTTCAGACCGATTTTTCCCTGTCATTCGTCCGCACATTGGCAAAAGAGCCAGTTGACCCTTATGCTATGGCAGGCGGACAAGTAATCACTCCTGGGCAGCGCAACTGGTTATGGAGCCAAAACCTGCGGCTGGCCTTATTGGCGAGAAAGCAATCATTGGTCATGCGATTTTATCTTTGGAACTCGCTGATGATGTGGGTACGCAGGCGTAAACGCCGCAAAGGCTCCCGCATTCCTTCCGCTGAATCGGTGTTGCTGTTGGAGATGCTGCTGGCAGTGCTGATTCTTGCTTTTATGCTGACGGGGAGGCGTGGCGCGTTCCTCGATCATATTCATCCGCGGGCAGATGCCATGTTTGTTGTGTTGCTGGCCTGCGCCGTGGCGGCGTCTCATTTTTTATTTGTGCGCCGCATTCTGCCTTACCTGCGCAAGCGCGCCTCTCCGGTGGAGTATGACTACCAGCGCATTCTGCTGGAACTGGGGGACGCAGCCCGGCACTCCAACAACCTTGCGGATGTCTATAAGTTCAGCGTGAACACCGTGAGCCGTGCTCTGGCAGTGGACAACGTCTCAATCCTGGTGCGCGACCAGGAGAGCGGCAACTTTGTTGTGCGCAGCTCATCAGCACAAGCGCCAGAGGCCGTGGATCCAGATAGCACTCCAGCGACGGTAACACCGGAAGCTGTGCTATCCAAGGATGCGTTTGTGGTGCGCCGGCTGAGCAAGCTTTCTGCGCCCATGCGGATTGAGAGTGAAGACCTGGATGTATGGCAGCGGGCTGCCGGGTTTATTCAGGGCATGAACAATCCCAAACGCGAAGCCGAGCGGCGCGTATTGCAAGAACTGAATTCACGCCTGCTGGTACAGATCAGGAACAAGGCCCAGCTTACCGGCATTTTGTCGCTCGGGCCGCGTCACTCCAGCTTTGATTTTGCCGATAAGGACCTGAAGACGCTGATGTCAATTGGCGAGCAGTTGGCGCTGGTCATTGACAATTCAAACCTGATTGAGCGCATTGTGGACCAGGAGAAGATGCTGCATGAGATGGCGCTGGCGGCCTCTGTGCAGAAACATCTCTTCCCGGTGGATGCGCCGCAGTCGCCAGTGGTCCAGATCAGCGGCTACTGCAAGCCGGCGGGATTTGTTGGCGGCGACTATTACGACTTTATGCAGTTGGACAACGGGCAGATCGGAATGGCGGTAGCCGACGTCGCCGGGAAAGGCTTTGCTGCCGCGCTGCTCACCTTCATGATCCATGCGTTCCTGCGCAGCCAGTCCCTGGCTGGAGCGCCAGGCTCGGCCTACCGCGTGTCCCTCTCGCAACTGGCAACATCACTCAACCGGCTGCTCTTTGCTTCCACCAGCAGCGCCAGCTACGTCACGCTGTTTTATGCCGCCTATGATGAGAACTCCGGGCGGCTGAATTTTGTAAATGCCGGCCACAATCCTCCATTCGTTCTTCACGCTGATCCGGCAACGGGTGAAATGGCAACGGCGGCCAATTCCAATGGAGTAATGAAGCTGGAATCAGGCGGCCCGATGCTGGGACTGTTCCAGGATTGCCCGGTGCAGGAAAACTCATTCCAGTTGCAGTCAGGGGATTTTCTCTTCGCTTACACGGATGGCGCCATTGACGCGGTCAACAGCGCGGGTGAGGAATTTGGCGAAGACCGGTTGCTCAAGCTGGTGAAATCCAAGGCGCACCTGCCGGCATTGAAGGCACGCGATGAAATTTTCCGCGGCATTGAAGACTGGTGTGGCGATGCGGCGCAACCGGACGACATCACCATGGTAGTGCTCAAGGTCAACGATCAGCGAGTTGCAGCGTAACTACGGTTGGCTCGCATGAGTTTTTAAAGAATAAAAAATCCCGCTTCATTCAATCAAGATTCGCGCAAATGCCGCGCTGATGACGGCGAGTCCGGCGCAGACCAGAATCACCACGCGAAAACCAAATACAAAAGCATTATCAATGGAAGCTTTCAATCTGGCTGACGCGCCTGGGTCAAGGTTGCTGGGTACCGGTAGCGCCGCCAGCTTGATCTCATCTTTGTGAACTGTCTCCACCGCATTTTGCGGCAACGCAAGTTTTTCCAGAGAGCGATGCAGATTTGAACGGAAAGCTCCCAGCATCACAACGCCCAGCACTGCGATTGCCAATAGCCCGGCAACCCGGGCAACAGCGTTGTTGATGCCGGAAGCTGTGCCTGTGTGTCCGGTGTCAACGGCCTGCATCACTGCGGTGGTAAGGGGAGGCACAGTGACCGCCATACCCAAGCCGAGCACTACATAGGCGGGGAAAAATGTAGTCCAGTAACTGCCGCCAACAGAGGGCAGCGCAAACATCGCCAACCCAACTGCAGAGAGCAGCGGCCCAATAACCAGCGGCTGGCGTGCTCCGTAGCGCTCTACCAATCCACCAGACCATCGTGAAAGCGTGAACATGAGCAAGATGAGCGGCAGTCCGGCGGCCCCGGCTTGGGCAGGCGAGTAGCCCTGCACCTGGATCAAGTTCAGCGGCAGCAGAAAAAAGAAGATTCCGATGGCTGCGTAGAGAAAGAGGGTAAGCAGGTTGGCAGCGGTAAAAGTTTTCGATTGGAACAGCACGAACGGAGCCATAGGCGAGACCGCGCGTGCTTCTGCCCAAAAGAAAGCCGCCAGAGCCAGCGCACCCGCAATCAACGAAATAAAGACCTGCGGATGACTCCAGCCGAGCGCAGGCGATTCAATCATGCCAAAAACAACGCCACCGAGGCCGACAGTGGCGAGCACAGCACCCAGCCAGTCAATGCGGTCAACGCCCGGCCGACGGCTCTCCGGAACATGCCACAGAGAGATGACTAGGACGACGGCAGCCAGCGGCAGATTGATAAAAAAGGCCCATCGCCACGAGGCATGCTGGATGAGCCAGCCACCAAAGACAGGGCCAAGACCGGTGGTGATGGCGGTGAATCCAGACCAAAGACCGATGGCCCGGCCACGCTCCTCGCCGGAAAACGATGCGCCGATCAGGGCCAGGCTTCCAGGTGTAAGAAGCGCAGCGCCAATCCCTTGAATTGCACGGGACACGATCAATAAGCGCACGTTTATGGCAAGGCCGCAAGCGAGGGAGGCTGCGGCAAAAATCGCTACGCCGACCAGGAATACTTTGCGGCGGCCAAGCAGATCACCCAGCGATCCTCCGACCAGGATCAAAGCGCCCAGCAGGAGCGAGTAGGCTTCCACTATCCATTGCACATCAACAACACTGGCATTCAGGCCGGTCTGCAATGCAGGCAGCGCTACATTCACTACGGTGCTATCAATGAAAGCCATGCTGGAGCCAAGGATGGCGGCCAACAGAATCCATCGCTGGGTGCTCGCCTGGCAGGGAGTATCCAGGCGAGCAGATTGCATTACGGCTTCGTCGCAGGGAGTTCTCATTGAAAGTCATTTCACCTTGCGCGGCGAAAAAAATCCATCAAATGCAAGCGCCTTTGGTTCTTGTTACTCCTCTCAGGTAATACCCTACCCAGACTAGAGCGTCTGCCGGATACATTCTTACAGAGGTTTGCCGTATTCATGTATTTAGACGGAGTACCGGTGACTGATGTTGCGGCTTGATTATTTTTCTTGCTTGTTGACCATTGCATCCACTGTATTGATTGGCCGGCGAAAATGGCAGGGCTGGATCGTAGCTGGTGTCAACAGCTTGATCATCAGCGTGATAGGAATGCGGACAGCGCAGACCGGCTTTATCCCCGCCAACCTATTTTGCATCGCGATCTACGGGTACAACATTGTTCAGTGGCGCAAGAGTTCGCCGCCGGCGGCGACGTCTGATAGGCTAGAGTCGCAAGCGTCAATCACGCACGCGCCACGGCGCTTTGTACGCCGCATGGGCCGCGCGTTCGCCGGCGATGAGCGATTCAGACGCAATAGCGATCGAATTCGTCAACGTTCACTACCGCGCCAGCGGTAGCCGTGAACTTATCTCCGGGCTGAACCTTGCCGTGCATCGCGGTGAAACGCTCATGCTGCTGGGCCGCAGCGGCTCAGGAAAGACCACTACCCTTAAACTTATCAACCGAATATTAAGCGCCAGTAAAGGCGAAGTTCGCGTGGACGGACGTTCCACCACGGAATGGGACGCGATCCGGCTGCGCCGGCACATTGGTTATGCCATCCAGGAAGCGGGGCTGTTTCCGCATTACACAGTGGAAAAAAATGTAGCTTTGATCCCCAGCCTTGAGGGCTGGGAAGCCGCGCGCATTCGCTCTCGCGTACAGGAAGTGTTGCAGCTTGTGGGACTGCCGTTTGATCAGTTTGCCGATCGATATCCCGACCAACTTTCAGGCGGCCAAAGGCAGCGTGTGGGGCTGGCACGCGCGCTGGCGGCTGATCCGCCAATCCTGCTGATGGATGAGCCTTTTGGCGCGCTTGATCCTATTACCCGCGCTGAATTGCAGCAGGAATTTCGCCAACTCAAGCAGAGGCTGAGCAAGACCGTGGTGTTTGTAACCCATGACGTAGCGGAAGCGCTGATGCTGGGCGACCGGATTGCCTTGATGGATTCCGGAAATCTCAAAGGTGTTTTTACGCCCGCAGAATTCCTGCGCTCAACTGACCATGCCGTTCAACCTTATGTAAACGCTTTCCGCGAGGCGCAGCAAATCTTCAACTCAGGAGGCTGAGTCCATGCCGATAATCGCATTTTTTTCCGTTGACAGGCGGCAACTCGCCACCTTAACCGGAGAGCATTTGTGGCTGGTGGGAATCTCGATGTTGATCGTTGTAGCTGTTGGCGTGCCTCTGGGAATTCTGCTCAGCCGGCGGCCGCGATGGAGAGGCCTTGTTCTGGGAAGCACCAACGTCATTCAGACCATTCCCAGCCTGGCGCTTTTTGGCTTGCTGCTGCCGGTACCATGGCTTGGGGCGCGAGCAGACCGATTGGCGATACTGGCACTGAGCCTGTACGCTTTGTTGCCTGTGGTGCGAAACACCTATACCGGCATTATCGGTGTTGACGCTCCTGTGCGTGAAGCTGCAATTGGCATGGGGCTGACACCGTGGCAAATGCTGTGGCACGTGGAACTGCCGCTGGCCTCGCCAATTATCCTGGCCGGCATCCGGACGGCAACTGTGATCACCGTGGGCGTGGCCACGATTGCTGCAGCTATCGGCGCCGGCGGGTTGGGTGATTTTATTTTTCGCGGCCTGGCCATGGTAGATAACAGGGTTATTTTGGCGGGAGCGATTCCTGCTGCGCTCATGGCGCTCTTCGCCGACCTTCTGCTAGGGCTATTACAGCGTTCCCTGGTGCGGGTGCGGCACTAATTATGAATCGCCGCCACTTTGTTACCGGAATGGCTTTGCTACTGGCCGGATGCACCGGAAAAACCGGACTTTCCATTGGCTCAAAGAATTTTACCGAACAACTGGTCCTGGGAGAGATGCTGGCGCAATACCTGAGCCGCTTCATTTCCCTGCCGATTGAGAAGAGGTTTTATCTCGCGGGCACATACATCTGCCAGCAGGCGCTGCTGGCCGGGCGGATTGATATGTATGTGGAGTACACAGGCACAGCGCTGGTGGCGATCCTGAAGCAGCCGCCGTCGTCAGATCATGCCGCGGTTTTCAACACGGTGAAAAGTTTGTATGCGAGCAAGTTTGGGCTGGAAGTTTTTCCTTCACTCGGTTTCGACAATACTTTTGCCATGGTGATGCGCGGAGCCGATGCAAGACGGCTCAACTTGAAAACTCTCTCTGATGCGGCAAAAGTCGCGCCGCAATTGCGCCTGGGGGTGGGATACGAGTTCATCGAACGCGCGGACGGCTATAAAGGACTGGTCAACACGTATGGCCTTAAATTTAAGGAAGCGCCCCGCGTGATGGACCTGGGACTGCTCTATCGCGCGCTGGAGAACAATCAAATTGATATGGCTGCAGGATCAAATACAGATGGGCTGATTGCTGCCCTGGACCTGGTGGTCCTTGCGGACGACAAGCATTACTTTCCGCCCTATGACGCTGTGCCGATTGTGCGGCGTGAGACCTTGCAGCGACATCCGGAGATTGGACAAGCGCTGCGGCAATTGAGCGGTCGGATCACCGCCCAGGAGATGCGGCAGATGAATTATGCCGTGGATGGAGAGAAGAAGGATGCGGAGGCAGTGGTAAAAGATTTTCTGGCAAAAAAGATTTCTGCGTAAACAGCGCTCACCAGCCGGTGACCAGCAGACGGCGCGCCCCTTTCAGCCCGCATTTCTGATATCTATCATAAGCAGCAGCGGCGCGCTCGCGGACCTGCTCCGGGCGTTCATGCAATATCCAACCATCAAGGGCGCTTTTCAGCGTGTAGGCCTCAGGCGCCATCAGGCCCGTGGTCCAGACAAGCGGGTAAGATCCAGTGGGGCGAAGCAGCGGAGCAAAATAAGACTTGCTGATGCAGGCAAGTATGATCGCATCGCGGTGGCGGCTGTCTTTCTTGGGCGAAAGAGGAGGGAGTTGGAAGTCCATCAGGCCGTCATGGCCGGCATAAGCCACCAGGTCGGCGCCGCCGCGAGCGGCCAACGTCACGTTCCTGCTGTTGGTTTTGATTAAGACCGTTTCTGATTCGCTGCCTGCCGCGGCGGCAAGAAAATCGACAATCGCCTGCTTAATTTTGCTGCCCTGATAGGCATCCGCGATCAGGTAAACGTTCTCATGGCGATGCTTGAAGATACATCGTTCCAGTATCTCCGGCTTCGGCCCGTGCCCGGCAACAATCAACTGCCAGTCTGCACTACGAGCAAAGTAACTCTTCACGCCATAGGCTGAGCCCCAATAAAGGTTGTTGGCAGGATCTCCACCATTGCCCAGACGGGCAGCGACGGGAACGATGCCCTGGTTTTTGTTGTCGGCCAGGGCAACAAACACGTGTACGGTGCGCGGCACAGACTGAGCCAACACAGACACATTCATCGTTCCCAGCAACAACAGAAAAGTCAACCGAGCGCGGATGATAGATCTTGTCGAGGCACCCCTAGAGGTGCCACGAAAAGAAACGTCAAACGCAAACCATCTGGCCTTCAGCCAACTCGTCGCATGCTTTGCAGAAACTTTCATACCAGCTGTGGACAAAGCTACGCAGAAACTCGCTAAGATTGTAACCGTCAACTGCTTTTGTGGGACCCGTAAGCTCGGCCCACGTGTGCACACGCGTTCTGCCATCCGCAACAGGCTCAAACGTAACCCACTGCACCAAGGTGTTGCCCAGTGAGTGGTCAATCCAGGCAACATGCTCGCCCGGAGAACAGATGGTTATCACGTGATCAACTACCGTCTTGACCGGATGCACTATCTCAATGCGCAAGCGGCTTCCCGGGGCCCATGGTTTTCCCACGGTCCAGCGGATATCGCCATAGATGTCAGAAAATGCAGGCCAAAAACGAAAATCAGAAAAGAGCTTCCACGCCAGGGCACGATCAGCCCGGGTGAAAGCTGTGTACTCCAAATACTCCATACCACCTCGTCAGTAAAATAGCGTCACTGGCGCCGTAATGAAGGCAGGGGAATCCTGTACGTTGGGACTTAGGCAGTCCTCCAAGGATTCAGCTTGAACAAGAAAATCCCCTGCCGGGGGTCAAACGCCTTACAGGGGAATGACAAATAAATAGTACTACGTTAGTGTAACAGTGTGCAAGTAATACCATAGTACTATTTTGGAATGAATTTATGCCTCGAGTTGCCGACCAGTATCTTGAAGCCAAAATCACGCAAGCAGCGCGCAGGCTGTGGCGGGTTCGCGGAGCCAAGGGGCTGACGCTGCGTTCCGTGGCCCGCGCGGCTGGAACGACCACCACCACGGTGTACAAGCGCTTCCGCAATAAAGAAGCGCTGCTTCTGGCGCTGGCGGAGCTGGTGCAGATGAAGATCACGGCCAAAACCACTTCAGCCGCCACCATTGAGGAGGCCTACCGCCGCTTTCTTCGCTTTGCAGAAAGGCATCCGCATGAATACAAACTGCTGTGGGGACCGGCGTGGTCAGAAGTGCTGAAGCCTGGGCGACCGCGGCCTATTAAGGCATGGTTGCTGGAAAAATTTGCCACACGCTTTGGCGGACAGCCGGAAGAATACATTTCCGCGTACTATGCGCTGTTTCTTTTGATCCACGGAACGGCCAACTTGCTGAGCGTGGCCCACGACCGGCGGGCAAAAGCAGAGATGCGCGACAACTGCCTGGCTATTTGTGATGCGCTGGTGGCAAACATTGAAGTGCTGAAGGCGCCGGCTGCAGGGCGCAGGAAAAAGCCTTCTCTCTGAGCACGCGATGAGCAAAACGGAAGGCCGCTTGGACCATTTGGCCGACCAAAATCAATCATTACAATTTTCTTATGCTTAGGCCGAGGCAAAAAAATTGGGATATCGGCGGCAACTACGGCAACAAGATTCTAAGGTAGCCAGCAATTACCTTCTTTAGCGCTCCAAACTCAATATCTATCAAGGACATGACAACCTCCTGGTAGAAATCACTAGAAAGACCGGCGGGAAAATAGTTTCAAAAGCACGAGATAGGTGTATATTCTCTTCACCATTAAGCCAAAGCCCAACATGAGATTCCGACTATTGTCATTATTTATCCTTGTGCTTGCTTTCCTTTTGAACAGCAAGCTTGAAGCCCAAAATGTTCCTTCTGCAGCAGCGCCGTGGGAGGCCCCCGCATTTTCCTCGTCGCCCAAAGATATTGTGGCCGCGGCTGCTGCAATCAAGCCCGAACAATACGCTACCGTCACCATTTTCAATGAGGAAAGCCGGGTAACTTTTGATTCTTCTGAGCGGGCTGTATCGATCCATCGAGTGTTCTACCGCGTGGAGGCCAAGGATGCGCTGGTGAGCTGGGGAACGATACGCGCCACATGGTCGCCCTGGCGGCAGAAGCGCCCGGCGATTCGCGCGCGCGTAATAGCGCCAGACGGATCAGTGGCAGAGCTTGATCCCAAGGTGTTGACGGAAGCAGCAGTGCACGACCAGCGTCCTGAAATTTATGAAGACCAGCGCTCTTATTCCGGGCCGCTGCCTGGCGTAGTAATTGGCTCGATTGTAGAGACGGAGACTACCACGGAGGATAGCGAGCCATTAAGCACACATGGCATAAGGCGGCGATTCTATGTCGGCTATGGGAACCCAACGCTGCATACGCTTCTGGAACTAAAAGCGCCCGTGGCGCTCCACCTTCGCTATAAGGTCCGCAATTCTCCTTTAATCAAGGTCACAAGCAGCGAGCAGGACGGAATGACAATCCTGCATTTCGAACAGGGCGCCATGGCAGCGCTGGAAGGCACTGAACCAAACCTGCCGGCAGATTCTGACGCCTCATCTACCATCGACTACTCAACCGGAGAGTCATGGCACTCAGTTGCAAACGGCTACTACCAGGACATACAGAGCACGATTCGATCGCAGGAAGTCGCTCCTCTGCTGGAAGGCACGAAGGGGTTAAAAGGCCCGGAGCTGCTGCGCCGCATCGTTAGCAATTTGCACCAAAAAGTGCGCTACACGGGGCTGGAATTCGGTTCATCGGCGCTCATCCCACATCCCGCCGGAGATACCTTGAAAAGCGGCTACGGAGACTGCAAGGACAAGGCAATCGTCCTGGTTTCGGCGTTGAAAGCAGCCGGCATTCCTGCATCGCTCGCCTTGTTAAGCACACGCGGAGAGGACGACGTAAGCCCAGAGCTGCCGGGGCTGGGGATGTTTGACCATGCGATTGTTTACGTTCCGGGAAAACCGGCAACATGGATTGACGCCACAGCCGAGTTTTTTGCGCCGGGCGCTCTGCCATGGGCAGACCAGGGAAGGCGCGCCCTTATTGTGGAACCGGGAACAAAGGAGTTGCTGCAAATACCCATCAATGGTCTCGAGGAGAATGCCCTTAGAGTTCGACGCGAATTTCACCTTGCTGAGTATGGGCCCGCACATATCTCTGAGATCGTCAGCGGCAGCGGTCTTGAAGAAGCAGTCTTGCGCAACAGTTACGGCCAGCAAGAGAGTAAAGAATCCCATGATGGTTTGGAAAGCTATGTAAAAAACGCCTTTCTGGCTGAAGCTCTTACTAAAATTGACCATACTGCGGGCACTGATCTCACAACACCATTCCAATTAAAAGTTGAGGTGGCCAAAGGCCGGCGCGGGCTCACAGATTTAACGGAGGCGGTAACTGCTATTCGCCTGGATGGGCTGAGCTGGGGATACCCGAACTATGTGCTTGCTGACGACGGCACTGACAAACCAGATCAGCCGGGCTGGAAACCACGCAAGCAGGACATTGAAATTCAGCCATTTGCAACCGATTGGAACTATACGATTGTGCCGCCGGTGGGATTTGATAATCCGGTACTACCCAAGGACACGGAAACTCCCCTTGGACCTGCCAAGCTCACCCAGCATTATCAAGTTGAAAAAGATGGGACGGTTTCCGTTGCAGTGCACTTTGATTCCGGAAAGGCCCGCTATACTCCGGCTGAGTTCAAAGCTTTGCGGCAAGCATTTCACAGCTTTTATAACTCCGATTTGCCTACAGTTACTTTTCATCAGAAAGGAGCGGAACTGCTGGCGCAAGGGAAGGCGCGGGAAGCGCTGAAGGCATACTCTGACCTGATTCAACTCCATCCCAATGAGGGGTTGCATCACGTGCAGATGGCCAATGCTCTGCTCGCAGCAGGCTTTGGGGAAGAGGCGCGCAAGGAGGCGCATCGCGCCACCGAGCTTGATCCTAAAAATGCGCTGAGTTGGGGCGCGCTGGGCTGGATTCTGGAGCATGACGCAATTGGCCGGCGTTTTGGCAAGGGATTTGATCTTGACGGCGGTATTGCAGCGTATCGCAAGGCAATTGAGTTGGACCCGAAGGAGTGGAGCAATTACGCCGATCTCGCCATCCTGCTGGAGCATGATTCTTTTGGCGAGCGCTATTCTCCTGCTGCAAAACTTGATGAGGCGCTGGCGGAGTATCGCGCCCTGAAAAAAGCCAACAAGGAATACGGCGAACGCTGGGATGATAATGAATTGTTTGCCCTTTTTTATGCGCGTAAATGGGATGAACTTGTGCAAATGGCGGCAACACTGCCTTCCTCTTCCACGCGTACTGAGCTGGTGCTGGCGGCCATCGCGTTCCGTGATGGCTCACAACAGGCCGTGGCTGAAGCAGGGCGACGGGAATCCGGAGAATCTGCGCGGAGTTCATTGCTGGTTTCCGCAGCCAACTTGTTGATCCGCCTGCGGGCTTATCCCCGCGCCGTTGAGCTTATGAATGCTGCGGCAGCCGGCCAGGAAGACAGCTCAAAGCTGCGTGAACGCATTGAGATGATGAGCAGTGTGCGTCCTTATGAAGAGGTGCTGTTTCCCGCGAGCGACCCGCGGCGCGTTGTGCAGCAATATTATCTTTATTTGATGGATGAGAAGGCAAAGCCGGAAGACATTTTCCGCTTTACGGAGTGCGACCCGGCGGACCAGAAAGATGAAGCAGAGGGAGAATCGCACATTGCCCGGCTATGGCGCGGCGTATTCGATCGGGAAGATCTAAGTGCTTCCGCCGCCCGCGACTTTCTTATTTCCAACCTGCAGATATCCGTGGAAGGCGACGATAAAACAGGATACCGCATTCGCTCTCGCGGGTTGGGAGACAGGCCGCAAACCATGCTGGTGGCCCGTGGTGCGGATGGGTACCGAATTTTTTCTGTGGACAGTGATGATGCGATGGCAGGGAAGGAAGTGCTTCGCCGTCTGGCAGCGGGAGATTTAAAGAACGCCAAATTGTGGCTTGATTGGGTACGCGAGGAAGAAACACTTTCCTCTGGAGATGACCAGCTTGGCGGCTCAGTTTTTGCGCGTTTTTGGACGCGCGGGGACGAAGCTGATGCAGCGCGGATGCGGCTGGCCGCATTGGCGCTGCTGGCGGATTCCTCGGCAATCACTGGATATATGGATGAACTTAAGGCAGCTCGCGCTCACGCCGGCGCTGCCGACACAACGCGCCTTGACCTGCTGCTGGCGAAAGCGGCCGGCACGACAAAAAACTGGCCGTTGCTGAATGAAGTGGCCCTGCGGCTGTTTGCGAGCACGCCCGCTTCCGATACGGCGTTGCAACTGGTCACCAGAGCGTCAATGTTCACCCATGATTGGAACGGCTGGCAAAAAACAATCGCCACCCGGTTGGCGCGCATCCCTGACGATCGGGCAGCCATCCGTGCCTCCGCGGCGCTGGCAGAAGCCCAGGGCGATTTTGCCAAAGCTCGAACCATCTTGCGGCCCCTTATCGATAAGAACCAGGCAGAGATGAATGACTTTAACCAATACACATGGGATGCCCTTTTTATTGGCAAGGTGACGAACGAAGACGTGGCCCTGCTGCAACGTGCCGTCACGGAGCAGCGGGACAGCTCCTTTGCCGTGCTGCACACGCTGGCATGTCTTTACGCGGAGATAGGCAAGACCAAAGAGGCCCGCGAGCTTTTGCTGCGCGCGATGGATTCAGGCGGCATGGACGAGCCGAATGAACCGGTGTGGTTTGGTTTTGGACGCATTGCCGAGGAATATGGGCTGTTTCCGGGAGCTTTGTCACTGTATCAGCGGGTGGGCAAAACGGAAGGCTTTGAGATTGCCAGTTCAACCTATAACCTGGCGCGATTGCGCGAGAAACATCTAAACCTGCCGGCGAACGCTGCCGCAAGCGGCGTGAAGTGATCTGAATGGGCGAAAGCCTGGCTTTGCTTTAGTATTGTGGTGGTTTGAAGAGCAATACCTTTTGTGTTGGCATCCACCGACAGTTATTTTTACTCGACGCCAAAATCAAATAACCTGTTTGCGGCGGCAGCGCCTGGCGCGTATGCTCCGCCCATACTCGCACTTAAAAAGCAATACTCACCCGGTGTGAGGTCGCGGGTTGGCGTAACCATATAAATCCCCGGCTTAAGCTTGTCAAATTTGAATCCAACGTTGGCTTTATCGTCTGTACCCGTGGAAGATCCGAATGCGTTCGCCTTCATGACTGTCGTTTCGCGGGTATCGCTCTTAACGTCAAACTTTAGAAGGGTAAACTCGTTAGGCGTGCTTGTTCCTCCAAATTGTGGATGGCTCAGCCCTGCGCCTTTTTCCTCAAAATAGAAATAGAACACAGCCTTAGGATCGCCGATCTTCACGTTGGCGTGAGCGTTCCTAACTACAGCTTTCCATTTGATCTTGGCAATTCCGTAGGTCATTGCTGAAGCGAAATGGCCTCCGCTGTGCCCTTGTGTGTACACCGTGGGCTCCAGCATTATCAATTTCTTTTCGCGACCGTTCGAGGCAAGAACATAGATGCCGGGGTCATGCCAGACATTGGGATCGTTGGGATCGCCAGGCGGATCTGCGGCAGGGGCGGCACTTGAGGCGGGCGCACTGCTCTTCTGCATCATGGCCTTAACGACATCCGACGGCACCGCGCTTTCATTGAGCTTAATTAACGCGGGAGTGGCGAGATCAAACTCAGTTTTGGATGTCTGGATCTTGGTTATGATCACGTCGGACGGCAACTTTGCATTGACCATATCGATCACGGTTTGGTTCGTGACCACCTCAGGATGCGGCGCCGGATCTTTTGCAGCAGAGTCTTTCAGTGCTGGCGTGGCATCCTGGGCCGGCAATTGCGCCGCCAAGAAGACTATGCAGAAAAGGGTGAAAGAGACTACAGATAGTTTGCGATACACAAGTGCCTCCCCCTAAGCTAAAGCAGCAAAATGTTAGGTTATTTGAATGGCGGAATTGTACTTTATACCGGTAAAAACAGAAGAGTAAATTTTTGGTCGCAGGATTTGTATGAAATTTTTAATCTAAGCCGGCGGCAATGGCGACGCCCAGTCGTAAGATTTTCCCTGCCTTGCCAATGAAAATATTTCGGCAAAATTTTTGATGTGCGATTGTCGATTTGCGGTCCTACATGCGTCGTAAAGGCGGAGGAAAACATGCAATATCTACTGTTGATTTACGAGGACGAGAAGCGCTTCAGCAAGGGATATGACCAAGCTGAGATGGGGGAGTACCAGGCCTTTGGCAAGGAATTTGCCAAGAACATCAAGGGCGGCAACGCGTTGCAGGCAACCAATACCGCGAAGTCAGTTCGCGTACGCAGTGGCAAGACGGCCACCACGGACGGGCCATTCGCGGAAACGAAAGAGCAGCTTGGCGGATTCTATCTTGTGGAGGCCGGCAGCATTGATGAGGCCGCCAAGATGGCGGCAAAAATTCCAGGAGCGCGGTTTGGCACCATTGAGGTGCGCCCGATCATGACGTTTTCCTGAAGACGATTGCGTGGGAACTGTGGACACGGGATGGGGTGAAACCCATCCGCTGGGAGAAATTTCCTTTCGCCATTGTTTCTTGATCTGGAGGCGCATTTAGAGTGGGCTTGATTGTTTCTTGTCCTGCAAAAATGCCCTGTCATAGGGCCCGTGCCAGGCGAGTTGCAATCTTCTCTGTTGGGACCAGTCCGTGGTTTCCCACAATCATTCCGGTCAGGTTAGAGGAAAAGAATTCAGAAACTTCCAAGCCGTATCCGGCTTCAGCCAAGTGAAATGCCGGGTCTTGATTTGTCCTTTTGGTGGCCGTTAGAAAAACCGATGTTTCCAGCGCGCCACCTCTAAACACAAAGTGAGCATAGTAAGTTCCGCCGACATTGCAAAGACGCACTTTTTCAAATGAGGCCCCGTCAGGTGTAATCACATTAAGCAGGTCTTGTTGTTGTGGGAATTGCTGCTGTATGAAATGCGCTACATCCTGGGGTTTGTAGGTCCAGTCTGAATGCCGCAGCAGAACCAGATCACTGTAGTGATCATTGGCTGCGGCCAGGGCCATTGTTCTTTCTCCCTGGCGCACACGAAACCCCACAAAGCCGAGCCAAGCGATCAGGACAATTGCCGTTGCCAATACAGATGCACGCACCCAACCAGGGCGCAACATTCTTTTCCATGCTGGAGCCGTTATACCAGCGTGAACCCGGTTAAGGACGGCAGATACATCGGGGCTATTCTCCAGCATTGCCGTCCGTAAAACGTCATCCAGTTCACGATCTGCATTTAGCGCCCGGCTGCACAGTTCACATGCATCGATGTGAGATTGCACATCCCCCAAGGCTGTGCCCGTTAACTCGCCTGAAAGATAAAGCGGCAGCAAATCCTGAACACTCTCGCAATTCATAAGCCTTCTTTCCGAACCAAAGTGCGCACCTGCAATACGCTGCGGAGACTTGCCCGCGCCCGGCTGAGACGTGACATGACGGTCCCTTGCGGGACCTGAAGCACCTCCGAGACCTCCCGGATTCCAAGACCCTCAACCACTGCGAGCTGCAGCACTTCCTGGTGCTCGGGAGTAAGCCGCGCAAACGCCTCCCGAATTTGCTGATTGACTGAAATCTGCTCGGGCATGGCGAATCTGGGATCATCCTCTCCGAGAGGCACTTCGAACCTTTGGTTCTTTCGCTGGAATTGCCTGGAATGAAGATTTTTCAAAATTCGGAACAACCATGCTTTGCAGTTTGTACCGCGTTCGAATTGATGGAAGCTGCGCCAGGCGGAAAGCAGCGTGTCCTGGACCAGGTCTTCAGCACGCGCCTTTTCTCTTTCAAGGTGCAGCGCATACCGAAGCAGGCCTCCGGCGTGCGGAAGAGCAACATTCTCGAACTCGAATGAGCAGTCCTCTGGCATGGTCAAGCTTGCACTGCGAGAAAATTTGAGCTCGCTGAGTTCCATTAAATCACTTCCGTACCCAACACGGTTTGGCGCTGAAGGTCCATTGCTCTTTTACCGTAAGTCCCGCAGCCCGAATTTTCATCCCCTGCGGAAAAATATTTTTTTGAAACAGGGAATGGAATAAAAGACGCATGAAGAGGCTTGTGAATGGCAGAGGCAGTAGAGTTCGTGCCTGGAAAGGACTAAATACTATGAAAGCATTGTTCATTCGCATCTTCGCTCTCACCCTGTTAACAAATTCCATACTGGTTTTTGGCGCAAGCTCACCAGGGAAGGACGACAAAACGCCCGCCGCGTCATCTCCGCCGGCCGCGACCGCGCCACAAAGCAGCGAAGACCAGCACTGCGACACCAAGGTGAGGAAAGAAAAGAAAATGAAAAAGAAGACCAATGAGCAGAAGCCGGAGGACAATTACCCCGGCTACGGCATATTTGGATGATGCAAGGGTGTTCTGCGCGGTGATGAGGGACGGCTTCATGGCTGGCCTGCTCTAAAGTCTCGAAGCCGTCCAGAGAATCAAACCATCATTTTCGTATGACAGTTAAAGGAGCGCGGAGGCAATCTGGAATGCGTTGTTTAAGTCTTTGGCTGCTCCTTTCTGCTGTTACGGTGTTTGCTTCCTCACCTGACGAGCGACCCGCCAACGTTCTCCACTACCGCACCAAGAACTCAATGATGCTGGTGAGTGTGGCTA
Source organism: Candidatus Angelobacter sp. (assembly GCA_035279585.1). Classification (GTDB taxonomy): domain Bacteria; phylum Acidobacteriota; class Terriglobia; order Terriglobales; family Acidobacteriaceae; genus Angelobacter. The sequence goes on along the minus strand of DATEHN010000082.1, from coordinate 149,556 downwards.
TCGACGGTAGAAACCGGACACTGGTTTTTGATACCGGCGCGGAGCAGACAATGATCAACTTTCCACAGGTCTCACGCGAACAAAAAATGGCGCTGTGGCAGCGCAGTTATGTGTACAGCAAAGAGAGAACCAGGCTGAAGCTGGCCAATACGACTTTCTCAATCGACGTGATCAAAGCCGACCTCACCGGGGCTTCACTTCTGAAAGTAGCGGACGGAGTTCTGGGGCAGGATGTGCTCTCAAATTTTGCAAGCATTCGCATCAATTACCGCCAGCAGACAATTGAGTTGTTTGACCGTTAGGAATTACAGGCGACTGTTCTACGCCACGGAGGTTTTCTGAAAATGCAGTTCGTGCGGTTAGATCGGTCTCGTTTTGCGCGTTGGGCGCCGTTGCTGCTGCGCCTGATTGTTGGCTTTGGATTCGCGGTGCATGGTTTCGCCAAGCTCTCCAGGGGGCCTGATTCATTTGCCGGCGTTTTGCACTCACTTGGAGTTCCCGCCCCGCACTTTATGGCGTGGCTCACCATACTCACGGAGTTGCTGGGCGGTATCGCAATTGGTCTGGGCGCGCTCGTGACATTTGTCAGCGTGCCGCTGGCTGTGGTTCTGTTGGTGGCGATCTTTACCGTGCACCTGCCTTACGGATTTAGCTCAATCAAGCTTATTGCTGTAACGCAGTCAGGAGCAAAGTTCGGACCGCCAGGCTATGAGTGCGACCTTCTGTATCTTGCTGCTCTTGCCGCGCTGGTATTGGGTGGGCCTGGACCGCTGGCGATTGATGGACTGCTCACAAAAAGGAAGCAAAACAAGCCATGGCGCCGGTCAGAACCGGCATTATCGACGGATCTCCAGATAAACACTCTTGACTTGAATTGCCCGTCGTCGGAAGAAAGGAGACACGCACAGAGATGAATCGGAGGAGATTTCTTGCTTTTACAGGAGCGGCGCTGGCATCAAGCCTGGTGGATTCGACCTGGGGAAGACCATTGGCGACCAGAGACCCAAGCCTGAACATCAAAGCGATTGCCTTTGATGCTTTTCCAATCTTTAACCCCAGCCCCGTCTTCACCCTGGCAGAGCAGCTATTCCCGGGCAATGGGCCGGCTTTGAGCGATGAATGGCGTACCCGGCAGTTCGAATACACGTGGTTACGGATGGCAACTCATCACTACGCAGATTTTTGGCAGATTACCCAGGATGCTCTGGCCTTTGCCGCAAACAAGCTGAAGCTGGAACTTACTGCCGATAAACGCGAGGCACTGATGAATGCTTACCTTAAGCTGAACGTCTGGCCTGAGGTGCCCTCAGTGCTCAATCGATTGAAGACCCTTGGCTTGCAGCTGACGTTTCTCTCCAATTTTACGCAGGGCATGCTCGATGCGAACATCAAGCATGCAGGATTCGAAAAGCTGTTTGATCATGTCATCAGCACGGACCAGGCCAGTACGTACAAGCCTGATCCGCGCGCCTATGAATTGGGAATTGAAGCCCTGGGCCTTAAACGTAATGAGGTTTTGTTCGCGGCATTCGCCGGATGGGATGCGTCAGGGGCCAAGTTATTTGGTTATCCAACCTTCTGGGTCAACCGATTGAAGCTCCCTGTGGAGGAGCTTGATGCAGTTCCAGATGCATCCGGTGGCAGCCTGTTAGATTTGGTTCAATTCCTGGAAATGAAGGCGGGTTCCGCATAAGAAGACAATTTTTTGATGAGCAACCCTGCAGCAGAATTTTTAAGCGGACTCTTCAAAACCCACCTTCATGTCCTGGATAGGGAAAGAGCAAATGAAGTTCTATGGGATGTTCTGGGGCTGGAATTGGGCCGAAACGAACGGGAGCGTCGCACTGCATTCCACTGGATCGGAGAAGATCAGAAGACAATGCCGGCCTACAGGAAACGCGGAACCAGCAACATCGTGCCAGCCCAACCTATTGCATTTTGGTGTGAGCCTGGAAGATCTGAATAGCGCAATGCAGCGGAGCAAAAAAGAACGGAAATCGAGCTGAGAAACTTCAAACGCCGTGGCGATTATTCGTAGGGCTGTTGCAGAAGATGTTGACGGAATCACACGCACCTTCCTCGAAAGTGCTGAGCATCATGCCAGCCTTGATTCTGAGCTCTATTTGGTTCCCGCGGTTGAGAGGGTAGCGGCAGGCTACCGGGAAGGACGGCAGCATCCATCGGACGGGTGTGAGAACATCACTTTTGTCGCAGAGCTCGGAGGTGAGATTGTAGGATTCATAGACGCCCGACTCTATCAGCCGCTGGATACGATGCACCGAGAAATAACCTTTTGCCTTGTTTCGGAGATCGCGGTGAGGCGGCAGAACCAGAACCAAGGTATCGGTGGACAACTCCTGCGTAAGGCTGAAGGCTGGGGGCGTGAGCGAGGTGCAGAATTCGCACTCCTGGAATATCATGCCGCGAACAAGCTTGCCGGGATGTTCTATCAGCGGCATATGGGCTATCGCGTAACATCTATCACAGTGACAAAACGTCTCTAGGTAGCCCCGCAATTTCGTTCCGCGAGTAGACGCTATTGGGTGCGAAAGGCGGCGCGCCGCCTTCAGTTATCAACTCCAAGCGCGTTTTCCTATCGCCGCTCAGAAACTGACCCAGAGCAGCGTTGAAAGCGCTGTGCGCTTTGCCCATTTCTTCCCAAAATTCGCGCATCTCGATCATTTGATTCTTTCTGGCACTCTCACCCACGGAAGTGAGCGGAGTCGGCTGGTCGAAGTCATCAGGATTCATTTCCACGGTTGGTACGTGTGGTGTCCTATCGAATGAGCGCTATTCGGGATTAAATCCTGACCATCCGGGAGGACGGCAAGCCTATCCGCGACAATCACCTGTTCGACTCCAACGCAGTAAACCACTCCCGTTAATCCGGATTTGTAACGATCGCGGAAAGCGGAAGCGTCCTTATAAGTGAACTCCAGGTTGAACGACCGTGGATCAATAAGACCACGGCTGTTTAGGACGTTAGTCGTCGTTAAGTCTCGGGCGGGCAATACCGCCTGCCGCATTTTCTAAAATCGGTAAATATCGTAATTGTTGCTATTAGCTTTGGTTGTTGCGCAAGTAAGGAACCGACACACCTGATTGCCAATCGCCTGCTGGTGAATGCGGTGCAGGAACGGCTTGGTCATTCCCGTCCCGACATCGCTTTGATTCACGGCGAAACTGGGGGATGAATCGGCTGTTGCCGCAGCAGCGGTCAATTTGAAAACTTTCAGCCAGTTCTGCAGCGCCGGAAAATGCTGGTTGTAAACCATTTGGCAGCTAAACGACAGCCAGTTTTTTCACCTGTCGTCCGTAAGTGATGAAACTCTGGAGGCGCGGGTCGGAATCGAACCGACGCATAAAGGTTTTGCAGACCTCTCCCTTACCACTTGGGTACCGCGCCCTGTCCTGGGTGCTGCCTCTGCTGGCCTTGAGAGCATAAACCCTCGCCAGTGCGAGGGACAATAGCAAGCAAAAATTAATGGAGCGGGAGACGGGAGTTGAACCCGCGACTTCGACCTTGGCAAGGTCGCACTCTACCACTGAGTTACTCCCGCTCAGAGGCTAAAAGCATTATATCGTGTTTTTCAGGAGTTCCAAACCTGAACGAAGCGAACAAAAGTTCTCAATAATGCGCCTAAAACCACCTACAGCAAGCCGTTCTTATCAATTAAGAACCTTCTATTCTATTTTACTAAAAGCATATAGCCGTCTGACATGTTTCTCCAGATCGCGCGCTACCGCAACCTCTGGCCTTTGTGTTTGCTTCGCTTCTAATGCCGCGCCCACTGCGGATCTTCCTCCGCGGTCACAATCGAACCATCGCGCATGTGAATAATACGGTCACCGATCTCCGCCGCCTGCGGGTTATGCGTGATCATCAGCACCGTCTGCCCGAATTGCTGGTTCGCCTCGCGCAGCATTTTGAGCACAATCTCAGAATTGCTGGAATCAAGATTTCCTGTCGGCTCGTCCGCCAGCACAATAGCCGGACTATTCACCAACGCACGCGCCAGCGCCACACGTTGCTGCTCACCGCCAGACATCTCCGCCGGACGATGATCAAGCCTCCCAGCGACCCCCAACATTCCAGTCACACGTTCAAACAGCGCATGATCCAGGCTTCCGTTGCCTGCAATTTCACGCGCGATCTCAATATTCCCCCGTGCGCTCAGCGTAGGCAGCAGGTTGAACTTCTGGAAGACAAAGCCGATCTTCTGCTTCCGCATCGCAGTCCGTTGCGCGTCAGTGAGTTGCGCAAAATCCGCGCCATCAATCAACACACGGCCGGAGCTAGCCCGCGCAAGCCCGCCCAGAATGTAAAACAGCGTGGACTTCCCACTTCCTGAAGGGCCAACAATGCTGACAAACTCGCCCTTCTCCACGGCAAAGCTCACGCCGCGCAGCGCCGCGACATTCAGCCTCCCGCTGCGGTAAACCTTGGTTACGTTTTCAACTTGGATGATGGCAGCCACGAGTCACTTTGATATTACCAGAGCGGACGCCGTGAACTACTGGGTCAAAGAGCGGCAAAGTGCGGCACGGACTTTTTTTGTCCCTTGCGATCCAAACCAGCCTAGCTTTGCCGCTGTGATTGCTTTTTCTGCTCTTGGCGCGATTCGGCTCGGCATATCCGCCCCTCGCCGATGATCGCTGCTTGCAGGATTGTTGCTTGCACTCCCAAACCGCTTGCGCCGAAGTCAAAATCATTATCTTCTTCCGCTCTTTGATGCCAGCAGTTCGGCCGCGCTCAAGGGTTCCGCGGAGCAGCTGCAGATTGAGCACTTGGTCCCGAACCAGATTCCAGGGTCTATTGAGACTTGTTGAAATCTGTGGTTCCTAAGTGATTGATATTGAACCTGTTGCAGACCGTTCGTGGAAAGCAGTTGAGACTTATTGAAATTGGAGGCTTTCACCGTCACAAATTTACCTACAGCCGATTAGATTGCACCCTTCTGTTGAGACAATCTGCATTACGACTCTCGCTGATCATTATTTGTACGCACCCTTCAAGTGAGACAATTTCTGCTTCCTACACTTACCGACACCGCATACTTCAAGCTCCATCTCATTGATTCTCCAGCAGAGTCGGGTGCAGATGATTTTTTGACCCTACGGAAGCCCAGCTTTCTGAATTTGTTCATGAAATAGTTCACACGCGTACGGCTGGTGCCGCCATTTCCGCCGGCGTTGGCGCAACCCGAGCGAACTGGATTCGATTTTCACCCGCCGAAACCCCGGCACCCTAGGGACGATGGGCCTCAGCGATCATTTTCTCGAAGTACTTGAGCGTCAATTCGTGGTCTTGACCAAATTCCAGGTAAAGCGGCATAGTGGTCCAGTCTGGCTGCTCTCCTCCGGGAAAAACATACAACCCTGTATAGGTCACGTAAGTCTGCACACGGCCTGAATAGTACACGGTCCGCCGATGGGAGTTCGATGGCGTCCTGCATAAAACAACAATCAGGTCTGCTTTCGCCGGGTCCCCGGCAAGCTTCCACCTTCCTCCCCATGCGACATCTTCCTCCATGTTCTCATCGTTGCACGAGTAGATTGGATCACACACGATAACAGTCCTGGCAGTGATGAGTTCGCTGGGAAGCAAGCACGACTGAATGGGCGGACAGAACACCGGAAACCTGTCGTTGGTCGGCGGCCCTATCGTCCCGCTGGGGGCTGTGGCATTATCGGGTTCCAATTCTGCAGCTTCGTCCTTTGAGGATTCGGTTTCGCCGCTGCCTTTCTTCTCGGCCTTCGCAAAGGCCGAATGGAAGTCCTTCATCATCCAGACCGGTGTTTTGTTGTTACCCGTGTGCATCAAGCTTGGCACGTGCAGGAGATTTTGCTGGTCCACACGCATGATGCGGGACTCCATCCAGACAGGCCGTGCCGTACGATGCGCGTCATTGCCACCCTTCAGAACAATGATGGCCTCCGGGGGAGCGTTGTTCCACTCCTGTCCATTCAGGCGGGCGCCAAGTCCATGGCCCCCACTGTGAGCTTCACGCCAGTAATCATAGGAGAACTCTATCAACAGACAGACAAGGTCGGCCTTGGCAGGATCTGAGACGAGTTGGAACCGGTTATGTTTTTGAATCTCGGCAATGGCACTGGCTTGGATCCGTTGTTTGTATTCAGCAATCTTGCTATTGGGCTCGCCAATCACCTTCACCATGACAGCAATCGTCTTAGCAGACAACACTTCTTGCGGCATGGGGGCATCGCGAGTCTGGATGCTTTGGTCATACTGCATTCGCTTCCCTGCTTTGGCGAAAGAAAACGATGATGCGGAAAGAATTAAAGCGAGGCCTACTGCCAGTTTATATTTCGAAGTTGCCATTCAGTCTCCACGAAATCGAGATTAGGACAACGGGAACTTCAACTCACCAGAGTTTCGTCAGTTGAGCATAATAGGACCTCCGGACGGAGATGACCCGCAATTATCAGATCCCAATTAAGTTAGTGATTAAAGGATCTCCCCCGTTTCAAAAAATCTTAAGGCGGACAGAAGTTTCCCAATATAGACATGGCTAACCTTCTGATGCAAACTCAGGCAGCGCCTTAAATTCTGAGATTCCTGATAGTCAATTATTGTTCTGTTGCTATTTCTTCTGGGCGGTAAAGTGGGACTTCCCGTGCGCAAAAAAAACGCGTCTGAAGGAGAAGTTTTCGGTTCAAGCCTCTGGTGCAAACCCAGAAGGTCTACTTGATCACGAATCACCTAAATTATTTGTCTTCAATGAAGTTTGGAGCAGACGTGATGTCTTGAACGTTTACTGTAGTCGAATTTGTAGCTGTAAAGGCCTCGCAGTTCAACAGCCTTCAACAGCCCGAAATTTTCCAATGGTGAATCTAAGGGGTTCTGCGACCAGCTGCGGGTAGACCACTGGCCCCGAACACAGGAAGGCCGGAACCAATTTACTTGCTACTCAATCATCTGAGTGGCACCCCAACCGTCCCATTCTTGTTCAGTCACGTCAGTCTTGGCGTAATGTAAACCCTCAATTGCAACCCCAAGTTTCGGATATGAAGCTTAGCGCGCCAATGGCTCTGAGCGGGCGTGGGTCCAGTGAGACGCCGAAATGATGGCCCTCTGCCCATTCACGCCAAAACCGGGCGCGAATGTGGCCCTGTCGAAACTGGAACGCCGCGTCCTGGATCATTTCATCCCTGGCACGCCCCGGCAATCTCGATAACCAAATGACTTGAAGTTCGTCAGAGAAGAAGCAAGGTGCGGGCTTTTCACCTCCGGGAGGCATGCCGCGCCGGCGCCAAAGTGAAAAATCACTCTTTTACTTCAAAGAGATAAATCTTGATTTGAGGTCTTTGCAGATGGCTCCTGTGACGAGACGACAATTTTTAAAGACCGCAATGCTTGTCAGTGCTTCGGCGGTCTGGTCTAATCCCTTCGCAACAGCATCAACCCTGTCATGGCATGAACGGCGAGATCTCTTTCCGGAGGGAGTCGCGTCGGGAGATCCAAACAGCAATAGCGTCCTATTGTGGACTCGCAGGGCGCCCGGGGGCCAATCACAACCATCACACCTGATGCTTGAAGTGGCGGAAGACCAGGATTTTCACCGGGTAGTGGCGAAGCAGAACGTCCCAATCTCAGCGGAAGCCGATTGGACCTGCCGGGCCCTGGTCGGCGGGCTGAAGCCGGCTCGGGTCTATTGGTATCGCTTCACAGACGGCCAGGGAAATGGCAGCCGGATCGGGAGAACGGTTACAGCTCCTGATGACAATGATCCGCGGCCCGTTCGTTTTGCGTTTGTAAGCTGCCAAAACGCAAACCTCGGCGCGCAAAACGCGTACAGAAGAATGATTTATGAGGACGAACGCGCTCCTGAGAATGAGAAACTCGGTTTCGTCCTGCACCTTGGCGACTTTATTTATGAGTTGGTGTGGTACCCCGAAGACCGCAAGACATACTACGCCCGGCAGGTACGAGACATCGTCCGTTATCCCCACGGCGAAAAAATATCCGACTTTCACATCCCTACCACGGTGGACGATTATCGAGCCATCTATAAGGCTTATCTGCACGACCCTGAGTTGCAAGACGCTCGTGCACATTTTCCGTTTGTGCCCATGTGGGACAACCACGAATTCAGCTGGCAGGGATGGCAGAGTTTCCAAAAGTTTGGACCGAAAACTTTTCCGGCCCAGAAGCGAAAAGTGGCAGCCATGCAGGCGTTCTTTGAGTATCAGCCGGCTCGGATGATCAAGTCCAGCGGCCCTTCGCTGGCCACCTTTGGGCCACCCAAAGTAGTGGATGCGCCAATCACAAAGTTTGATGAGCACGGCTTGGGCCAGGAACCGAACAATCTGGCTGCACTCGCAAGTTTGAGGGGCCATCGCAGCTTGCGGTGGGGCAAACATCTGGACCTGATCATTACTGACGAGCGCGGCTATCGAACAGAAGATCCGTTTGGGCGACCTGAAACCGACGGCCTTGACGATAAAGACTTTCAGCTTTTCACCGCACAAGAAATAATCGAGGTCCTGGATGGTGGCCGCGGATACAACAACGGAAAACCTCCCCAAACCATACGCTTTGGAGATAAGGAAATCCCCAACTTCCGCAAAAACGAGCCGCCACAAAGCATTTTGGGCGCTGAGCAAAAAGCCTGGTTCCTTGAACAGCTCAGAAACTCAAAGGCAACGTGGAAAATCTGGGGAAGCACGACCGGAACCCTGGAGGAGCGGGTGGATCCCCAGAACCTGCCCGACGGATTGGCGGCCAAAAAGTGGCCGGGAGAGGGCTACGCACTCACTCTGGCCGGCGATGTTTCGACCGCCTTTCTGGAAAAAGCCGAGATTTATGATTTCGTCCGCGATCATGGCATTACGGGCTTTGCCACCGTTGCCGGCGATCTTCATTCCTTTTGGGCTGGCCTTTCTGCCAAGTCTCTGCCACCTCGCAAGTTTGAACCCGTAGGCCTGGCTTTTGTCACCGGCTCCATTTCAGCTCCGGGAGGATGGGAAGCCAATCAATATCGCTTCCCCAAGGACGAACCGCTTCGCCCCCTTTGGGTTGGACAAGGGCCCCAGGATCAGGCCCCGCAGCCGATGATCAACATGCTTCTGCGGCATGGCGTGCGGTCGTGCCTGGAATACGTCAAGTCCGGCGACATCAACAAGGCGAGAGAGCAATCCAATCCGCAAATGTCTCCCCATCTTTCTTTTGTCGATACGGGCGGGCATGGGTATGCAGTGGTGCGCGTCAGCAACGACAACCTGGAGACTGAATTTGTCTGCATTGAGCGCCCCGTAAACAGAAGCGACCAGCCGGACGGCGGTCCGCTGAATTATCGTGTCAAATTCCATGCACCACTGTGGCGCAAGGGCGAGACACCGAAGCTGGATATGAAAGTTGTGGAAGGTGATCCAAAGTTTTCCGTATGAGATCAGACCACGGTAGTTGCTTCTGCTCCAGCCAGTGAATGTCATTCCGCGCACTGATGATTGCTGAATGCAATCGCTTCTGGTTGTAATAGCGTTCGATGAACTCCTTGATGTTGTTCCGCAGGTGATCAATATCCTGGTACTGATCGGCATAGATCACAGCAATTCCAAAATCACGCTGACACGTTGCCATTTCCGCTTGGCCAACGCTGGAGTTCTACTCTTTCGATTTTTCCACCGCATGTCCAGGAAAAATATGGAAACCGGTTTTGTCTTGGAATGAGATATTGAGTCTCCAGTTGTCGGTGTCGTTTACGAATACTATGCGCTCAATGACCGTCTTAAGGGAGGGGCTGCCACTGATTCGCTACCGGCCTGCCGTGCCAGTCCCCCCGCAATCCAAGACACCGTCCTTCTGTCTCTATCTCAATGATTAGGGCATCCCGCGCCTCCGAAACTCAATTCCGACGCGAGGGTTGCATTTCTATTCTGTTGCCAGTAGTCGGTCCATGGCACCTCCGCATTTGGCATGGCGAATTGCGGTGCACAGGCAAAGAGCTGAATGGCCCCTTTGAGCGTATTCATCTGGCTGAATTGATTCCATGGGAACGGGTTTATGGCAACATGGCACGTTCTGCAGTCCTGTCTAACCACGCTGTCATAGAGGGGCTCGTGTCCCGCGAAAGGAGTTCCGGCCAAATCCTTTGCCGTCGCATTGAAATTGAAAGGAGTCGCCGGATTCGAATTTGCGTACCACAACTGGTTCACTAACCCGCCGATGGCTGCGGGTGGCGCGGTATTGGCGATCATATTGTTGAGCGTATGCATCTGCGTTTGTAATGCCGCGGTGGGCAGGTGGGTACTGCTGTAGACCTGGTCAGTATCATCCTTGAACGAGCCGAAATCGAAGGGGAGGAATACCGCTCCCGCCACGCCGGTCGTCGTTGATCCGCCATATGAACCCTGATGACAGCCTGTGCAAATGTCGGGCATCGGCTTCGGTCCCTGGCTATCAAGGGCTGGATTGGGGAAGTAGGAACCGTCGCCACGGTAGGCCCAGAACTGCACAGCATTCGCGCCTTTGCTGGGGTCATACTCCATCGTCACCGTAGCCACAGGCGTGCCCACGGTCTGGCCGCTCGATTCGTACGTCTCTGCCTGTGTTACTGCCGTAATTGCATCGTCGGTGCCGACCACGCCAAAGTTGCTTACGTAGCAAGCCAGGGCATTCGTGGCTACATTCGTTATACGGCAATGCATGTCACGACCGAACTTCAGGTCTCCGTTGTTGAAATACACGGCAATGGCCTCATCCGCAGCGGGAAATCCATTGGCTTGTTTCCAGAGAGAAAACGTGTTTCTTGAGCCGCCCACCTGCGCGTCCGTCGCTTGCTGGTATTGTGCGGAGTGATCGGTGATGGTGCCGCCGGATACAAATGCCAAGAAGAACGGCTTGGTAGCAGGTGTGACATTGTTGGAAATCTGCACTGGGCCGTTACAGTGAGAGAAGTTCACCTGGTCTGTATCCAGTCCGCCGGGGAACAGAACTGGATCGAGCCCCGGGCCTGAGTTCAGCGGCACCGTCACCGTGGCACTGGCCGAATCCTGGATTGTCAGACTGAAGTTCACGTTGGGCGTCATGCGTTCTACGCCGATGATCAGATCATTGGATTGAGTGCCGTTGTGGTTGAAACTGCCGGAGCCGGGATCCAGATACACCGCACTCAAGGTCACTGGAAAGACAAAGGAGTTATCCAGCACTACCTTAACGCAAGCACCTCCGGGAAAGACGGTGTCAGCGTTGAAAGCGCTGAAATGCGCAATATGGCCGACGTACCGGTTCCCACTTCGGGTCAAGGAGCCATCCTCAAGCCAAGTGCCGGTGGCCTCATCGTAATGGAAGAACGGGATGGTTGCCGGCGCGACCCCTAGCTGCGCCGTCTGGATCGGCAATGAGATGCTCACTTTCTTGCTGGGCGCCATTTTCAGCGAATGTCCTTGCGCATCGCGCGCCACAATGTGGAACGATCCAAAAGTGGCCATGCGCACTTGCTTCCCCTGGTACACCGCGCCGAAGTCGCCGGGAATCGGGTTCTGTTTTGTCAGGTCGTACTGGAAGGCTTCGATGGAAGCCGTTCCGCTGAATTTCGCTCCATTTGAACTCACCAGTGCCCCAGCCGGAAACTGCACTGAGAGTCCTTGCCCGCCCGTGGCATTGCCACAACCGTTTCCGCCGCCGCCGGCCTTGCCATGGTCGTAGTCGTCCTTATCTTTATCCCGATCGTCTTTATCATGATCGTGATCCTTTCCTTTGCCGCCGTATCCAGGATGCGTAGGAGGCTTGGTGCAGCGGCACGGACAACCAGGAGGAGGAAATTGGATGGAGCCGCCGGTTCCGGCATTGATGGTGCTGACCTGCGCCGCATCGAGTGGAACCTCGATATTGGTGGCACGTGTGCGAAGTACCTGGGAGGCCAATGCAAATCCCGGCTTATTTACGTTGAGAACAAATTTGGGAGCGTCCGCAACCGCCAGGTGAAACCTGCCTGCGGCATCGGTTTTGGTGGAACCGTTATTGAGTTTCACGTCAGCGTTGCTGATGGGCGCCAGGCTTTGGCGATCAAAGACATGCCCTGCGAAGAGCAGCGAGTCGGTTCCCGACTGCAGCGAGCGCGCAAGGTCAGTGATTCCGCCTTTGCCGTCCGTCACCTGCACGTGCAGGGTATTCGTAGTAGCAGCATTGGCCACCTTCCAATCCACGGACGGCGAGTCCGGCAATCCCAGATTGCCGCCGCGGTCATCGGACCAACGATAATGCAGCGCGTCTCCGTCCAAATCGGTGGCTTGTGCTGTCACGTGCACCGTATCCCCTGGATTTACGCGGCGCACTCCCTGGGCGCCTTGTGTGAAGTCCATCGACAAGATTTGCGGTGCGTGATTGTTGATGGCAACATCTTGCAGCACTGGTCCCGTCTGCAATTGCACTGTGGCATCGGCAATTCCAGCGTCGCAGACTGCGTGTACATTCCCTGCGCCGCTCCCCAGAGTGGTCGGCAACACATATTGCCCCAGATTATTGCCTGTCACCGGCCCCGCAACCACTTTCTGATTGCCATCTATGAGACTCACTTTTGCCACGAGCGGTTTCGGATCGACCGAAGGCCGGAACCAGAAACAAGGAGTGATCCGGTCTGACAGCCACACCGTTCCCGCAACGGCGTTCGCGGCCGGGGAGATGGAGACCACGTGATCTATTATCGCGGCAAAGTGGCCGCCGACAACCACATGTTGATCGTCACACTGGCTGGTGTAGCCCGTTCCGCTGACGCAGATTTGATATGCCCCTTCGGGAACGTCAGTAATAACAAAATAACCCTGCGGGTTTGTCACAGCAGTTTTGCTGGTGAAGCTGCCGTTCTTAGCTACGACGCTGATGTCTGGCAGAAAGATGGGCGAGCCCAGTGTGATATTCGACGGTCCTACCAGCTTACTGCGTACCGTTTTGCTCTGAATGATGATCTGTGGTGTCAGAGTGGTTGCGACATATCCATGGATCGCGCCCGTTAGTTTTGGGCTCTGCACGGGTGGTGCCGCAGACAAAGTAGAGAATGCATACCCGAGGACGACCGCTGCTACAGCGATGATCCCTAGCCCTAGATTTCTCGTGAAATGTGACATCGTCGTCTCCTTTACTCGCTCTTGAACAGCCGGGATCGTCCCTAAATGAAAGAATCGCCGAAAGCGTGGCCTCTACCTTGATCCCGTGCGAGGGGCTCTTACCACGATGGGGGAATCCCCCTTGCCACCACTTATTCCAGATCGAAGCGGCGCGTTCACGGCTACGTTCGATAAGTGCAAAAACAAGGCTAAACGTTACGACGTTTTTGCCGACTACAACAAAATTCACTGGATCAACCACATTTTTGCTAAAAGCTGTTTCCAGAAGGGAATTAATGGGAAACCGCATAGAGACGGATAATCTTGCCTGCCTTCACAACCAGAAAACTGCAGATGCCATCTTTCAGCTGATCCTCTGCTGCAAACTCAGCGGGGGCTACTTAATAGCAAGCGTCTAAACTGTTTGTCTTCATGACATTTGAAGCTGGCATGGTTTCCAAACGGACAGCTAGTAAGCGATTTTGCGGTAAAAACCTGACGCTTCAACAGCTTTCAACACTCCGCGATTTTTCTGCGATTCGAATCGAAGCTCGCGGCGCAGACGTATGCTTAGCTGGCAACTGGCAGCCTCACTGGCTCCGGCGCCTGGGCGCGCTTGGGACCACGCTTTTTCACCAGCATAATGCGGATACGCTCCAGCAGCTCAATCGGAGCATGCATTCCTTTGGGCAGGAAAACATCGGCGTGCATATCTTTGTCATAGACGCGAATCTTGCCGGAAAAAAGAATCGCGGGCGTGGTGGCGGAGATCTCTTTGATCTTTTGCACCAGGGCTGCGCCATCCAGGCCGGGCATTTGCAGATCACTCAGCACCAGGTCCACTCCGCCCTGCTTAAATACTTCCAGCGCCTGGTTTCCATTGGTGCAAGGCAGCACGCGATAACCGCGCGTCTCCAGCATCAGCTTGCGAATGGAAAGGGCCTGCTCATTGTCGTCAACACACAGGATCGTTCGTTTTGGTCTCATCTCAGCTCCCCGGGAACTTTTTTGCGCATGGCTGACCGGCGCAGACCGCCTTGTTTTGAATTTTTCGCTGGTGGAAAATCTTTTGGTTTCGAAAACGTGAAGGCATCTTAGGCGCTTCGCAGCGCGGCTGTAAAGTACCCAAAACGCCAACAAGTGGAAAACTCTGTGGAAGACTTCATCCCGCGCAAATTCACTGCCGGAAAGAGGCGCAAAATCAATTGCTTACTGGATTGCGCGAATTACAAAAAAACTTCTCCGCGCACCACTTCCACGGCATGTCCGCCCACCCGAACGTTAACGATCTTGTCACCCTGGCGTGACGCGCTAAAGAAAATCCGGCCGCGCCGCTTTATCTCCACGCCTTGCTCCAGCAAAAATTGCTGGTCAGGCGGCACCACGCCGTATTTCACCGCCCAGGCCGCGCACGGCCCGGCAGCGGACCCTGTTGCAGGGTCTTCTCCGTTGTAAAAAATCATTCGCGTTTGCAGCCGGGCATCAGGGTTCACCGCTTCGCGGGCGATAAAGTAAAAAAATTTTCCATCACTCTTTTCCAGAAAGCTCTGCATATTGGCCCAGGTTGGAGAGAGGTTCTGCAAAACAGAAAGCGCGCGCAGCGGCGTCATAATAAAAGCATTGCCGGTGCTTACGGTCTGGATCGGAACATCAGCGGCAATATCGTCAATGGCAAGGCCAACGGCGCGGGCTACGTCTTCACGCGTATGAGTCTGGCCAAATTCAGGATCGCGCTGGGTCATCACGCCAAAAGGCAGGTTGTCGCGGGTGGAAAAACGCACCGGAATCTTACCCACGTTGAGATCGAGCGCAATCTCGTCCTGACCATGCTTGCCGCCATCGCGCTGGGCGTTATCGCGCAAAACCATGGCCGTCCCTAATGTTGGGTGTCCGGCAAAAGGCAGCTCTTCATTCACCGTAAAAATGCGGACACGCACGCCGCGCTCGCGCTCGGTGGCGGCATCGCGGGGCAGGATGAAGGTGGTCTCAGAGAAATTCATCTCCCTGGCTAGCGCCTGCATCTCGGCGTCGCTCAGGCCGCGCGCGTCTGTAAAGACGGCAAGCTGGTTCCCTTCCAGCGGAACAGACGTAAAGACATCAACCTGAACGAGCGGCAAACGGCGCTTGCTATTTGATGAGAAGCTCATTGGATTCTACCCTTCAAGAATTGCCGGAACTGCCAAAACAAAACCAACTCCTGCCACGGATAACACTGATTACACGGATCAAAAAATCGATAACAACCGGTTTTTAATTTATTAAAATCCGTGCCATCCGTGTCGTTCCGTGGTGAGATTCTGATTTTGTGCAATTGCATTACTCACTTTTGGCAATTTTGACAATGTTGGCAATTATCGATCTGCCGCATTAAAGTCTATCTAAACCATGAAGGCTTTCCGCAAATTCTTGCAGCGCACTCCCTTTTACGGCGCTTACAAATCGCTGGGCCACTATCCTGACTACTGGTACTGGCAGTTGCGTGGCCGGCCCATACGCTCGCCCCATCTACTCAAGCAGCGCACAGTGCGTGACTACGCACAGCGTTACGGCCTGCGCGTGCTGGTGGAGACCGGCACCTACTATGGCGAGATGGTGGCCGCCATGAAGGGCCGCTTTGCGGAAATCTACTCCGTGGAATTCGATTCTCCACTGGCACAGCGCGCCGCAAAAAAATTTGCCCGCTCGCCGCACATCCACATTCTTGAGGGCGATAGCCAGATTGCCGTACCCGATCTCTTGCAGTCGCTGAAACAACCGGCGCTCTTCTGGCTTGACGCGGGATATTACGGCTGGGCCGGACTGCACGGCGACAAGCAGCGCCTCACCGTGGAACTGGAAGCCATTCTGCGCGACTCGCGCTTCCGCCACGTGATCCTTATGGATGATGCCCGCGGCCTCAACGGCGAGAACGGCGCACCGACCGTGGAAGAACTAAAGCGCAGAATTGAAGCGGAGTTTCCAGGACGAAGTGTCGAAGTGAAGCATGACATTTTGAGGATTGCGCCGGAATGACCCACATTACTGGTTGAAATGGCTATTTCTCGCCAACAATCATAGCCGCCGCGCCTGTCGTCTCTCCATCAGTGGACAGGGGAAGCAGCGCTTAGCCGTCTAGAGAGCTCGGGCGATCGGATACTTTCCTGCTTTTCGGGTCTTGTGAGACAGAAGGTACCGTCAGGCGAGGCAAAGCAGGCGTTCGGCCAGAAATAGAAACGGAACGAGTAGTCTCCGGCTGCGCGTAGCGCAGAAGTGTTAAATCCGGGAGCGAGAGTCGAGAGAACGAAGTCCCCCTCAGCTGTTCCGCCGGGGAGAATCGGCGTTTCGAAATAAACGTTGGCAGTACAGGTCCAGGCATTAGGCAGTACCGGTTGCCACTCCCCCTGCACAAGTCGATACTCCGCTCCAATGCCGAAGCCTTCGCAAGTAAATCCCCCGTGGCGAATCGGACGTCGGCCGAGGTTATGGATTGCATAATGAAAGACAATGCAATCGATGCTTTCGCTGGCATCGCCCGTGCAATCGACCGACGTTTTCGCGTAACTCGCAGGCGGAGGGCCTGGCCGGACGCTTACATCGAACGTGAGTTTCAATTGCCCTAAATCTCGCAGAACCGGCGCGTCGACCGTGACTTCGTTCGAAATCACGGAAACAGGTGTCTGAAAAGCAAAATCAGAAGCAATACTCGGCGGATGCGCCACCTGCAACGGACCCAGCCAATCATTGCCTTCCGGTTCTTCTATGCAGCCGAAGAGAAGCCACTCAGCGCGTAGCGTATAAGAGCCCGGCTCAAACCTCTCTGCGTAGCGGCGCGGAGAAATAAGTCGAGTTGCATAAGTGTTCTTTTCTCCGGGTTTCAAGCGAACGCTGGTCCACGTCATTGGGCGGCAGGTTTCGCGCTGGACCGAACTCACCGGAAACCATGCGTTACTTGAGTTTGGCAGTTTGCGGTCAATTCGTATTTCCGGTTCATTGCAACCGGTCCAGCTGATTCGGACCGTCTTTTTGCTCAGATTCTCCAGGGTCACGGTAAACGCGCGGCAGGTTAATGTTTTCGCCGCTTCTCCGGTACAACTCGGGCCGGGCGGCAGCTTACTGTGGCGATCTTCCGCAAGGGTGAGGCGGAACTCGCTTGCGGAAGGTAGGAGTTGACGAGAGTCGCTAACCTTTAGAGTTTGCGATGTATCGACGAAAGCGAACGGCATAGCCATAAAGAAAGCAATGCCGGCGATTAATTTCATTTTCTCCACCTTTTGCCACTCAAGGAACGGGCTTCTGTCATACTTTTGCGGCACAAATTGAGAAATCGGAACAGACCGTAACTTGCTGTATCAGGCGATTACACACGCTATCTCGCTTACTGATTTGCGACCGAATCGCTTTCCCCCGCATCAGAAAAGCTAGCCCGCTCGATGATTTGGAGGGAGTGCATTGAGTCAAAAGAGTCCCAGTCCGCCTCACGTCAATGGAATTTTGGAAACATCGTTGTACGTTGCCAGTGCAGCGCGCTCGGCTGAGTTCTATCGCCGCGTCTTCGGCTTTGAGCCGCTGGAACCTGATCTCCCTTTGAATGACGAGACACGCCTATGCCCCATGCGCGCGGGCGATCGAAGCGTGCTCCTGCTTTTTAAAAGTGGCGCCACGCCTGATACGGATGCAACGGGCGCCATTCACATTGCGTTTGCCATAGCCCGTTCTGATCTGCGCAGATGGGAGGACTGGCTGGCCCAGCAGGGGATCGCGATTGAAGAACGCAAGACCTGGAAGTATGGCGGAGAGGCGCTCTACTTCCGCGATCCGGACGGCCATCTGCTTGAAGTGGTAACGCCCGGCGTATGGAACACTTATTGACGGCAGCGAAATAGCATAAGATCTCTCGGCTGCTTGCATCACCGCAGAAGAGGGCGGCTTCAGCAGCCCGTAAGGCGCTCACCAAAAATTCCGGGCTTTTAGCCCCTGAAAATCCTGGCCATTCTTGTAATATGCTCTCGCTGAAGCGTAATCAGGGAGGGACTTCATGATTCGGGAACGCGCACTGAAAATTGTATTGGTCCTGGTAGGTCTGCTCTTCACTGCGGCGGCTTACCCGGCCATCGGCGGTTTACACAATCCGGTCAATTCTGATACAGGCGACACCATGCAGATGGCCATCTACGCCACGCTGGGCATCTTCCTTCTCCTGGCCGCGCGAAATCCTTCGGCGCACCGCAGCCTCATCGCCTTTGCGGCGTGGTCCAGCTTTGCTCATGCAGCCATCATGGGAACATTGGGATTTGAAATCGCAGAGCAGCGCACGGGATTCCTGGTCGGTTCAGGCATCCTTATCGTGATTGGTCTCGCGCTGATTGTGTTAGCGCCGCCCAGGCAAGCCGCTCAGAAAGTCGCCGCAACCAGCGCGTAGGATTAGCGATTCTTCGCGATGAATTGCTGGTCCAATCCTGTATTCCGCCCTTAAATTCGCAGCCCGTTCTTTTGGCCACGCCGATCGTCAGCTCGGCACTTCAATTTTCACTTTTGGCATTTTGGGCAATTCCTGATCAATTCTGGCCATTTCCCCGCGGACTCCACCCAGTAGATAAATTTACTCCACTCTCATGCCTCAGCCTCTCATCAATTACGCCGTCGCCCCCTCGCCGGTCTAGAAGCACTAAGAAGCTTCCGCCAGCACTGGCCGCCCACGCCGCACTGCCTTGGCGAATTCTGCGGCCGGCAGTGTATTCAGCACGTCCTGCCTGGTGAGCCAGGCGCGGCGAAGCTGCAAAATGCCATAGCGGATCTTCTCCATGTGCGATGTATGGTGCGCGTCAGTATTCACAATAAACTTCACGCCCTTGGCCTTGGCCATGCGCAAATGCTGATCACGCAAATCTAAACGCTCGGGATAGCCGTTGTGCTCCATGGCAACGCCTGCCTTGGCCGCTGCTGTGAACACCTTGTCATAGTCAAAGCTGAAGCCCGCGCGATGCAGGAGTCTGCGCCCGGTCGGATGACCAATCAGTGACGTATTCGGGTTCGCAATCACGCGCAGAAGCCGGTCTGTCATCTGCGCTGAATCCTGCTCCATGTGCGTATGCACGCTGGCAATCACAATATCCATCTGCTCCAGAACGGAATCAGAGAGATCGAGCTCACCATCGGCCAGGATATCGACCTCAATTCCTGCAAGAATCGTGATGCCAGGAAACTTCTTTGCGGCCGCTCGTATCTTTTTTATGTGCGCTTCGGCGCGCTTATCGTCCAGGCCGTTGGCAAAGGCCAGGTTCTTGGAGTGGTCGGTAATGGCCATATATTTGTAGCCGCGGACGCGCGCAGCTTCTGCCATCTCTTCAATCGTGCACTTGCCGTCAGTCTCAACTGTGTGCATGTGCACATCGCCCTGGATATCGGCCTGCGTGATCAGCTCCGGCAGCTTCCCTTCCGCCGCGGCCTGAATCTCGCCGCAGTCTTCGCGCAACTCCGGCGGGATGTACGCCAACCCCAGCTTCTTATATATTTCTTCTTCAGTCTTGCCGGCGACACGCTTGTTGTCTTCCATACGCACCAGGCCGTATTCATTGAGCGTGTAACCCTGCTTGAGCGCGCGCTGCCGCAACTGGACATTGTGGTTCTTTGAGCCCGTGAAGTATTGCATGGCCGCGCCAAAGGAATCGGGCGGCAACAGCCGTACATCCACCTGCATACCGCTGCGCAATTTAAAGCTGACTTTGTTCTCACCCCGCGCCAGCACCTCCAGAATTCCCGGAAAGCTCAATATCTTGTCGATCACCTTCTCGCGCTGCGGCTCGTTCTCACAACACTTGCCTGTTACCAGCAAGTCAAGATCGCCGACAGTCTCACGGCCACGGCGCAAAGAGCCTGCAGGTGTGACTTTTTCAATCCCCGGAACGTCTTTCAGCAACTCCGTCATCTTGGTTGCAACCTGATCGGCGACATCCAGCAGAAAGCGCCCTGTAAGCTGCCGGTAACTCTCAATGGCCTTCAGAATTTTCTGCTCTGATTTTTCGCTCTGCCGCGGCAAGGTGCGTAGCTTGCCCTCACTGGCCAGCTTGGCCACTCCCTCAACATCGCAGACCTGAAAAGCGTCCCAGATCAATGCAATGGTCTTAGGGCCTAAGCCGGAAACCTTGAACAACTGCAGCATTGACGGGTGATACTTCTTCAGCAGCTCTTCATGCACATCGAGCTTGCCGGAGGTGATCAGCTCACGGATATTGCCCGCCATACCTTTCCCGATGCCCGGGATCGCCAGCAATGCCTTCTCGTCCTGATAAATCTCGCGCACCTGCTGCGGCCAGCCTTCCAGAGCTTCCGCCGCGCGTTCATACGAACGAATGCGAAACCCATCTTCGTTGGCGACCTTCATCAGATCAGCGGTTTCATACAGGATGTTGGCGATAGCTTTGTTGTCCATGGATTTTCAATTTTAATGCACTCCCGGCGGCGATGGGCGCTGGCACCATGGTTAGAATAGTAGGGGTATATGGATATGGAAGACCAACGGGAACTATGGATTGGCGTGGTGCACGTGCGGCCCCGCACACAGGAGACCCGCGACGGCCTACTGGATGGCGCGGCCGGGGCCGTTACCAAGTTCCTGACGTGGGCGCGCAATCCCGCTGAATTTCGCAAGAAGGTAGAGACCATGACCGCGACTATGGGTTTGTGGCTGGTTGAGGTAGTGGAAGAAAGACTCCTGGAAGATACACCGGTAACGGAAGAGATTGAGGACATGCTCGCGGACCTGGAATCCGATCCCGGCGCAGTCGTGTATGGCACACTGAATTTGTATATGCAGGATGACGCTTAAAGGCGAAACCAACCTGCCTCTGCGAATAGACGGCCGGAGGAATCAAATGCCTACCATTCGTGCCAACGGCGTTGAGCTGTTTTACAAGGAGTCAGGCAGCGGCTCAGAGACCATCGTCTTCTCGCATGGCCTGCTGATGGACCACACCATGTTTGAGCCGCAGCGGGCTGCCTTTGAAAAGCAGTATCGCGTCATCGCCTATGACCATCGCGCCCAGGGGCAGTCACAGGACCCGGGCCGTGGCTATGATATGTCTACCGTTGCTGACGACGCAGCGCTTTTGATTCGTACCCTGAAAGCTGCCCCGTGCCACTTTGCCGGTCTCTCCATGGGAGGCTTTGTGGGCATGCGGCTGGCTGCGCACCATCCTGAGCTGATCAAAACGCTCACGCTCATGAACACTACCGCCAACGCAGAGAAGCTGTTTAACCGTGTGAAATATGCATTCCTGGCGCAGATGGTCAAGATATTCAGCCCGGCGCCGTTCACGGCGATTGCGGTAAAAGAACTCTTTGGCCGCTCCACCCGCACCAGTCCAGAGCAAAAACAGATGTTGCAGGAATGGACGGCCAGGCTGCGCACCAGACCGCGAAATATTGCCTGCTCTTTGCTGGCGGTAATGAACCGCCGCGAGTTCCGCGCCGACGAACTGGCTGCAATCCACTGCCCTACGCTGATCATCACTGGCGGAGACGACACGGCACAGCCGCCACGCAACTCTGCCAGCTTGTTCACCGGCATTCGCGGTGCGCGGATGACCAACATTCCCGGCGCTGGCCACAGCAGCGCGCTTGAACAGCCGGAAGCGGTCATCGCAGCCATGCGCGAACTGCTGCAACACGCTGAAAGCCGCCAGGGCGTTCCGCTATAATCTGAAGTTGGGCACTATGCCAAGAACTTTTCATGCTACCGGAATTCTTCTGCTGATCGTTTTCACTGGCCTGCTGCTCTTTGCAGCGCAAACGCAACAACCCGCCCAGCCTACCCAATCAGCCGAAGACGTCCCGGTCACTGACGCGCAGTCAGGCCCCTGCTCCATTGAACTCATTGTTAGCGGTACTGACACCAAGCCGGTCTATGCCGCGCGCATCGATTACCACACTGCGTATGGGTTCATGGGAACGCACAAGCTCGACATGACCGTTTACACCAATGCGCAAGGCATGGCGCGATTTACTGGCATTCCGGCCAAAGTGAGAAAGCCGCCAATCGAGTTCCGCGCCAGCAAGGGCGATCTTGTGGGCGTCGCGACCATGGATCCTGCTACTGAATGCCAGGCCAGGCACGACATCATGATGGACAAGCCAAAGCCGCAGTAGTTTGCCAAACTAGAGTTCGACACCGAGATGACAGTCGCTGAATTATTCCGGGAAGCAAAACTTTTGCCGAGCGCTCCTGTGCCTTGGAAAATCCAAGTAGAAGAGCCAAGGAAGGGCATTTACGTAGTCGCTCGCGTCGAAAAACCAACCACTCATTGCGAAAGATGCGACTTGCCGCTGCGCGATCCGCTCTCGCCCAACATAAAGATTGACTTCAAATATGAGCAGACCCGATGGCTGCCAAGCGAAGGCATCCTCTATATCGGCAAAACTGATCGTCCTATATCTACCCGCCTAAATGAATTCTATTGTCACGTTTGCGGACATAAGAGACCTCATGCCGGCGGTCAGGTGGTGAAGCTCTTGCAGTGCAACTTATGGATTTACTGGGCTGCCGTAGAGAATCCATACCATACCGAACAGTTAATGATTGACATTTTCGAACGGCAGGCGGGAAAAGTACCATTCGCAAATTATGATAGAGTCCGGCGTCCGCGACGGGTTCAGCTTTCAAACTGAGCATTCAATTTTGGCAATTCTGGCAATTTTCCAATCCCTCTTTTCCACACGACCGCACAGGCCAGCGATGCATCCTTCCCCGTTATAATGAAGGTTAGGCTCCTCCATGTCTGAGTTCGTCCATCTTCACCTGCATACCGATTATTCCCTGCTTGACGGCGCTTGCGGCGTTCCCAGGCTGATCGAGCGCGTGGCTGAGGTCGGGCAGAAGGCCGTCGCCATGACCGACCACGGCAACATCTACGGCACGGTGGAGTTCGTGGACGAGGCGCAGAAAAAAGGCATCAAGCCCATCGTCGGCTGTGAGCTTTACATCTGCAAGAAAGATGACCATCGCGCCCCGCCGGAAGGTGACACCTACAACCACTTGTTGGTGCTGGCGGAGAATGAAGAAGGCTATCGCAACCTGATCAAGATCACCTCAGAAGCCAGTCTGCACGGCTTTTATTACAAGCCCCGCATCAGCAAAAGGTTCTTGGCCGAGCATAGCAAAGGGTTGATCGGCCTGAGCGGCTGCCTGGCTGGCGAAGTCTGCGAGAACCTGCTGGCCAACAAGTATGAAGCCGCGCGCGATGCCGCCGGCTATTTCCGCGAGCTCTTTGGCCCGGAGAACTTCTTCATGGAGATCCAGGACCAGGGTTTGCCGGAAGAGCACCGCATCCACGCCGACCTGTTCCGCATTGAAAAAGAGCTGGGCATTCCCATGGTGGCCACCAATGACAGCCACTATCTCTGTGAAGACGATGCCCACGCACAGGACGTTCTGGTCTGCGTGCAGACGGGCAAGTCAGTCAATGAGGCTAACCGGCTCAAGTTCCACGGCAGCCAGTTTTTTGTCAAAAGCGCGGACGAAATGGCCAGGCTCTTCAATGGCCGTGAAGATGTAGTCAAGCGCACGCTGGCCATCGCCGAACGCTGCAACTTTAAGCTGAACAAAGTCAAGAATCCATTCCCGGAGTTCACCGTTCCAGATGGCTACACGCTGGACAGCTACTTTGAGCACGTCGCGCGGCAGGGCTTTGCCCGGCGATGGGAGAGCCTGAGCCAGCGTGAATCGGCAGGGCAGCTGAAGCAGTCACGCAGCGAATACGAGCAACGGCTGGCGCGCGAGATCGCCATCATCCAGCAGATGAAGTTCTCCGGCTACTTCCTGATCGTCTGGGATTTCATCCGCTACGCCAAAGAAAATTCCATCCCAGTGGGTCCGGGCCGTGGCTCCGCCGCAGGCGCCCTTGTGGCTTATGCCATGGGCATCACCGATATTGACCCGCTCCAGCACGAGCTGCTGTTTGAGCGCTTTCTGAATCCCGAGCGTGTGTCAATGCCTGATATTGACATTGATTTCTGCATGAACCGGCGTGGTGAGGTGATTCAATACGTCACGCAGAAATATGGCCGCGAAAACGTGGCCCAAATCATCACTTTTGGCACCATGGCCGCCAAGGCGGCGATTAAAGACGTGGGGCGCGCCATGGATATTCCTTACACCGACGTGGACCGCATCGCCAAGATGATTCCCACTACCCCGATCGGCATCACGCTCAAACAGGCGCTGGAAGATTCGCCGCCGCTCCAGGAAGCTTACGAAAAAGAGATCCAGGTACAGCAACTAATCGATACGGCGCTCAAGCTTGAAGGCCTGGTGCGTAACTCCGGCGTACATGCGGCAGGCGTGGTGATCTCGCCCAAGCCTCTCACTGAGCTGGTGCCGCTGCACAAGACCAAGAACGACGAAATTGTAACCGCCTATGACATGAAGGCGGTAGAGAAGATGGGCCTGCTCAAGATGGACTTCCTGGGGCTCACCACGCTCACGATTTTGGACGATGCGCTCAAGCTGATCGCCCAGCGCGGCAAGCCGATTGACCTTGAGAAAATTCCGCTCGACGATCCCAAAACCTACGAAAACGTCTTTCACACCGGCCTGACCTCCGGCATCTTCCAGTTTGAATCCGGCGGCATGACCGATGTGCTTCGCCGCTACAAGCCGAATTCGATCGACGATCTCACGGCGCTCAACGCGCTCTATCGCCCCGGCCCCATTCAGGGCGGAATGATTGATGACTTTATTGATCGCAAATGGGGACGCAAAAAAGTTGAGTACGAGCTGCCGCAACTGGAGGCCCTCCTTAAAGAAACGCTGGGCGTCATCGTGTACCAGGAACA
Source organism: Candidatus Angelobacter sp. (assembly GCA_035279585.1). Lineage (GTDB taxonomy): Bacteria > Acidobacteriota > Terriglobia > Terriglobales > Acidobacteriaceae > Angelobacter. The sequence continues at coordinate 124,680 of DATEHN010000082.1, read as the reverse complement.
GGTCATGCAGATCGCCAATGTGCTGGCGGGATATTCACTGGGTGAAGCCGATCTGCTGCGCCGCGCCATGGGCAAGAAGATTGCCGCAGAGATGGAGGCCCAACGCGACCGCTTTGTGAAAGGCGCGACAGAACGCGGCTTTCCGGAAAAGAAGATCGTCAAGATCTTTGACCTGATGGAGCAGTTCGCCGGCTACGGCTTCAACAAATCGCACTCCGCTGCTTACGCGCTGCTCGCCTATCAGACAGCGTATCTCAAGACGCATTATCCGGTGGAATTCATGGCTGCGCTGCTCACCTCACAGATGGGCAACACCGATAACGTGGTGAAGTACATCAACGAATGCCGCGAAATGGAGATTCCGGTTGAGCCGCCCAATATCAACGTAAGCGACTCCGACTTTACGCCGCATGGCAGTGCCATTCGCTTTGGGCTGGCAGCGGTAAAAAACGTGGGCCGCAACGCCATTGAGGCCATTGCCGCTGCGCGCAAGAAAATCGGTCACTTCAGCTCGATCTTTGAATTCTGTGAGAAGGTCGATTTGCGGCTGATGAACAAGCGCGTGCTGGAATCGTTCATCAAGGCCGGCGCCATGGATGAGTTCGGCAATCGCGCCCAGCTCATGGCAGTGCTCGACAAGGCCATTGAGCGAGCACAAAAATCGCAACGCGACGCCGAACTCGGCCAGCACGGGCTCTTCGGCGTCTTTCAAGATGAGCAGGTCAACGGCAATTCAGAAAAACTACCTGCTGTTCCCGAATGGGACGAGCATCTGCGTTTGGCCAGCGAAAAAGAGGTCCTTGGTTTCTTCATTACCGGCCATCCACTGGAAAAGTACCGGGACAAGCTGGAAGATTTCCGCGCGCTCTCAGCCGAGGCCATCGAAGCCATGACCAGCGGCACCGGCCGCGATGAGATTTATACGGCAGGCATGATCTCCAACGTGCGCGTGCTTAAGTCGCGCAAGGGCGATCTTTACGCGCAAGCGGTCATGGAAGACATGACAGGCACAATCGAGGCCATTGTCTTCCCTGAAGCCTACAAGCGGCTGCAAGCCATCCTGAAACAGGAAATTCCCATGCTGGTGCGGGCCAGCGTGCGCGTGGAAGAAGGATCGAATCCCAAGATCGCCATCAGCCAGCTCACGCCACTGGAAGAAGCGCAGCCCAAATTGCCGCGCTCCATCCGCATTCGCGTGCCACTGGAAACGGCCACTGAGGCAACCGTGGACGCCCTGTACTCCATCTGCCGGGAAAGAAAAGGCGAGGCAAAAGTGTTGTTTGACGTGGAACGTGGCGGCGACTTCATGGTGGTGATGGAAGCCGACGGCTATAATATCTGTCCAGACCGCAGTTTTATTGCCCGGGTTGAAGAGTTATGCGGGCGCGGCGCGGTAAGGATTATTGACTAGCTTTTAGCCGCTGGCTGCGGTTCAAAGGCAATACATGTTCTAACTTTCAAGAGGCGGCACAACGAACTTCGACTTGGGGATTCGCCCAGGATGCAAGCATCAAGTTGATTTGGCTAAGAGCTAAAGGCTAAGAACTAACAGCTATTTATGGACCCAGCAGTCAAAGCGCAAAGGCAACTGGAAGTGATTGAAGAGCAGGTGGCACAGCTTGAAACCCGGGCCCGTGCTGACCAGGAAGCCCGTCTGCAACTTAAGCACCTGCAACACCAGATCAACTTTTTGCGTGAGCAGATCCGTCTGCACATCAATGCCTGGCAAAAAACTGAGCTGGCGCGCCACGCGCAGCGGCCTTTCACCATGGATTACGTGGAGCGAATTTTCACTGACTGGAGTGAAATCCACGGTGACCGCGGCTTTGGCGATGATCCGGCCATCCTCTGCGGCATGGCGCGGTATCGTGGTGAAAACGTGCTGGTCATCGGCCACCAAAAGGGCCGCGACATCAAGCAGCGCGTCTATCGAAACTTCGGGCAGGCCAATCCTGAAGGCTATCGCAAGGCGTTGCGCTGTATGAAGATGGCGGAAAAATTCGGCCGTCCAATCTTCACTTTTGTTGATACTCCGGGCGCATATCCCGGCCTGGGCGCAGAAGAGCGCGGCCAGGCGGAGGCCATTGCCCGCAACCTGCGTGAGATGGCCCAGATTGAGGTCCCCATTATCTGCACCATCATTGGCGAAGGAGGCAGTGGAGGCGCGCTGGCCATTGCCATTGCAGACCGCGTCTTCATGATGGAAAATTCGGTTTATTCCGTCATCTCACCGGAAGGCTGCGCCTCAATTCTATGGCGTGACGCCGCCAAAAAGGAGATTGCAGCGCAGGCCCTGCGCATTACCGCTCCCGATCTTAAAGAACTGGAGATCATTGACGAAATTATTCCTGAGCCGGATGGCGGCGCCCACCTGGACCACGATGCCGCAGCCGCCATGGTGGACCAGGTCCTGCTCAAACACTTGAGTGAGCTCAAGCGCCAGCCCACACAAAAGCTGCTTGACGGCCGCTATGACAAGTTCCGCCAAATGGCGCGGTTCTTTACGGAATAACGCTTGCCACCACCCGGAACGATTGTTGCCCACGCGCCCTGCCGGGTGGACCTGGCCGGCGGCACCTTGGATCTCTGGCCCTTGTATCTGTTCCATCCCGGCGCAGTCACCGTAAATTTTGCCGTCAGCATTCTTACCCAATGCCGAATCAGCCGGCTGCCTGACAGAAAGATCAAGCTCAAGTCGATAGACACCAAAGTGGAAGAAGAATTTTCCAGCTTTGAGCAACTTTGCGCGGCGCATAAGTTCAAGCATCCGCTGGCAGCTCACCTAGCGCGGTTCTTTGCTCCAGAAGGCGGATTTGAAATTGAAACCAACTCTGAATCTCCTGCCGGCGCGGGCATATCCGGCTCGTCCGCGCTGATGATCGCCACGACGGCCGCGCTGGCGCGTTACACCGGGCGCAAGCTTGACCGTGAGCAGATCCGCGTGATCGCCCAGAACGTGGAAGCACAACTCATCAAGGTTCCCACCGGATGCCAGGACTACTATCCTGCGCTTTACGGCGGCGTAAGCGCCATCCATCTTGACCCTGACGGCATTCACCATACGGCGGTGCGGGTTGCCGCAGAAGAGCTGGACCGCCGCTTTGTGCTGGTCTATACCGGAGCGCCGCGCAAGTCTGGCATCAATAACTGGGAAGTGTTCAAGGCGCACATCAACGGCGACAAAAAAATCTTCCACAACTTTGAGCGCATTGGAGAGATTGCCCGCGCCATGCACCATGCGCTTTCCCTCGCCGACTGGAAGCAGGTAGCCAAGCTGCTGCGCGAAGAATGGAAGCTGCGCAAAACCAACTCTCCCCGGATCAGCACGCCGATGATCGAAAAACTGATAGGCGTGGCCCTGCGCCAGGGCGCTCTGGCAGCCAAGGTCTGCGGCGCCGGTGGAGGCGGATGTGTGGTCTTTCTGACAGAACCGGAGAATCGCGACCATGTCTCCGCCGCTATCCGCAGCTATGGCGGGCATGTGCTTCCAGCAACTGTGGCGCGCGATGGCCTCTCTGTAAGCGGCCGGTCTTTGGGAGCAGAATAGACGGGGAGAGTGGATAAGCAGGGTAGATGAAGGAAAAGCAGTACATCTCGTCCCACAATAGGTTGGCATCTAACCCACAAATGGCTGCTAAATGTGTTGAAAATTCGCCTATTTTGGAGAATCATTGAATAGACGAGCAGCCACAGGTGTCCCAATGTTACGCCGTGCAGCATTACTTTTTTCCCTGGTCTTAAGCGCTTGCGTTCTGGCTCTGGGCCAATCCACGTCCATTACGGTCAGTCCCGGCAGCGCAGAAAATGCAGCGGACAAAGTTCCCACCGCTGAGCTTACTGCTCCGCATCTTAAACCTTCTGATCTTGACACCCGGGAAAGCCTGAACAACGGCACCAAGATGGAGTTGATCCGCCTGATGGAGGCTGAGTTTGCCCACACGCGCAAATACTTCCCCGTGGGCGAAAAGAACCTGGTCATCGAGCCAGACGGCGCGATCAAGCCGGATGACGCAGCGCTTTACCGGGCATCGCAAACGCTCGGCGCGGCCGCCAAGATCGGCGACAGAGTGCAGATCACCAACATCGCTTTCCGGGATAAATCCATCTACCTGGAGATCAATGGCGGGCCCAAGAAAAAAACAAAGTGGTACCAACACATTCAGATCAGCGGTATGGGCGGCAGCACCGGTGGTGTAGATCCCAATGCGGCCCAGCCAACTGGGGCTGCGATTACTGTTGAGTTCAAAAAGCATATACCCGAAATGACTGGGGCAGAACTCCACAGCCTGCTAAGCCCGGTGCTGGATTTTTCGATTAAATCGGCGGCTGAGGTGTTTGCAGATACGCTTCCCCCAAAAATCCGGGAGGCCGTGAAAAAGCATGAAGTGCTGGTGGGCATGAACCATGACATGGTGGTTATGGCCAAGGACCGTCCACAGCAAAAAGTGCGTGAAAAAGATGAGCAGGGCCGTCAATACGAAGAATGGATTTATGGGACTCCGCCGCAGGACGTGGTGTTTGTCCGCTTTATTGGCGATGAGGTAACACAGGTGAAGATCGCCAAGGTGGGCGGCGAGATGATTGTAAAGACACAGAAGGAAGTTGATATAAAAGACGGCGTGCCCACGCTGGCATCATTGAAAGCAAGCAATTCACCTGAGGACGTAAAAGCCGCAGGACCACAACCGGAGCAGCCAGCCCATGCACCAACATTGAAGCGACCCGATGAGCAACCTGATCCTGCTGTGCACCGAGCCGGCACACCACAAACACAAACCCCTGCATCCCCACAAGAAGAGCCACAGTGGGGTACTCATGACAAGCAGCCGCCGGGAGATACGTCACAACAACCATCGGACACTTCACAGCAACAGCAGGATTCTTCCCAACAGCCGCAGGGCGCTTCACAACAAGCGCCAGATCCGCAACAGCCTCCTGAACCGGAACTGCCCAAACGCCCGCCGGTTTAGAACAGGGGCTGACGCAAAACAGAGCTGCGGTTTAAACTAAAGATGTGAAGATTGCTCTCGGGCAGATCAACCCCACGATTGGTGATTTCAGCGGAAATTCCAGAAAGATCATAGAATGCGCCCGCCAGGCCCATTCTCTGGGCGCGGAAATGGCGCTCTTCCCGGAGCTGGCGGTCTGCGGCTATCCTCCGCGCGATCTGCTGGAAAAACCCGCCTTTGTCGCCCGCAGCCAGCAGGTAGTGAATGAGATCGCCCAGGCGGTTCCGCAGATCACCATCATCTGCGGCTTTGTTTCACCGGCCAAGGTGGAAACAGGCAAATCCGTGATGAATTCTGCGGCGGTGCTGCGTGAAGGCGCAGTGCAATTTGTGCAGTCCAAAATGCTGCTGCCCACATATGACGTTTTTGATGAGATGCGCTACTTTGACCCGGCTGAGTCGCAGAAGCTCTTCCCCATCGGCGACAAAAAGCTTGCCCTCACCATTTGTGAAGATGCCTGGAATGACAAACATTTCTGGCATCGCCGGCTTTACCGCGTTGATCCGGTGGACGAACTGCTTCATGCCGGCGGCAACCTGGTTCTCAACATCTCCGCCTCGCCATTTCATCTAGGCAAGCGCGAGCTGCGACGCCAGATGCTGGAGACGGTTGCACGCGACAACAAAGTGCCTGTGGTCTTTGTGAACCAGGTGGGCGGGAATGACAGCCTGGTCTTTGATGGATCAAGCATGGTGATCGCGCCCGATGGGCGTATTGTGGCGCAGGCCAAATCGTTTGCTGAAGATATCATTCTTTATGACACTGAGACAGCTCAAGGCGACATGCACGAGCAAACCGCCATGGGTGATGCCAGCGCTTATGCTGCGCTGGTGCTGGGTACGCAAGACTATGCGCGCAAATGCGGTTTCCGCAAGGCCATCCTGGGGCTGAGCGGCGGAATTGATTCCGCGCTTACCGCCGCCATTGCCGTGGACGCACTGGGCAAAGAGAACGTGACCGGCATCGCCATGCCCAGCCAGTATTCTTCTGAACACAGCGTGCATGACGCGCGCCAACTGGCGTGCAAGCTGGGCATTCGTTTTGAGGTGATCCCCATTGCCGGGATCTTTGATAGCTATCGCCAATCGCTGGAGCCGCTTTTTGCCGGAGTGCCGGAGAACGTGGCGGAAGAAAACATTCAGTCACGTATTCGCGGAAATATTCTCATGGCCATGTCAAACAAGTTTGGCGAGCTGGTGCTTACCACCGGCAACAAATCTGAGCTGGGCGTGGGCTATTGCACGCTGTATGGCGATATGGTCGGCGGCCTGGCCGTGATTTCTGACGTGCCCAAGACCATGGTTTACAGCCTGAGCCGCTACGTAAATTCCCTGAAGCCGGTGATTCCGCAATCGACTATTGACAAGCCGCCTTCCGCCGAGTTGCGGCCCGGACAAAAAGATTCTGATACACTGCCGCCATACCAGATTCTGGACAATATCCTGGAAGATTACGTGGAAGATTACCGCACAGCGGAGCAGATCGCGCAGGAACGCGGCTATGATGTTCAGTTGGTGCGCGACGTGATTCGCATGATTGAGCGCAGCGAATACAAACGCCAGCAGGCCGCGCCTGGATTAAAAATCACCCCCAAAGCCTTTGGCTTTGGGCGGCGTTTTCCTATCGCACAGAAATCGGAAATTTGACCAATGAATAACAGAAAAACTTTTGTCCTTATCAGCTCTCTTGCACTCGCTTTTTCCCTGAGCGTCGCCCAGACGTCCACGCCAAAAAAATCCGGGACACATCGCCCGCTTTCCCCTCAGGCACAGGCCCAGATCAATAAAAACGCCGGCGCCACAGCACAGACGGCCCTGCCGACCACAGAGGAAGTGGATACCTACATGAAGCGCAGCTTCGGTTACGATCCGGGGGTTTCGTGGCAGATCTATTCCATCAAGGCGGCGGAGATACCCGGCCTGGCGGAAATTATTGTCTCAGTCAATAAGGGCGAGCCATATCATCTTTTTTATTCCGCCAGCGCACAGACCGCGCTTGTTGGGCAGAAGCTTCCCTTTGGGCCGAACCCTTACGCTGCGGCCCGCACCAAACTGCAAGGCGCGTTTGGGCCAAGCCGCGGCGCCGCTAATGCTCCTATCGAAGTCGTAGAGTTCAGTGACCTGGAATGCCCTTACTGCAAACAGGCACAACCCATCGTGGAAAAACTGCAGGGAGATTTTCCCCAGGTCCGTTTCATCTTCCAGCAGTTCCCTCTGCCCGCCACCATGCATCCATGGGCGCACAAGGCCGCGCAATATGCTGACTGTGCCGCGCAGACAAATAAAGATAATTTCTGGAAGTTTGTTGACTCCGTTTTTGATGCTCAGGGCGGAATCGCGTTGGCTACTGCTGATGACAAGCTGAAAGAGCTGGCGACTGGGGCCGGCTATGATGGACAGGCAATTGCCACTTGCGCTGCCTCTCCGGCGACTGAAGCGCGAGTGCAAAAATCCATGGCTCTGGGCCAGTCTCTTGACGTAGGCCAGACTCCCACGATCTTTATCAACGGGCGCACTGTGCTGGGTCTAGCCGGAATTCCGTATGACAACCTGAAAAACCTTGTGCAATTCGAAATTGATCATGCGGGAAAGTAGGAGATCGCGCCGCTAAGGATATAGGGCGCGAAACCGGCACGGACATCCATTATCCAACTATCCAGCGCTCAGTGTTTTCAGTGAAATCAGTGGTTAAGAAATCCTACGGCCCCACGTTCCAGAACACGCTGCTGCCTTGATCGTGGAATGGTTTGCTCACAACGTGCGGCGTTATCACAACCAGCACCTCGTTATGGATTCTCTCTTTGGAGTTTGTGCCGCTCAGGAAGGTGTTCAAAACAGGCACTTGGCTCAGCACCGGCAAGCCCTGGATGTTACGCAACTCCTGCTCAGTAATGGCGCCCATAACAACTGAGGGTTCGCCGTCACTCACCGTGATTGTTCCTTTATAGGAGCGGGTGAGAATATCCGGGATGCTGTTAACTTGCTGCGTGCCGAGCGATTGGATGGCCATATCCAGTAATAACGTCACCCGGCCATCAGAGTGGTAATGCGGCGTGGCCTTGAGCGTGATGCCCAAGTCCTCATACGTAAACTGCGGGGTGTTGCCGATTTGCGTCGCGCCGTTGGTGCTGACAGCTATGTTGGAAAACGTGCTGTTCACCACCGGAAACTTTGTGCCTACCATGAACGTGGCGGCTTCGCCGTCGGTGGCACGCAAAGTCATGTGCTCAAGGTTGTAAGAGGAGGAATCATTCATCCTCAGCGTGCCGCTGATGGAAGGCACGGTAATGCCCGTAAGTCCCTGCCCTTTGCCAAAAAACAGGAACGGCGCCAACAGCGGCGAGCTGGCAAGATTTGAGAGATCGCTGGCGGAGATGCCGGCGGGATTGATGGTGCCTGTCTGGTTCAATTGGTTGATAACAGACTGCGCATCTGAGCCCAGGACGCGCCGGATTTCTGAAGGGATGCTGAAGACCTGAAAATCGGTGGGCAGAGTCAGTCCGATACTGCGCAGCTTATCGGTATCAAGCTCATATTCTTTTACGTCGATCAGCAACTCCGGCCTGGCATCCATCAGGTTGTTCAGCAGGCTTGCAATCGCTGCCACCTGCTCCTGCGGCCCGCGCACTATTATAGTGTTCTTCCCGGGCTGCATGCTGACCAGCCTCATATCAAAAATCGTGCGGACCACGTTAAGCAGATCGTTCAGCTCGGTCGGCGCGACCACGTTGGGGACATAAAATGTCCGCAGCGTCATGCGCTCGTATTGTTTGCGCATCTCCTGCGTGTCATTGGCGACAATGGCTTCACGGCTTGACATGGGCGCCCAAAACGTCTTTGTCATTTTCCCAACCAGACCCATGACGGTATAAAAATCCACATTGTCTAAATCGAAACGCAGGAAGCGGGCATTGGTGCTCTGGTCAAACTGAATGGTGATGCCGAACGCATCTCCGATCTGGCGGTAAATTTGTTTGACGTCACCCTGCAGGCGGAAATTTTTCTTGCCCGGCGCAGGCTGCAAATTGATCTGGTCCACTGAAGCCAGCAATTCGAGCGTGTGTGTGTGCTCAGGATCAGGGTCAGGCGGAGCAACATCATGGAGCCGCTGAGCAATATAAGTGTTCCTAGGATCGATGCCCAGCGCGGTGCGGAACTTCTCGGCTGCGCCGCTGGTGTCCCCCGCTTCAGCCAGATGGTTGCCCTGTTCCAGAAGCTGCCCGATGATTTGCTGGCGCAGCATCTCCGCCATGGTGATGTATTCCATGTTGCCCGGAACCAACTGCGTTGCCTTGGTCACCGCGAGCAGGGCCTCTTGAGGCTTGCCGCTTTTTTGCAGCTCCATGGCGCTCTTAAATTCTTTTTCTGCCATTTTTTGATCGCTTTTGGAAATTGGGGATTGCGGCCCATCGGCGGCGAAGCACGCGAGGCAGAAAAAGAGCGATAGAATGGCGAAGCAATACTTCATTCGTGGAGGTTACATTGTACCGTCATTCTGAACGATTCTATTTCTGAATATTGCACCGGATTACCGAAGTTTTACCGATTCATCTTCACATTGTTTTGATTGAGCGCCAGCAGGTCTGTGGCGCAGGCAAAACAAGCGTCAGGATTCGACGCCATCAGGTCAGAGAAGCTGAAAATCCCGGTCGCCAGCGCGATCACCGATGTGCCTACAGCGCGTGCGGCTTCAATGTCAGAAGGCGTATCGCCCACAATGCTAACCACGGCATGTTCTCCCAGGCGCAGGCGTGCGAGTGCGATGCCATGCTGGAAGATTTCAGCACGTGTCTGCCGTGGAAAGGAAAATGAGCCGAATGCAAACATCGGCCGCAAGCCGGCTTTTTCCAGCTTGAGCCAGCCCGCAGTTTCAAGGTTCCCTGAAGCTACGCCCAGCAGCTTTCGTCGCGACGCCAGGTAGTTGATCAGTTCAGGGATAGACGGGCACAACTCAGGGCGCATATCGTTCTGGTTGCGCTCCACCTCGGCGCACATGCGCTCCACAATCTGCGGCAGGCAGGCGTCAATGGCAGCGTCATCCATTCCTGCCAGCCGTAGCACGCCGCGCAGTATTCCCGGATCAGTGTTGCCGTGCACCAGAACGCCTTCCATGGTAATTTCCCGGCCCAGTATTTCACGCGCAGCATTGCGGAAAGCAAAATAGTGAACACCATCGCGGCTGTTGAGGAGCGTTCCGTCAATGTCAAACAGGTAAGCGCCGGCTGCATCCCAGCAGAATCCGGGACGGATGAATGCTTTCTGGCCTGTATTCGTAGGCGCCAGGGTTTGCACCTTGCTTGGATTCAAATGTGGCGTTCAGGGCTGCCGGGTAATTAGCGAACCAGCTTCTGCTTTTCCAGCATCGCCGGCTTTTCACTGCGTACTGGGCGGCGGCCGCCATCACGCAACTGGCGGACATCCAGCTTCAGCTCCGCAATCGTGCGGCTCAGCGTGTTGCGATGCATGCCCAGCTCTCGCGCCGCTTTGCACTGGTTTCCTCGGTTCTGCTGCAGGACGTTCATGATGAAGCGCTTCTTGAATTCACGCACGGCTTCAGAATAAAGAATGCCGCTGCCATACATCTGTGCCACAAGTCCTTCGAGCTGGTCCTTCACAGATTCCCCTCTCTTTCCAGACGCGCCATAATCTTGTTGTTTTTGTCGCTTCGCTCCACACCGCTGAACAGCTTCCTTTGGCTGACAGCTCTCTTGCTCCGGCTGCACGCCGCCTGGTGGCCTCTTACCCCATCACGCGAAAAAGCGCGCACTGCCATCCCAGATTGCGCAACATCAAGCGCAAATCCGGGAGCCCGTGGTGCTGGGGCGCCAAGTCTCGCGACTGAATTACTTGTTTACCGTCCCCGGACCGGATCCGCTGCGCAGTTTGACGATTCCGGCGCGAAACTTCTGGCGAACATCAGCCGGCGCCAGCCAGCTTGCACCGCGTCCTGCCACCAAAAAATAACCCGCCAATTGGGAACCGGATAGCTCTGTTGATTCCGGCGCAAAAGCCGTGATCGCCAGAACTCCGGCAGTCACAATCACCATTCCGCGAATAAAGCCAAATGCAGCCCCCAGTACGCGATCAACCGATCTTAGCCCTGCTTCATGGACCATCCAACGAACGATCCTGGCAATGGCCCCTGCCAGCAGAACAACCGATACAAAAATAGTAAGGAACCCCGCCAAGTCAGCAAAAGCCGGCAACTTGACGTACTGCACAAACCATGGGGAGAGCTTTCCATATCCCCACGATGCCAGCAGGAACCCAAGAACCGCCCCTGCCAGACAGATAATCTCGAAGAAAAAACCCTGTGCCGCCGCCAGCAACGCTGAAAACAGCATGATCACCAAAATGATCCAGTCCAGCGCGTTCATGCCGTTTCCCGGCTCAACCCGCGGGCAGCTCACGCCCGGCCAGCACTCTGTACGCCTGAACGTACTTCTCGCTTGTTTTATGCGCTACATCTTCCGGCAAAGCCGGAGCGGGCGGTTGCTTGTTCCACTTGATTTCTTCCAAATAGTCGCGAACAAATTGCTTATCAAACGATTCCTGCGCTTTGCCCGGCTGGTATTTATCCGCAGGCCAGAAGCGCGAAGAATCGGGTGTAAGGACCTCATCCGCCAGAATGATGCCCTGGTCCGTTTGTCCGAATTCAAATTTCGTATCGGCGATGATGATGCCGCGGCCAGCAGCGTAGTCCGCTGCCCTGGTATAAATCTTTAACGTAAGATCGCGCAGTTTCTCTGCCAGGTCCTTGCCGGTGTGGCGGGCCATCTCTTCAAAAGAAATGTTTTCGTCGTGGCCGGTAAGCGCCTTGGTGGCCGGCGTAAAGATCGGCTCGGGCAGCTTGTCTGACTCTTTGAGGCCTGCAGGCAACTTGATGCCGCAAACTGCGCCGGTCTGTTTGTATTCCTTCCAGCCCGATCCTGAAAGATAGCCGCGCGCAACACATTCAAAGTCGATCATCTGCGCTTTGGTCACGAGCATGGAGCGCCCGCGTAGATCGTCAGCATGGTTCTGTAGCGGCGCCGGATAATCTTCCACGCGCGCCGTGATCAGATGGTTCTTCACCACAGGCTTTAAAAAATCAAACCAGAAGAGCGAGAGCTGCGTAAGCACTCGGCCCTTTTCTGGAATGCCAGTTGCAAGCACATAGTCAAATGCGGAGATGCGATCTGTGGCCACAAACAGCAGTTGTCCATTCACGCTGTACAGGTCACGCACCTTGCCTCGGGCATGGAGTGTGAGTTCAGGGAAATTGGTCTGTAAAAGAATTCGGCTTTGCATTGCTTGAGTTGTCATGGCAAGAAATTAACGCGGGCGAGGCTGTATTCTAGCTTCTCAACTTTTTTTGTCAACCGCAGAAAAAGCAAATTTTGGCGGCAGAAAAAAATTTCATTCAGAAAAATTTGCAGAGAAATGCACAATTGAGGAAACCCGCATGGAATGCGGATTAAATTGCATTGATTTTCCCCGCGCTTTGTAGTACCGGTTACTAAAAATTAAACTCCGTCGCAAAAAAATATTTTTTTGACCTGTGTTTTTAACCCTCGCCCAAACTTCCGTTCCTCCATTCTGCGCCGGCGCTTAGGGGCGTATCTCCACGCGCGTCCCCACCGGCACCAGCTTCCAGATTTCTTCAATCTCTGCGTTGGTAACGGCCACACATCCGTCAGTCCAGTCCACCTTCCGGTGCAACGCACCCAGATAAGCAAAGTCGGCAGGCAAACCGTGAATCATAATCGCACCGCCCGGCCTGGCGCCGAGCTTGCGCGCCCGCTCACGGTCCGCTGCATCGGGATACGAAATATGCAGTGACAGATGAAACTGGCTCTGCGGATTCCTGGCGTCAATCGTATAGATGCCTTCCGGCGTTTTGTGGTCGCCTTCCACGCGTTTTGGTCCAACGGGCACCGTCCCAAGCGCTACCTTATATGTGCGCAGAACTCTGTTCCCGCTGTAGAGCGTCATGGTGCGGGTGGATTTGATGATCAGGATTCTATCGGCAAGTGGTTTTGCCGCCGGCGATGCCAAAGACACCGCTGCCAGCAACAGAAAAGAAAGAACAACGCTGCGACGCATGTGATTGTCCCAGAATTTACGCCGAAACCGCCCGCGGTCCAGCGGTTTCTGCGCCAAACTTGACGGAAACAATCTTGGAGACGCCTGGCTCCTGCATGGTGACGCCATACATCACCGGCGCAATCGACATGGTCTTCTTGCTGTGCGTGATGATGATGAACTGCGTCCCCACTGCCATCTCTTTAACCAGCTCGGTAAAGCGTCCGATGTTGGCTTCATCGAGCGGTGCGTCCACTTCGTCAAGAATGCAGAACGGGCTGGGCTGATACTGGAAGATGCCAACCAGCAACGAGAGCGCAGTCAGCGCCTTTTCACCACCGGAGAGCAGCAGGACGTTCTGCAGCTTCTTGCCCGGAGGCGAGGCCACGACGTCAATTCCGCTCTCGGCGGTGTTGATCTCATCCGTCAGCCGCATGAATGCCTGGCCGCCGCCAAAGAGCTTGCGGAAGGTGAACTGGAAATTCTCATTGATCCGCTCAAAGGCTTCCTGGAATTTCTGCCGCGAGAATTCGTCAATTTCCTTGATGGTTGCCTGCGTGTTCTCGATTGATTCCAGCAGGTCTTTACGCTGCGTCTCCAGAAACTGGTGGCGTTGCTCAGTCTCTTTGAATTCTTCCAGGGCCATCATGTTGACCGGGCCCATGTTGTCGAGCTTTGTGCGCATCTCGCGATAGGTGGTTTCTTCCAGCGCAAGCTGCTCGCCTTCCACCAGCGGGATCTCCGCGTTTGCGCGCAGCTCGTCAGCGCTTATGCCCAGCTCGTTCATGCACGATTCAGCCATGTGCGCCAGATCCGACTGCAGCTTCGCCAGCTGTGTGCCCAATTCGCTCTTGCGATCACGGGTGGCATCCAACTCTGCGCGCGCTGCTTTCAGCTCCTGGTCGATCTCGGCGATGCGGGCGCGCACCTGCTCTGACTCATGCTGCAACTGCACGCCGGTGGCCTCCGCTGCAGTCTTTTCTGCGGCCAGGGCTTGCAACCGTTCAGCGATCTGCAGGTTCTCAGCTTCACGCTGTACTTTCTCTGCCGCCGCAGATTGGATCTGCGTTTGCAGTGAATCAACCCGCTGCTTTGCTTCAGATGAGAGCGATTCAATCCGCTCCAGCGCTGAAGCGGCGGTCCTGCGTCGCTCTTCCACCACGGCCAGCCGGGCCGCAGCCTCTGACGCGCTCTGTGCAGCGCCATCGCGCGTTGCGCGCAGTGAGACAAGCCGCTGCTGCGCCACCTTCATCTCATCTTCCAGCGCCTGGCGCTTCTGCTCCAGAGCTTCCGCCTGCTCGCGCTTCTCAGCCACAATCTGGCTCTTCTCGTCGCGTTCTGAGCGCGTGCGCTCATACTCTAATCTGTAAGTATTGAGGCGCTGCTCGGTGCGGGCCAGTTCGGTTTCCATCTGCTTGAGCGCGTGGCCCTGGGTCAGGGCCTGCTTCTCCGCTTCGCGGCGCTCTTCTTCCAGGTTGCCCAGCAGCTTGCTTAGCTCGTTGAGCTCGCGGGCCAATGTCTGAACGCTTGCCTGCTCGCTCTGAATGGCGGTTTCAAGATCGCCGGCCAGCTTGGCCAGTTCGCGCAGCTCACGCTTGAGCGAAAGCGGACCTTCTTTGCGCTGCTTGCCGCCTGTGACGGTAACGTTGTGGAAACACTCGCCGGTGGAGGAAAGGAAATAGGCGTCAGGATTTTCCAGCGCCAGGTTGCGGGCGATGTTGGAATCCTGTGTGATGTAGCCATCGCGCAGCTTGGGCAGCACGACTTCGAGCGACCGGCCAAACCCATCCAGCACGCGGATACAGTTTTTGAGTGAAACAATCTCTTCATGCCGCGGTGAGGTCGGCGGTGGCGCGTCACTTGCGACAAATGAGAAACGAGCCTGCGAGTCTTCCGGGTGCACCAGGAAGGTCGCGCGGCCATCGACATCTGACTGCAGCAGCCGCATACCTTCATTAGCGGAATCCCATGACTTCACCACGACATAGTTCAGTTCGTCGCGCAGAAATTCTTCGACAACGCTTTCATAGCGTGTCTCAACTTCAAGAAAATCAGCCAGCACGCCGGCGGGCGTAAAGCCATTGCCCATTGCGCCCGATTGAAAGAGGCGCTTCACAGATTCAGTGGAATAACCATGCTCATTGATCACTGATTCCAGTGATGATTTCTTGCCCTGAGCGGTGGCATATTCCGCGCGGAGCGTATCCAGATTGCGCTTGCGCTCTTCTTCTTCTTTGCGCTTGCTTTCCATCTGGCTGCGAATATCGCTGATGCGCGCGCCCAAAGCCGCAGCGGTTTGCGTAATGGATTCAAATTCAAAGGCAATTTGGCCGCGTTTGCCGCCGAAGGCTTCAATATCAACCTGTGCGGCAGCGGATTCGCGCTCCAGGCGTTGCGCTTCGCGCTCCAGCGCAGTGATGTGCTCTTCCGCCTGGATGATCTGGTTACGCACCTGCGAAGCCGAAGCCATGGCCTCCATCACGTTCTGACGGCGGGCTTCCTGCTGGCGTTCAAGGTCAGTGAGCGACGTGGCCACATCCTGCGAGGCCTGCTGCAGCGCCTGCCATTCATACTGCGCTGTGGCAACTTCTGATGCCGCAGATTCGACAAACCTGCGGCTGGTCTGGACCTCATCTGCCAGTGAGAGAGATTGCGCCTGGGCCCGCTCCAGTTCAGCTTGCGCAGCGGCGGAGCGTGCATCCAGCTCTGCGCAACGCTCTTCATTGGCCCCACGACGGGAGATGGCGCGTTCCGTCTCAACGGCCAGCGCGTTCATGATCTGGCTGTTGTGCGCGATCTCACTCTCAATGGCGTAGCCGCGCTGCGTGCGCTCAGTGTGCTCGGCCTCTTTGGCCGTAACGGCTTCACTGCGCGTTCGGATCTCTTCACCCATCGCTTCCAGCGAGGCGTTCAGCCCGGCTTCGTCGCGTCCCATCTGGGCAAATTTGCTGGCCAGCACAACGCGCAGCTTTTCTTTCATCTCATCGCGCAGGCGGGCATAGCGCTCAGCCTTGGATGCCTGGCGCTTGAGCGAGTTCATCTGCCGCGTGACTTCATCAAAGATGTCATTGATACGGGCGAGGTTCAGTCTGGCCTGTTCCAACCGCGCCTCCGCCAGGCGTTTGCGCGTCTTGAACTTGGTGATGCCTGCGGCCTCTTCAATAATGGCGCGGCGATCATGCGGCTTGCTGCTCAGAATCTGGCCGATTCTTCCCTGCTCAATGATGGCGTACGACTCCGGACCCAGGCCGGTACCCATAAAGATGTCCTGAATATCGCGCAGACGGCAGAGCTTGCCATTCAGCAGGTATTCACTCTCGCCAGTGCGGAAGAGGCGGCGCGTAACCATGATTTCGCCCTTGGCAAAGACCATGGGCTTGAACTTACGACGGCGAATTTTGAGGACTACCGGGTTCGCGGCGTTCTGCGCGGCTTCAGCGTTTGGTTCCGATGACGTGGATGAAGGTTCTGCGGAAGCGGCTTGCGACTCTTCGCTCGACGGCTGTTGCCCGACTACTTCTGCCTGAGCTTCTGCTGGAGTTCCGTCTTTGGCAACTTCAGCAGCGCCGTCGCTACCGGACTCGGGAGCTTCGCCTTCAGCTGCCGCATCTACTCCTTCTTTCCAATCGAGCGGTCCAGGCTGCACTTCAGCGACATGGGCTTCCGTGGCTTCAGCGGCGCTGGCGCGGACTGAGGCCTCGTCCCAGTCGTCGTCATTCATGCCCAGTGGCATATCATCCTGAATATCGATCTCAGGGACGCCGCTCACCTGGCCTTCATAAACCTGAGGATCGATCAGCGTGAGAGAAACTTCAGCCATACCGGTGGGCTTGCGGTCACGGGTGCCGGCAAAGATCACATCTTCCATGCGCACGCCACGCAGGCTCTTGGCAGATTGTTCACCCAGGACCCAGGAGATTGAGTCGGCGATGTTCGACTTTCCGCATCCGTTGGGCCCAACCACTGCGGCAACACCTTCGCCGGGGAACTTGAGCTCCGTGCGATCACAGAAGGACTTAAAACCGAGGATTTGCAGCTTCTTAAGTTTGAGCAACTTCCTAACTCCTTCAGGATTAACCAATCGTCCCCACCCTAAGACGCGAAAACCGCGCGTCTTTGGGGCCCGCTCGCACGGCTGTAGCTGGCAGAAGTGCGATTTTTCTGCAAACCTTTGGGTTTCTCTGCTGGAAGAGATAACCCGCGTTCCAGCTAATGTACCCAGAGAGTTACCGGGGGTCAAGAGCAAAGCCCACTAGATATTGTGGATAAGTGCTCTTAACCACAGGATATCGCACCGGTTTTGCAGCAATTGGTCAAAATACTCCTGTGAGGGTGAGCATGAGGTCGGGGAGAAACGGTCAGAGCTAAGCAAACTGTAGCGCGATTGGTGCAATGAAGCAAGCTGCTTAAGGCGGAAATTAGTACAGCGGGATAATGGACGAAAGGATTAAGGTTGGCAATTGCTTGTGCGTGATTATCCCCGGTCCAGGCACGAGATTGGAAAAGTGGGAGCTTATGTTTTTCAACCAATCGGCTGCTTCTTTGATCCGTTCCTCACACTCCAGCCACGCCGCCGACTTCCTGAAATAGCTGCGCAGGTTGGTGGAGAGATGGCCAGCCCACTTCGGCGTTCACAACGTTCATGGGCGAACCGTGCAAGTGCATAGCCGTAGACCTCTTCGGGAAGGTAACCCAGGCGCTGCATTGACCAGCCTTGATTGGTCTCAGTCTGCCACTGGCGGAAGCGACCGGAACAATTTGCGGTGAAGATGCC
This sequence comes from Candidatus Angelobacter sp., assembly GCA_035279585.1. Lineage (GTDB taxonomy): Bacteria > Acidobacteriota > Terriglobia > Terriglobales > Acidobacteriaceae > Angelobacter. Next base: position 106,834 of record DATEHN010000082.1, on the reverse strand, counting down.
GAAAGGAAACGGCCGCCGTTTCTTATTTGTATAATTGAAACAATCGTTTCATTTATATTGGGTTCGCAAACATGAGCCGGACTGCAAACAAAGAGCGGCCCAAAGAATTACGGGCGGAGATCCTCAAATACCTGGTCCAGCATGGCCTTAGCGACCTTTCACTCAGGCCGCTGGCTAAAGCTGTGGGCTGCAGCCCGCGCGTGCTTCTCTACTACTTTGGATCAAAAGAAAAAATGGTGAGTGCGGTGCTTGCGGAGGCCAGACAGCGGCAACAAGCCGCCTATGACAAGGTGGAAACAGGCAGCTTTGCAGAGAATTGCGCGATCGTTTGGAGACGGATGAGCGCCGCTGATTCCGAGCCGCTTTTCCGTCTTTTCTTTGAAGTGTATGGAATCGCGTTGCGTCATCCACAGCGTTACAAGGCATTTCTGCACCATACGATTGAAGACTGGCTTCGCGATATTGCCGATCCACTGGGCCGTGAAGGACATTCACGCGCAGAGGCCCGCGCCTTTGCCACGCTCGTGGTCGCGGGCTTGCGCGGCTTCATGCTCGACTACTGCGCAACCCATGACCGGGGGCGAATAGACCGGGCCGTGAAGTCGTGGCTGGCCACACTGGATTCCATGCTGCCGGAACGCAAAGGAGATTACAGCAAATGATCATGAAAAATTTCCGCTCTCCTCTATTCTTTGTTGGCTTGTTTTTCGTGCTGATCTTCGCTCCCTTGCAGGCTTGGTCGCAACTGGCGGCGGGATCGATGGACGTTCACTGGAATGAAGGCGCACAGAATTGTGCGGGGAATACATTGCCTCCCCTGCAAGTGCATAAATACAACGAGCGGACTTTCATACTTCGGGAGAGCCTTTGCTCCACCTTTGAAGCGCCGTTTATCTACCTGCTGATTGGATCAGAGAAGGCGCTTTTGATCGATACCGGCGACGTGGCAGATGCAAAACAGATGCCGCTGGCGAGCACGGTGATGCAGTTGCTGCCCGGCAACGGAGAGGAAAAGTTGTCGTTGATCGTGGTGCACACACATCGCCACCTTGACCACCGCGCGGGCGATGGACAGTTCACGCAGCTGCCCAATGTTCAGGTGGCAGGGTTTGATATTGACAGCGTCCGGCGCTTTTACCACTTCAGCGATTGGCCGAGCGGCATGGCGGAGATTGGCCTTGGCGGGCGGACTGTTGACGTGATCCCAACGCCCGGCCACAACGAGACCGAGGTCTCTTTTTATGACCGAAACACCGGGCTATTTTTCTCCGGCGATTTTCTGCTGCCGGCGCGCCTGCTGGTGGACGACACGAGCGCATACATCGCCAGCGCAAAGAAGGTTGCCGGTTTTGTGAAGGACCGCCCGGTCATATTTGTCCTGGGCGGGCACATTGAAAAGAATGCCAATGGGGAGTTGTTTCCGTGGGAATCACAGTTTCATCCGAATGAACACGTCTTGCAGATGACGAAAGACGATCTGCTGGCGCTGCCGGGGGCCCTGGAAAAGTTCAACGGTTTTTACAGTGTGAGCGGCAAGTTCGTGATGATGAATTCCATACGGATCCTTATTGCCGTTTCTGTGCTGCTGGTCGTGATTTTAGTTGTAATGGTATGGCTCCTGGTGCGCTTTGTGCGCCGCAGGATTCGGACGCGCAGGCTACTGAAGAGTAGTGAAATAACGGGAAAAGGCACCTTGCGACGCTAATAAATGGCAGTACCCGGCTGCGAATCTCGACTATAATGGCCCCGAGGAGGACTCCTTATGTGGCCTCTCGCCGTCGTTCTTCTTTTTGCGGGCGCAGCGCTCCAGCAAGGCTCATGCAATTCGAACGGAGCTTACCTCGGAAAGATTCCCCAGATAAAAAGCTTTAGCTCTTATCCTTTGCTGGTGCGCAGAGTATCGCGCGAGGAATTACAGGCTAAGAACACCTGCTACACCGTTCGCAGTTATCATTTTGAACGCCAGGATGGCCAGGCGCCGGTGCTGACCGGTGTCTCCACTTGCACTCCAGCTAATAAGCTGCAGCAAAGGCGGGTTTCTCGAAATCCCGGAAGCCTGTATGTACCGCTGGGTTTGCAGACAGATAGCCAAAAATAATTGCGCAGCTAGGCGGGCAGCTTTTCCATCTGGATATAGATCTGGTCTTCGCCGGTTTTTTTAAAGCCCAGGCGCTCGTAGAGTCGCTGTGCTGGATTGGTTTTCTGCACTTGCAAACGAAGCGGGAGTTTCGCCTGATCACATTCCTGGATCAGTTTGCCGATCAGCTCTCCGCCGATTCCCTGTCCACAAAATTCCGGCAATAACGCAATATCAACCAGGTGAACTGATGCAGGTTGGCGCAAAACCATCAGCCGGCCAATAGGAGACTCGTCAATTTCAATGATTTGATGTTCGGCCGCGTCATAGCTCATTTGATACCAGCGCTGTTGTGCGGTGAACTGCATGCGCAAAAAGGCCTGTTGTTGCGCTTCCGGCCAGCCAAACGGGGCGATCTCCTTCAACCGCGTGGTGGCGTAGAGCCGATAGAGAAATTCCTGATCGTCAGCAGAAGCAGGTCGCAATGTTGACGGCATAAACCGGTCTATCTTAGTCGAGATTCACCATTCTGAGCTTGCCAGAGGCCGCATTTCGTGCTGAACGATCGCGCGAATCGCATCAATCGCACTAAGTTCCCAGAGTGTTAGAAGCACGTTTAAATCGCCCGAGATTTGAATTGGCATTTTTACCTTCCTTTAACATTGCCTCTGTATGTTCTCTGGTATGGGCACGCTTACCAGAACGTTGCCGGAACCAGACGACTCAAAGACTCAAAAAACCGCCGCATCCTCCAGCGCGGGGGATAAACAAAAGATCTTTGTGGTGGAAGATGATGCGGATATTTCACGCCTTATTCGTCATAATCTTGAGGCAGCGGGCTATCGCGTGCGCACGTATTCCAGCACGCATGCTGTGGTTACCGATGCCCTGAAAGACCGTCCCTCTCTTTTGCTGCTTGACATCATGCTGCCCGGCGGTGATGGGCTGGAACTCTGCCGCCAGGTTCGCCAGTCAGGACGGGCATTGTCAGGTATTCCGATCGTCTTTCTTACCGCCAAAACCAGCGAAGCCGACCGCATTCGCGGCCTGGAAACCGGGGCCGATGATTACATCACCAAGCCCTTCAGCCCGCGTGAACTGGTAGCGCGACTACGAGCGGTTTTGCGCCGCTGTGAAGCGCCTTTGGCGCCTTCTGTAATCTCTGCCGGCGAAATAGAAATCGATTCCCTGGCCATGACCTTGACCGTCCGCGGCGCCGCCATGACCGCCACGGCCACTGAGTTTCGCCTGCTGCACTATCTGGCCCAGCACGCCGGCCGTGTTTTTACACGTGACCAGATTCTTGACGCTGTCTGGCGTGAAACCACGTTTGTCAGTCCCCGGTCGGTGGATGTTTACGTAAGAAAGCTGCGGGCAAAAATTGAAGTTGATCCTGAGCATCCACGCTACCTTAAGACCGTTCGCGGCGCAGGCTACCGTTTTGAAGCGCCAAAAAAGTGAATCCCTCTCTGCATTGGTGTCATCTAGTACTCTGAAAACAGTCCATTAAACGTCTTTATCCGATTTTAATTTTTCCGCCATTTCACGTTAACCGGGGCATGGTAAGTTTCGTCTAACAAGTATCTGTAAAAGGTGTTTCAATGACGATCCAGGCAGTACAAACGCAAAGTCCTCGCAGAAAAATCACCAGCCTGCTGTTGGCCATGGGCATTAGGGTCGATAAGGCTGTTGACCAGGCCATCACAGGCCTGCTCCACTCCAACACCCACGCTGTAGCCGGGCTAATGGAGAATGCTGTTGCCGTTCAGGAACTTGAGTCCTCCATTGACCAGGCTGTTTTCTCAGCCCTGGAGAGCGGTGACATGCTGCCCTCAGAGCTCCGTCTGGCAACTTCAGTTATCAACATCAGCAAAGACCTGGCGCGATTGGGCAAGCTGGCAGCCAACCTGGGCCGCAGAGTGAGCCAGGTAGGCGAGCATCGCGACCATGAAGATTTCTCGCGCCTGCAGCCGATGGCGATTGCCGTTTCCCATCTGTGCCGCCAGACTTTGCGCTCGCTCATACACCTGGACCCAGTATTGGCGCGCAGCGCTGCTACGGGTGGATCGTCGGTTGACGCTTACCGCGCTTACGTTCTGCGCGGCTTTGGCAGCAACACGCAACCGGCTGATAATGAGCAGAATATCCATTTGATTTTTGCTTCCCGCTGCCTGGAGCAGATTGCCGACCACGCCGTTGACCTGGCGGAAAACCTGGTGGCCTTTCTTGACTGCACTCCCGCGCCGCAGAGCAGCGGGAGCATGGCCCGCCAGCAGCTAGCTTGTTGATAAGGCTGCCGGTGCCAAGTTCTCAGCGATTTTTTGCAGGATTCATGGCGTTTTAACCTTCCTTTCACATTCCGGCCTTATAACCGTGGGAAAGTGAAAGGTGCAATCGCAGCCGTGTTTTTCTGCTTGGCTGAGACACGGCAGAAGGTCAGCAGCTCCCATGAATTCCCAGGCAGTACTCCTTCCGCAAGAATCTTCCGAGCAAGCACATCTGGTTGATCTGGCCATGCGCGCCACTCACGCCGCGCATGAAGCTGTGTCGCATTCCATTGACGCGCTGATCAATGGCTCCCACCAAGCGCTGGCAGCGGTGCGCAAATGTGAAGAACAACTGGACAGCATGGACCGGGAGATGGATGAGCGCCTGGCCATCGTCATCACGCAGGTAACGCCGACACAGGCCCGCGAGCTGCTGGCCTGCATGAAGCTGATGCTGGACCTGGAGCGAGTAGGCGACCTGGTGCTCAGCTTTGCTGAGCGGTGTGCCATCGTGCGCAACCGCATTGATATGGACGATATTGAGCAGCTTACCCGCATGGGCTGCCTGCTGGAGAATATGCTGGCTACCATGTCCCGGGCCTTTGTTGCGCGCGACGTGGAACAAGCCATCCATGTGCTGCGAACGGATTCTGAGGTTGACCGGCTGCGCAATCTGGTGGTGATTCGCCACACAGAGAACACTGAAGGATTCAGAGGCCCAGAGAGCTTGCACGTCCTGGCCATGGCCAATGCGCTGGAACGAGCCGGTGATCACATCAAAAACATGGCAGAAGAGCTTTGTCATCTTGCCACCGGACACACCATGCGCCACGTTATCCGCGCCAAAGACAAGCCAATTGAGCAACTCTTCCTGGATTGGCTGGCAAAGCAGAGCTCCTCACAAGTTGGATAACGGCGATAGTACGCGAACTCTGAGTTTCAGAAGCAGCTCAGCAAAGCAGAGTTCCTCACAGACCAGCGGAACCTTAATACGATCTTGGCTCTGTGGTTTACAAGCGTGTGCACTCTGTGCGAAGATTTCTCCCTCTCTGGCAGTTCAGAGCAGAGCGCAAAAAGCAGAGTTCCACAACAGCCATCCAGGCTACCATCCAGCAGCTTCCGATGCAGACCCGACTGCATCTCATAATATGGGTCTTGTGTCTTTACGTGCTTCTCAGGACCCAAGGGGGGACGGGAGATGAGCTTAATTGAGAATTTCCGCAAAGCAGAACAGAAAGGCGCCTTGACCGTTCGGCGGGGAGTAGAACGCGCACGCGAAGAATGGTCAGATGTTGAAAGAAGGTTACGCCAGCGCATGCGCATTTATCCGCAAAAATCCAGGGCCATGGCGGCAGCTGTGCCAGGCTCAAGCCCCGCTAACGTTGATGAAAGCGCAAGCAGCGGCAATGAGCAGGGTACAGACCGCAAGCCGATTGTTTCTGTCTATGGCCACGACCTTAAAGACCTTAAAGAGGATTGAAGAGGAACTTCTGCTGCTGGGTTAATGCAAGCATTAGCCCAGTACGCAGGTTTCCAAAAACCGGGCCTTTACTTCCGTTTGTCTTTAACCGATACGTTGAATCCGGATTTGCGCAGGGGGATTATGGCGCCCTGGCTGGCGTCTGCCTGCGCATGGCCTGCGCGATAAGCCACTTCTTCCTGCACAAACCGGACAAAATCCTGCATCTTGCGGTTCATCTCTTCCATGCGCTCGCGCATCTGCAGAATAATGGCGATGCCGGCAATGTTCACGCCCAGATCACGCGCCAGATTCAGGATAAATTCCAGCCTTTGCAGATCGTCTTCAGTATAGAGGCGCGTGTTGCCTTCAGTGCGCGACGGCTTGAGCAGCCCTTCTCGCTCATACAAACGCAGGGTCTGCGGATGGATGCCGTACATCTCAGCTACTGCCGAGATCATATAAGCGCCACGGGATTTGCGTTTAGCAGCCATATACGATCATTTCGATTTTGAAGGTTAAGGTGTACAGGGTTGTTCTCCATTGTCGCCGGGTTTGAACCACTCCTCTGCCGTCACTACAAGCTTGCCGTCGCGTTGTTCACGCCGGAGCCAATGGATCGGGCACTTGCCTTTTGCTTCCTCCTGTATTTCCTCCAGTATCAGGATTAGTTTGTTTTCGCGCACGGTGTAAATCTGCAGAGAGCCAGTATCTGCGCTTCCATTGCTGCTGGTGGTAATGGTTTTAGCGGCTGGATCGATCTTGTGATTGCCAATCAACTCCGAAAATTGCGGATTGAGTATATATTTCTCTGTTTTGGAATCGAACATCCATATGCAATAGCCGACGTTGCCGGTTCCACCCATCCAATTCACCAGCGCGAGGTCCAGATAGCCGTCAAAATTGAAGTCTTCGGTCTTTAGCCAGGAGTTGACTGCGACAGGATCATCCGGAGGGTTTGTCATTTCGCAATCGTCAAGCACCTGGACTGGTTCATTCGAATCGCCTTTAAAGACCTGGATGGCGTTTACCACCTTATAGTTCGGATCCTCATCCCAAATAAAATGTAATCTGTACGACGGCAGCTTCGGCCCGACCGCAACCGTAAAATCAGGCACGGGTTCCTTGGCGACTGAACCGGCCTGGGCCACTAGCAAAATTAACGAAAGCAAATTCATTGTGCGGCTCCGTAAAGTGGCTTAAGGTGTCATAACTCCGTTTTGCCTTCCTTGCTCCTGACGTAGATGCAATGATCATACCCATGCCAGAAAACAATCTTCTCGCAAACCAGCCCGTTCTTCTCTGCAACCCGCCTTGACTGCAGGTTCTCCGGCCGAATCATGGAGATCACGCGCTTGGCTCCGAACCTGGAAAACGCATACTCCATGCATGCTCGCGCCGCTTCCGTTGCATAGCCTTTGCCCCAGAGGTCCCGCCGCACATGATAGCCGACTTCAATTTCGTTCCGGCCTTCAACTTCCTGCAGGGCACAGCCGCAATCGCCGATCAGTTCGCCCGTATCTTTCAACAGCATCGCCCAGAGGCTATGACCATCGCGACGATAGCGGGCGATATTTTTTCCAATCCAGGCCTCAACGCCTTGCCGATCGAAAGCCGCTGGGTAATATTGCATGGCGAGCGGATCACCCAGGACAGCTTCCATCGCGTCCGCGTCATTCATGGTGAACTCGCGCAGACGCAGGCGCAGCGTCTCCAGAATTAGACCTTGCTCCACAGCTCCGCCCGCGGATCTTCCGGATGCAGCTTCTGCAATTCCTGCCACAGCTCACGCGCGCGCATGTCATGCGCGGCCGGCACGGCAAGCTTGATCTCCACAATTTCATCGCCGCGCGCGCCTTCCCGCGTGGCTGAAGAGACGCCTTTTTCGCGCAGACGGAGTTTCTGTCCGCTCTGCGTTCCCGGTGGAATCTTAAGCTGTGACCGGCCATCAATGGTCGGCACCTCAATCTTGGCGCCCAGCGCGGCCTCCCACGCTTCCACGGGAACGGTGACGTAGATGTCATCGCCTTCACGGCGAAAGATCGGATGCTCACCCACGCGGATAATGATGTAAAGATCGCCTGCGCCGCCGCCGTGCGTTCCGGCATTGCCCTTGCCGCCGATGCGTATCCGCTGGCCGTCGCGCGTGCCCGCTTTTACGCGCACCTCCATTGGCTCAGTGTGCTCCACTACGCCTTCACCGTGGCACACCGGGCAAATATCTTGCGCTTTGCCTGTGCCGTGGCAGCGCGGGCAGGTCACATTGAACTTCATGCCTCCGCCAGATTGCGTAATGTGCCCGCTGCCGTGGCATTGCGGGCAAGTGGCTGGAGTACCCACCGCGCCGGTGCCGTGGCAGTTGGCGCAGGTATCAAGCCGCGTAATATTCAGGCGCATCACCGCGCCGCGAATCGCGTCCCAGAAGCCAACGTTGACCTGGTATTCAAGATCTGAGCCGCGCTCCGGCTCATCCTGTACGGCTGCGCCTGGGCCGCCGCGCCCGCCGCCGAAGATGCTGGAAAAAATGTCGCGGAAGCCACCCGCGCCCTGCCGTCCACCAGCGCCGCCCACGTCAGAAAAATCAAAGCCGCTGAAATCAAAGCCTTGCGCGCTGCCGCCTTTCCCGGAAGGCCCTGCGCCGAAACCGCCGGCGCCAAAGCCTCCGCCACGCGCGTAAGCCTCCGCGGCTGCAGGATCGATGTTGTCTGAGTAGAAACCGAGCTGATCGTAGATTTTGCGCTTCTTGGGATCGCTGAGCACGTCATTGGCTTCAGAGATTTCCTTGAACTTCTCTTCCGCCTTTTTGTCACCGGGATTTACGTCAGGATGGTATTTTCTGGCGAGCTTGCGGAAGGCCTTGCGGATATCATCCGCCGAGGCGGATTTCTTGACGCCGAGCAGGCCGTAATAGTCTTTTTGTTGCGTAGTCGCCATGATTTGGTAATTACTGCTTTTCAGGCACTTTCGTCGCCTGCCAAGCCACTGCCTGCCATTTGCCGTCGCGCTTCAGGAATGTTCCCGTATTGCGAAAGTAGCTGGTCGTGGTCTTGCCGCCTTCTGTGTTGTGCATGATCAGGCGGAAGTTCACCACGGCCATCTCTCCGTAAGGATGCACGGTGAAATCGTCGGCGTCATACGTGGCCTGCGGATCGCTGGTCGCGCGCACGTCAATGTTCTTGAGGATGTCCGCCTTGTTGACCGTGACACCCGCGGAGCGGGTATAGATCACGTCGTCGGCAAAAAAATCCTGGAAGACCTTGGGATCGTTTTTAGGCACGTTGGCCAGAAAATCGCGCACACGCTGCGTGACTTGCTGGACAGCCGGGTCTTTTGAGGCCGCAGGCTTGGCCGCCTGGGCCACAGCCATCATGGGTAAAAGGGCCGCAACCGCAAACATCCGCAGGCCCCGACGTTTTCCGTATTTCATTGGCTTCTCCGTGTGCTCATTCAATTGCCAAAATCGCCGAAATTGCCAATATTGACGATTGAACCATCCTGATTCACTGGCATCGCAGAAATCTCCGGTATGCGTTTGTTACCAGCGATTTTTAGCAATTCAAGATTTTCACAATCAGGTATCGCGAATTGTTAGCGGGGTGCCAGATCTTAGGGTTCCCTCACTTCGTTCGGGATAAACCAAATTATGCTGCTCCCACTTCCTGGATCATAAAGTTCGCGCCGGGATCGCTGGCCGTTGCGTCGGCAACGAATGCCTGCGCTGCTTCCAGCGTATAGAGCCCAGGCATCACGACCCAGTTGACCACCTGGCTCCAACCTTCTGCCATTTTCACTACCAGATATTTTTTCAATTGGGCTCCCTCTATGCTTCATGTGGCTGAAGGCGGCTAGCCGCCGCCTTCAACGTTCGTTCTCCAACTCCGTCACAGAATAAGTCTGTAGGTTTTCTCCCCATTTCTCAGCGATCTCTTCACGACTCCTTCTTCTTCCAAACGTCTAAGAATTATTTCGATATTCATCGTACCTTGAGCGTCTTCATGCAGGCCCGCTACGATTTCGTCCGTGGTTCTAGAACGCTTTTGAGCTTTCAAGAAACCAATAACAGCCGCCTTCAGATCTGTTGCATTTTGAGTGTGGTATCGAAAATGACCCGCTGGATCACTCATAGGTTCCTCCAAAGTTGCACGGCCATGTTCTCTCTGGTCACTTTCTGTCCTCCACATCCACGTACTCGGCGTCGATCACGCCTTCATCTTTCTTTTCTTTCTGGCCGCCATCCTGCTGGGCGCCGGCCTGCGGGCCCGGTTCAGCAGCGCCCGCCGGCGGGGCCTGCGTTGCTTTATACATAACTTCAGCCAGCTTGTGTGAAGCCTGCGTCAGCTTCTCGCGGGCTGAGTTCATGGCTGCCGCGTCCGTGCCTTCCAGCGCTTTCTTGGCATCCGCCAGGGCCGATTCCACCTGCCCTTTCTCGTCCGCCGAGATCTTGTCGCCATGCTCCTTCAGGGTCTTCTCCACCTGATAGACCATGCTGTCAAGCTGGTTGCGCGCCTCAATCTCCTCGCGCTTGGCCTTATCTTCTGAGGCATGCGACTCAGCTTCCTTGGCCATACGCTCCACTTCTTCCTTGCTCAAACCGGAGGAAGAGGTAATCTGGATCTTCTGCTCCTTGTTCGTGGCCTTGTCTTTCGCGGTCACGTTCAGGATTCCATTGGCGTCAATATCAAACGTCACCTCAATCTGGGGCACGCCACGCGGAGCCGGCGGAAGACCGGTGAGGTGGAACTTGCCCAGAGTGCGGTCATCCTTGGCCATGGGGCGCTCGCCTTGCAGCACGTGAATCTCAACCGAAGGCTGGCTGTCTGCCGCCGTGGAGAAGGTCTCCGTCTTCTTGGTCGGGATCGTCGTATTGCGCGGGATCATCGGCGTGGCCACGCCGCCCAGCGTTTCAATCGCCAGCGTCAGCGGCGTAACGTCAAGCAGCAGCAGGTCTTTTACATCGCCTGCCAGCACGCCCGCCTGCACCGCTGCGCCAATGGCTACCACTTCATCAGGGTTCACGCCCTTGTGCGGCTCTTTGCCAAACAGCTCTTTCACCAGCGCCTGGATGCGCGGCATGCGCGTCTGTCCGCCTACAAGGACCACTTCATCGATCTTGCTGGCGTCAACGCCCGCGTCTTTCATGGCCTGCTTGCATGGCCCGATCGAGCGCTGGATGATGTCATCCACCATCTGCTCCAGCTTGGTGCGGGTCAGCTTTTTTACCAGGTGCTTTGGCCCGGTGGCATCTGCCGTAATGAATGGCAGATTGATCTCGCTCTCCATGGTGGTAGAAAGCTCGATCTTGGCTTTTTCCGCTGCATCACGCAGACGCTGCAGCGCCATCTCATTGCCCTTGGCGCGCAGGTCAAGCCCTTCATCTTTCTTGAACTCTTCCACAAGCCAATCCACAATGCGCTGGTCAATGTTGTCGCCACCCAGGTGCGTGTCACCGTTGGTGGACTTCACCTCAATCACGCCTTCGCCAACCTCAAGGATTGAAATATCGAAAGTTCCGCCGCCGAAATCGTAGACAGCGATGGTTTCATCCTTCTTCTTGTCCAGCCCATAAGCCAACGCGGCCGCCGTCGGCTCGTTGACGATGCGCTTCACGTCGAGTCCGGCGATCTTGCCGGCATCTTTGGTGGCCTGGCGCTGCGCGTCATTGAAATACGCCGGGACCGTGATGACGGCTTCCGTCACCGACTGGCCGAGATAGTCTTCTGCCGCCTTCTTTAGCTTCTGCAGGATCATTGCCGAAACCTGCGGCGGCGTGTATTCATGCCCCTGCGCGATCACGGCTACGTGGTCGCCCTGCCGGTTCACTTTGTAGGGGACCATCTTCATTTCTTCGTTCACTTCATCAAAGCGGCGTCCCATAAACCGCTTGATGGAATAAACCGTATTCTCAGGATTGGTAATGGCCTGCCGCTTGGCAACCTGGCCAACCAACCGCTCTCCTGATTTGGTGAATCCGACGACTGAAGGAGTGGTGCGCCCGCCTTCTTCATTGGCAATGACTTTTGGCTCGCCGCCTTCCATCACCGCTACCACGGAATTCGTGGTGCCGAGGTCAATTCCGATAATTTTGCCCATGACTAACTGCCTCCCTGGCTTTATAAGTGCTTTTAAATCAATACAATAAAACCTATAATTCGATTATTATCATATCTGAGTGTCTTATTGTCAAGGTATTAGATGGCCTTTAGCCACAGCAGGTTGCAGCAAATTCCAAGCTCGGAAAGCGTGTGAATCAGGAGGGGATTGCCACCGCAGGACAACGCATATTCTGTGCTATTGCTGGATACAGGCGGGTGTCGCAGTTATGAGATGAGACCAGGTCTGGGCAAAGCCTGCTTTTAACTTCAGGATGATTTCAAGGCTGCTGGGTCTGCCGTTTTGGGCCGGGGATTCTCTATGGGAATTGGCGGTGCATCAATCTGATATCTGGGCAGCACTTCACGCAATGCCCACTCAATCCGGTCAACGGAGTCATTGATAAGCTGGAGCTGCATAGCGTCCAGCGAGGGACGCTGCTGGGCGCCCCAGAATTTGATGACTTGCAGCGCGTTTCTGATGTGGTGATTCAGCTCGGCAATCGTCTTCATTCGGGCGCGCACCAGCTCCCGGTTGGCCCGCTCTTCCCGAACCACCTGATAAAACATTCCCGCCGCAAACAGCCCGGTAAGTAAATTGCTGATAATCAGCATGTCAATTCCGGGCAGGCCTTCCTTTTCCAAAAGATGGTCAAGGAAGAAGCCAATCGCTGCAACCACCAGCGCTACCACCGCAAAGATCCACCACCCTCTTCGCGGCGAAAGAGGGTCCCGCGCCACTCCATTGTTGTTTTTCACAGCGTCATTATTTTAGAACAACGGCTGCCTGCTCATGGCAGGCTGAGGCAATTCTTTACCAATCTTTGTTTTGAACTCAAATAATCATGGGCGGGGTGATCCGGATTTGAAGATCGAGTGGTATGAGGAGATGCTGCGCGGCATTCAGCAGCGGTTTCCGCAGGTGCATCTGCATTGCTTTTCGGCCTCAGAGATCATCCATTTTGCCGATGTCAGCGGCCTGACGATTGAAGAAACCATCAAACGCCTGCGCGATGCCGGACTGGATTCCATCCCCGGCGGCGGCGCGGAGATTCTGGATGACGAAGTCCGTTACAAGATTGCGCGCCTCAAGTGCCTGACTGACGATTGGCTCAACTTCCATCGGACGGCGCACAAGCTGGGCATGCGCACCACTGCCACCATGATGTTTGGCGTGGGCGAGACGTTTGAGCATCGCATCAACCATTTCCAGCGCATCTACGATCTGCAGGAAGAGACCGGCGGCTTCACCGCGTTTATCCCCTGGAGTTTCCAGCCCAAGAACACCGCTCTTGGCGGACGCCACTGGGAAGAAGCCACTGCCGTTGAGTACCTGAAGACGCTAGCCATCTCGCGGCTGTTTCTTTCAAACTTTGAGAATGTGCAGTCCAGTTGGGTCACGCAGGGATTGAAGGTCTGCCAGCTTGGCTTGCGCTTTGGCGGCAATGACGTAGGATCGGTAATGCTGGAAGAAAACGTTGTGCGCTCTGCCGGCGTCACCAACTGCACTACAGAAGAAGAGCTGCGCAGGATGATCAGAGATGCAGGGTTTGTGCCGAAGAGACGGGATACGTTGTATAGGCAGTTGTTTTTGAACTGATTCTGGAGTGTCTTTCCCACCACACTCACGTTTCTGATCACCTCTAGGTGCGCAATCCGGCCTTATGGAGGAGCTCGTTTACCAAGGCCCGGAATTTCTGGATTTCTGGCCTGATGTACTCGCGCTTGCAGGTGTATTCGATTTTGTGTGCGGAAAAATTCCCCAACTCACGGAAGGTTTCTATGTCGTTCTTAGCGTTGCGTGAGAGGTTCAAGGTACTGTTAGTCCTCGCGTCGTTCACGATGCCTTCGAGCATGAAGTAGTTCCCATTGGCATCTTTGATCGCAGCGTCGATGTTCAGATTCCGGTAGGCAAGGATGAGGAGCACTTCCTCAAGGCGGCGCATGATGACGGCGCATCCATCAAAGCAATTGTTCTCATAACAGGCGTTGATCTGCTTCGCGAGCGTCTCGATGTAGCCGCGGGTGTTCTTGTAATCGGCTTCGGGCAGGATGGTACCTTCGTCGACGATCTCCTGCGACTTTTGAGACATCTGTGGATACTTTTGCTCGAGGCCTGCTACATACTCATTGGTGAGTTTGAGGCCTCCGGGCGCACGGACGGTGTTCCGGCTGGCGCGTAAATTGCCTTCGAGGCGAGTGCGGTTGGGTGCCGCTCCACCGCTTGCAATGAGCCACTTGGCCGCGTGGCCGACGTTGAATTCCTGAACGTTGCTCTTCTTCAGATGAAAGAACGCAAGGTGGCAGACTTTATCCACTTCGGAAAGTGAATCAAGTCCGCACGCCTTGTTGAATTGTTCGGGTGTCACGCGGCCGGGGGATTAAGCGCGTCTTGTACGAGCTTCTGCGCCTGCTTATCACCTTCGGAGGTGAGATAGTACATACCCTTGTCCTCGCCCACAGGTGCCGGGTTCTGGACCTTCGCCTTGCCTAGCTCGCGCGTGACGAGAGGAGGATGAATCCGTCCCGTCTGCTTGAAATAGTGATTAAAAGTCGCGGCGATCTGCGGTCCGCTGACTTCTTTCACCTGCGCAATTCCCTTGAGTACCGCGAGGAGCCAAATGCTTTTTTCGGTCAGGTTCCATCCCTGCAGGGGATTGCCGTACTTGGCAGCATCGTGCCGGAAATCGATCGGCGTTGCGGCTTCCACGCTGCGCGAACCGTTCCGGCGACTGCGGCTTCCGCCGCCTTTCTTATTGATGTCGGCCGAGTCAATAACCTTGTCCCCGCCGCCGAGCTTGTGCCCATTTGCTACTACTTCGACCGGCTCGACGAGGCCGCCGATCTGGCGGTTGAATGCTGATGTGATCGCGGGAAGATCTTCCCGTTCTCCATCGATCTCTACCTCAAGGGCTTGCACCTTGAGGCGTAGACGAAACTTACCCATGTTAAAACCTTCCTTCTAGACATAAAATGCCCAAGATTAAAGTATAACAGAGTAGCTGCTTAAGTACCTATCAGGGAACGACCTTGTAGATAGACTGAGCGTGGAGTTATAGTTTCCGATTTCACCCTTATGTGCAGCGGGAGCTGATTCCTCGGCTTCGCGGATGCTGTTCTTTAAATACCATCCTTTTTGGCGTGCTCAGCCTCGGAATGGCGCGTCGTTTAGGGAGACTACCTCGTTGGGCCAGCCTTGTTTTTGGTTTTGACCGAAAGCAGAAACACACAGCCGAGGGCGGCTGTGCCACATGAGCATGGTCGGAAAATGAGCATTGCCAACTTCGCTATTGCTTTGTAGGCGAATAAATGGTAAAGTAAAGAAAGCAGCTCTTAGTCATTAGCCATTAGTGGTTAGCTAAACCAAGTAATTGCAGGCAGTACCGATCAGCAGTGGAATCCCCCCTTTAGTTTGAAGATAGTTTGGGCCGAGTGGAAGGCGGTTGAAGCTCGAGTTTGAAGGCGGTTTGGGCCCGGTTTGAAAGCAGTTTGGCGGCGATTTAAGGGGGTTTGACTGGGATGACCGCAGTTAAGCCCTTTGGAATCATAGTTGAGGCCATAGGGGGTAGGGGTGAAAATTGCCAGAATTGCCAAAATTGGTAATCGCCGAAATTGAAAAGCAAATGAAAATGATCGGATATGGAAACAGCATGAAATGCCCTGAAACAAATGCCAGAAACTCAACAGAGAGATTGCCCGAGCGGTATGCGTATTACCGGCGATGCCAGACGGTCCGCGGGAATGGGCAGCAGTGCAAGGCCCCGGCGGAGAAAGGCACGCAAAGCTGCTACGCACATGCGCGGCAGCAGGCGATGCAGGAGCGCCGCGAGCGGGAACGGCGGGCGGTGCTGGAGGAAGCGGCGCGGCAAGTGGCCATGCGTTCCACCCTTGGCAAAGAACGCGCAGGATGGAGTGTTCTCGACTTTGGCGTGGCTGAGATTTTTACGGATTTCAATGCGATCCAGACAACGATTGCGGTGATGGCGCAGGCGCTGATTGATGGAAGGATTGACTGCAAGACGGCGGGAAGACTGGCGGTGGAGTTGCAAACAGCATCGAAGTTGTTGTGGCTGCAGCAGAGTGCCGCGGGGAAGCGGAAGCAGCAGAGTGGCAGAGAACAGGCCGGCTCGGGTACCAGCCAATCGGGTACTAGCCAAAATGTTTTTGCAGAGCAGAGTCGCATAAAACAGCGAGGTTCGGGCACAAGCCAAAATGTTCTTGAAGGTATGGAGCCTGATTTCTTATCCAAATCCAGCGATAGGCTGAACGCGGAGCTCTTCTGCAATCCAAAAGTGGGCGCAAAGCTGATTGTTGCAGATATGGACCGGGTTGGATTGAAGCCGGTGCAGATAAGGCTGCGCGGCTCGCCGGTGCAAGAGATGATAAACAGCGAAAAAGCAGCATAAATGGGTAGTGGTTCAGTTTCTATGGGATTCATCGCTTTCGCGATGAACGTCTGCTACCCATAAGCTGGCGTTAAGCACCATGCATCCGGTTTGATTTACAATACTTAGTCCTGAATTCTGATGTTGGTGTGGAGTACTCACCTGAGCGCCCTCATTACCAATTTGTACGCTTTGGCCGCCTTTACGGTGCAAAAGGGCCTGGTCCACTATTTCAAAAGCCAGTTCCTGGACAAGACTTTTCGCGGCCTCTATACGCCTAATGCCTTTGACCTGGCGCTGCTGATTCCCTACTTCGTAGTGATGATCATTCTGGCCGGGTACGGCATGCACCGGTATGCGCTGGTTTACACGTACTATCGCCACCGGAAGAACCGCACTAAAGAGCCGCCGGCACAGTTTGCAGAGCTTCCCCGCGTCACCATCCAGTTGCCCATTTACAACGAGCAATACGTGATCGACCGGCTGGTGGATGCAATCTGCAAGATGGATTATCCGAAGGACAAGCTGGATATCCAGGTGCTGGACGATTCCACTGACGAGACCGTGGCGGTTGCCCAGGGCGTGGTGGAGCGGTATGCGGCGCTGGGACATCCGATCACCTATATTCACAGGACCAACCGTGAAGGATTTAAAGCGGGCGCGCTGCAGAACGGCCTGCTCACGGCCAAGGGCGAGTTTGTGGCGATTTTTGATGCTGACTTTGTCCCGCCAGAAGACTGGCTGATGCGGGTGGTGCACCATTTCTCCGATCCTGAGATCGGCATGGTGCAGACGCGCTGGACGCACCTGAACCGCAATTATTCGTTTTTGACGGAAGTTGAGGCCATCCTGCTGGACGGCCATTTTGTGCTGGAGCATGGCGGCCGCTCACGCAGCCATGTCTTCTTTAACTTTAACGGCACAGCCGGCATGTGGCGCACCAAGGTGATTGGTGAAGCCGGCGACTGGCAGCATGACACGCTGACGGAGGACACAGACCTCTCTTATCGCGCACAGCTTAAAGGCTGGAAGTTTAAATATCTGCAGGACGTTGAATGCCCGGCCGAGCTGCCGATTGAGATGACCGCATTCAAAACGCAGCAGGCGCGCTGGGCCAAAGGGTTGATCCAGACGGGCAAGAAGATCCTGCCCAAGGTCTTTAGCAGCGATGTGCCTTTCCGCGTGAAGGTGGAGGCGTTTTACCACTTGAGCGCCAACCTGAGCTATCCGCTGATGATTGTGCTCTCCACGCTGCTGATGCCGGCCATGATTATCCGGTCGTTTGGCGGCTGGTTCCAGATGCTGGTGATTGACCTGCCTTTGTTCCTGGCGTCAACATTCTCAATCTCCAGTTTCTATCTGGTCTCGCAAAGAGAGCTGTTTCCACGGCGCTGGTTGCGAACTTTCATTTTCCTGCCGTTCCTTATGTCGCTGGGCATTGGTCTTACGCTCACCAACACGCGCGCCGTGATGGAAGCATTGTTCGGAATTCAATCATCGTTTAAGAGAACACCCAAGTACCGCGTGCAGTCAAAGGCAGACAAGGTGATGGGACAGAAGTATCGCCGGCGTCTGGGCGTGGTGCCGTGGCTGGAGCTGCTGGTGGGCGCGTACTTTGTGCTGACGTGCATTTACGCTTACACCAGCGGCAATTACTGGACGATTCCCTTCCTGCTGCTGTTTGTGCTGGGATACTGGTACACGGGATTGATGTCATTACTGCAAGGCAGGTTTGAACGGCACGCGAAAGCTGCGCCTGAACCCCGTACTAAGCCTTTCCCCGTTGGGGTCTAAGAGCATTTTCCAACTTTAGTACGGAGCAGCTCTGGTATCCTAAACCGCAAATGCTGGTGAAGGTTGCATTTGTTTTATTAGCGCTTTCCGTAGGAGCCATTCTGCTGATAGTTATCAGCATGCGATGGCGCTTGCGCGGGCACATGCGACGTGCTGATGTAAGGCCGCCTGCTGCAACACTGGAAACCCAGCCGCAAGAACCGGTGGAAAAGACATAAAAACCTGATTCAGCACCAAACAACTCCCGCCCCTGAAAAATTAGGGGAATTTATTTCTGAAACAGCACTGTTTGCGGCACGCATTGAAGTGCAAGGTATTGTAGGATTTTTATATGCCATCTTCGTCTGTTTCTGCTGCAGTCCGTGAAATCACAGTTGCGCACAGCCCTGATTCCGATGACGCTTTCATGTTCTATGCGCTGGCCACAAACAAGGTCCGCGTTCCCGGGCTGAAGTTCACACACACGCTCACGGACATTGAAACGCTGAATCGCAAGGCCATGGAAGGCTTTTACGATGTGAGCGCCATCTCTTTCCACGCCTATCCTTATGTTCAGGATAAATACGCGCTTATGCCCTGCGGCGGCAGCGTGGGCGAGCAATACGGCCCCATGGTGGTTGCGCCACGCATGTTTGGCCTGGAAGAGCTCAAGCGCATGAAAGTTGCTGTGCCCGGCACCATGACAACGGCATATCTGGCGCTGAAACTGTTTGCTCCAAAAATTGAAACGGCCGTGGTGCCGTTTGACCAGATCATTCCCCAGGTGCTGGCCGGCAAATATGAGGCAGGATTGATTATCCATGAAGGCCAGCTCACCTATGAGCGTTCTGGGCTGAAACGCATTCTGGATCTGGGTAAATGGTGGCACGAGCTTACCGGCCTGCCTCTGCCTTTGGGCGGCAATGCCATTCGCCGCGAACTGGGACCTGAGCTGATTGCTTCAGTAACCCGCGCGTTACGAGACAGCATCCAGTATGCCCTTGACCATCGTGAGCCTGCGCTGGCCTATGCCATGCAGTTTGCCCGCGATTTGGATACGCAGATGGCCGACCGCTTCGTCGGCATGTATGTGAATGAGCGGACGCTTGACTACGGAGCCGATGGCAAAGAAGCTGTGGTAAAGCTGCTGGATATGGGCTATCGCGCGGGCATTATTCCGCATAAGCCGCAGGTAGATTTTGTGTGATTAAGGAATCACTGAATGCTATGCCGGCTATCGCGTGTGCAGCGCCCCACAACCGCTGCAGGCCGCTCCTTTTTTGCCCTGCCACACTCGTTTGGTGCCGCAGCGGTCGCAAGTGAGCAACTTGTTTCTGGTTGTTCCACGGTTCTGGCAAGAATACGTGCGCCTGCCTCCTCTCGCGGTTTTTGCGATGCGCTCACCGCAGAGCGGACACGCTTTTTGGTCGTGTCTCATGGGACCCGGCTGGAAGCCATTTAATTCGACAAAGCGTCTGTCAAAATCTGTGTGGGAATATCCACGTTGAAATATGCGGTTACTTCGTGTCCCTTGTCGTTCATGTCCTGGCAAGTCATAATGTCGTAGGTATGACCGTCTTTGTGGCTCAGGCTTTGCTTTGTCACCTGCATATGGCTGAACTGCAGAAAGGTATATTCCTCATGAACATTAATGACCACGAAAGCATCTTCTTCTGACTGGCCGCGTTTGTTTTCCTGGATTGAATCCAGTATCCCCCGGATTACCGCCTTGTGGAATTCTGCTTTCTCTTTATTTCCGGATTCCGAGTTAGCGATGACCGCGATATAGTGCAACTCGGCATCGACAAAGACCTTGTCCAGAAGTTGATTGACCTTCTTTAACGCCTGGTCGTACTTCTTGTCTTGGAGCAGAGAGAACAGCCGCGTAATGTCGGCCGAGTCAGCCTCACATTCGTATTTGCTCGCGGCGCAGTTGATCCGCAACGCCTTGAAATCAATTTTTAAATCGCCGGATTTCAACTGCTGCAGTGCTTTCTCATAGCTGGCCGTCGCGGCCGGGTTCTCCTTGCCATGAGCAAAAGCAGTACACAGCAGCACGATCGCCAGACTCCACAGGATACTTCGTGTTTTCACTTATGCGTCCTTTCTCCGTGATCTCTCGGCTGTTGCACCAACAATTTACGCCGAACCGGACGAGAGTTCCACGATTTTTGGCGAGAACAGGAGATTGCACTTAGAAATGGCCCGTGAGTGAAATGTGGCGATTTGTCGCAAAGGGTCGACCCTGCCCGAGCCTGCGATATAATCCCGCAGCTCTTGTGAAGGAGGAGGCCGAATGATTCAGCTCTTGCCGTCAGGGCTGCTCTGGATAACGCTGTTGCTCATAAGTTTCGCAGTTCAGCAGCTTATGAAACAGATGAGGGCAGATGTGGATAGTCAGCGCGATCTGAAATTAGCCAAGCAGCAATTCGTCTGGACACTCTGGCCAGAACACCGGCAGCTTTTCCCGCAGAGCAGACTTCGCAAATGCCACTTCCTGTTGATCATTGGGACCATTCCCGTCATTGCAGTGCTGTTTACGACTCTGTTGCGTTGATCATCGCAAATAGGCGATTTCATTCAGGACCGGATTGTAAGTGCAATGGCGATTTTTCGCCAGTGACCACTCCTAATGAACCACTCACCTGGGAAATTGAAGAAATACGGAATCCTGGTGATTATCTGGGTTATACCGCAGAACAATCTGATCGCCGACGTTCACCTGCCTCGGGTTGGAATCGTCAAACCAATGCCAGAAGGCGCATGCTTGATAGCCTTGTTCCGTAGCATAGGAGCACAAGACTTCTTCCCGAGGCCATGAACTGTCCCAGTGGATTTGTTCAACCCTTCCTTGGATCTGTGGCCAACGTTGGCTTCTTTGCAGACGCCGATGCCGGCGTATCTCATGCAGCCGCTTCTTGATTGCAGTGGCAAGGCGATGGAGAAGACGCGCCAACCACTTCTCCCACGGTAGAAAGGCAGTACCAGACAATCAGACCTCCAGATTCCTGGCAGAGTTTACCGCAATGGAGTGAGTTTAGAGTCTTAATAGCGATTTTCAGCCACTAACAATACCCACTTCCTGCTCTTCAGCGTAATGGCTATACTAGCCCTGATGATTCCTTTCCCCAAGCCGCGCGGCTTTTGGGATTACTCACTTTTTGCGTTATTCATGACCGGCCTGCTGATGCTCTTGTTTTTGATAGAAGCGAGTGACGGCATTGGTTGGACTGACGCCGCGTTTGCAGGCGCGGCAGCCGCGCTGCTCGTCTTTGCCATTATATTTGCTCGCCGCGCAGAGAAGGCCAAATGGATAGTGCAGCCGACTTGGTATGCGCGTGCGCTGACGGCTCTTGGAGTCTTTATCTTCATTCTCGGAGCCTTATATGGCGATGCCTACCTCTTACATCGCAACAACCTCATTCGCATGAGCCTCCGGCATGATGTGGTGCTCGGCATAGTATTGATAGCTTGGTTTGTGTGGTCGCCACTAAGACGTTTTCGCGCAAAGCCTCAAGCGTTGTAAACGGCGATTTCACTAACCACCCGATTACTGGTGAAATGACAATTTCTTTCGCCAATAACAACAGGCTTGACTTCCGGATTGCCGTCTATGCAACCCACACTGCGGACGGATGTGGCGACTAAGGGATGATGATCATGCGACTGCTCGATTGGCTACCCTCCCATGCGCTTCCGATGCTGGCTAAAGGGATGCGAGTGGTGGGAACATGAAGCTTTCCATCGGCAGCATGGGCCATGACTTGCTTAAGGGCATTCACCAGCACATCGCCGGGTGGGATGCCCGCAGTGCCCAGAATTGTTAATGCGGTGCTGCGCAATACAGCAGCCGGCAATGAAATATTTGGACCCGCACTTTCCCCGGCCTGGACCAGGCGCGTCTCCGTTCCAACGGCAGCAAAGCTTTCCTTCGCTATCGCAGAGAGAAAGGTTTCTGTGGGTTGGCCCCAAACGTAGTCAATGACAACCTGGAAACCGGACTCGCCAGCTTCCTTAAGAAATGATTTCTTCACCTCCTCCACCGGATCGTCGAGCCGAATGATTGCGTCCGCGCCGTTTTGCAGCAACGATTGCAGGACCTGCTGGTTGCGTCCAGCGGCAACAACGCGCCCCGCTCCCAGAAGCCTGGCTATCTTCACAGCCAACTGCCCTGTGATGCCGGTCGCGCCGAGAATCAGAACGTTTTCACCAGAAGCCAGTTTTGCGCGATGCGTTAGGGAGAGCCAGGCTGACACACCAGGGTTGGGGAGGGCAGCGGCAAGCGCGTCATCCAGCCCGGCAGGAACAGGAAAAATGAATGCCTTGGGTACAACGGTGCGTTGCGCCATGGCCCCATAAGGCGGGCGGCATCCTCCAAAGAACACTCTTTGCCCGTCAGCCAGGCGTCCAACGCCATCCGTGCCACAGATAAACGGGAGTTTCCGGGGAGCCGCGTAGTGTGATCCGCTGGCCATCTGCTTATCCACGGGCTTGAGAGATGCGGCGAGGACTTGCACTACGATTTCATTTTCGTCCGCGACGGGCTCCGGAAATTCGTCACATTGAGGCGTGTTACCGAGCTTGTGCACAACTGCGGCGTTCATAAACGTGAAAGGTCCTCTGCTGGTTGTATTCTGATTCAGATTGTAAGCTTGTTTGCTAAGTATTGGTGCGACAGAAACTTTCGGAAATAAACTGTTGCTTTAACAGGTGCGTACACTCAGAACGCTTTGGTGTGAAACGGCAATTGACCGTCAACAGCTGCTCAGTCTAACGGCCAACGCTTCAGCAGACCCGAGCGGTGCCACGTCTCTAGCTTACGGCGCGAATGGCGGAGCAGGTCCCTCAGGTAGACGGCACAACTTCAAAGATCGCGATTTTGGCTGCGGGAGCGCCGTTCTCTTCCTGTTCGGGCGCATAGACTCGATGGGTTTCGGGATCAATGGCCAGGCTGTGAACTTTTTTCTGTACCGGCACATCACCGAGTTTGCGGAAATGTGTTGGGTCGTCTTCCTGAAAAATGGAGATTGCGCCGTCATAACAAGCCACATAAATCCGCTTCAGGCCGGGATCAAAGGCAATCACATCGCCACCGCCGGCTTGCGGGAAATAGGCGATAGGCTGGTGCGTATCGAGACGAAAGACGGTCATAAGATCGTTGTCTTCACAGGAGAGAAATGCCAGCCGATGCTCGCTATCTAGCGCCATGCCGTGATTGCCTTTGCACTTGCCAACCGGATATTCAGCAACTTCTTTGTCGCTTGCGGGGTCGATTTCCGCGATCACGTTTTTGTCCTGAAGATTTACATAGACGCGCTTGGCGACTGGATCGTAACGCGGGTTGCCGGTCTCACTGGCAAAATGAAGAGTGGTGGCGATCTCGTCTTTGGTTACGTCCACCACCGCTTCAGCTCGGCCCCGCTCGTCAGAAACATAGATTTTGTG
Organism: Candidatus Angelobacter sp.; assembly: GCA_035279585.1. GTDB lineage: Bacteria > Acidobacteriota > Terriglobia > Terriglobales > Acidobacteriaceae > Angelobacter. The sequence continues at coordinate 83,339 of DATEHN010000082.1, read as the reverse complement.
AAACGGTGCGGCGTAGGCGATGCCATCTGGTTTTGATTCGGTGCCCAGTTTTTTGATGAGCTTCATCTGCTGCAGATCAATGACGCCGATTTTGTTTTCCAGCCAGTTTGAGGTGTAGGCCTTGTTCACATCGGGCGCGATCTCAACTCCTTCAATGCCCGGCAAGCCCTCAAAGGTTTTAACCACCTTATTCGTCCGCAAGTCGATGGCATAAAGCAAACCTGCTCCAAGGTGCGTGGAAAAGAGCAGGTGGCGCGAAGGGTCAATGATCAGGTAATCGAAGCGCTTGCCCCTGGGGCCGGGCACATCGATTGAGCCAGCTTGCTTAAGGAACTGCGGGCTGGCGTTTGATGCCCAACTGGTGGAATTACCGTGCCGGGACCGGGACGCAAAGAGCAGGATCGCGGATAGCAACACCAGCCCAAGAATGACCATGACGATGGAGCGTTTCATAGCAACTCCTCATGCGGACTATTTCTTCGAGTTTGTCTGATCAAGTGCGGCGCGCAATCCTTTGGCCAGCTTGGTGACGTTGTCATTGGCCCAGAAATGCATAAAGAAAAGGCGCGGCTCTTCCTGCAGCATGTGGCTGTGAAGAGCGGTTACCTGAATGCCGTTTTGCCTGAGCGCTTTTATTACAGGATTCACTTCACTGCCAATGAGCACAAAATCACCGGTGATGGCTGCCTTGCCGCCGCCTGTCGGCTGGAAGTTCAAAGAGATTGCCAATCCCATTGAGCCAGGAATTTGCGTTCCGCCCTCAGTGATCTTTTCCGCCCTGGGAACTCCTACCTGATACACGCCGCCGTTGGCTTTTCCTTTGTGGCCCAAAATCTGGTCGATGGCTGCGGTATCGAGATCTAAAGAGGCGCTGGCAGCGGGTTGGGCCGGCGCTGGTGTTTTGGTGAGCGCGATTACCTTCTTCATTGTTGCAGCCAGCTTGGCCGCATCGCCATGACCGTGTATGTGCATGTACATGACGCGAGGCGTTTCATGCAGGACGTGGTTATGCAGGGCCGTGACCTCTATGCCGGTTTCCTCAAGGGCCATCATGACCGGCGAAACCTCATTTTCTGCAAGAACAAGATCGCCCATCATCAACGCGTCCTGGCCGGGACTGCTGAAGGCAATCCACGAACCAAGAGCGAGCGCTGGCTTCACTTGCACTCCTTCAACCGTAACCTTGAGGTCGCCCCGGGGAAGGCCGAACTTGTAAGCTCCGTCAGGTTGCTGTTGTCCGGAGCGGCCAAGGGCCTGCTCAACTGGTTTCCAATCATTAGCGCCTGCAGCGGTTTGCGCCACAGCGGCGCAGGCCAATAAAACAAAGGAAAGAACTGCCGATATTCCGATTCGTCTTGTCATGATTATTCCTTACCTTTCTGAATGCAATCTGATGCCGTTTGGCTTTTTTTGAGGACTTCCTCCTCTTGGGTTCAGTATTTTCTTGCTGGTCCAGCCGTTACTCTACCGCCAGCAAAATGTACAGGAATGGTGTTCATCATGCTGGCCTCACTGAGACGGCAGCCGAGCAGATCTTTCAGCGCTATATAGCCCAGAAAGCAGTGAGATACTTCTGCCGGTTCATGGGCGCGACATTCCAGCGACGAACTATCCATAAATCAACCATCTAAATGTTGGGCCTGGCGTTGCAAGTAATCAGAAACGGCAGATTGCTGGGCTTTATCGAGACCCGCCATGCCTACTCTTGTTTGGCTGGTCACAGGATCAAACGCCAGAATACCCAGCCTGCTTTCGTTAGCAGACCGCTCTATCCACAAAATCATGAGATATGCCAGCGGCCCTGCGTCAACCTGCTCACGGAGCTGTTCTTGAACGTCTTTGTTCAGGCCCGTGACTATGACCGAGCGTAGCGCGACGGAATGCTTTCCATCAACCAGCAGTTCTTTGCCTTGAGCATCGAGTTCATAGCGGCCCATCACAACCTCAATCCTCGAAGCGTCGGGGTTCTTTGCAACATCTATGAGTTGGTCAATCAAGTCGAGGAATAGGGTGCCTGCTGGGTTTCTATCAGACATTGCTTCTGCCATTTTACTAACGTCCTCACCCCTTCTGGTAGAAGCAACAATGGCCTCCTGGCCCAGATGGCTGAGAGCGAATCCTAAAGCAGTCTTCCCGCCCTAGGGTTCCATCCGTTCGTGAACCAGCCGAGGAAGCGGACATGGCACTCATGTAACTCTGTTTTGTTTAAGTTAGCAGCTATGCTTGAGGTTATGCAAAAGCCAGGAGTATCAGTATGCAGCTGGGCATTCCGCGGATGGCGAGCGCCGGCGGTGACGATTGTCGCGCTGGCTGCAATGAGCTTAGCCGCGATGAGCTTATTGGCTACAAGCGTTTTGGCGCAGGAGTCGCTGGGCGATCGGGCACGCAAGATACGCGTGGAGAAGGAAAATGCTGAAGCGGCCAAGGCATCGCCAGACGGCAAGAAGGCCATGAGTCCAACGGCGGCCGACCTGACCACCACCATGAGCCTGATTTCCGAGACTGATCCGGAGAAGTATGCGGAAGGCATCCGCCTGCTGCTGGAGCACGAGCGGTTCAGGGTGCTGGATGACATTGCCATGGGCGAGCGGACCAACAAGACGCGCTTTGCCGGAGGCGAGTGGAAGCTGCATGAGTTTTATGAGGCGCTGGCTTCACCCGGAGGCCAAGGCCGCGGTGTGGTGGCGGATTGGAATGCGTATCGCGAGCGGATGAACCACTGGGTGGGCTTGATGCCGGCTTCCATCACGGCCAGGGTGGCGCTGGCACAGGCGGAGCTTTTGTATGCCTGGCAGTTGCGCGGGCCGGGAGCGGCAGGCACGGTGCCGACGGACCGGTATGACTTGTTTACCACGCAACTGAAGATTGCCGAGACGGCGCTGAACCAGGCTTCTGACCTGCAGGAGAAGTGTCCGGAGTGGTATGACGTAATGCTGCAGGTGGGGCGCGACAAAGGCTGGGAAGTTCAAGACCTGAACACGCTGCTGCAACGGGCGGTGGCGTTTGAGCCGCAGTATTTTTATGTCTATCAGCAGCAGGCGCTGACTCTGACGCCGCTGTGGCGCGGCAAGGAAGGCGATGCGGAAAAGTTTGCTGAAAATCAGGCCAATCGTGTGGGCGGCAAGCCGGGCGATATTTTGTACTTCCAGATTGCGCAGTCGGTGATGGGCAATCCTGACCTGGCTAAGATGCCGCAGCACTTTGTCTGGTCACGGGCGCTGGTTGGATACCAGGCGATGGTGGAACAGTATGGCACAAGCGCGGCCCGGCAGAACCAGATCGCTTTTATGGCTGCCCGGTTTGGCGACTACATGGCCGCTGACGATATGTTCACGCAAATTGGCGACCGTTGGGACAAAAGCACATGGGGATCGCAGGAGTATTTTGGCAAAGTAAAAGCGTGGGCCAGGGACTCTGCTGGGCCGTTTAAGAAGATTATTGATGCATATAAACAGGTGAATGCGAACGTGGCCACGCCGGAAGGCCAGCGCTATGACGGCCAGATCGCGAAGGAGTTTACTGCACGCTATGCGCGCGCGGTGCGCGATTGCAGCGCACCGGCGGGCGGAAGGGCGCCAACGCTGCTGATCATGCAGGTAGGCAAGACAGGGACAGTGCAGCAGATGCTGGTAGTACCGCAGGACGCAAGCGATGCGTGCCTGCGTCCGAAGCTGGAGAAAGCATATTTTTCGCCGCCGCCAAAGCCGGAATATTGGGTGAGGGTGAGCCTGAACAAGTAGTGGAAATCGGGCGGAGCGGCGGTCATTGAGTTGATCGCCAATCAGAAAGCCAAAACGTCACTGCACGATGAACACGAATCAACGGATCAGTTCCAGAGAGTGGCGAGGGCAGCTTGACTGCGGAGCACTTTCATCAGGCGGAGAAAACTTCGCCATCCACCTGAAAGTTCAGCGGTTTGGAGCGAAGCGACAAAGAAATTCGAGAAAAACAGACCCGGCAGTGGGGTCAACCGGGCCTCGAATTCATACAAGAACCTGAAATCAGATTCAGAATGTCACGCAGATTGCGCTGTTTGTTGCTTGGTTACGCCTTCTGCCTGCGGGCCTTTCTGGCCCTGGACAATTTCGAATTCGACATCATCGCCTTCCTGCAGACTCTTATAGCCTTCTGACTGGATGGCACTGTAATGAACGAAAACATCAGGCCCATCATCGCGGCCGATGAATCCGAACCCTTTTGCGTTGTTGAACCACTTCACTTTACCTTTAATTCGAGACACGTTCCTTACTCCGGGCGGCTGCCGGAAACACGATTATCTGTGGCCCCTGCAGACCGATTTTTCCTTCTCTTGGTTTTGCCACTGCATTTTGGGAGGGACGCGGAGACATGGGATTGTTTACCTTCTCCCCCGATGTTTTTCACGTCTTATACCCGTTTACTTTGGCTTTGGGATTATTGTGCGCTTCATGAGCGCACCATGTCAACTAAAACCAAGCATTCAAACAGAGATGGATTATAAAGAAAAGTTTCCGCAAAACAAACAGGCGCTTTTATCGATTGCAGGCCGCCCGCACTCACTGCTTTAACGGCGAGCGGTTTTCTTCTCCAGCCACAGCAGCGATGAAATGGTCTTGGAATCGACGATTTTTCCTGTCATCGCCATACGCACCGCCTGGCTTAGCGGAAAGAACCTCACGGCGATTCGCTCATCTTCTTCCGGCTGCGCCACTCCCTTCGTAAGACCGCGAGCCAAGTAAACGGTCATGGTCTCAGCCAGAAAACCGGGACTGGCAAAAAAGTAGAGAGCACGCTTCCACTTGCTGGCGGTGTATCCGGTCTCTTCCAGCAACTCGCGTTTGGCCGCGGCCAGCTCTCTTTCACCAGGATCAATGCGCCCTGCCGGCAGCTCCCACATGCGCCGGCCCGCAGCGTAGCGATATTGCCGCTCCAACAACACCTGCGGCTGACGCGTGGAGCCATCCACGGCCAGCACGACGATCGAGCCAGAATGCCGAATCACGTCACGCCGCGCCCGGACATTGCCCGGCTCTTGCACTTCATCGGTAGTCACGGTGAAAACCGGACCGCGAAACGATGTCTTGGATGAGAGCACGCGAACCAGGCTTTTAGATTTCTTGTGGGTTGGGGACATGAAATCAATATTAAGGTCTCAGCGAAGAAAACGAAACCTTACAACACAGGGCACGGAAACCTGGATGAGAAATCGTCCTCCTCGGAATCCAATGAGCCTAAGGTCATTAATCGCCGGTAACAATTTAAATTTCTGCGCCGAGTAATTTTGGCAATATTGGCAATCTCTTTGTTATTCTCGCCGTGATGCCAAGCAGGCGCATACAGAAGCCCGCCATCACTCTCATCGGCGCAGGAAACCTGGCCCGCGCACTTGGGCCTGCTTTGCATGCAGCCGGTTATAAGATTGATGCGGTAGCCGCGCGTGAGACCGCCTCTTCCCGCCGACGCGCTGCCATGCTGGCCAGAACGCTGGGCGCCAGCGCAATTCCGCTGGAACAAGCTGGGCCTGACTCTGGCATTATTTGGATCTGCCACACCGATGACGCTCTGGCAGACACGGCCCGCCAACTGGCGCGCAAGCGTGGCTGGCAGGGCAAGATTGTTTTTCACTCCAGCGGCGCGCTCTCCAGCGACGTGCTTTCTCCGCTCCGCCGCGCAGGCGCGCATGTGGCTTCACTGCATCCCATGATGGCGTTTGTTCCCGGAGCCTCACCAAAGATGAGCGTGGTCCCGTTTGCCGTGGAAGGCGACCGTCTTGCGGTAATCGCCGCGCGGCGACTGATAAAAAACCTCGGCGCAGAAATCTTTCCTATCCAGAAGCGATTCAAAACGCTCTATCACGCTCTGGGCTCGTTCTCTTCGCCAATGCTTGTGGCAACTTTGGCCACGGCAGAGCGTGTAGGCCGTGCTGCCGGCTTAAGCCCCAACCAGACACGCCGGATCATCGCGCCAATGCTGCGCGAGACCATCAAAAATTATTCTGAGCGCGGCCCAGCCGCGGCCTTCAGCGGTCCCATCAAGCGCGGCGATCTCAACACCATCCGCCGCCATCTCCGCGAACTCAAGCGGGTGCCCGCCGCAAGCGAAGTCTACCGTGCGCTGCTCAAGTCGGCATTGAGGGACCTGCCTGCGCGAAATCGGCGTGAACTCAGCCGGCTTGTGCGCTAGCGATCAGAGAACAAATGCCCCATCTTCTCTTTCTTGGTATTCAGATAGCGCTCTGACGCGGCGTGCGGCTCAACTTCAGCGGGCACGCGCTCCACCACCTTGATGCCTGCTGCCTCCAGCGCTGCAACTTTCTGCGGATTGTTGGAGAGCAGCTTAACTTGCTTCAGTCCCAGCGCCTTCAGAACTTCCCCCGGAAGCTGGAACTCGCGATGATCGGCCTTGAAACCCAGTTCTTCGTTCGCCTGCACCGTGTCCAGTCCCTGGTCTTGCAACCCATAAGCCTGCAGCTTGGCCATCAAGCCGATGCCACGGCCTTCCTGCTGCTCGTAGATCAAAACACCGGCTCCCGCCTGCGCGATCATTGAAAGCGCCATCTCCAGTTGCTGGCGGCAATCGCAGCGCAGTGAGCCAAAAACATCGCCGGTCAGACATTGCGAGTGGATCCGCACCAGCGGCGGCGCAGCATGGATATCGCCCATCACCAGCGCCACTGCTTCTTCTTTTTTACTGCGAATGTTGTTTGTGGAATCTGGCGTGGACTGGTTCGCCACATCTGGCGCCGCCGAACCTCCATTCGCCTGATCAGGCACAAACCGGCCTTCAAAGCCCATAATGCGGAAGTGTCCCCATCGCGTAGGGAAGTCGGCTTCCGCCATCTTGCGAAGTGTAAAAGCAGAGCTCACACCACTATTATAGACAGTGAATTCCCAAGAAATCCTAGCGGGCAGCTTGCCTGGTCAGCCCGCAAGCCGCGCGCAGTTTGGCGGTATCCCAAAGCCACACGCCCTCTCCTGATCTGGTTTGGGCCAGTATGGAATTAGCTTTTGCGCCTGCCAGCAATGTGCCATCGGAGCTGAGGGCACCGCTTTCGCTGTACATCACCGCAGAGACGCAGGTTTGTCCGGTGTGGGTGTCCCATAACCACAGCTGGCCATCGCTATGACCGAAGATCGTGTTGCCTGGACCGAAAGATGCGAAACCGCCTGCCGCAAGATTGAATTTTGGCAAGGGCGATAATGGCGCCGTCGGAAGGACCTCCCCGGTACTGAGCTTGTACAGATGAAAGCTCCCGTCAAACAACCCCGCAACGAAGGTGTCTGCCTCTGGAAGCAGACCCATGGCAACCGGATAGTTCTCCCCTTGAGGAACAGTTGCTGTCTGCGTCCAGTCTGCGGTATTCCAACTAACAAATATCTTCTTGCCCACAACCATGAACGTCCTGCCATCCGGAGAAAGCACTGGCCCCCACATGTCTTTCAGATCAAGCAACTGCTTGCCGCTGGCTATCTCAAGCACATATGTTCTTGCAGTGTTATCGGAAACCATGAGCCAGCGGCCATCTGGACCGAAGCTCACGCTGTGAATAAAATCTGTGCTTGCCTTGAAAGTCTTCAGCAGTTTTCCGTTCTGCACGTTCCAAAGTTTGAGGCTGTAATCGTCCTTGTCGCCCGCCGTTGCCAGAATTGCGCCGTCTTTTGAGAGCGCCACCGCTTTGATAATGCCCTGCCTGGTCTCAAAGGCACGTGCGAACTTCTGCTTAGTCACGTCCCAGATAACCACGCGGCCAAAATCTTTTCCCGCGGCCAGCCACTTGCCATCGCGGCTGAAAGCAAGCACATTGATGGTGCTAGGCGTACCCACGCCGGATTGAATCGTGATGGTGTTGCCAGGCCCGATCTGCACTCCGCTTTTGGGTTCGTGATGCTTGTCATCTGCAAGAATTGCTTCCGGCGGTGGAAACGGCTTTACAGACTGTGCGATTGCAGGAATCGAAAATGTCAGAAAGAAAAGGAAGAAGATGCGCATGTTGCAATCATATTAACCGAGCTATGCAATAAGCGATCCCGTTTTAGCGCGCGACACAATCCATGCCATCACTCCGTGCTACCATTTCCCCATGCCGCCTCCGCTCGACACAAGCCCTGAAATTGAGGCCATGCAAATCCGTATCTTTCGTTCTATGACGATCGAACAGCGACTACAAATCGCGCTGGAGATCAGCCTTCTTTCCCGAGAATTTATGAGGGCAGGCGTTCGCAATCAGCACTCCGATTGGTCAGATAGAGAAATTGAACGTGAGGTTCACCGCCGCGCATTTTTTCCTGAATCGCTTCCGGATTGGGTTGGATGACACCCGAGGATTTATTCAGTCGTATCTCTCAGCTGCTGGAGCAGGTGGGCATTCCATACATGCTTACAGGATCATTTGCCAGTAGTGTTTACGGCATGAGCCGGGGTAGCTCTGATATTGATTTCATCCTTGACGCTGATGAGGCGGAAATAATGCGGCTTCTAAATCAACTGCCGGAAAATGACTTCTATTCTGAGCTAAACCACGCTTTAGAAGCTTGCCGGCAGAGCTCCACGTTCAACATGGTTGACAGTGTCACCGGTCTTAAAATTGATTTCATTTTGCTCAAATGCGGCGCTTTCAGCCAGGAGGAGTTTCGCCGTCGAAGAAAAGTACCAGTATGGGAAACATCTCTTTATATTGCGACAGCCGAAGATATTGTCGTTTCAAAATTGGAGTGGCAAAAGTTCGGTAAATCCATGCGGCAAATCGAGGATGTTGCCGGCGTTCTTAAAGTACAGCAAGAGAAACTTGATCTCCCCTACATCGAAAAATGGGTCCAGGAACTCGGTCTTGCTTCCCAATGGGCTCACGCCCGCCGGCTTGCCGGCGTCTAATCAACGTAAGATAACGGCACAATTTCTTTCCATTTTCATTCATTGTATGTGTCATTCTTTTGAGCACGGGAGCTGACAGGGAGCAAGTCCATCATGCATCGCCTGAAATCCATTTCCGCCGCTGTTGCGTTGCTGCTCTGGATTTCATTTGCAACCGTCCGTGCGCAAAGCGCTGAACAGTCATCCCCTGGCTCGCAAACTCCTGAGCTCTCCGTCCGCTCAAACCTGGTGCTGGTCCCGGCGCTGGTAAAGACCAAAACGGGAAAGCTTGTCTTTTCGCTCAATGTGGATGATTTCATTCTCACCGATGACGGTGTTCCACAGCCGTTGCAGATGGAAGCTGGAACTTTATCGCAACCTCTCGCCCTGGTGGTGATTGTGCAGACAGGAGGACTGGGAGCATCGCACCTTAAGGACTATCGCGATCTTGGGCCGATTCTGGATGCGGTGATTGGCGGCGTCCGTCATCGCGTTGCTGTGGTCAGCTTTGACAGCGAGCCTCGCGTCGAGCACGACTTCACTGCCAATACTGATGCGGCGGCGCTGACCATTGCTTCACTGCAGGAAGGGGATGAGGGCTCGGCCATTCTTGACGCCCTCAGCTTCGGCATTGACCTGCTGCGCAGTCAGCCCGGAGAGTATCGTCGCGCCGTGCTGCTGGTCAGCGAGACCATTGACAGCGGCAGCCAGACGAGCCTGGAAGACGCCGTCCGCGCCGTTGAGGATACAAACACCTCGATTTACAGCTTCGGCTTTTCCAGCACCCGCGCTGCTGTGGCCCATGAAGGTGCCAAGCTGCCTGTGCCGGGAGGAACTGCATACTCGCATGAACCGTATGCGCCAGGCGGATGCATGAGCAAAGACCCAAAGGCCGATCCGGACGCACACGGCAAACGCAGCACCCAGGCATGGGATTGTGCCGCCGATCTCCTGCCGCCGCTGCGGCTGGCCCGGATGGCTTTCCTCGCCGCAAAAGACGGCATCAGGCGCAATGTGCCGCGCTCTGTAGCGGAACTTACCGGCGGCGAATACTTTGCCTTCCACGACGCCAAAACGCTCGCCGCCCACCTGATTCCCATTTCAAACGATGTGCCCAACTACTACGTCCTGAGCTTTCGTCCGCAGTCACCTCACTCTGGCCCCCATGCGCTGGAACTTCGGCTAAAAGATAAGTCAGGCTACGATGTGAAGGCGCGCAAGGGATATTGGGTCGACTCTGGGACAGACGCAAAAGATGAGAAATAACCTTCACATTGTTAATTCCCAAAGTCCAAAATTGATCAGTCCGCTTGGGGAGGCGATTCGTGCTCGTGCATCGACTTCTCGTCCCAAATTCGAATCATATGACCATCCGGGTCAACCAACTCAGCGCCGTATCCCCAAAAGACCTTCTGTGGCGCGTGCCGGAACTTAACCCCTGCCTCGCTTAACCTGCGGTAGGCTTCCTCCACGTTATCGATTTGAAAATAATGCACGCAATTACAAGCCGGCGGAGCATGGCGGACTTGCCCCAGAAACAGGGTGAGGCCGCTGTCGTCCTGCATGGCGGCCACTCCTAGTTTTTCCTCGCCGCCGTCAGGAATCTCAAACTCAACTTTCAGGCCAAAATGTTTGCCGTACCAGTCGCGTGAAGCCCGCCAATCTCTGACGGCCAGCGCCACGCGATCGAGTTTCACCATCGGCCCTCTCCCGGCGGCGATTATAGACCTGCATTAGCTGGTTCTGGGCGGGTTATCTTCAGAAGAAATGTAGGATTCGAAGCCTAGCTCCATTTCACCGGAACGGCAAGTTATACTTATCATTTCATTTCAATGTCAGGGAGGATCTCTCATGGCCTCATCCGCAGTCAGTTTTGCCCGTGAAAACCAGCAGAAGTTTCTTGGCGAATTGAAAGACCTGCTCCGCATCCCCAGCGTGAGCACCGCACCGGAGCATAAAGAAGACGTCCGCCGCGCCGCTATCTTCGTCGCAGACGAGCTGCGCCGCATCGGCATGGAAAACGTTGAGGTCATTCCCACCCAGGGACATCCTTTGGTTTATGGCGACTGGCTGCATGCGCCGGGCAAGCCCACCGTGCTTTGCTACGCGCACTATGACGTTCAGCCGCCCGATCCGCTCAATGAATGGGTCACGCCGCCCTTTGAGCCGACCGAGCGCAACCAGAACATTTATGCCCGCGGCGCGGTCGATGACAAAGGCCAGCTCTGGATGGAGATTAAAGCCCTGGAAGCACTCATGCGCGGCCACGGCGGCAAGCTGCCGGTGAACGTAAAGTGCATTTTTGAAGGCGAAGAAGAGGTTGGAGGCGAATCGATTGCAGCCTATATTCGCGCGCAAAAACCCAAGCTCAAAGCGGACTTCGCGCTGGTGTGCGATACCGAGCTCTTCGCGCCCAATCTTCCGACTTTATGCGTAGGCCTGCGTGGGCTTGTCTATACCGAAATTGAAGCCGTAGGAGCAAAGACCGACCTGCATTCCGGTATGTACGGCGGCGCTGCGCCTAATCCGTTCTTTGCCTTGATCGAGATCATCAGCAAGCTGAAAGATTCCAAAGGCAAGATCCTGATTCCCGGCTTTTATAAAGGCGTGAGGGCCCCCAGCAAAGACGAGCTTAAAGCCTGGAAACGGCTGCCCTTCAATGAAGAGCACTATCGCAAGGCGGAGGTCGGCTCAAAAGTCCTCACCGGCGAGCCCGGCTACTCCGTTCTCTATCGCACCTGGGCGCGGCCTACTCTGGAAGTCCACGGCATGCCTGGAGGCTTTACCGCTCCCGGCGCCAAGACCGTGATCCCTGCTCGCGCCTTTGCCAAGGTCTCCATGCGCCTGGTGCCCAACCAGAACCCGGATGACGTTCTCAAGAAATACACCAAGTTCGTGAAGAAGCTGACCCCTAAAGGGATTGAGACCAACATAAAAGTTTTCAGCAAAGGGCCGGCCTGTGTGGTGGCGACAAACAATCCTTACATCAAGGCCGCTACGGAAGCCCTGCACGATGTTTTTAAAAAAGAAACGGTCTTCATCCGCTCCGGCGGATCGATTCCAATCGTCACCGATTTCCAGGATGTGCTCAAAATTCCCAGCGTGATGATGGGCTTTGGCCTCCCCGACGACAATCTCCACGCTCCGAACGAAAAGTTCCATATCCCTAATTTCTATCGTGGGATTGAAAGCATCATTACGTTCTTTGAGAAATTGGGGACGTAAGAAAACAATCGGTCTTTAGCCCCTGATCTGATAAAACAGACTCGATGGTCCTTGTCTGGGAACCAATCACCGACCTGCCGCAAGACTGGAGTGGGCTCACAGACGGAGAGCTCGGGCCACTGCTCCAGTTCTGGAAAGACCAACGCACCGATCTCGAACAGAGCGGCGCTCTCGCTGAATTCAATAAACGTTTGGGCCGAGAGTGGTCTATTGAAACCGGTCAGATTGAAGGTGTCTACAACCTTGATCGTGGTATCACCGAAACTCTGATCGAAAGAGGAATTAACGCCGATCTTATACCCAACCAGCCAGGTCAAAAACTACCAGAAATTATTGCCGCTATCATCCAGGATCACGCTGACGTGCTGGAAGGCTTGTTCCAGTTCGTAAAGGGCGACCGTTCCATTTCAAAAGGCTACATCCATGAATTGCATGCAGCTCTATTGCGACATCAGGAGACAACCGCCGTAAGAGATCAGTTCGGCAATCTCTTTGAAGCCAAGCTCATCAAAGGCAAATACAAGGAACGCCCGAACAATCCCAGGAAGCCTGACGGCAGCATGCATCAGTATTGCCCGCCCGAGCAGGTTAACTCTGAAATGGAGCGGCTCTTGACCCTCCATACCGAGCATGAGAAAAAAGGCGTACCGGTCGAGATTGAGGCAGCTTGGCTGCATCATCGCTTTACGCAAATTCACCCCTATCAGGATGGAAACGGCCGCGTCGCGCGGGCGTTGGCGAGTTTGCTTTTTATCAGAGCCGGCTGGTTTCCGGTGGTGGTAACGAGAGATGATCGGGCTCGCTACATCGATGCGCTCGAAGTTGCGGATGAAGGCGATCTAGGATCGCTCATTTCATTTTTCACGCGAGTGCAAAAGAGAGAGCTCATCGAAACGATGCGAGTAGCAGCGGCCGTGCAGCCAATCCGCTCTGTCGATGAAGCTATCGCAACTGCGGAACGACTTCTACGGCCAAGTCAGTCAACCGATTCAGCCATTTGGACAAAAACCCAAACTACTGCCGATCAACTGATGGATACTGCCGCAAAGCGATTAGCAGAAGTATCCGCTGCTCTTGAAAAGGATATTCGCAAGAGCAGGCCTGATTTTCGGTTTCCCACTGATAATCTTTCAAGACAAAGGTTTGGTTATCTAGAACTCCCATACGAACCGAACATAACTGATTACGATGAATCTCAAAACCTGCACATTTGCACTGTCGACAAGAAGGGGGGCGTTTGGGAACAGGCAAGCATTGAATTTCGTGCTCACGCTATTGGATCGAAGTTTCGCGGCTTTATTGGCATCATCGCCGTTTTCAATGACGGATCAAGCAAGACAGTTGCTTCTAAAGAGCCGTTCCAGGTCAACTACGCCGAATCTTCCGAATCCGCCGAGCGCCGGTTCCGTCCCTGGCTCGAAGAATCTCTCGTGAACGCTCTCACTTTGTGGAGAAAAAGCCTGTAGAAAATCAACCTTTGACCTATGTTAGACATCTGTCTTACACTCTCTTGGTGCCCATTGACTACATGCAGATGCTGCTTGACCTGATGGAAGAGCGGCAGAAATGGCTGGGCCAGCGGGATGAAGCCATCCGGGAGATATCGCGTCTTTCAGAGCTGATCCGAGCCACTATGAACATGATTCCGCCGGAACAGATTGCCCGTTACGAGCCGATTTTTGAGCGCATTGAGCAGCGCCCGCCGGGATTGTCACTGGCCATCCGCGCCTGCTTAACCGCTGCCCAGACCACCGGCTTGCTGAACTTGAAAGAGGCGAGCGTGCCGGGAATCGCAAATCTCTCCGGCAAGGAATGGCTCACTCCCGTCGAGATCCGCGACGCGCTCAAGAACATGGGCTACCCCTTTGAAAATTACAAGGCCAACCCGCTGGCATCGATTCATACCACGCTCAAACGCATGGTGCCGGGCGAGTTGGAAGCCAAAACACTCAAGGACGGACAAAAAGTTTACCGGCTTAAGAGTGCCGCGGAGTGGCAGGAAGCGTTCGCCGAGATGAGGCAATGGCTCCAAAACGAATTCCACCTGATCAAGTCGCCCATGGGCGAAGCCGTGGTCGTGAAGCGAAAGAAGACGGAATAAGCGCCAGGAGGCCGGGTACGCGCCGAGTGGCGCTGTATCAGGAGCACAATAATCTCAAGGAGAGCTAAAGCTCGCAAGCGGTTTGGAGCGAAGCGACAAGAATAATGGACAGGATTGAAGCCCACCGGAAGTTTTACGCTGACCTCATCACCACCATGGCCGGAACGCCCAACGGACGTCTCACCGCAGCCCTCGCTGCCACTCCGCGCGAGCGCTTTCTCGGTCCAGGTCCATGGCGCATCTTCGTTGGCGGAGGCTACATCACCACGCCCACTGACGATCCGGCGCTTCTCTATCAGGACGTGGTCGTGGCGCTTTCCGAGGCCCAGAAGATCAATAATGGCCAGCCGGTTCTTCACGCTGTCTGCCTGGCCACGCTCAGCCCGCAAGATGGCGACACCGTCGTCCACATCGGCGCGGGCACAGGATATTACACGGCGATCCTCGGCCGGCTCACAGCCCCTGGAGGAAAGGTATTCGCTTATGAGATTGAACCCGCGCTGGCGGAGCAGGCAAAAGCCAACCTCGCCGATATGCCAAACGTCACCATCCGCGCTGAATCGGCGAGCGCAGGCACGCTGCCGGACTGCGATCTTATCTACGTGAATGCCGGAGCAACAGAGCCGCTCAAAGTCTGGCTTGACGCGCTGCGCCCCAACGGCAAGCTGCTCTTTCCGCTCACACCTGATGGTCCTGGCGGTACGCCCGGCGCAGGCGCAATGTTGCTGATCACCCGCAAGCCGGACAACAAATATGACGCCCGCTTCACCCTGCCTGTGATGTTCATCCCGTGCGCCGGCGCTCGCGATGAAGAGACCGCAAAGAAGCTGGCTGAGGCTTTCAAGCGAGGCGACATGAAGAATGTCCGCTCACTGCGGCGCAACTCATCACCCGATGAAAGCTGCTGGTGCGCCGGAAATGGCTGGTGGCTTTCAACTGCCGTCAGCGACTAGCCCTGGCCTCTTGTTCTCTTCGGGATGTTTGGCAATTAGTAACTTGTTCTTCGCCTCGCTGATCGGCTACGATCTTCAGCCATCATGCCCAGAAATTTTGAAGTGCCCACGCCTATCAGGATTGATAAGCTCACCCGCCTGTTCCGCATTCGTGGGGTTGATGTCTTTGTCCATTGGACTGTATTCCTCATCGCGGGGCTCATGATTGCGGCCACAATCCGGCAGCCTTGGGTCACCCTGGCAGCGGGCGCTTCATGGTTGGCGCTCATCCTCCTGCATGAATGCGGTCACATGGTCGCGGCGCATCGCAAAAAGTGCTACGTTTCGGCCATTTACCTTTATCCGATTCACGGACGCTGTTGTTACAGCCAGCCCTGGTCCCGATTGGATGACTGTGTCATTGCATGGGGCGGCGTGATCGCGCAGGCCGTAGTGGCTATTCCCTTGATCTTACTGGTAACCATCGCCGGATATTCCCGGTTCAATCCCATCAACGCTATTCTGGTGATTTTGGGCGGCTATAGCCTCTGCGTGGCCGTGTTCAATCTCATCCCTGCAGGAAGGCTGGACGGCGTTAAAGCCTGGGGCATTGTTCCCGAATACATGAAACGGTTAAAGTCGAAGAAGAGAAAGCCGGCAAAAACATCTGACTGGCGAACCTATTGAGAATCGGTAACCATAGACATGAGAGGGATCTCAAAAGACTAAACCCAAGGAAATTGCGGCGCGAGGCCGGGGTCCCAGCACGCGTGCTTTTCGCGTGATGGGGTGAGAAGCCGACACGCCCCGAGCGGCGCTGCATCGGGAGCACGAAACTCTCAAAGTGCGTCTAGCTCTTGAGCGGTTTTGAAGCGGAGCGACAGAAAACTAAGAAACCTTGGCAGGCGCTGCGTCAAACAGGCCTTCGCGTTCGGCGGCCCAGATGCGCAGAGCATACTTGTTCAGAATCTCTTTGTTGGCCTCTAGAAAATCCACCAGCAATCCAGGCGCAAGCAGCTCAAATGCGCGAATAAGATCAGCTTTGTTTTCCTGGCGAGGAGCGCCCTGTCTAATCGGCTGCGGGCCTATCAGGTTGCGCAATTCCGCCATCACGTGCGGCTGTTCCAGGTTCTGCCGGACAAAGCTTTGCATTTCGTGCATCAGGGTGATCCAGACAGTTTCGTTCAGTTCTCCGGCCATTGCGAAAACTCCTCGGGGGTGGGCTGCAAAAACACAGTATATAGGGTTTCCACCTTACAGGGCGATTAAAGCCAGATTAGAGATGCTAATCCTGCGTATTTTTTAAGTTTTTCCGCGATATCTTGCCCGCCGATGGACTAAATACGGTCGCGCAGCAAGCTGATAATGTCATCCGCCGTAATGATCCCCGCGAGGCGTTGCTCTTCATCGACTACCGGCAGTGTTGCCAGGTTATATTTGTCAAACATCTCGGCAACGTCTTTGTCTGAGGCATTGGCCTCAGCATAGATCACGTGTTCAGGAGAAAGAGTGCCCAGGCGCGTGCCGCCTGAAGCCAGCACCAGTGAAACCAGCGGAACGGAGCCAACCAGCTTTTCCTGCGCGTCCACCAGATAGATGCTGCTGATGGTTTCCACCGCGCCTTCAAAAGAGCGCAGGCGATCAATAGCGTCCCCAACCGTGTGCTCCGGTGATAGCGCAATAAAGTCGGTGGTCATGCGCCCGGCTGCGGTGTTCTCATGGAAAGCCAGCAGCCCTGAGACTTCCTGCCGCTCTTCCGGCTCCATCTCTTCCAGGATTTCTTCTGAAGTCTCTTCCGGCAGGTCGCCAAGCAGATCGGCGGCGGCATCGGGGTCCATTTCTTCCACAATGTCCGCGGCGCGGTCAGACTCAATTGACCGCATCAACTCGATCTGCATCTTAGGATCAATCTCTTCCAGCGCCTCGGCTGCCACCTCTTCATCCAGCGATCCAAAGACCGCCTCGCGCTCTGCCGGAGCCAGCTCTTCCAGAATGTCGGCAATATCTGCCGGGTGAAGTTTGGAGAGGCGTTCATATTCCAGCTTCAGGTGAACGCGGCGGGCCGGATCAGTCTCAATGAGATCAACGGCTTCCCAAGGGATTGATTTTTCCGGCATACGCGTGGCCAGCGCTTCTATTGCGCGGCTGGGCGCCATGCCTTTGAGCAGCCGGCGAATGGCGCCACGCAGCCCAATATCCACTCGCCCGACCTTTAGCTTGACGGTGCCATTGGTGGCCTCACGCACGAAATCAACATCGTTGACGCGCACAACTTTGCGGCCGGAAACATCAATGATCTGCTGGTCAAGCAGGTCACGTTCCAGCATCAGCATGCCTTCAGAGCTGGCCAGCGGCTGCCAGTCATCCGGGCTGCCGGTCACCTGGATCGACGAGCCAATCACGGTCTTTACCTGCCGCGCCGGCAGCAAGCGGTCGCCTTCGTGGGTCTTGACCACGAAATCAGAGATGCGATTGGGATCGTGCTGGGGAGAAATGGCCACTTCGCGCACGTGTCCGGCAAACGCGCCGGAGCTGTCATAAACAGACGCGCCAAGAATGCTCGAAAGTGCGATCTCTTCCTGCATGACTCTATGAATGCAGAATACCCAATGTAGTTTGCCGTGACCAGAGCAATGTTCTAAATTTTCACAGCAAAAGCTGGAGTGCGTGCTGCACGCCTCCGGCATAAGCTGCTCACGGGTGAACAAGCAAGGGTAAATAAACTGAATCGACTCTCCGCAGAAACCATTCTGTTAATGGAAGGAGTTCTCCCTATGGGTATTCAGGTAACTGATCTGCACCTGCTGCGCGATCAGCTTGTGGTCCGGCGGCAGAAGCTGGAAGCCGCCGCAGCCCGTACGCAGACCGCCAACCTGCTTCAGCTTCTGGAACAGGTGGACCGCGCGCTGGAACGCGTTGATCACGGCACTTATGGCGTCTGTGAGGACTGTAAAGGCACGGTGGAAGCAGAGCGTCTCTTTGCCGACCCTCTCACCCAGCTTTGCCTCGACTGTCTGAAGCCCGCTGAACAACGCGCGCTGGAACAGGACCTGCTGCTGGCGGCAAAAATCCAGGCCGGACTGCTGCCTAATCGCGATTTCTGCGCTTCCGGATGGAAGGTGGCTTACCACTATGAGCCTGCTGGGCAGGTGAGCGGCGACTATTGCGACCTGATTCAGCAAGGCCGTGATCTTTATTTTATGGTCGGCGATGTCGCCGGTAAAGGCGTGGCCGCGGCCATGCTCATGGCCAATTTACATGCCATGTTTCGCGTGCTGATCCCTATCGGCCTTCCCTTGGAGCAGTTGGTGGAGCGCGCCAACCGCCTTTTCTGTGAAAGCACGCTGCCCACGCAGTATGCAACGCTGGTGGTGGGCAAGGCCGATGAGTTCGGCAATGTAGAGATTTGCAATGGCGGCCATCCAGCGCCGTTTCATGTTGGATCGGACCATGTAACAGCGATTCAGGCAGCGACAGTCCCCGTAGGGCTGTTCTGCGACCAGAAGTTCTCCAGCTCCACGCTTCGCGCTACACCTGGAGACAGCTTGGTCATTTATACCGATGGGATCTCTGAATCTGAAAGTCCTGACGGGTTGCAGTATGGCAGTTCATCACTGGAAAAGCTGCTCCATAGCTGCCGGGAGCTGCCGTCGCAAAAACTGGTGGAAAGGTGCCTGAAGGCTGTTCAGGGTTTCCGCGCCGGCTCTCCGCGGCTGGACGATCAGGCGCTGATGGTGCTGCAGTTCGCACCAGGCGCGGCAAGCTGAAAATTGCAGCAGGATGGGTTGCAAATACTTGCCCTGCACGAATTTGCTCTGATTTTCTGCCAGTTGCCAACAGTGCGGGTTTGACAATATGCTGTCTGCGTAGGCACACTACAGGATTCGCCCTAGTAAGTGCGTCGCCCAGGCTGTCTAAAAAAACAGACAATTAGTGAACCACCCCATGACAAACCGGGTCTCGTATACGTTGGAGTCAACGTTAGAGAGCGTGAACCATGCGGAGCAAACCGCCTCAGAAGCCGCAGCCCGGGCGGGATTGGCTGAGGATGAGCAGTACCAGGTGGCCATGGCGGTGCGTGAAGCCGCAGTAAACGCGGTATTGCACGGCAACGCGTACGATCCGGGCAAAAGATTTGTGGTGGCTTATGAAACCACACATGATTCGCTGGTAATTACCATCACCGACCAGGGTAAGGGACTTGATCCGGAATCCATTCCTGATCCGCTGGCCCCGGAGAACCTGATGAAAGGCTCCGGCCGCGGCATCTTTTTGATCCGGGCATTCATGGATGAGGTCAAGATACGCAACACGAACCCGGGTACGGAAATCACACTTATCAAGCATACGGGCCGCAACGCGGCAAATGCCAAGGAGGAGGAAGCACAGTGACCATGAAAGCAAGCAATCGGCAACTGGACGGCGTGACCATTGTGGATATGAGCGGCCGCATCACCCTGGGAGAAGGCAGCGTGATTCTGCGCGACACCATCCGCGATCTCGTCGGCAAAGGGCAGAAGAAAATTCTGCTCAACCTGGGGGACGTCACCTACATCGATAGCTCAGGGATTGGAGAACTGGTCAGCGCTTTCACCGCGGTCCGGCGCGAAGGCGGTGAACTGAAGCTGCTCAACCTGACCAAGAAAGTCCACGACCTGCTGCAAATCACCAAGCTTTACACCGTCTTTGACATCAAAGACGACGAAACCACAGCTATCAAATCGTTCGCAAAGTAACCCTCATCACGGCAGGCGGGCTTCTGCTCGCCTGCCGGAGATACCCCATGCCTGGAATTTTCCTGCAGTTAGTTCCTGTTCATCGTGAAATTTCCTGAACCGGCGGCAGCACAGCCGGTCGACGCTCCTCCGCTCATCGTCCAGGTGCCCATGATGGTTGCGCCATTCACGTTGCCCTGCAGAGTAAGCACATTTTGCGGTTGTGCTGGGAACAGAGTCGTAATCGTCAAACTGAAAGGCCCGGTAATGTTCCCGTTGACGATTCCATTTGAGGTGTAAGTCGCCGATTCAGGGGCGAAGCTGCTGTTAAAGCACGGCATTGCCGACGTCAAGCTCAGGTTGGTAACTGTTACAGTCGGGTTGCTGCCCTGCTCCAGCGTCGCAATAAAAGTGAATGATTGTGTTCCCGTGAGCGTTGCCGTCCAGTTGCCGTTGATGGTTTGCGGGCTGTTGCTGCTCCCACAACCGACAAGCATGAACCCCAGGGCCAATAGGACCGCGATTCCAATCCGCGTCATGAAATCCTCCTTGCAGAGGAGCCTGGAAGCTGGCAGTTCGGAGACATGAGCATTTTGCTGCGCCAACTCACCGGCACCGAAGATACCTGCACGTTAGCGTATAAGGAACGCTACTTCACGACAATTTTGCGCTTGATGGCCCCAAATTCTTCCGGTGAAACCACGCCTTTTGTCCCAATCTCATCTACCGTGTGATACGGGCGCCCTGCAATGATGCGACCCGCAGTTTCTTCGTCCACACCGGGCAAAGTCTGCAACTTCGTTTTTGAGGCTGTATTCACATTCACTGCCGCATCCGGACTTTGCATGCCATCCTTTACGCCTTGAGCAGCGGCTTTGGTCTGGCGCGCAGCTTCCTTTGCGTCCTTCTTCAATTCCACCGCTGCCACTTTGCTTTCTTCTTTGATCTTTTTCGTGGCCTGGGCTGCATCCTGGCGAGTTTTATCAGTGTCCTGCTGGCTGCAGCCGATGCTCAACAACAACGAAGCGGAAAGCGCGATAAAAATGATCAGTCTCATAGATATCCCAAAAGGAAGAGGATTAAAACGATCAGCACGATGAGCCCCAGGCCTCCGCTCGGCCGGTATCCCCAGTTGCGGCTGTGCGGCCATGCCGGTAAAGCGCCGATTAACAACAGCACAAGAATGATCAGCAGGATCGTAACCACGGCTCCCCTCCAGCGAACGCTTTTGTATTTGGAGTGCGAGAAGCCGGAGAGAGTTGCTAGGCAGAAAGCAATCAGCAGTCTGCCATCAGCCATCAGCTCAGCTAAAGCACAACGATGCAGCGCTGGCTAAAAGCCAAGAGCCAAAAGCTGTTTGCTGATTGCCAAATACTGTTTGCCAATTGCCGCTGGCTGTTTGCTGATTGCCGCTGACAAAAATGCCGGAGACCTTCGTCCCCGGCGCATAGTTGTTAACAGGAGAGAATTTTTCAGGCGCTGCGGCGTGGACGGATGCTCAAGTCGCGCACCTGCGCCAGCAGGGTTGAGCGCTGCGTTACATCCAGCTTGTCCAGATACTCGACCACTTCAGCAATAAACTCGTCATGCATCAGGTCGGCGATCTCATCTTGCAGCGTGCGGCACGATCCTTTCAGCAGATCGCCCATGGAAACTTCCAGCGCCGTAGCCAGCCGCTGCAATGATGACAGCGTGGGCATGGCTTTCTCATTTTCAATCTTTGAGACATACGTGCGCGGCACCTGCATGCGCAACGCAAGCTGGCGCTGGCTCAGTCCTGATTTTTGCCTTAGCATACGGATGGCGGCAGCAACCTGGAGATGGGAATGATTTCCGTTGCCAGGCGCCTCTTCTGCCGGGGGCGTGGCCAGAATTGGTTCCGGCTCATCCTCGTCCAGCGATGTGCGGCACTTTCTGCAAAGATTGTTGGTGGTCCTGAATTGGACCAGATGACAGTGGTCACATCGGACCACTTCCCGGGAATCGACCGGCGCCAGTGCTGTTGCCATGGATGATTTCGGAGTGCCAGAGCCGGCAAAGCTCCAAAAATCCTACTGCCTGTCCTTTTAGAACTTTGCGTTGCACTACCTATGGTGCCTAACTGAACGTAGTCTCAGGCATCAACTCACACTTGTCAACAGGAAAGTTTAGGTAAAAACCTGAATTAGTGGTATAAAACCAGAGAATAAACGGAGAAACAGGTAGTAGCTCAGTTGAAAAACTGATCTACTAACCGTGTCAGCGTCTAGCGATCCGCGTTCGGATCGCGGGCCTTTCAGGCAGACGTCATCGCCCAAGCGATGAACCACACCGTACCCCACGGAGAAGCTAAGATAGAAAAACCATGATGACTCAACCTAGCCTTGACCGGTCCCAGGCCTGGGGCCTGCTGTGCGAATACACCCAGTCAGAGAGCCTGCGCAAGCACATGCTGGCCGTGGAAGCCTGCATGCGCGCCTACGCCCGCAAGTTTGGCGAAGATGAAAACAAGTGGGGCATCACCGGCCTGCTGCATGACTTTGATTATGAAAAATATCCCACGCCGGCGGAGCATCCATTCGTCGGCAACAAGGTCCTGGAGGAGCGTGGATACCCTGAAGAAGTTCGCCGCGCCATCCTCTCCCACGCCGACTACAGCGGCGTGAAGCGCGAGAGCCGCATGGAAAAGGCGCTCTACGCCTGCGACGAAATCTCCGGCTTCATCACCGCCTCTGCGCTGGTCAAGCCCAACAAGTCTCTGGCTGAAGTTGAGGCCAAGTCAGTCCGCAAAAAAATGAAAGATAAAGCCTTCGCCCGCAGCGTGAATCGCGATGACATTATCAACGGCGCCGCCGATCTCGGCGTCGATCTGGAAGAGCACATCGCGTTCTGCATTGAGGCGATGAAAGGGATCGCCGGAGAGCTGGGGCTGGCGGGGAGTGTTATCTAATCCCGAGCGGAGCGAGGGAACCCTTTATCTATGTACATTCACAAGGAAAAACGCCCCCAAGCTTTCACGCGCGCCCCTTCCCTTCCAGATCAGTGTCATCAGCGTTAAGGTTTGCCTTTCCGATTACCGGATGTCCCGATCACCGGATCACCCGATCTTTACACCCCCACCCGGCCTTTTTCAACTTTTGTTGCAAACAAAACCACTTTCTTAAATTCACCCTTGGGTCTCCCTTGCGTCTCGCTTGGGTCACGCTTGGGTCTCCCTTGGGTGACCCAGGCGTCACCCAGGCGTCATCCAAACTCAAATCCCAATCCCAGTAGGCAGAGGGTCGCAAGCCGGTTTGGGTTTTTAGCCAAGAGCTAATTACCAACTACCAAATACCAAATACCGGCTTCTCCTACATAGCCCACCCGGGGGTAGCCCGTTTTGTTGCAAGCAAAAGAGAAAACCAAATTCGACCGAACGGTCACCGAACGGTCGAAGCCCTTTTTCCCGTCGCTTTTGGGGTTGCTTTTGGCTAGAAGCCAGTGGCTAGTAGCTAGTCGCTAATTGTCAAAGACCACCACCCGGACACACACTTTTCCGTCCGAATGTCAATTCCTTAATTTACCTTTTATTCGCCTCAATGTCAACAGCGAAATAGGACAATTCCCCTCGAAACTCGCGTAGCCCACCGTGGGCCCCATGCAAGCCCGCCCTCGGCTGTCTCTTAATCGCTACTCCCTCAATCAGCCATCCCCTGTGCTAAACTCCGCTCAACCGCACGCATGGAACTGTCCCTCAAACCCACCTCGGCCAAAGTTGGCCAAAGTTAAGGACTATTACAACGCCTTAAACCAGTTCGGTCAGCTCAATATCAGCCATGAAACCGCCATCCGGCAGGCCTTTGCTTCCTTGCTTGATACCTGCGCCAAACAATTTAAGTGGAAGCTGGTGCAGGAGTTCCGCATCCCCGCGCCAAAAAACCGCTCCATCATCGTGGATGGCGCCGTCCTGGACTCCTTTACCCTCAAGCACGGCTTCTGGGAAGCCAAGGACCTTGAAGGCTCGCTGGAAAAGGAAATCAAGAAGAAACTGGAGCAACATTCCATCTCCCTCGTTCCCAAGAATGCTCTTGACGCAGTTCGCACAACACTAGAACATACCAACAAGACTTTTACATGAGCACTCTCCCGGTCACCTCAACCCCGCGGCGCACCCCCGAGCAAGTCAGTGAAGTGATGCGGGCGGTCACCGCTTCATCGACCGAACCGGAGAAACTGTTTAGGAAGGCCCTTCGGCGCAACGGGATTCGCAGCTTCAGAGTCTGCGATGAGGGGCTTCCGGGCAAACCGGATATCGTGATTCCAAGTCGAAAACTTGCAATATTTATTGATGGCGATTTTTGGCATGGAAATCAATACAGGGTGCGGGGACAGCTAACGCTTGAGCAACAGCTCACTAAAATCAATAACAGCGCCTATTGGAATCGAAAGATTGGGAACAACGTCGCCCGCGACATAAAAATCACCTCCCAGTTACTCGATCTGGAGTGGAATGTTGCACGCTTCTGGGAAAGCGAAATTCACCGAGATGTTGAGCATTGCGTCAAGACGGTGCTTGGACAAAACCTAAATCCGGAGGCGGTCTTCTCGGCGCTACCGCGAAAGACAGCTAGTGAATTTTTTGCAGGTATAGGATTGGTTCGCTTGGCATTCAAACATGCCGGGTGGACCACGGTCTTTGCTAATGACAACGATCCACAAAAAATTGAGATGTACACCTCAAATTTCGGAATGAATGGTCTTGACAGTCGAAGTGTCGACGATTTGAAGGGCGATGATATTCCCACTTGCGCTATCGCAACGGCATCTTTCCCGTGCAATGATCTTTCGCTGGCTGGGGCACGAAGAGGACTTGCTGGTTCGCATTCCGGCACCTTCTGGGCTTTCATCAGGATTCTAGGTGAAATGGGTAAGCGTCAACCACCTTTGGTTCTCCTCGAAAATGTTCCGGGGTTTCTGACCTCTCATGATGGCGCAGACTTTGCAGCCGCAATAGCAGCCCTCAATAAGCTTGGCTACTCCTGTGACCCGTTCATGATTGATGCCGCAAATTTCGTACCGCAAAGTCGGACTCGCTTGTTCATCATTGGTAAGCAAGGGTGTCCCCGAAGCGACATTGCTCACATTGATGAGACACTCAGGCCACGTCTCCTTGTTGATTTTGTTAGAAAGCACAGCGAACTTGGCTGGAGTATTCGGCCGCTGCCTCAAATCAAATCGTCAAAACCGCAATTGGAAAGCATTTTGGAAAAACTCGGCGATGATGATCCCCGTTGGTGGAGTCAGCATCGCGCAGAGTATTTTTTAAATCAACTCAGTTTGCCTCACTTGAAATTGGCTAAATTAATGATCCGGCAGGATCATGCTACGTATGCCACTGCATTCAGAAGGATGAGAAACGAACGCTCAACTGCCGAGTTGCGGTTTGATGGGATTGCTGGGTGTCTCCGAACCCCACGG
Organism: Candidatus Angelobacter sp.; assembly: GCA_035279585.1. GTDB lineage: Bacteria > Acidobacteriota > Terriglobia > Terriglobales > Acidobacteriaceae > Angelobacter. Next base: position 58,101 of record DATEHN010000082.1, on the reverse strand, counting down.
GGCGGAAGTGCACGGCAAATATTGTTCAAAGCGGGTTGTGGCAAATATAAGATAAGGCTACTCACACCTCGAGAGTGCGCCCGATTGCAAGGTGTACCTGATGACGAATTCAAGATAGATGTAACTGACAACCGTGCATTATTTGGTTTTGGCGACGCCGTCTGCGTTTCAGTGGTCGAATGGATAGCCCGAAACTATCTGAATCCACTGGTTGCGGAACTGATCAGAGGCAGAATTCTCAACTATGCCTAGGAAATTTGACTTGCCTCTCAACTCTCGTCTTGAGCAATTTCAAAATAAATTTGGTGTTGTGAACGTCGGAGGGTTAGGCACAGCATTGGTCCTCACTCGTAAAGCTAAAATTTTAGGCCTGCCGCTTAAGGCCAATACACTCCTCACCAAGGGCGGAGGTCAAGTTGCGGGTCTTAGCGGAAATGCCATTAACAAAATTTTGAGGGAGCATGGAGAAGACCGGCGTGTTGGCACAGAAGGCGGACGAACCAGCCGGGGCACTCCTACTCTGGCACGGGAATACTCGAGTTTCCTGAATGAAGTCGCTGCCGGAAGCCCGTCCCTCCTTGATGGTATCGAAAGATGGTGGGTAGAGCGCATTATCGAGTATTTCAATACGGAGCCATTCCACCTCAGGTATGACGAGAGCAAGAACCTGAGTTCCATGCTCGAAGATTTGTTGGAACAAGCGTTGAAGCGTCAGCAGCAATCGCCAGGAAGAACATACGTGGGAGCGGTTCTACAACACCTTGTAGGCGCAAAACTTGAATTGGCATTACCGGATAGTAAGATTGAGCACCACGGCTATTCTGTGGCGGATAAGACGGAACGCTCCGGCGATTTTGATGTTGCTGACGTTTCTATACATTGCACAACCACGCCTCAAGAATCTCTACTCTTGAAATGCCTTGCCAATATCCAATCCGGAAAGCGTCCGCTCATTCTCACTCGCGGCAAGATGATCGGATCGGCGGAAGAACTGGCGAGATCGGTCGGAATTGCCGACAGAGTGGAGATTTTGGACGTGCTGCAATTTGTAACAATGAACCTGTACGAGTTGAGCTTATCAAAGGCTGTCCAAAGACAAGTCACGATTGAAAACCTTGCCAACAAATACAATGAGATCGTCACAGAATGCGAAGCTGACCAGAGCTTACAAATTAGGCTCGGGTGAGCATGAGCGCACGCGCTACGCCGCCAACCTCAAGCGCGAGCTGCCTCGCATCCCCTATGCGCCTGACTTGCGTGCTTTCGCCAAGGCCGGCAAGCGTCTTGCCGAGCTGCATGTGGACTACGAGAAGCAAAAAGAATATCCGCTGGAGCGCCGCGAAAAGCCCGGCGCAAAACTCGATCTGCGCGTGGAGAAAATGCGCCTGAGCAAAGACAAGCAGACGCTCATCTACAACGATTTTCTCACTCTCACCGGTATCCCCAAAGAAACTTACGACTACCGCCTGGGCAATCGCTCCGCGCTGGAATGGGTGATTGACCAATACCAGGTCTCAACCGACAAGCGCTCCGGCATCACTAACGACCCCAACCGTGAAGATGACAAAGAATATATCCTGCGCCTCATCGGCCAGGTCATCACCGTGAGCCTTGAAACCGTAAAGATCGTTAACGCGTTGCCAGATTTAGGACTGCCGAGTGAAGCAACTGCCAAGGTAACGAATGCCAAAGCAACGTCGACGCTGCAATAACGCCGATCATCCAAGCGCCGTTAGGCGCGACCACAGGTTAGCCCAGTGCGGCCCGAGGCGCGCTTGCGCGCTGAAGGGGCAAGCGCTGGGAAAGAGTTGAAGAGAAAATAGAGCACCGTAGGTGCGGCACAAAAGAGTGCTACATCGCGCTTCCGCTTCGTGGGCCCCATTTACGCCCGGTTTTGGCGTGCATGGGCAAAGCTTCGTGGGCCCCATTTACGCCCGGTTTTGGCGTGAATGGGCAAAGCTGCATGGGCCCCATTTACGCCCGGTTTTGGCGTGCATGGGCAAAGCGCGTGCGTGCGGCGCATGGAAAGAATTTTTTCTTCTTTACCGTGGGCTTCCGTCCCGGCTACTGATTGTTGCGTCCCCACTCAGGGGCTCGTCTCCGCGCCTCGCAACGGCGAAGCGCAGTATGCAACGTGATCTCGGTGGGTCCGCGTAAATTGGCGGCGGGTTTCAGACCAGTGTCATCAGTGTTGATCAGCGGTTAGACTTCCAGTCCACCTGCGCGAATCAACTCTGCCAGCCGGGCAAAATCCTCCGCAAACACACGGTCTTTTTCAACCTTCGGGCTGACCTTGCGGACCGCCGCGTGGGCGCGCTGCAATGCCGGGCTGCTCTTGAGCGGCGCCAGAAAGTCCAGCGCCTGCGCTGCCGCACACGCCTCAATCGCCAGCACATGCGTGGTATTGGCCACAACTTTCTTCAGCTTGATGGCCGCCGTCATGCCCATGGAAACATAATCTTCTTTGTTGCCTGAAGTGGTGATTGAATCCACTGATGCCGGATGCGCCAGCACTTTGTTCTCGCTGGCCAGCGCCGCTGCCGTGACCTGCGGCATCATGAAGCCGGAGTTGATGCCGGCATCGCCCGCCAGAAACGGCGGCAGACCTTCATTCAGCGCCGGATTCACCAGCCGCTCAATCCTGCGCTCAGAAATTCCTGCCAGCGCGCTCAAGGCGATCGCCATGTAATCCAGCGCAAACGCCAGCGGCTCGCCATGGAAGTTGCCGCCGGAAATAATATCGCCCTCAGCGCCGTTGCCGGCAAACACCAGCGGATTATCCACCGCCGAGTTCATCTCAATCGCAAACGTCTTGCGGCAAAACTCCAGCGTGTCTCGAACCGCGCCGTGTACCTGCGGAATGCAGCGCAACGAGTACGCATCCTGCACGCGGCCACAATCTTTGTGCGATGCACGGATCTCGCTTCCGGCAATCAGCCGCCGCAGGTTCGCTGCGACCTTCATCTGGCCGGCATGAGGCCGCGCCGCATGAATGCGCTCATCAAACGCCACGTCAGTCCCATGCAGGGCATCGAGTGACATTGCTCCCAGCACGTCAGCGGTCTCCGCAAGCGTTTGCGCTGCCAGCAAAGCCAGGCTTCCCACCGCCAGCATGGCCTGCGTGCCGTTGATGAGTGAAATGGCTTCCTTTGCTTCCGGGAGAAGAGGCTTGATTGCCGAATGCTTCAGCGCCTCTGCGGCAGGCGCGCGTCCCTTCTCTGCCCAGACCTCGCCTTCGCCGATCATCGCCAGCGCCAGGTGCGCCAGCGGAGCAAGATCGCCGCTTGCGCCTACGCTTCCCTGCGATGGCACCACCGGATGAACGCCGTGGCTGAGCATGGCGCAGATCAGGTCAATCACATCCGCCCGCACGCCGGAAAATCCTTTGGCCAGCGAGTTGGCGCGCAACAGCATCATGGCCCGCGTTTCTTCCTGGGTCAGCGGCTCGCCTACGCCCGCAGAATGTGAGCGGATTAAATTCACCTGGAGCTGGCGGTTCTGCGCCGGTTCAATATGCACGTCGCTCAGCTTGCCCACTCCGGTGTTGATGGCGTAAGCCACGCGATTTTCCCGCAGCAACTTGTCCACTACTTCGCGCGCAGTGGCAACCTTGCTCCTTGCCGCAGCAGAAAGCGTTACCTCGCGCCGCTCATAGACCACCTGGCGCAGCTCATCGAAAGAAAGATCGTTGCCGTTGATTTCCAGCGGGATCATGAATTCTCTGTGCGTCCTGTAAAGGCTTTTATGTATTTCTCCGGCAGCGGGCAGCGCTCAAATTTGCCGTCCACAATAATGTGCATGGTTTCGCCCGTCGCCAGCAGCGTGCGGTCAGCCTGGCGAAAAACTTCATACGAAAAGTGCAGTAGTGACGGGCGGACGTTCTTCAGCTCGGTTCGCACCACGATCTCATCATCATACTGGGCCGGAGCTTTATAACGCACGCGCAGGTCCACCACGGGGATATGGCAGTTGTCCTGCTGCTCCATTTCGCTGTACTGGAAGCCGAGCTGCCGCAGCAACTCCACTCGCCCAACTTCAAACCAGACCACAAAGTTCGAGTGATAGACAATGCCCATGCGGTCGGTTTCGGCATAGCGCACGCGCAGTGTGGTTTCGCCGCTGATCTTCCTATTGACGTCCACTATTTCCCGGTCCACCTTGGTTTGCGCTTCTCCAGAAATGACGTGATGCCCTCTTTGAAATCGGCTGTCTTCCTAATGGCCGCATTCGCCTCCACCGCCTGCGCTACCTGGCGGTCAAATTGTTCACGCGTGTAGCCGGAGAGCAGCTTCTTGGTGGCCTGCAGCGATGCCGGACTGTTTTCCATCAGCTGCTGCGCCAGTTCCAGAGCGCGTGGCATAAGCTGTTCCGGCGGAACAATCTCATTCACCAGCCCCAGCTTATGCGCTTCTTCCGCGCCAAAGATTCGGCCGGTAAGCAGCAACTCTCGCGCGCGTTTCTCGCCAACGTTGGCAATCAGAAAACTGGAGACGATGGCCGGCACAAATCCGATCCTGACTTCCGTGTAGCCAAACTTCGCTTCTGGGCTGGCCAGCGTAAAATCGCACAGCGTGGCCAATCCTGTGCCGCCGGCAATGGCCGGCCCATTCACCGCTGCAATGGTCGGCTTGGGAAAATCGTACAGTGACCGGAACAGCGAAGCCATGGTCTCTGAATCTTTCCGGTTCTGCTCATGCGTGCGGCCTGTAAGCTGCTTTAAATTGTCCAGGTCCATGCCGGAGCAAAATGCTTTGCCTGCGCCGGTCAGGACCACAATTTGCGCCGCGGAACCAGCCGCCTGCTTCAGCGCCGCCGTCAGATCGTCAATCAGCTCATAGCTAATGGCGTTCCGCTTATCCGGGCGGTTCAGCGTGATCGTAGCGATGCCTTGAGCTTCGGAATAAAGGACAGTCTTGTATGTTTGAGTCATTGAATTGACGTATGCTTCTTCGCAATGTCCGCTGACATCTCGATCACGGCATCCAGCGGCTTCTTGAGCGGCACCTTTGCGCTATGCGCTGCCAGCGCTTGCACAGCGATTTCCGTTGGTATATTGCCGATCATCTCATCCTGCGCAAACGGGCAGCCGCCCAGCCCGCCCATGGCAGAATCAAAGCGGCGGCAGCCTGCATCGTAAGCCGCAATGATTTTCTCCGCTGCGCCGGCTTTCGTGCTGTGCAGGTGCGCGCCGATCTCCAGATAATCGTACGCGCCGATCACCGCAGACATCAGCTCCTTTACCTGCGCCGGCGTAGCCAGCCCAACCGTATCGGCCAGCGAAATCTGGTGAATGTTCATGTCCGCCAGAATGCCCACGGCTTCCACCACTTCCTCGGCGTTCCACAAATCGCCGTAAGGATTGCCAAACGCCATGGAGATATACGCCACCACGTCCAACCCCGCCGCATCAGCTTTGAGCGTGATCTGCTCCAGCTCGTCGATAGCAGCTTCCAGCGTCTGGTGCTGGTTGCGCTCCAGGAACGTAGGTGAAACGGAATAAGGAAATCCCAGCGTCTGCACCGCTTCGGTCGCAATCGCGCGCTCGGCGCCTTTCTGGTTCACCACGATTCCGATGATCTCCACGTCATCCGGCGGATCAAGCTGCTTGAGGACTGCTTCCGAATCCGCCATCTGCGGAATGGCCTTGGGCGAGACGAATGAAACCGCATCAATATGCTTGAATCCGGCCCCAATCAGCGCGCGCAGATACTGCACCTTCACGCCGGTAGGGATCTGCCCTTTGAGACCCTGCCAGGCATCACGGGGACATTCAATGAGTTTTACTTCGTTCGACATCTAAAATCCACCACAGAGACACGGAGTTCTTTCTGAAATCTCAAGCGCGGCGAGAGATCCCTATAATCACGAGCACCTTAATCTCGACCTCTACATCATTGATAAAAGTGGGGGCCCTCGCTTCGCGAGGGATTGCACAAAAACTACGTTTGTAACACACCCACCTTAAACTCCCCTATCTCTGGGTTCAAACTTGCCGCCTCCAGCGCTGTAATCAGCGTCTGGCGCGTCTCCATGGGATCAATAATCTTGTCGATCCACAATCTGGCTGCGCCGTAGCGCGGGTCGGTTTGGTGGTCATAGGTGGCCTTGGTTGAATCGAACAGTTCTTTGCGCTCCTGCTCGCTCAGCTTCTTGTCACCGCGTTCAAGCTGCTTGATTTTGATCTCCACCAGCGTTCCCGCAGCAGCAGCTCCGCTCATTACCGCATAGCGCGCCGTGGGCCAGGCAAAGACAAAGCGTGGATCGTAGGCCTTGCCGCACATCGCATAATGTCCCGCGCCAAATGACCCGCCGATAATCACTGTAATCTTCGGCACCACGGAATTGGCCACGGCGTTCACCATTTTGGCTCCGGCTTTGATAATCCCGCTCCATTCGGCGTCGCGGCCCACCATGAATCCATTCACATCGTGCAGAAAGACCAGCGGTACCAGGTTCTGATTGCAATCCATGATGAAGCGCGCAGCCTTCTCGGCGCTTTCGGTGTAGATCACGCGCCCAAACTCCATGCGCTTCTCGCCCGAATGCGGATCAGTCTGCTGCATCGGCAATGCTTGATTGGCCACAATGCCCACAGCAAAACCGCCAATGCGCGCCAACCCGCAGACCACTGTCTTGCCGTACTCGACTTTGTATTCGTCAAATTTTCCGCCATCCACCACGCGGGCAATGATCTCTCTCACGTCATACGGCTTCATGCCGTCAGCTTCAAAAACGCCGTAAATTTCTTCTGCTGCATAGGCCGGCGCTTCGGTTTTAGTCCGGTTAAACGGAGCAGCCGGCTTATGCCCCAGCTTGCTCACAACTGAGCGAATGCGTTCAATGCAGATATGGTCGTTGGGCTCGCGATAGTCAACCGTCCCAGCGATCTGCGCATGCATCTGCGCGCCGCCCAACTCCTCCGCTGAATATTTTGCTCCGATCGCAGCCTGCACCAGCGCCGGACCTGCCAAAAAAAGCCCACTGCCTTCGGTCATCAATATGGTGTCGCACATTACCGGCAGATACGCGCCGCCTGCCACGCACATGCCCATAATGGCAGTGATCTGGGGAATTCCCATCGCGGACATCACAGCGTTATTGCGGAAGACGCGCCCAAAATCATCGGTATCGGGAAACACATCTTCCTGCAGCGGTAAAAACACGCCTGCGGAATCCACCAGGTAAATCGTAGGAATATGGTTCTCTATTGCGATGTTCTGCGCCCGAATCACCTTTTTGGCCGTCATGGGGAAAAACGCGCCCGCTTTGACGGTGGCATCATTCACAATCAGCATAAAGAGCCGCCCGTGGATTCGTCCCAGCCCGGTCACCACCCCTGCAGATGGAGCACCGCCCCACTCTTCATACATCTCATAGGCAGCGTAGAGCCCAAGCTCGAACAATTCTGTGTCGCGGTCGATCAGCAGGTTGATGCGTTCGCGCGCGGTCAGGCGCTTCTTGGCATGTTGCGACTCAATTCCCCTCTCACCGCCGCCCTGGCGAATCTGCTCTTCTTGTGTCCGAATCTCAGAGACAAGTCCGGCCATGGCGCGCATGTTCTTTTCAAAGCGGGCTGAGGTAGCGTCTATTTTGCTGGGAAGCTTGGGTATCTGATCGGCCATAGAAGTAAGGCAAACCAGTTAGAGTAAATGAGAGCGAGAAAGTGACGCAAACGCGAACTCTTAATGCCTGGGCAAGTCTTTTACCCGGCAGCTTCTTGATCACCGTCAGCCCTGAGGAGGCTATTGCGCCACTCCAGGTGTAGGTGCGGGTCATAATGGCTTTTTTCCTTTTTGCTCATCACGACCTCATACAAGTGCTTTTGCACCAAAAATTTTGTTTCATTGCAATCAGCCGTACCTGTCGATTTGACCAAAAGATGTCCTTTCTGTTTGATCCAGAAATCCCATAACCCTTCGTTGTTCTTATAGAGAGTAATTTTGTATGTACCCACCTCAGCAATTTGCATTCGCATGCTCATGCCTCTACCTTGCTGCTCGTCGCAAATTGGTTCAAGCCCAGAGCTTTTTTGACAGGATCATCCGCAATCCCATTCACCAAACCAATCCTCAGCGCCTCTTCCGCTGAAACCATCTCCGCCAGCAGAAACATCTGCAACGCCCTTGCTTTGCCGATCAGGCGCGGCAATCTCTGTGTGCCGCCCCAGCCAGTGATTACGCCCAGGCTGGCGCCGCGGTGGCCAAACATCGCATTCGGCGCGGCAATGCGATAATCGCAAGCCAATGCCAGGTCCATGCTTCCGCCCATGCAGTATCCGCGAATCGCGGCGATCACCGGAACAGAAAAGCGATCAATCATCAGCATAAGTTCCTGCCCTCGCCGGGAAAACTCAAAGGCTGCCGGGCCGCTGAGCTGCGAAATCTCGTTTAAATCAGCGCCAACGGAGAAGAACTTTTCATTCCCGGTGATGATGAGGGCCTTCAAAGCTCCGGCTTCGGCTTCTGCGCGTAATTCATCAACCGCAGCAAGCAGTGCAGCCACGCGGGCCATGCTGAGAATATTAGTGCCGTCAGTGGAAGCCAGGCGCAGGATGGCACGATCACCATGACGGGTCAGGGAAAAGTATTGATTGTCAGCCAGACTGGTGATCTTCTTCGTGCCTCCGTGTCTCAGTGGTGGGTCTCAGTAGAAATCGCTGCAGCTCAGAAAAAACCCGCAGGTCTGGCAAACCATCTTGCAGCGGGAATCTTTCATCTTCGATCCGCAATTCGGGCAATAACTGGAGACATCAGCCGCAGTGAGACTCGGCTTGCCATTTTCAAGCTGCGACGGATGCTCTGTCTGGTCCTGCTGGCTCATATTTTGGCAGTGTAACTCCGTTGCCGGCCGAGTGCACCTAAAAGCGGCTCGGGGTAGTGTCCCATCAGTGTGTTGCTCCCCCTCTGAAACCCCTGCCCCTGAATCGCGGGATACGGCGGGAAAGCGCGGGAGAAGGCGGGTTCATCCTGGTAGTTCCTCGACAGAAATACCTCCCTCGACATCAGGAAATTTGATAGACCATACGCCCGATGTGCCGCGTTCAAATATTGAGCCGTCCAATTTTAGCTGTACAGAGCAATCGCCAGAAGCAACCCTGAAGTCGGAGGCTTTTGATTCAGTCACTCTGCCGCAAGGTATCGAAAACGATACGATTCTAGGAATACCGCCAGAAATGCGAACGGATTTTTGTTTCAAGTGGCTAAAAAACAACACTGATACTTGCTCATCGGATGAAGTCATTTTCGTTACCTCGATGCTCGTGCGTGATTTTGAAAGTTCATTACGGCTTGCTGCTGATTGCAATTTGAAATGTCAGCGGCCTATACAGGAATTTATTTTAGGCCGAAATAAGTTCGCCAATTGACCAAACATGATCTGTAATCCCGGCTTCCATAGCGGGAGTAACTCTCAGGGTTTTATGGACGCGGCAGAAATTATAAAACGCAAAATAGAGAGCAACGGCAAATTTCAGATTGTCCAGCTTCTTAGAGAAAGCATTGGTCAGTCTGGTAAACCGTCTCATCCCCATCCGCATGGACAAATTGCTGCGTTCCACATAAGACGTGCTGATGTGATCTTCGTCCGGATTTCCCTGACGCACCTTGGATATAACCTCAATGATTGGGCTTGGGGAGTATTTTGCATCGCTGTCGTGCTGCCCATAATCTCCGTACAGCTTAACAAGTTGGGCAAAGTCAACATCTGCGCCAAAAGAACGCTCGATTGCATTCACATAGAACCTGAAACCGTCCGTAGTGATTTGTACGCGATTAGGGATTCTTCCGGCCAGATCGTCAACAAAATCTCTGGTAGTGGAAGCGGTACGCTTACCTATTGTGAACGAGGGAATGAGTTTGGTTTCTGCGTCAATTGCGACAAAAACCCATTGGTCGCCAAACTCATCGGGGTCGTCTTTGCGGACGCGCTTTTGCTTCTTAAAACAGAACGTCCAAATTTCGTCGCATTGAATGAAGTTGCATTTCAGGTTCCGCATTCTTTCATCCATGAGCCTAGAGCAACGTTCCCCGGCGAGAGTAAGCAAACTCATGATTGTGTCACGATGCAGCCCTGTAAGTCGTTCTGTAGAGCGAATGGAGCATCCTTCTATCAGGCATTGGATAGCGCGGAGAGCGTTATCCTCAGAGATTCGCATTGTGCCAAGGGAGCTAACAGGCTTGGGGTCAGAAAAGGTTGTAGAGCAGGACGTACAGCGGTAACGCTGGATTTTAAGGCGTCCGTAACGGCCAAACTTCTTAACTGTAGTGTGCTGGCATTTGATGCACGTCATGGGGTTTCTCCGCTTGCGTTATGCGGAGAAACCGGCCAAAATAGCTTTGGGTCTGAGGCGTGGGTCACTCCGCGCTTTGGATTAGTCCCGGCCTCTGCTTCTACAGAAGCCGGGACGCTCTCTTACAGCGTCAATCGGTTATGGTGGGGGTCTGTAGCGTCTCATATTCCTCTACCTTCCTTCCTGAAACGCTCTGCGCTTCTATCGCGGGGCGTTTCGCATTTAACCCAATTCGTTTTCCACTTTGGCTTCTTCCGTAAGCCACCGATAAGCAATCTTCCCGATTTCATTACGCTCCGCTGTGACTTTGCCAGCTTCCACCAATCGCTTGAGAATTGTGTGAATGGAAGCTACCGGATTGCTTTTGTATTTTGTAAGGTCATACCCCAAAACGTGAAGACGCTCTCGAACCTGCATGGGAGTGAGATTAAGCTTGGGAACCGTTGTCAGGGTGTAGCAAACGGCATCTGTAAAGCTAGTGAATTTGGCAAGCGGCTTTACTGCTCCGATAGGAAGCGCGGCCATATTCTGCTGGTCTGCAAGATGTGCGAGTCCCTCTATTCCCTTTTGTTGTTTGGTAATTCTCTCGTCAACTTCTTTGAGCTGAGATTGAAGATCGGAACGCTGCTCTTTCAGATCGGCCAATTCCTTTTTGGCCTTCTCAAGCATCCGCGCATATTCATTCACAACCATGAAAGGATGGTACGCTTAAGTGTCTAATACTGTCAAGAAAAATGTACAAAAACGTACAACTAAATTATGGACTGAATCCCTGCGGCTGGCGAAAGAGGAATTGCGGGTTATTGAAGAGAGAGAAAAACTCTTGCGTGATTCAATTATCACGTTCACTGAATTGGCGAGAGAGGAAACGGAAACGGACTTGCCATCCGTTACCGCGTGAGACCGCAAATTAAAAACCCGCCTTTCGGCGGGTCATCTCACGGCCATTTCACCATGCTCAGTTTACTTCGGCACTCCGGCCATCGTTTGATACTTCGCCAGTTGCCAGTTTTCAGGCTGGCCATCTCAGGGAACACAACCAGCATGGGGTCAAGATCAAACGACAACGCGGTTTTATCGCTAAACAGGATGGTGATGCTTTGAACGTCGGGGTCTATTTCAACGCAGTCTACTGTTTTACCTTTGACTTCTGGGAAGCGCAGAAACTCGGAACGGGGCTTAGTGGTACCCTTACGAACAGCCATAGATTCGCCTCTTATACAGGTGATTTGTGGTTAGGGCTGTGCTCCGGCTGACACCGGAACGCGGCCCGATTCTGTTTTAGGAGATGTTTACAATGGAAGCAATCAGAAAGCGAAGCAACACGCTAATGGGACACTACCCGGCTCGGCAACAGTGCTGCTTTAGCTGACATCTTATTTCCGGGACGCTCTAGCGGTTTGGAGAGAGGCGGCTAGACATGGAACTGCGCCGCGAGTCCCGCGTGCGCCGAGCGACGCGCATCACGAGCAGAAGACCGCTCAATTCGGAATAGGCCTCCAACGGTTTGGAGCGCAGCGACAGGAGTCGATGAAACTTTCCTTTTTTGGCCTGACCATCTCTTCATCGTGGGGTAATGGTCATGCTACGCCCTACCGGGCCATTATCCGGGCGCTGCACCGGATGGGACACGAAGTGCACTTCTTTGAAAAGGACGCACCCTATTACAGCTCCCGCCGCGATTTTGATTCTTGCGATTATTGCCACCTGACCATCTATTCCGACTGGAACTCAATTTGTGCACAAGCGTTGGCGGTCGCCGCCGAATCTGATGCGGTCATCACCGCCAGCTTTCTTCCTGAAGGGCAGTGGATCAATGACGAACTGCTTGAACTGCCGCGCCCTGTGCACGTCTTTTATGACCTGGACACTCCGGTCACTCTCCGCAGAATAGAGCAGGACGGCGTTGAATACCTGCGGCGCGACCAGCTTCCTGTTTTTGATCTGGTTCTCTCATTTACCGGAGGGAGAACTCTTGCAGTGCTCGAAAATGAGTATGGCGCCCGCATGGCGCGTCCTCTTTATGGCTGTGTCGATCCGGATGACTACCGGCGCTGTGTTCCTGGTCCGCAATTTGCCTGCGATCTGAGCTATATGGGCACCTACTCCCCCGACCGCCAGGAAAAGTTAAACGAGCTGCTGCTGGAACCTGCGCGCGGAAATCCAGACAAACAGTTTCTGCTGGCAGGCGCGCTTTATCCCTGGCAGTGGCAGTGGCCGCAGAATGTGCGGCGCATCGAGCACGTAACCCCGTCCGATCATGCTCGTTTTTATTCGTCCTCTCGTATCACGCTCAACCTGACGCGCAATGAGATGGCCGCTTACGGTTGGTGCCCTTCGGGGCGTTTCTTTGAGGCCGCCGCCTGCGGCACGCCGTTGATTACCGACTCGTGGCAAGGGCTTGACTCGTTTTTTGATCCACAGCACGACCTGTGCGTGGTTGCGTGCGCGGAAGATGTTGAGGCCGCGCTGCAAATGCCGCATAGCGATCTGCACGCGATGGCTGCTCGCGCTCGCCAGCGCACTTTAGACGGGCACACAGGCCACGTGCGCGCCGGCCAATTGCTCAAGTACCTTGATGAAGCTTTTTCCGCGAAACATGAATCCATGCAAACCGAGGTGGCGTAATGATCGGCATTATTCCCGCAGCCGGGGCGGGCCAGCGCATACAGCCGCTGGGCTGCTCCAAAGAGCTCTTGCCTGTAGGTTCGCGGCTGGTGAATGGAGTTGAGCGCCCCAAAGCAGTCTCTGAGTATCTGGTGGAACGGATGATCGCCGCCGGCGCCGACCAGATTTGCATGGTCATTTCGGCCGAGAAAACTGACATCATTGAGTACTATTCGGCCCGCAACTACGCGGCAGAAATTTTTTATGTTGTGCAGCAAACGCCGCGCGGCCTGTGTGACGCGCTGTTTCGCGCCGAACCTTTTGCCCGCCACCATCAGCGCGTGTTGATCGGCCTGCCGGATACCATTTGGTTCCCGGAGAATGCCTATCTTCCCGCCCTGGCTTCACGCGAAGCCGATTGCAATCTGGTCCTTTTTCCGGTCGATGATCCTTCACTCTTTGATGCCGTGATTTGTGACGACCTTGGCTTTGTGGAGGAAGTCCAAGTCAAACGCCAAAATGCCCGCTCCAACTGGATTTGGGGCGCCGTGACCTCAACCGGCGAGACTTTCCACCGGCTCAAGCTGCTGTGGGATTCGCGCCATCGCACTGACCAGTATCTGGGTGAGCTGCTGAATGCTTTTATTGCCGCCGGCAACGTGGTCCAGGGAAAATTTTCCGGTGAAACTTATATGGATGTAGGAACGCTTGAGGGCTATCACAACGCCCAGGATTATTTGCGGGCGCAGGCCTCACGCTCCACTCGCGTAGCTTGATTTGCCGGGGAGCAACTGCGCCCAATATCAGGCGCTGGCGCGCAGGATGTCTCGTATTTCGCGGTTGATCTTGGCGCAATCACGGCTGGCCTTATCAATCAGGTCCGCCCACTTCTTGGTATTGTCATCCAGCTTAGATTGGGCAAGCAGATAGGAAGCCTGCATAATCGTCTCTACTGAGTTGCTGAGGTCGTGCGCCAGGGCCCGTAGCTTGGTGTTTATCTCCGCAGGAATCTTCGGCGTGGACTCCATTTTCGGCTGCGCGCTCATATGCTTTTCCTCATGGGTGTTTTGTAAAGACACAAAAATACCAATCCTATGTTCGTCAGAAAGTTAGAAGCAAATCCTGCCCGGCACGTTGTCCCGTGCTGCTGGCCTCATTATGGCCTTTAGGACGTGTACTATACGCTTAATCAGCACTGCCCAGCCATTCTTCGTAATTCGCTAAGGTAAATCATCGGTGGAAGCTAGCGCTTTCTCCGATACGGGTTACGGCCACATGGCCCTAAAATCCGCTCAAATCAAGAAATAAAAAAATCAAATTTTTTCGTCGATTGAAGACTTAGCTCGCTCGCGATCACGTGAATGAGCCTTAGGGGGACGTGTGCGTCACCAGATTTGGGTTGTGTTGTTCTCTATTTTCTTGTCCATACCTGCTTTGGCAGGCACCGCATTTAAAGCCGGCACCACTTTAACGGCTGAAACTTCCAACAATACCAGCACTGCTTCTTCGTTTGCCGCGCAGACCAACGGGAACATTGGGCCAATAAATATAAGCAAAGTGCCTACGCGCACCCTGCTTTATCCTGGCTCCACGGCCAAGATCTATGCCCATTTTGTCCCCTGGTTCGGCTTTGGCGACCATATGAATGTGGGCTATGTCTCCAGTGACACGCTGCAAATCCAGAAACAGGTGAATGACATGGTTAGCCGCGGGCTGGATGGCGCCGTCATCGATTGGTACGGCCGCGGCGAATCAAGCGCGCATTTTCTTTCCTACGATAAAGCCACTCAAGGCTTTATGCATCAATCGGAGCTTCATGCGGGCTTCAATTTCGCCATTATGCATGATGCCGGCGCTCTCAAGACCTGCGCCGCTACCGTGGGCTGTGACGTAACACAGACCATGATCGATGACCTTAACTACGCCAACGTTACTTATTACAACTCACCGGCATATCTGCATAGCGGGGGGCGTCCGGTGGTCTATCTCTTTGGCCATGAAGCTTACAACATTGATTGGACGCGCCTGCGCGCCGGGATAACCGGCAATCCAATGTTGATCTTCCGCAATGGCAGCGGCTTTACCAGGGCCCAAACCAGTGGAGCATTTTCCTGGGTCGCCCCTGAAACCGTCTCTGCCACAAACCTCATGGCGATCGGCTATCTCGATGGTTATTACAAAACAGCCCTCGCCTTCCCCACTGAGTATTCCACGGGATCAGGCTACAAGGGCTTCAATGACTCGCTGGCAGCGTGGGGCACAGGCCGCCTAATTGGCCAGCAGTGCGGACAAACCTGGCTGCAGAGCCTGGCTGACGCGAACAAATATTACTCCGCAACCAAACCAATGCTTGGCATCCAGCTTGTGACCTGGAATGACTATGAGGAAGGCACGGAGATTGAAACCGGCATTGATAATTGCGTAACCGTTACTGCTGCCGTTGCCGCGACCACGGTTTCCTGGAGCATTACCGGCCAGATGAACACCGTTGATCATTTCTCTGTGTTCGTCTCTCAGGATGGCGAAAACCTTATGTGGCTGGCTGATGCGGCCACGTCTGTTACCTCACTCAACCTGGCAAGCTTCAATTTGAACTCAGGCAACTACATTGTTTTTGTAAAAGCTGTAGGCAAACCCTCGCTGACCAACAAGATGTCAGCCGGTGTTCAACTCACCGTGCCGAACCAGCCGCCCGTTGCGGCCCTGAGCATAACGCCGCCAACTGCCGCTGCGCCGACAACCGTAAGCGCCTCGACTGCAGGCTCCAGCGATCCTGACGGGGCGCTTGTTTCCAGCAACATCAGCTTTGGCGATGGTAGCGCCGCCGTCAGCGGAGTGAGCGCAACTCACATCTACAAAGCGTCGGGGACCTATACGATTATCGCCAACGTGACCGATAATCTCGGCACAACGGCCAGCAAGTCAGCAACCGTGGTTGTGACTTTGCCAATAGCCAACAAGCCGCCTGTAGCGGCGATCTCAGCTACTCCGGCCTCGGCTTACGGCCCAGTGACTGTCAGTCTGAACGCTGCCGGATCGTCTGATCCTGATGGAACGATCGCCAGCGTTTTACTCAGCTTTGGTGATGGCAGCACGGCCAGCGGAGTAACCGCTTCGCACACTTACAGCAACGCCGGTGTTTATACGGTAACGGCAAAGGTGACTGACAATCATGGAGCCTCTTCCACCGCCAGTTCGACCGTGACTGTAAAAGCTCCTGAGGTAATTGTGAGCAGCCCAGCCAATAACGCGAGCGTGGTCTCAAGCGTAAATGTGGTCGCTACCGGCTTTTCCGGCAATCCAGTGACCGCCATGCAAATTTATCGCGACTCGGTGCTTATCTACACCATTCATTCTGCAAATTTGAATACCACAGTCGCATTGACTGCCGGTACTCATAGCCTGGTGGTGAAAGGTTGGGACAGCGCGGGACGCAACTTTTCAAAGATACTGACCGTCACGGCCAGCCGGACCGCAGCGAGCCTACAGGGCCCTTCTTCCACTACCGTGGCCGTCACACCACCCAAAGTGCTTGTGAGCAGCCCCGCCAATGGAGCACAAGTTCTCTCCAGCGTGCACGTAGTCGCTGAGGGATTCTCCACTAACCGCATTATGGCCATGCAGATTTATCGCGACTACAAGCTGATCTATTCCGTGCATTCACCCAATTTGAACGCGACCATCGGCCTTTCAGCCGGCACACACCTGCTGGCGGTGAAAGGCTGGGACAGTGCGGGAAACAGCTTTATGAAGTTACTGGACGTGACAGCCAGCCGGTAGAAACGAAGCAGGTTGAAAAAATCAGGCTTCCCAGACAAAAGCGTCAAAGCGGCGGCGCGTTTCAAAACCCAATCGCCGGTAAAGATCCACGGCCTTGTGATTGGCCTCGGTCACGGTAAGGCTCAAGCCGATGAAGTTGCGGCTGCGGAGTTCCTGCGTGCACAGCCCGATCAGCGACTCGCCTATCCGTTTTCCGCGATGTTCAGGCAAGACGCAAACCTGAGTGACATGCCCCACGTCCTCGCGCACGCGAGAACACAACAACAGCCCGGCAATGGATCGCGTGGGTTTGTGCAATGCCACAAACGACGCATTGCCATCAAAAATGCCGCAGCCGGGAAAACGCACGATGTTGTTCAGGAACCGCAGAGATCCATTCAGGTTGCGGTACTGATCGTTGATCTCAGCGTCAATGTGCTCGCGATACGAGGTGGTAATCACCGCCGCTGAGGGTTGAAAATCCTGCTCCACCCAACGGCGAAACTCGATATCCGGCAGCGGCGAGATTTGCGGGCGCAATCCGTTCTTGAGCGGCAGCGTCATAAAGAGGCGGGGAAACTGGCGGAAGCCTTCTGCCAAAAACGGCGCGCTGAGCACTCCGGATTCGTGGGGCAAAAGCTGCGCCTCAATGCGCTGAATACCGGGCGACTGTTGCAGCGTTCCAATCACATGCACCGCCAGCCGGTGCTCAATGGTTTCGCCCCGCAGGCGAATTGAGTCATCGGCATAAAGGTCCCCGATCACGCCCTTGCTGCCTTCATAGACAAAAAATGCGTAACCGCCAATGTGGTTATCTTCCACCGCAGCATAGCCGGGCAGGATCTTGGAATCGATATAGCGCAGGATCATCTCAGCCGAAGAACGGTAATCCCAGGACATCATCTGCGCCCACAAAAGCGTCTCCCGCTCCAGCAGGGGACGCAGATGGTGCGAGCTGAAGTGCCTGAGGTCCAGAATCTCCACGCCAAAATGAGGATGGGTCCGGTGTGTTTCGATCGGGGTATGAAGGCCCATGGAACTTCCCTATCCGCGCTATCTACTACGGTAAACGGCTGCGAGCTAAGAGTCTAGCTTTGGCGGGCGAATTAAGCAAAGCTTGTATCTGCTTAGGAACCAAGGCAGTAGGAACCAGCAGCGTCACTTGCCTTTTATTTTGCAGCGCCTACTAGGAAAAATTGCAATTGCCGCTGCTGAAACTCTCCTATGGGCGTAACACTCCGGTCACCCACAACCGCCTGTACGGCGTCCAGACTGCCTCTCCTTGCCACCACAATATGCTGCCCGGCGGGGATTCCCGCAGGCAGATCAGCCGGCCCCTCCTGCTCATAATGGCTGATTGGCCGGTTGAGATAGAAATCCAGTCCATACGCAATGTCACGTCTCACATTGAAAGTAGCTACAGGCAGATTGCCAGGCGCGCGCTGGCTCAATTCTTCAGCAATTGGCCTGGCTGATTGCGCACGATCAATGACTGGGGCCCCCGGGCGAAGCAGAAAAGCCACGGCCAGAACTGTTGGAATGAGAGTGACAAAATGCAGTATTCGCGGACCCTCACGGTGCACCATCAGTAACACCATAAACGCGATGACGCCCGCGGTTATCACCATGGTGTATTTGATCGAAGAAGGCAGCGGCACCTTCATGATGGCGAACGGCGCCATAAGAGCGCCCACCAGCAGCAACGCACAAACCAGCGCATGAAGCCAGAGTTTTAGTCGTGACACTGCCTCTGCGCCATAAAGATAGTTTGCCGTGAGCAAAGCCGCTGCGGGAATCGCAGGCAGGATGTAACCCGGCAGCTTTGAGCGCGAGATGCTGAAAAAAATAATCGGCACAAGCGTCCAGATCAAAAGGAAGCCTGGCAGTCCGTCGTCTTCTGCCTCATCGTTTCTTGGCTCCTGGCCCGCACGCAGATGCTTTATGGCGCTGCGCGCTGCCTCAACCAACGCAGGCAGAGCAAAGACCGTCCACGGCAGGGTGGCCAGCAGGAAAACGGGAATGTAATACCAGAAGGGCTGCGAATGCTGGTATAGATTGGTGCCAAAACGTTCCAAATTGTGCTCAATAAAAAAGACTCGGAAGAACTGCGGTACTTTGTGCTGCACCGCCAGATACCACGGCAGCGCGATCACAAAAAACAGCGCGAATCCAGGAACAGAGAGAGTGCGAAAAAAAATCTTCCCATCGCGACGAAGCGCCGCATAAGCGCCAACCACCAAAACGGCCAGCGCCGGAGCTACCGGTCCTTTCGCCAACGCTCCGAATCCAAGCAAGGCGTAGAAGGCCAACAACCACAGCTTCTTTCCTGTCTCGCGCCAAGTCCACCAACTCAACATTGCCAGGCTGAAATGGGTTGAGATCAGAATGTCAGTCGAGGCCCCACGGCCAAAGGCGATCATGCCTGCTGACGAAGCCGTGATCATCGCTGTATCCAACTCGCTGGCAAAGCGGAAGCGCCGCATAAAAAAGAAGACGCCAACGACCAGCGCCGTAGCATGAAAGGCCGCTGGCAGCCGTGCCGCCCAGTCTGAGACGCCCAGCAGCCGGTAAGCGGCGATCATTTTCCAGTAGAGAAACACTGGCTTTTCCAGCCAGGGCGTGCCGTTCAGCGTAGGAACAATCCAGTCATGCCGGGCAAGCATCTCGCGGGCAATCTGGGCATAACGAGGCTCGTCCGCTCCCACCAGACCAAACGCACCCAGGCCAAAAAAGAAGAAGAAATAGCAGACACCCAGCACCAGGCCGAGTTGCAGAAAAAGTAATTTGTTGCGATCAGTCATTGTGAGGCAGTAGGTGGTACTTGGTATTTCCGAAGTCCCGAGCGAAGCGAGGGATCTCTATTGTCGCGAAATACCATTTGTTCACCTGTTCGAGTACTCGCGATCCGATCATCTAAAAAGCCTTGTTTGCCTTATGTGTTTCGGGAGAATAGTGATCCCTCGCTGCGCTCGGGACTGCGCAAAAATCAAGTACTGCTTTCGCCCATCCGTCTGCGTATTTCCGCCAGGACACGCTCGGCAGCCGTCTGTACCGGGCCTTCCAGGGAAAATCCGCCGGCGCACTCGTGGCCGCCGCCGCCGAATCTCTCCGCGATCTCCGCCACATTCACTGCGCCTTTGCTGCGGATGCTCACGCGGACCCGCTCGTTCGCCAGCTCACGAAAGAACATGGCTAACTCGACCCCGGTTATCCCCAGCGCATAGTTAACCAGTCCTTCGCAGTCTTCGTCCAGAGCGCCGCAGCGCTCCATATCATGGCGAGTTACGGACATCCAGGTAATTGCGCCATGGCGCTGCAGCCCGGAGAGCGCGGCGCCCAGCAATAGCATCTTTGAGGCCGGACTGGAAAAATAAATGCTCTGCGCAATCTTTCCCGGATCTGCGCCGTGCTCCACCAGGTACTTGGCCAGCTCAAACGTGCAGGCGTTGGTGCCTGCATAGCAGAACGAGCCGGTATCCGTGAGCAAAGCGGTATAAAGACAGGTGGCAATTTCCGGCGTCAGCTTTACCTGTGCGGCCTGCGCCAGGCGGAAGATCAGCTCCGCCGTTGCCACAGCCGTGGGATCGATCCAATTGACGTGGGCAAACGGCTTGGAACTGGCGTGGTGATCAATGTTGATCAGAAAGTGCTGCTCCAGCCCCTGCAGATGGGTGCGTTGTACGCTGTCACATTCCAGGATGATAGCGGCATCATAGTGGCCGTTTACCTCAGAGGCATGAACAATGGTCTCTGAGAGTGGCAGCGGCTTGTAAAGGACGGGCACGCTGTCACTCAGCACCACTTCAGCGTGCTTGTTCATTTTGCGCAGGACCTGGGCCAGGGCCAGCGTTGACCCAATCGCATCGCCGTCAGGCCGCGCGTGCGATGTAACCAGAAAATGCCGGCGCTGTTCAATCTCCTGCAAAACCCGTACCAGGTCGTCCATAGCCCTTTATTTCCTGCGTTTCTTGATTCGTCCCAGGATGTCGTCAATCCTTGATCCGTATTCCTGTGACCGATCGAGCATAAAGTTCAGGTCCGGCACGTGGCGCACGCCCAGACGCACCAACAACTCATGCCGGATATAACCCTTGGCCGCATTGATGGCCTTTAACGTCTGCTCCGCCTCGCGCTCATCGCCCGCAACCTCAATGTAAACGCGAGCGCTCTTGCCGTCTGGCGACAAAATAATCTCAGTCACGTTACAAAGAGCAATGCGCGGATCACCTAATTCGCCCTCAATGATTACGCTGATCTCTTCTTTCAGCGTCTCACCCACGCGCTCCCGATGATGCTGCCTGCCCCGCTGTTCCGGCATTGGTTTTTACATCCCAGCAAAAAACCTATGAGGATACCAGAGAAAATCGGGAGAAGGAATAGGGAGGATATCCCGGATCGGTACTCGGGAAATCGGGACATCAGGACATCGTTCCTGCATGTTACTTAGGCGCTACCTTGAGTCCCAGCGTTCGATTTCAGATGATCCCGATGTTCCGACGTCTTGATGTCCCGATGGTTTCAGCTTTCCAGATAATCCACAAACGAATCCACCACCTCGGCCCCATTGTTATTGGCCAGCTTGACGGCTTCTCGCTCAACGTTGCGCATGAGTCCGTCCAGGTAATCGCGTGAGTCGGAGATGCTGACCACGCCCAAAGTAGCCCGCTGCCACAGGTCGGTGACGTCAATCTCTGCGATAGAAATGTTGAAGGAGTTGCGCAAGCGGTCTTTCACACTGCGCACCACCTGGCGCTTGTCTTTGAGCGAGTGCGCGGCTTCAATGCGCAATTCAAGGGTTAGATACGCAATCGGCATTCGTAAAAAGCATACCGCGGATTGGCGCGGATCAACGCGGATTCAAGAAAAGTCATCACAAGTCAAATTTGAATGTCATCATTCTCGCTTCTTCCGGTGGCGGCGATCTCGCGCGATCATGGCGATGACGGCGATCACCCGATTCTAACGGCTCCGTTCCTTCACTTCTTCAGATGTCAGTCCGTAGAGTGGCGGCGTGGGAATCCCCAGTATGCCCAGGTAAACATAGATCTGCGAGCGATGATGCACCTCATGCTCCACCATGGCGCGCAGCCATTTCCACACGGTAATGGATATCCCACCCGGAGTAACGCACTTCTTCTGCAGATCATCAGCGGACAGCCGGCCAAAAATCTCCATGGACTCTTTGTGCATGAGATTAAAGAACGCCAGAATATTCTCCGGCCCATCGGCCAGCTCTTTGTCGTGGCCGGGATAGCGGCTGGGCTTGAGCTGCACGTTTTCCCCATACATGTAACGCTCAATCGTTGCCAGGTGGCGAATCACATCGGCAAAGCTGAACTTGCCTTCAGCATAACGCCAGTCAAACTTTTCCGGCGGAATGCACGCAATCACCTTCAGCGTGCGCTGGCGGACTTTTTCGTAGTAGTCGAGAAATTCCTTAGGTTTAGCGATCTCCATAAGTACCAGTCAAGCAGCACCGGAATGAGATTTGGATTCCCAGACCGGCCTGTTGATGCAAAGGATTTCAACGCTGATGGCAATGATAAGGGACTTGAGTTAACATTCTCACCGTTTTGAGTTTACTGAGACAACTGAAGAATAGCTGAGAGAAGAAAGAAGACAGATGAGAAAAGCGTTTCTGACAATCGCAATTCTGAGTGCGAGCCTGGTCGCTGCCGCGACACAGGTATTACAGAGCAGCGAGAATGCGCCGCAGGAAAAGGATTTGGTTTATGGCAAAGTAATCGCTGTCGACAAGGATTCATTTACTGTGATGCGGAACGGAGAAACGGCCACAGTAAAAATACACGAGTATACAAAGATCCGGGAGCAGACCCAGCGGGAACCGGTGAAATTGGAACCGCGGACCTCAATAGACATAAAAATAGAAGAAATGGTTCTTGCGGTTGGGACGTTCAAGGGCAACGTGTTGCAGGCCACCAGGATCGTTATAAATCCCATGCCGAACCCGCCCCCCTCTGCTACGCCTGCCAGAGGATACATTAGCGGAATAGTGATCCATCCTGAAGATATTGGGGTTAGCTATATGATCGGCGAAGTCAAGGCGATTCAGGGGTCCAGGCTCACAGTCCTGCGGCAAGATGGAAAAATCCAGGAAATTGAAGTGGATGACCACACCACATTCATAAAGCAGATTCGGCGCATTACTTTGCAGGATGTGAAGGTTGGTGACCTCGTCAGCGGACCAGGAAAGCTGAGGAACAATACGTTTGTCTTCGACGAGTTGCATGTAGATCAGCCGGGGACGCATAGTCCCGTCCATCGACCGCAGGCCGGTTCTGCGCTGCCAGCGGCCAAATGAACTGAAGCGGCGCTATTGCATCTGCTGGATTCTCTGCCGGAACTTTTCGCTTTTAAATATTTTCAGTCCATCTTCGGCCAGCCGCTTCAGCTCGGCAAAGCATTCGGGATCAACCTGAGTGAAGTTGAAGCAGGCCTTGCCCTGCTTGCGCTTCTTCAAGGCTGGAGACATTGCCCGGGTCATCGCGGGATTGAAATACGCGCATATGAGATGGAAGCTCACGTAATTCTTTCCCGTCCGCACGCCGGCAAAATACAACGGCTTCTTGCGATGCAGGATTGAAGGGCACTCCAGGTGGTAGTTGCCGGGCTTGTCGGTCTGGACTGCCAGATCCTTACCGATAAACCGCTTCAGCATCTCGCGCAACGCGGCAAAGACCGGCGCAAGATCGGGCTTTTCAGCTTTGGCGCGAGCGGCGGATGGTTTCTCTTTTGCGGGTTTTGTGGCTGGCATAATCGCGGCAGTATAACGCAGCCTTTATGCATCCATAGCAAGAAAAAGGGAGCGGGGCGGTATCCCGCTCCTTTTTTGCCCCTTCAGTGCCTCAGTCGCGATCTCCGTCGTGATTTGCATCGCGGCTTTGCTCGGGCAACGACTTTAGATACTCGACTATGTCGGACTCATCGCCCGCGCTCAAGCCAAGGTTCTTGCAGCTGTTGTAGTGGTCCACCACGGCCAGCAACGTGGGGAAGCGGCCATCGTGATAGAAGCCGCCTTTGGTGTGCGTCCACAGCCCGTTCAGCGGCGTGGTGCGATAGCGGTCATCCGGTGCGCGGCTGGCCTGGAAATCGTCAATGCACACATCAGAGGCGGTGTGCATGTTCCATCCCGGCTCGGTCATAAGCGGCGGTACGTGGCAGGTGCTGCACTGCGCGCTGCCGTTAAAGAGCGCCTTGCCGCGGGCCGCAGCAGCGTGATCAAAGCTGTTCTTCGGTGGCGCGGGTGCGGGTAGTGAAAGCTGGTAAAACTGCAAAGGACCCAGCTTGCTTGTGATCTCGTCATCCGCATTGGTGACGTGCCCAAAGCCATTCTTGGCTGCAATCGGGAACCTTGATGCATCGTCCAGCCGCGGATCAAAAAAGGTCCCTTTGCCGTGCATTTCCAAATTGGCGACAAAGGCGTTCCAATAGGGTACCGATCCCCAGCCGGTGTAAGTGTGCAGGTTTACGCCAGCCAGGCCAAAAGCCGGTGGAAGCAAAGTGGCTGCTGAGGTCACGCCGTCTGGCTGGAAGGCGTGGCCATCCATGAACAGCTCGGCATCAAATTTTCCCGGTCCCCAACTGCTCAGCACTTTTTGCACTGTAGGCACGTCTACGCCCAGCACATCCGCAACTGGTTGCAGGTTGGGTGCAAGGCCAATAATTGCGCCGACATTCAGATCACGATTCGGCCAGCCATCAAGCCGGTGGCCGATGCCGGGCGCAAAAGCGTTATCCACCGTGGAATGGCAAAGCGCACACTGAATGCCAATCGTTTTTAGCGATCCATCAGAGTTGAAAAAGCCGGTTATCCCGACCACGGCATTTAACTTCAACAATGCCAGCGTGGTTGCAGGATCATTCAGGTTTACCGTTCCAGCCTGGATTTGTTTCACCAGGGCTTGCGGCAATGCGTCTTGATCAACTTTGAGTCCTACGCTCAAAGCGGTTACGGGAGAAACGCCTGGCCCTACACCGCCATGCGCCGCGCCTTCAATGGCCTTATGGAGTTGCAACGTTCCGCCCCAGAAATCCTGGTCGCCAAATGTATCAAAGCGGAAAATGTTTTTGCCCTGTTCAGCCAGGGCGTTAGCGTTGTGTTGTTTTTGTTCAGAATAAAGAAGTAAAGCACCAACCGAGAGAAGAACAATCATGAGAGGGAATTTCATTTGTTTCACGGAATCTGCACCTCTGGCCTATGGGGGATTACTTGCAGAAGAACTCCCGGAAAGCTCTTGCTGCTAGAGGGAGTCATGAAGCACGTTTCAGGTTTCAGAGAAAATAAAACTATTTCGTAATACGATACAAAATATCGGACAACCCGTAACTTCTACTGCGCATAGCCCAGTGAGTTGAATTCAGCTTTACTGCTTCGGCAGCACCAGCAGATCCGGGTGGATCATTTCAGCAAGAATCGAGAAATCTATTGCGCAATTCCAGGTAGTAAACTCTCCCGGTGGAGGATCGTATGCCCGCGACCAAGAGTGCTGCCAAAGCAAGTTATGACGTCCATCCCAGCCTGGCCATGTTTCAGAGTTCGCTTGCCGGATTGAAGCAAAAAACCGGGCGCACGCTGGATGAGTGGATCAAATTTGTCGAAAAAGAGGGTCCGCCAACCGAGAAAGAACGCCGCGAATGGCTCAAGCGGAAGCACGGACTTGGAATGAACTATGCTTGGTGGGTCGCCGAACGCTCAGTGGGCAAAGGCGATGACGGCACTCCAGAAACCTATTTGAAACAGGCTGACGAGCACGTCGAGAAGATGTACGCCGGCGCGAAGGAAGCGCTGCGCCCGATCTATGAAGCGCTGCTGACTCTTGGGCGCGGCCTGGGCAAAGACGTGAAAGTGTGTCCCTGCCAGACCATGGTGCCGCTCTATCGCAAGCACGTCTTTGCGCAGATCAAGCCTACAACACGCACTCGCATCGACCTGGGCCTGGCGCTCAAAGACGCCAAAGTTCCCAAACGGCTCATCGATACCGGCGGCTTCGCCAAAAAAGACCGCATTACGCACCGGATTGAGATTTCTTCTCTTAAAGACATCGACGCTGAAGTGAAGAAATGGATCAAGACGGCGTACGAAATGGACCGTTAATCTGTCGCTTCGCTCTAAAACCGCTTCAGAGTTGCGTCGCTTGCCGGTAAAAACTTGTTGCTCCTGATGCGAGCGGCTCGGCGCTGCATCAGGAGCACTTCGCACTTAACCAAGGTTTGAAAATGCAAAGCGGGGTGGGGCGAGCTTCGCTCGCGACATAAGGAAACGAGAAAGGCCGTCCGGCAACAGGACGGCCTTCTCTTTTCAAGGGAGAATAGTTCCAACGGAGTTCACAGAAAAGACCATCAGAACTTTCTGGCAAAAATCTTATTGGGCTATGAAAGTCAGTGTCAAGGAATTTCTCCAGAATAAATGCCTTTGTTTTCAACAACTTAATTAGTTTATCAACATGCTTCTATAGGTGACAAAAAGTGTCATTTTTTGGCTTTATTCACCAATAGATGTTTTCTTTTCAGGCATTTACAGGCTTACTTGAGATCAAGGTGGATAAAATCCGAAGACTCTGGACGGTTAAAAACCTTGTTGGGAAAGAACCGGCCCATCAGAAGCCTGATGCCACCAAAGGCGAAGCCAAAAACCAGCGCAGCCAACACAGCCATGATGCAAAGAAGTATCAGCGCAACAATAAATCCGGCGCGATTCTCCGCAGGTTTTACTTTTGTCGGCTGGTTCCAGGTGACATCAGCGTCATAGTTGACTGAAGCCAGCAAGGATTGCGCTTCGTCGGCAGGAATGCTCCCATTCACCACCGCCACAAAGGGGCCGCTGCGTTTGAAATAATACGGGCCGCCAGGAAGAGAGCCGGATGATGGCATGGCAGCAATGCGCTCCCGCGCGATTTGCGGAGTTGGATAGCCCACAATTGTCAGCTCCGCTTCGCCTGTGGAGGTGCGGTACTTTGCCATTACCAGTTCTGGCGATTTGCTGAAATCAAGCAACTGCGTCGGAATCGAGACACCAAGACGGGACAATGCTTCAGGGCCAACAACGTAGCGGCTGGTATTCGGCAACCGGGATTGTGCCGGGAGATTGTTCAGCAGCGTCGGCAAGGTGGCCAGATTGCCTTTTGGACGCGGCAGTGCGTCTGCCAGCGAACGCAGATCAGCGCCGGACATGGCAGTTACATCCTGCAGCGTGGCATCGACAAGAATGTTGCCTTTGTAAAACAGGATGCGCGTGTTGTTGGAAGCCCCGGCATCGCCAATGGTCTCCGTGCGCATTTGCGGCTGGTCATAATACGTAAAAGCGCCGAAGGCGCCGCTAGCATCCGCAAAACGAACGGCCTTGATCTGCATCTTCCGGCCATTTCGGCCATAAATTCCCGTTTCTGAATCGGCGAAGCCGTACTCTTTTAAAACTGGAAAATCTGCTGGATCAACCGCGGCAGGATCAGAGCCGGCTTTAATGCTTTTGGTATCAATCTGCCAGCCGCTGAAGGAAGCTGGCAAAGGTCCCGCCGGAGTCCTGGACTGGGCAGAAACAACACCGGCCATGGCGATGAAGAAAAGCAAAACATGCAGGTATGTCTGTCTTAAGAAAGCAGGAAACATCACTGTATTAGACACCGTGGGCATCTACGAAGATTCTACGCTTTGCCACGCATGAATCTGAAACAATAGGCACATGGCAAGCCTTTTCACCCATGCCTGGTTGGATTGGGCGCTGGGACAGGCTTCGGCGTGCGAATGGCGAAAGGACTGGCAGGTGTCTGCTTTCCTGTTCAAGCACAAGGAGGGGCCGGATTGTCTGCTCGTGACAAGAATATCCACCTGCGGCAACGATTCCCGCCACTCTCGTGATTACGTTGTACTGCTTAAAGTAAGCCTCTTGTTTCTCAAATCTAGACACTTTTCCGGATCTTGGACACCCGAATCAGAGCGGCTTTCCCCGATTACATAACCGGCTCGAACTGACACCCCAACGAAAACAAGCAGTTAGTGATCCCACTGGTCAACAACGGTTTTGGATGGAGACATGCTTAAGTCATCGGCGTGCTCTTGGCACAGACTTTGATTCGGAGAAATGAAGAATAAAAAATCTATGAAGAAGACAGGATGTTTCGCTACTCTAGCGGCGGTGATAATGTTTGCCGCCAGTTCATTTGCCGCCACAGCTTCAGGAACATTGACGGTAACCGGGACAGTTGATAGTTCACTCACCCTCGTGGTGCAAAGCGCGGGCGGCACCACGTCTGGCACGGGTACGGCAGTGGCCACCAGCGCATTGGGTAGCATTTCCAAATACGGTTCTGCTCCCACCGGATTCACTCTTGCACGTGGGGCCAGTAACTGGACCCTTTCTTCCACGGTTGGCGTACAGGTGGATAAAGCCAATTTGACCAGCACGGACTACACGCTCACGGCGCAGCTGAGCACCGCTCCAGCCAGCGGCGTTACCTGGAAACTGAATGGCTCAACGTTATCCGACGCCGCCGCAACTACGCTTACGAGCACTGGCAATTATGGCTCCGCCGGCAGCTATAGCTGGGACATAGTGGTGGCAGATTCAGCCACAGCGGGTGCGATTGACAACGCGATCGATTTCACCGCTACCTCTAACTAAAAAAGCAAGCACAGCATGCACGCGTTTGCGACTACCAGGGAAAGGGAGTCTGGGAGAGCGCTGTTCTTCGGCCAGCGCCTCCCGGGCATCTGGTCAAACTGAGTGCAATTGGAAGGTAAAACACCATGAAAAAGTTCTTGCTTGTTGCGTTCGTCGCATTGATGGGACGCTTTGATGCGACAACCGCGTGCGCGGAGAGTCTGCTCAGTATCTCTCCGGCCGCGCTTAGTTTGAAAGGCCACGGCGGGCAGACTACCACCCAGAAGTTCAAACTCTCCAATCTCACAGAGACGCCCTACGCTTTTCGGATCGACGTTACAGATGTCCGCATCGAAGGCGGGAAGCGGGTCTTCATTCCTGCAGGCCAGAGCACCGGCAGCATAGCCGCGCTGGCCGTACTGCCAATCTCGCACGTGGAGTTGAAACCGGGCGAATCGGCTCTGGTCCCGGTCACCTTCAGCCTGCCTGCTGAAACCGACCTGCGGGCCGTCGCGGTCTTCTTCCGCGGCCAGCCCACTGTATCTGTCCCGGGCCCCAGAGTGCGCATGAACCTTGGAGCAGTCGTAGATTTCTCCATCTCCGACAGCATTGAACTGAAAGTCGCTCCGCCCCAGGTTACTCCCCAGACACCCGGCAGCAGCGCGACGTTCACAGAAGACCTGGCGAATGTCGGCCTTGAGCCGGTAATCGTCAAGGGCGTTGCGGCCATTGTGGACCAGCCGGGCAAGTTGGTTGGCAAAGCAGTGTTCGAACAAAAGCGACTGCTCCCGGGCGAGCGCAACGTGCTTCATGCCACCTATGGCGGCACTCTTCCAGCGGGCAAATACCGGGTGCTTTGCTCGATGGAATATGGAGGCCAGATCACCACACGCACCGCGGAGCTCGTTATTCCATGAAGGTCGTCGCAACCATTCTGTTTTTTGGCATCACCGCATTCGCGGCGACCGACACAATACGTGTTTCTGCGGGCGGGCAGCTTCGGGTGTCCGGGACAAACGCAACAGCTGCCTATACCATCGATTCAGATTGCGCTGACGTAGAGGTGGATTCCGGGGTCGTCATTGTCTCTGGCAAACGTCCTTGCACGACTCACCTGGTCACCGTCACGGGCGACATCTCAACTGAGCGGGAGGTCCTTGTTTCTCCCGGGCAGGCGCAGTTGAACCGGCTTAAAGCCGCCAGAATGCTCCAACGAGGAGTGACTGAGACAGGCTATTTCTCAACCCTGTATTCCTCAGACCCGGGTGAAGTAGAGACTAGCTTTAGCATAGCCCGCACCGAAGGGGACCACACCGCAAGCATGTCCGTCTCTTTCGCAGATGGATATGCCTTTTCTCGCGACCGGAGAAAGACGGCCCTGCCTTTCGCCTCAGTCCACTTTGCCGGGCCGCACGGCTCCATCACCTTGCTTGACAGTTTTGTGGACGAATCTCCGCTGACACTCTCGGGAACGGACTTGCGCGGCCTGCACCTGCAGCGTGGTTCATGGTTTCTGCACGGCGGAATCGCATCGCTCACAAATTTCCGTCAGCGGATGTTCGATCCGGACCCGGATCGCACGCTCGATACAGGGTATCGCTTTGCCATTACCAGGCACAGCGGAATCATCACCAGCACGCAGTGGATCCACGCTTCCTCACTCTATACCTCCGGGCGCTCCGGTGTGGTCGGCTCAATCATGTATGACTATTACAACCCGGAACGGCTTCGGTTCCAGGCAGAGATTGGCATCAACCGGAAGCTGGCTGGGGCAGGATTGCTCGATTACACAGGGGAAAGAAACTGGCTGCAGCTGCAGATACGATCGACACCATTGAACTTCCCAGGGCTTTCAGCGGCTCCCGCGCGCGGTTTTCAAGCTAACGGTCATTGGAGTCATCAGCTAACGGCCCGCCTTGGCCTTGATATTTCTGGATCGCGGGACACGTACAGTCTCCTGAGCGGCACCACTCAGGCAAACACCTACGCAAGTTCCCGGCTGCAGTGGCGGATCAACCGCTTTACGTTGACGGGCGGCTTCAACCATGCGGAACTGTCCCGGCAAAACACAGCGGCAATCATCTCTGACTCTTTTCCTGCGGGCCTCGCGTTCGATGCGCGCCATTTCGGAAATAGCATTCAGTATCAGTACCGGCGTAACCGCGCCAATGATCTCGGCTCTTACTTCCTGCGCGATTCAATCCGTATCAGTTCCGGGCCCGTTCTGCTGACTGCTTATGCGGCCAGGCAGACCCAGGCCCCCACTATAGACTTCATCGTGACCAATGTCCCGGGACTCCGGCAGGCGTTGCTGGATGCGGGAATCACGGCAACTACTCCGGAAGAAATACTGGATTTCCTCCGTACTCACGCCAGCCTGATTGGCAGCGGGATCATCACCAACCTGAGCCTCAACATCGCTCCCGTTCGCATGGAATACGGAGGGACATTCAAGTGGACGGTGCGGCGCAACCTACTCTCCCTGGATCTGGGATACCGGGCTGTCGATGACGAAAGGATAGTTGGACACGTGAAATCGACTATCGCCAGTTCGAATGCAGCCCTGCATCTCTCACGCACAACCACGATCGACCTGACCGGATCAATGTTAGAGACACGCAGTCCGGGGGGGACCCTCAGAAGTCCGCTGATTGCCGTTGGATTGCGGCAGCAGATCGGCAACGTGCCCGATTTTCTGAACCATTTTCAGGAGCACGGCTGGATCAAAGGCGTAGTGTTCATGGATGAGGGCAGCCATTCCGCGAACGGCATGGCTGGCGTCACCGTCATTCTCGATGGCATTCACGAGACCCGCACAAACACTTCAGGTTTTTATTATTTCCATGCTGTTCCCAAAGGCAAGCACCTGGTGGAGG
Organism: Candidatus Angelobacter sp.; assembly: GCA_035279585.1. Taxonomy (GTDB): domain Bacteria; phylum Acidobacteriota; class Terriglobia; order Terriglobales; family Acidobacteriaceae; genus Angelobacter. Next base: position 26,954 of record DATEHN010000082.1, on the reverse strand, counting down.
CACACTACCACAATTCCGTCGCCTATGTGTTCACCACCGCTCCGCAGATCGAGACCGAAGAAAATACCGTCGTCAACTTCGGCATACAGGCACGGAAGGCGCTGCTATTCGGGACAGTCCACAATGACGCGGGAATACCGATCGGACAGGCGGCCGTTCGTCTCGAAGATATCGCACAACAAGTTCGGACGAGCGGAAATGGTTCGTACCGGTTCAACCTTAAAGACGGAGGCACATACACTGTCACAATTGACCCGCAGTCGCTTCCGCCGGCCTACGATCTTCTTTCCGTCAAACCACAAACGGCAAAGGTCGGCGTAAACGATCCTGCCCGCATTGATTTCGTGGTTCGCGCCTTGCGCAGCATCTATGGTACGGTGCATTGCACGGGAGCTCCGCTGGACAACAACGATGTCACCCTGAAAATAGATGGCGCCGATTTAGCCACAAAGATAGACCAGAATGGGAACTATAAAATCAGCGATCTAGCTGGCGGCTGGCATGAGATAACGATTTCGTACGGTCCTCTGCATCTCAAGCGTCGCCTCGAACTGCCCGGCGAACCTACCAACCTAGGCGGCATCGACTTTGAAGTATGCGCAGCCGAGGCCTCTGCAGCCCGGCGAGTCACTCCTCCATAAGGGTTCAGATAATCAGGTATCAATCTGCCAGCCGCTGAAGCTGTGCGGAAGAAGGGCGGCTGGAGCTTTGGTTTGGGCAAGAGCAGCGGTGGCCATCACGGCCAGGAAGAAAGCACACCGGCACGTGAAGCCGAAAAAGGTAGAAAACATCACTCTAATTAGACACTGGGAGCCCACAGAGAGATTCTAACGCTTGCAGCCAGGACTTGGAGCGGTATTGGGCAGGGCAGAGAGCCAGTTCAGATAAACCAATTCAGATATCTGTTGCGGCTGTGGCAGGCACAAGCAGGCGCTCAATGACCTGATCGCCTTCTTTCATGAATTCTGTTAGCGGCCGGCGAAGCGGCTCCAGTGTTCCATCAGGCCAGTAAATCGCGCCGCCACCGGCGGGAATACCAATACCTCGAACTTCAGATTGTGACAGGTTTACCAGAGCACGCAGGTCCCACCATTCATTTTTCTCGTCATGCGCGCCTACGTAAAACGGGGCAAAGCGGAACAGCTCTACCTTCTTTGGTTGCGGATCCTCACTGAGAGTTCCCAGGCCCAGTTGGACTGCACCGGCTGAAACGCCAATCAGAGTGCAACCATCGTATCGCTTTTGGGGAATCAAGTCCTTTAGCCCGTTGCTCTCAAAAACGCTCCATCCAAGTTCCACATTGCCTCCGGCAAGCAGGAGCAGTTCCGCCTGCTGGAGGAAAGCCTTGTCTTCGTCCTTAAGCTGCGCCGGGATCATGCGGCAATTGGAAATGCCCATCAGTTCCATCGCAGCCACAAACAGGTCATAGAATTCCCGCTGGTCATGGTTAGAAGCGCCGATGTAAGCTGCCTTTGCGCCGGATGAAAGGTCCTGACGAATTCTTTCCGGCAATCCGCCCTCGCCCTTCCAGAAAAGCAACTGGCTATCGGCCAGGAGATACAGAGGTTTGATCAATAGTCTTCTCCGGGATTTTTCCCCGAGCACAAGTATCTGAAAGAATATGAGAAATGGCCAGCCTCTTTACCCATGCCGTTCTCGGCGCAGCAATTGGTCACGTAGCAAAACCTGCAGGGCATAAAGATTGGCGTTATTGGCCGATCGTAATTGCATGCTCCATTCTGCCGGATATCGATGCGATCGGCTTCCATCTCGGCGTGCCCTATGGCGCTCTGTGGGGACATCGCGGCTTGACGCACTCGCTTCTTTTCGCTTTCATCGTGGCTGCGCTTACGGCCATGCTCCTGGATGGCCGGTTCGACCGCCAAAGAAGGTTGGCAATTATATTTTTTCTGGTCATGGTCTCTCATGGCGTTCTGGACGCTATGACCAACGGCGGCCTTGGCGTGGCTTTCTTTTCCCCGCTGAATACACACCGCTACTTCTTCCCCTGGCGGCCAATCCTTGTCTCTCCAATTGGTCCCGGCAGGTTCTTCGGTACGAGAGGACTGAGAATCATCGGCAACGAAATATTGTGGGTTTGGTGCCCGACCCTGGTTCTTTTCGTTTTGATCAAGCTGTTCCAGCATTGCTCCCCGATACCAACAGGTGACACGGCCTTGGGTAATAATCAGGATTAGCGGCAATTTTGTTAAACTAAGCACAATGGCATTCATTCAGCGCAGAAAGAGCGTTATAGCAAAGATCGGCAATGTGCGCGTGGGCAGTGATGCGCCGGTTGTGGTGCAGTCCATGACCAACACTGATACGGCTGACGTTGCAGCAACCGTTCAGCAAGTGGCGCAACTGGCGCGAGCAGGTTCGGAACTGGTCCGCGTGACCGTGAATAATGACGCTGCCGCCAAGGCTGTGCCTGCGATTGTGGAAGACCTCGAAAAGCAGAACATTCGCGTGCCGATCATCGGCGACTTCCACTATAACGGCCACCTGCTGCTGACGAAATATCCTGATTGCGCACAAGCGCTCGCCAAATACCGCATCAATCCCGGCAACGTGAGCGTGGGCCGCAAAAATGATGACAACTTCCGCGCCATGATTGAAGTGGCTGTCAAGAATGACAAGCCCGTGCGAATCGGCGTGAACTGGGGATCACTGGACCAGCAGTTGCTCACCCGCATGATGGACGAGAACTCCCGCAGCACCGAACCTAAAGACGCCCGCGAGGTCACCATGGACGCAATGGTGGAAAGCGCGTTGCGCTCCGCTCAACTGGCGGAAGAGTTTGGCCTGCCGCATAACTACATCATCCTGAGCGCCAAAGTCAGCGGCGTGCAGGACCTGATTGACGTTTACCGCAGCCTGGCCTCCAGGTGCGATTATCCGCTCCACCTTGGCCTTACTGAGGCCGGCATGGGCGCCAAGGGGATTGTCGGCAGCACGGCAGGGCTGTCTGTCCTGCTGCAGGAAGGCATTGGCGATACCATCCGTGTTTCGCTCACGCCCGCACCCAACGGCAATCGCACTGAAGAGGTTTTTGTCGGCCAGCAGATTCTGCAATCGCTGGGGATTCGCAGCTTCACGCCCCAGGTCACGGCCTGTCCCGGCTGTGGACGAACCACCAGCACCTTCTTTCAGGAGATGGCGGAGCAGATCCAGTCTTACCTCCGCACCAACATGCCGCTGTGGAAAGGCAAGTATCCTGGGATAGAAGAGCTGAAAGTTGCCGTGATGGGTTGCGTAGTAAACGGGCCGGGTGAATCCAAACACGCCAATATCGGCATTTCACTGCCGGGAACTTTTGAAGAGCCTAAAGCTCCGGTGTTTGTGGATGGACGGCTGATGACTACCTTGAAAGGCGATCGCATTGTCGCCGAGTTTATTGACATCCTGAACGAGTACGTTGATACACGCTACAGTTCAGGAGCCAAGCAGACTGCTGAAGACGTTACCGCCAGCGTTTAATCGAACCAATCGCCTGAAGTGCTGTTTCTGCGCGATCTACGCCAGCGAAAACACTCGTTTCATCCCGCCAGCAATCTGTAACCGATAGCAAGCCACGCGCCAAAACCCACTACTACCATTGCAATTCTTACCATCGCGTTGTCTATAACGTTATTCCACTTTGCACTCATGATTACCCTCCAACGGATCTCTTTCTGCTTGTCTGCTCGCGTTTGACGTGATTTTGAGCTTCTGGTTAGTAATACGTTGCTCCGCAGAAATAGGTTCCCTTGTAAAAAACTTTTTACAATTGATTGTTTAAATTTTTGATAACTTTTGGCCGCGTTCTGTAGTCATATAGGTATTCATTCTTTTCTCTCTCACCCTGATGGGAGCAAACGGAATGCAGGTACGGCGGAAACAGCAAAGCGTCTTTTTTTCGTGATGAAATGAGCCGCTGAGCAAAGTCAGCCGGCCCTGCGGTTCGCTAGCTCCCCCAGGGTGATAAAAACTTCCAGCTCTCTCCAGCAGTTTCCCTTCATCACAGCCTTTCATCCAAACCCTGTGAAACTTTGATTTTTCGTGCTGCCGGGAGTGGGGATGCATCTTCGTCCAGTTGAACAGCAGGGTAAACATGTTGAGGCTATAAAGGAACGGCTTTCTCCCTGGAAGCTTGGCGGCTTGACTCCCTGGCGGCTGCTGAAGCGTGTCTACCACGAATTTAGCGAAGATGAAGTATTTACCCGCTCAGCCGCCCTGGCCTTTTACTTTGTGTCTGCCCTGGTGCCCATGATTTTCTTCCTTATGGCAATCCTGGGTCTGCTGGCCCAGGGACACAACCTGCAATCCGGGTTGCTGGATTATGCCGCGCGATTCATGCCGCCTGAAGCCTACACGCTCCTGCAAAAGACGCTCAAGGAGATCACCAACAATAGCACCGGCCTCAAGCTGGCGATCGGCCTGGTGCTGGCGCTATGGTCGGGCTCGGGCGGAGTCAGCTCCATCATGGACGCGCTGAACCGCTGTTATCACGTCAGCGATGCGCGTCCTTTGTGGAAGCAGAAGTTGATCTCCATCGCGCTAACCGTAGCTTTGTCCGCCTTGACCGTAGGCGCGCTGGTCATCATCCTTTACGGCGGTGATATCGCCCAGTTCGTGGGCAACCACACCGGCCTGAGCGCTCCGCTCGTGCTGGCCTGGCGCATCGTGCAATGGCCCGTAGCGCTGTTCTTCGTCGTGCTGGCGTTCGCACTGCTTTATTTCTGGGGGCCGGATGCGGAACAGGAGTGGCAATGGATCACGCCGGGATCGCTGGTGGGCGTTATCTTGTGGATCGGTGTCTCGCTCCTCTTCCGCGTCTACCTGCATTACTTCAACAGTTACAGCAAGAGTTATGGCTCTCTGGGCGCGGTGATCATCCTCCTCTACTGGCTCTACATCTCAGGATTAGCGCTCCTCGCAGGTGGTGAGATCAACTCTGAAATTGAAAATGCCGCCGCCGTGCGCGGCCATCCTGAAGCCAAAGCTCCGGGAGAAAAGGCCGCATAAACAGCCTAGCGAAGAATATAGAACGATCTCTAGAAACATTTCCCAGCTTATTCTGGCTTAGTTGAGCGTGTAACAGCAACCCGGCCTTTGAACCCCTGGAACACATTAACCTGATTAACCGTAGATTGAACTCCCAGTGCCCACGGGTTAGCTGCAAGATCATCTACATCTTGTGGAAGTGTCAATACAGTAAGACCTGTTTTAGAAATCGCAAAAATTGTCTGTCCCGTTGCGTCGAGTGCAATGGTTGGAGCGACTGGTCCCTCTGGAAAAACCAGGACTTGCAGTTCTTCCGGTGTCATTAAACGCGCACGAAGAGTTCCTTTCGCCGCATCCCAGAATTCAATTGAATCGCCGAGCGGCACTACAAGGACTTTTCCTTGGGGACCAAAAGTTGAACCCAGAACCTGAGTATCGTTGGGCGGACTAATGAGAGGGTATTCATTTGAATTGACCAGATGGAGCTCTGGATCAAAGAATCCCACAAAGTCGCCGCTTACGCCGGGGGCGCCTTCAATTGTGGCAATCTGGCTGCCATCCGGTGACACCGCAAAATCGGTCCAAAAAAAGAAACCAAAGTGTGTGGTCTGGGCCGAATAGGTGGCTGGATCAATTGCATATACCTCGCCGTTGGCGGCATTTAGACCTGCGCCATAAAGAAAGTTGCCGTCTGCAGAAGCTCTTACCAGATCAGGAGTTAGCGAAAGAATTGTTTTGGTGGCAAGCGTCGTGAGATCAATTTCTATGCCAGAAGCCCCACTGATCACAGCTTTATTAAATTTGGTAATCGCAATTGATCCTGACTGAAACCCAGGTTTCGCGGGAAGTGTGACCACGGAAACTCCTGACGGAACATCCGGATCGAGCACCGCCGCGTAGCCATCAGGGGAGCCTGCAATCAGCTTCGATCCATCAGGACTTAAAGCCATCACATTGTAGTTGTCGCTCACTGCGGTTCCAGGCAACGGAAATGACGATTGAAATTGCAGGGTTGCAGGATTAAAAACGTCAATCTCAGTTGCTTTCAGCGCGTACAGCAGGCTGCGATGAGGGTCATACAAAACCTGCAGCAACCCGGAAGCAGGGATGATGGTAGCGGACGGAATATAAGTAACTGCATCCGCTAAATTGGCAGAACCATTGACACTACTTACGGTGATGTCTGCGGACTGCCCAGGAGCCTCAGTCGGGACGCGAATAACAGCACCTTGGAGACTACCGAAACCAACGCTATCCAAAGGTGTTACGCTCAGGGCTGGCTGTCCTCCAACCGTAACAGTCGTCATCTCAGCCGTAATAGTAGAAAATCCAAACCCAAGGACAACAATGGAAGGGTTTCCAGTGGGCGGCAATAAGTTGGCGCTCACTCCAATAGGATCCATGCCGTAGGAAAAACCGAGTGGGTGCACCAACGTATTTCCATTCGTATCGACACACTCAATGTCGACAGGGCCAGAAATAGAAGAAGACGGAATCGCGATCTGAGTCGCATTGGCAAGTAACGGCGCCGGCTGACCGCCAAAATAATAAGTGGTGCCTGCGTGCGCTGTGATTGGCGCCTGTACCGCCAGGTTCAGTGGCAGATTGGTAATGTTCACTGGCAACGGACAGAATGCTCCGCCCAGTGCCGAGCCTGCATTTGGAACTGGGGCTTTGCTTATGTCAACCGTAAGAAAACCACTGCTCGATCCCACAAACGCATGTCCGGCCAGGTTTGTCCCAAGCAGACGAGCGAATGAGTCCTCCGGGTTGACATCGGCTGGGTAAAAGCCCAGCGCGGTAAACAGGTTGGCATCCAATGCCTCAATGGCGGTGGGCAAGTCATATTGCAACAGCAGCCGATTTCCGTCTGGACTAAACTCCTCGCTGGTCCTTGCATTTTGGAAAACATCAGGAATGGCGGTTGATCCAAGTATGTTGAATGACCGGTCAAGAAATGTGACGGTGTCCACAGTTGCAACGGCGATCTTTGTGCCATCTGCATTCATCGCGTAGCCGCGAACTCCAAACATATCTTGTGGAGGGTCTACCATGTCCAGAGGCACTGAAGTAAGAGTGTCGGTATCGGAGCTATAGAGATAAAACTGATCGGCAGAGAAAACTGCCCACTTGTGGTCTGCACTACGGGCAAGTCTGTCTGTTTCCCATATGAGTTGTCCTGTAGGTTCGATGACCTGAAAAGTATTAGCAATCGAATCCCATTTAACAAGAAACTGGCCGCCGTCCACCACGTCATTAGAGGCGACTCCTTGCTCCTGACCGATTATCAAGACCTTACCGTTCGCCAGCGCGACAACGTTTGGATAAAACAAACCCACGGGCGCAATTCCTGTCACGGGATGTTGTGTAACCATCAGGGTGTCTTCATCAACCGTAACGATTTCCTGTGCAAAAGTGCCGATGATTAATGTTTTGTTGTCCGCCATCTGATCAATACCCCAGGCTTGGGGAACCTGCACTCGTGCGCGGACTGAGAAATCCGTTCCTGAGATGACATCCACCTCATTGAGCCCCGGATTTGTTGCAAATAAAAGTTGCCTGGACTGGTCATAAAAGCCGTGTCCCAAAGTGCCACCAACCACGTGGAAAGGATCCGGAATTCCGGCTCCACTCACATTGAACTGAAGAGGAGCATCCACTTTCAGCGAGCCGGAAATGGCCTCCACTGTCGCGGACTGCTGCACAAGCCCCGCAGTGCTGGAAGCTGAAAAAGTGAAAATTCCTGGAGCCGCGGATGTGAGAGAGAGTGATGCAGGGGAAACCGTAACTCCTGCCGGCAAGCCTAAAGCATTGACTGAAACCTGTCCGGTAAAACCACTTTGTGGCGTAATGGAAACTTGAATTGTTTGTGACCCGCCCTGGGTTAAAGTCAAGTTGCTTGAAGACAGTACCACTGCAAAACTCGGGGTTATTGTAATGGGATTGGTTGGGTTTCCACCGCCGCCACCACCACAACCTATAAGTAATAAGACAAGGACAGTACTAACTAGCCAATAGGGCCAACGCATCAAAATTGCTCCAGGCATCTGAATGGGGGGTGTGCTGGGGATTTTACCGTGTAAGCTGTTCGTTAAACAATAGCCAAATTCTTAATCATTAATACGCCCGCAACATGAAGTCTGCTTGCATAAAGCGGCTGGGAGCACGACCTCACTCCTGTTTGGAATTGGCTAAACAGGTTGTTTCTCTGCTGCCGGCTGGCTGACCGCCGGAGTGGCTGAAAGCGGCAACTCGATTGTGATCAGCAATCCATCGTGCGCATTGGCTGCGCGAATCGTCCCGCCGTGCAGCTTCACGGTCCGCTCAGCGATAGACAGTCCCAAGCCAACGCCGCCGCTGGAGCGCTCCCGTGCCTCGCTTACGCGATAAAACGGTTCGAAGATGTGATCAAGTTCAGATTCGGGCACGCCCGGGCCGTGATCTCTGACGGTAATTGATGCCATATCCAGCTTGGCCGTAAGCGATACTTCCACCGCGCTGCCTTCTGCGGTGTAGCGAATCGCATTGCGGATAACGTTTTCAACTCCGCTGCGCAGCAACTCCACAGAGCCGCGGATGCGGCAGGCGTCAAGCTGCAGGGTCTTCACTTCTTTGTTCAGCGGATGGGCCTCATAGCTGGCATCGTCAACCACCTGCTGCACCAATTCATCCAGCGCTACCATCTCCGGCGGCACGCGCTCTGCGCCGCTTTCCAGCCGGGTAAGGGCCAGCAATTGCCCCACCAGCTTGTTCACCCGCTCAGATTCCATCTCAATCCGGTCCAACGCTGCCAGGCCTTTGTTGTTGGTATTGTTGCGGGCCAGTTCCAGCGCCACCGTGAGCCGCGCCAGAGGAGAGCGCAGCTCATGAGAAATATCTGCCAGTAAGCGCTTCTGTGAAGAGATAAGCGCGGCAATGCGCTCCGCCATGTGGTCAAATTCGCGTCCCAGGTCAGCCAGTTCGTCGCGGCGATTGCCCAATTGCGGCGTCACGCGCGCATCCAGGTTGCCTTCAGCAAATGACTGCACCACCATAATCACTTTCTTGACTGGCGAGGTCAGGTACAACGCCAGCAAATACGAAATCAGCCCTGCAGCAAGAATGCTGAGGGCGATGCCAAGCCGTGGCAGGCCACGTGGCACGTAAGGCTGGCGCAGGCGGCTCACAAAGATATAAGTTTTCCCGCTGGGCGCAACCACCGGACGTCCCCAGGTCAGCCTGCCCAAAGCTGTAATGTGTGAGACATGCTGTTGCGTCTGCTGGATCTCTGCCGCAGCGCTCGCAACCTCTGGTGAAAACGCTGTGGTCAGCGGCCTGCCGTTTCCATCAAACAGCGCGATTTCCGTCCCCGCTTCCTGCAGTGAACGGTGAAGGTACTGATCAAAAGATTGCGGCCCTTCGCTGTCATAAACCTGGACAGCGGATTCAGCGTAAAGATTAAGCGCTTCGCCCAGCGCGCCGCGCCGGCGTTCAGGATTTGGATCGTTGGCAAAAGAGAGCCAGAGCATTACGTTCAATGCCCCGATCATGGCTGCCGCCGCCAGCCAGAAACACAAAAAGATCTTCCAGAAAAGGGTGCGATACCTCACGGCTGCTCTCCCGGGAGCAGGTACACATAGCCGCTGCCGCGTATGGCCTTGATTCTCTCCTGGTCGCCCTCATAAGGCCCAAGTTTGCGCCGCAGGTTGCTTACGTGCACGTCAATGCTGCGGTCCATGGGTGACATTGGGCGGCCCAGCGCGGCCTGCGTCAGGTCTTCACGCGTGATGATCTTTCCCGGACTGCGCAGAAAGGTATAGAGCAGATCGAATTCAGCGCCGGTAAGGCTCACTGGCTTGCCCGCACAGGTCACGCTGCGCGATTCCGGGTGCAGTTCCACGCCGGCCAAGTGGATTGGCTGGGCAGCGCCTGCGCTGGCCGTGCCTGAAGTCCGGCGCAGAATGGCGCGCAAACGGGCCACCAGCTCGCGAGGATTGAAAGGCTTGGCCAGATAATCGTCAGCCCCAAGCTCCAGCCCCAGAATGCGGTCAAGCTCGCTGCCGCGGGCCGTAAGCATCAGCACCGGCACAGAGCTTTTCTGGCGTAGCTGTTTCAGCACGTCCAGCCCGCTCATGCCCGGCAGCATCACGTCCAGCACCACGGCCGCATAGTGGTTGCCCAGGGCCTTCTCCAAGCCGGTGGGGCCGTCATGCGCCGCTTCCAGTTCAAACTGCTCGCTCTGGAGATACTCTTCCAGCAGCTTGCTTAACTCGGTATCGTCATCAATGAGCAGCACAGAAACCATATCGTTTCCACCTTAAACCCAGCATACAAGTGTATCGGGTTAAGAAATGTCAAGCCTTGTTTCCGCGAATTAACAACTCATAACTTAAAACGCCTGCTGGATGGGTTAACACTATTGGCAGTTAAATTCTCCTCCCTGTGTATGCAAACTTTCAACACTGGGACCCGAAGAGCTGCCGCTCAGGATTTTAAAAGGAGTTAGTAAATGCACAAGAAGTTTTTCATTGTTACAGCAATTTTACTGGCCGTGGCAGCCGGCCTTACAGCATCTGTCTCTGCCCAGGGGCCGGGGCGCGGATTCGGTCACAAGCATGGTTGGATGCTCCAACGAATGACCAGGGCCCTGAACCTGACTGACGCGCAGCAGACCCAGATCAAGAGCATCATGGCCGATTCACGCACCCGGACCAAGCCGCTGATGCAGCAGTTCCGGCAAAATGAGCAGGCACAGAATGCCAGCATCAACGGCAACTTTGATGAGGCCGCAGCCCGCACCTTTGCCGGCAAGCAGGCGCAGATCATGAGCAACCTGATCGTAGAAAGACAGCGCACCAAATCACAAATTTATTCCGTGCTCACTCCTGACCAGCGTCAGAAGGCCCTGCAACTCATGCAACAGCACCAGCAGCGCCGGCAGGAGCGCATGCAAAAAAAGTCAGACCAGCAGCAGCAAACGCAGGATAAGTGATAAGTGACAAGTGATAAGTGAGAAGTGATCTCCTTTCTCCTCCTCTCCAGAGGCTTCCCAACCGGCCCGCTTTTGGCCGGTTGGGATTGAGCGGCTGAGGCGGCAGCAATGCCGCCTCTTTTTTTATAGTCTCATGGTGGACCGCAGGCGCCCCCGCCTGCGATCTCCGGATCGGCTTTTTCTGATCAGTGTCACAGTGTTGATCAGTAGTAATGTTTTGCTCTTACAATCCCAGTGATTTGGCTATCAATCTGTGTTATCCGTGTCATCCGTGGTAAGGTTTTTGCTCCTGATCTCGGCGATCACGCGCGATCACGGCGATGTCGGCGATCGCGGCGATGCCTACCCACCCGCTCCCCCCGGTTTCGACCCAATTCGACCCCAGCCGACCCAAATCGACCCAATGCTGAGAGCATCAGCAGAGGGTCACAGCCCCAAAACTCAGGAACCCGGCCTCAGCCGGGTTCCTTAAGAATTTGTGGATTGTGTCCGCAACTTCAACCGCCGATTGCGAAAATACATTCGCGCCCCGGCCTGCAAATAAAAAACGAAGATACTTTATCATTACCCGGGCTGATTTGCACAACAAATTTTGTGACCTTCTTAAAAACCATCGAAAAGCGGCTTCAATGCCGTTCTAAAACGCTTGGTTCGGAAAAGAGTTTTTGCAGTTGAGGTTTGACAACTGGTGGTTTGTCAAGTGCTTCGAGGAAAAGTTTCCACCTTTCCGGAGAAAGCATGTATTGACGGGTCACGGCCAACTCGGCAATTGCCTCATCGCAGGCAGTGTGTAAGATGAAATCCGTCAGATTCTGCCCGCGGTGCTGGGCAGCTTTGCGAATCAAGCTCTCTTGGTCAGCGGTAGCTCGAATATTGATCCGTCTTTCGCGGCGAATCGTCAATTCCAACCCAGCGGGTTTTTTTTTCCCTGGTCTGGCCCCGCTTCGGGCTACCGACGCACTGGATCGTGCTTTTTTGGACTTGTCTGCGCTTCGAGCCAAGATCAGCCTCCTGTACATACATTGTACGTATTCGTTCGGAAAAGCAGAAGAGAGCACGAGCCCTTCGTGGATAATAACATTCCATAAACTGCAATGATATGGGATGAAAACATCCCTATTATTATTATAAATAATTGAAATTATTAGTGCTTATAAAATCACTATCTTAACTGTATTAGCTATATTGATTGGTATTAACTGAATTAAATGGGATTAACTGATATTGGCCTGATTTCGATTGATCCAATATCTCTTTCTTTTTAAATGTAATATATGTATTCGCCACAGTCTGGTCGGGATGTGTCCGCCGTCTCCCAAGCGCTCTAATCTTATGATACGATTAGGTAGTGGACAAAAATAGTCCATCGGAGTAAGAGTCATGATTCTCCCTGACCCCGCGAGATTGCCAAAGGACCTCCGCTATCGGCGCCAATTTTTTCCCGATGCCGATGACATGATCTTCAGGACCAGTCAAAAAGGTTTCGTTCCTGTGCCCATCATCTTGCGCAAAGTACTCCGTCACCTAAGTGCGCCAGAGCTCCGTGTCCTGATCTACCTGAGCCTGAGGGCCAGCAAGCACGGCATCTGCTATCCGACGCTGGACGAGATTGTGCACGAACTCGGTCTTGCCGGGAAGAAGAACCTTCGGCCACACCTCCGCAGCCTCGAGGAAAAAAAGTTCATTGCCACTCGCACCTCTGGGGGGAGAACATTTTTTCTTGTTCATGATCCCCGGATCGCTATCAAGCATCTGCTTGCGGAACGCAGAATCACAGACCAGGAGCTGTTCGAGATCAATGAGCTGTATGCAGACTTGAATCAAGAACCAATTGATCCTGCTGTGGTGGCATTCGCGCCAGCGGCCCTAGGATAGAGACTATGACCGAGCTCGCAAGTATAGGTGGCCTTTCGCCGATTGAGAAACTCACCCCAGAGCACCGGTTGTATCAATTCTCTTGCGGGAATAGGAGGGTCGACAGTTGGCTGAAAAAACGCGCGCTTCCCAATCAGGTGATGCTCAATTCGCCGCAGACATACGTGGTTCACTGTGGCGGACGTGTGGTGGCCTATTACGCCCTAGTAGTGGGTGAGGTTACTCTTGAGAAGTGCCCGCCAAGAGTGGCGGAAGGGATGCCCAACACTTTTCCTGTTCCGGTCATAAAATTAGTCTGGCTTGGTGTAGATGAGAAATACCAACGCAGGGGGCTCGCCACCGCACTTATGAAGGATGCCTTTCTCAGGACTCTTCAAGTGGCGGAACTGGCGGGAGTGCGAGCAATTTTTGTGGATGCCATCGATGCCGACGCAAAAGCAATGTACGAAAAGAAATTCGGGTTCGAATCCTCACCGGTCGGCGATAACCAACTATTTTTGCGACTCGATGACATTCGAGCCTCAATTGACGCAGCCAACAAGAGTAAGTAATGATCAGGATCACCTTTAACTTACAAACTTTTTTCATGACCTGGTTGCTCTCGCGTCGGATCGGCTCATAACAATCCCGAATCGCGCCATCGCATGCTAAAAATGAGCCCTTTCCGAGAAAACGCAATCGGATACCTTGATGCCCTTTGACTTCGATTCCGCCACTCGCCGCCGCCTCGGCTATAAACTCATCGACCGCATTGACGAGTATTTCTCCAGCCTGCCCAACCTGCCGGTGCAACTTCCGGAAGAGCAACGCAGCTTTGCCGATCTAACCGATCAGTTACCCGAATTGGAACAGGATGCCGCCGCCGTTCTGGAAGACCTATGTTCGCAAATGATTGCAGAAGGCTTCCACGTTCCCAGCGCCAACTATTTCGGCCTCATGAATCCCACGCCGGCCTACATGGCCGTTCTGGCTGAGATGCTGGTGGCCGCTCTCAACCCGCAGCTTGCCAGCCTGGCCCGCTCTCAGCTTGCCGCGCGCATTGAACGTGAGACCGTGCGCTGGATCGGGGAGCGCATTGGCTGGGACCGGCCTTTTGACGGCACCTTTACCAGCGGCGGCAATGAAGCCAACTTCAGCGCTCTGGCCATGGCGCTGGCGGCGCACTTTCCCCAAAGCGTGGAAGACGGCCTGGCGGCCATCGCAGCCAGGCCTGTGCTTTATACCTCCACTGAAGCTCACCACTCGCTGGATAAATCTGTTGGGCTGCTGGGACTGGGGCGCAAGGCGCTCCGCCGCATTCCCGTGAATGAAAACATTCAACTTGATTCCCGGCAGCTTGAGCGCCAGATTGCCCAGGACCAGGCCGCCGGATACTCACCCTTCTGCGTTGTCGCTACTGCCGGCACCACCAATTCCGGCGCCATTGATGATCTCACTGCCCTGGCTGAGGTTTGCCGCCGTCGCCAGCTCTGGTTGCACGTTGACGGCGCTTACGGAGCCGCTGCCATCTTTTCTGATCAGCATCGCCATCTGGTGCGCGGCCTGGAGCTGGCGGACTCCATCACCATTGATCCTCACAAATGGCTGGCCATGCCGTTTGCCGCCGGCGTGGTGCTCACCTCGCATCCGCAGGCGCTCAAGCAGGCCTTTGCCACCAGCACGCCCTATATGCCGAAAAAAACCGGGGCCACCCCGCCCCTGGATAACTTCCAGGTAAGCCCCCAGTGGTCGCGGCGCATGAATTCGCTCAAGCTGTGGCTCACGCTGCGCGTCCACGGACGCCAGGCCTATGAAGAGCTGATTGACCGGCAGTTGAAGCTGGCGGCATTTTTTGCCGGCTGGGTGCGAAACTCAGGAGTGTTTGAGCTGGCAGCGCCGCAGGTTCTCCCAATCGTGAATTTTCGCGTGCAATTGCCCGGGGCTACGGAACCAGATGTTACAGAAGAAGAACGCTGCGCGATCCATGAAGCGATTGTGCATGAGGTCACGCGCGACGGCCGCCGCTGGATCTCCACTACGCTGGTCAACGGGCAATCCGTGGTCCGTATGATGGTGATCAGCTATCTCACGGCCCATCGTCATCTGGAGGATCTGACGATCGCGCTGACCCAGGCCGCGCAGAAGTTTACTGTTAAACAGATCAGGGTTCCCTGAGCGCTTGCCTTACTCCTGCAAACAAACTCCGTTCCAGCTCTGCGCTGATAAATCCGCGACCTCAACCGTCTGTTCAGCCGGCGGATTAATCTCTTTGTCCGGTGCTCGGTCATGCTTTCCCACGCCGGCTTCGCGGATGAAATCCTGCAGCTTGTCCGGATTTACCTTTACCTGGATCACCACGGCATCATTGCTCTCCAGCGAGACAACAAGCACTCTCAGGTCCTTGCCCAGGTCTTGCGCATAGACATAGGTCCGTTCCCCGCTGTGCCGGTCCCACTCCTGTACTATCGGCTGCCAGCCTGAGTCCATGGCCTCGCGCATCACCTCGTTAAATCGTGTGTCGCTCGCCGCATTTACAAACGGCTGGTTCTCAAAGATCGCGCCCTTGAAGCTCTTTACGCCGCCAATATGTGAGACCTTCACCACGAACCCGGCAATCCCCATCACCCAGCGATGCTGCCGGTGAACGTGGTAAGTCACCTCAATATGCTTCACGATCTTGCCAAAGTCGTCTTTGGCAAAGGCCGGCTGCGGTCTTGTTAACAGCGTTGCAGCCGCCAATGCAATCACAAACAAGAGATGGCCTTTATTCTTCATTTGTGGCTGCTCTCTTTCTTTTGTTTCTTGTCTGGTTCTCTATCGTTGAGAACAAAGTGATGTTCCAGCGAGCTGATCTTCTCTACCGGCACATCGCCCACAATGTTGACCACGGTCAGTTCTTTAGGCTCGGCCACCAAAATCAGAACCCCGGCAACATGCCCTCCGTTCCCGCTCTTTAGCAGATAAATTTCGTCATGCTCGTTCGAGCGCTTGTCAATTGACTGCACAATTTTTGTCCAGCGAGCTGTGATCTGTGACCGAACCGATTCGACATCTGCCTTGCTGTATTGGCTGGCCTCATCAAACTCAAAACTCTTCACGTAGATTCCCTTGAGGTTCTTCATGATGGATTTGAGCTGGGCGACATCCTCATCGCCATCGTCTGCCTTTTCAATCATATTGACGGCAAATTGCAGCAGTGAACCATCCAGCGTTACGTCCGTGACCCGTGCGGCTTTGTCGCTTAGCTTGTTCAGGCTATCAAGCTGTATCTTGGCGTCCTGCCCATAGCCGCGTGCGCCCACGCAGCACACCACCAGCCCTACAAGGATTCTCATGAGTAATTGCGTTGCGCGCTTCATAAACGTTGTCTCCTGATCTTTTCAATTCCGGCTGGAACCTGCGCCTGTTGCAGCACGTGGTTCAGCTTGGCGCGGGCAATCTCCAGCGCCAGGATCGCCTGCGCTTTCGCCTTCTCTGCCTCTGCCTGCAGCTCTTTCTGCTTTTCTTCCATCTGTCTCTGCTTCTCTGCGGCAATCCGCATTTCTTCCGCGTGGCGATATTCCGAATACTGGTAGCCGCCCCATGCAAACCCGAGCAGCAGCAATGCCACCACGGCAAAGGTCCACGCCGGCCTCAGCCTCCACCACGCCAGGAATGATCGATTGCCGTTGCCATTCACCGCCTTGGTCTTGCTCTCCGTCTTCGCCTGCTCCGCCCGCGCCATCACGCGCTGGGTAAATCCCTCGCCCGGCTCCTTGCGCTTGAGCGCCTCACGAAGATCGTCTTCAGAAAAATGCATATCGTACCTCTCTCAGCTTGCGCGTCAGGCCCCTGCGCAGCTCCTCCAGTGACCGATGGAGCGTGCTCTTTACGGTATTCACCGGCATGTCTAACGCTTCAGCAATCTCTGCCGGTCCCAGCCCTTCCTGAAAGCGCAGGATCACCACCATCCTCTGCCTCTCCGGCAATCCTGCCAGGCTCTGCTGCAATCGTTCCAGCAAAAGCGGATCAGCCGGAGCATGGCTCGCCACAGGCTCAGGCGCTTCTTCCAGGGCCTGCTCGCGCCGGCGAAACTTCTTTCTTCCCTGATCGATACATCGGTTCGCCGTCACCCGCCGCAGCCAGAACGTCAGGTGCGCCGCAGACTGTATCCTGCTCAGACCCTGGTACAGCTCAAGAAAAACTTCCTGCGCCAGGTCTTCCGCCAGGGAGCGGTCCTGCATGTAGTGGTAGGCAATGCTGAAAACCATGCCCTGGTGCTCACGCACCAGCTCGGCAAAAGCCATGGAATCGCCCTGGGCCGCTCTGCTCAGCGCCGCTTCCAGCCGGTCTTCTTCGCGTCCTACGCTCCGTTCCAAAAAGCCCCCTTGCTCAAACAGTTATACGCACCAACCAGCGATTCGGGTGCAGGTTTTTCTTGCTAAGCTTAATGAGTTAAGGAGACTGGCCCACCATGTCCGAACCGAGCACCTTTGCCGTTGCCTACTATGACGAAGCCCGCCGCAGCTATCGCGGCTATAAACGCCTGGCAGACGGCGCTTTAGCCCAGTTGAGCGATGAAGAGTTCTTCCGTGCTCCCGATCCAGAATCGAACAGCGCTGCCCTGGTGGTAAAGCACATTGCCGGCAACCTGCGTTCACGCTTCAAAGATTTTCTTACCACCGACGGCGAAAAGCCTGACCGTAACCGCGACCAGGAATTTGTGCTCACCGCACAGGACACGCGCCCAGACCTGATGCGCCGCTGGGAAGAGAGCTTCAAGATTGTGTTTGACGTTATCGATTCGCTCACGCCGGAAGAGTTCACTCGCACCATCACCATCCGCGGCGAGCCGCACACCATTCTCCAGGCGTTTAGCCGCAGCATCGCGCATACGGCCTACCATGTAGGACAGATCGCCTATCTTGGCAAGCATCTGCGTGGCGAACAGTGGAACACGCTCAGCATTCCCAAAGGAAAATCAGCGGAGTTCAACGCCCTGAAGCCGGAGGACCGCAAAGCCAAAGCGCCGAACCGAGTGTGACGCACCGGACCTAAACCCCAACACAGATGACACTGATCACACTGATTTTCACAGATTGTTTTTTGATCCGTGTTATCAGTGTAATCAGTTCATCAGTGGTAAGTTTTTGTTTGAGCTTGACGTCAAATCAAAATAGAGGATGATATCTACTCCGCGCGAGGGACGCGGCCTGACTCTTGCCTCAATCCAATTCACAACCAGCCAAGCTCGTCCGCCGGCTCTCGCTTTCTGATTCCATCCTGCTGCTGGCGGGCGGCATCATTGGCTCAGGAATCTTTCTCACTGCACAGCAGGTTGCCGTCAATACCCGCTCTCCCTGGCTCTTCCTGGTCATTTGGATCATTGGCGTTGCCGTAACCCTGCTCGCTTGCTTTGCCTTTGCCGAGTTGGGAGGAATGTTTCCTCAAGCCGGTGGACAGTACGTCTACATGCGTGAAGCCTATGGCGATGCCGCCGGATTTCTCTACGGCTGGATGTACTTCACCGTTAGCGCCACCGGCACCATGGCCGCGCTGGGCGTCGGCTTCGCCACCTATCTTGGGCAGGCATTCCCCGCGCTGCAGACGCAGCGCGCCGTTTTTTCGATTTCGCAATCCCACCTCTTCCATTGGATCTTGGGACCATTCACGGTAACGCGCGGACACCTGATCGCTCTGGCCGCCATTGCACTGCAAACTCTCATCAACATCTTCGGCGTCAAAAGAGGCGCGATCCTGCAGAACATCGCCACCTGGGCCAAGTTTGCTGCCATTGGCAGCTTTGTTGTTCTGGGACTCGCGCTTGGCCACGGCTCCTGGGGCCACTACCACCAGGCCATGCCTGCCGCGCCCGGCTCAGCTTCCATGCTCACGGCCATCGGCATCGCCCTCATCGCGGTCTTCTGGGCGTATGACGGTTGGGTTTACATCACCTTTGTCGCCGGAGAAGTAAAAGATCCTCAGCGCAATCTGCCTCGCTCGCTGATCCTGGGCATGGCGCTGGTAGGCGCAGTTTATATTGCCATCAACGCCGTTTATCTCTATGCGCTGCCCATGAAGGAGATTGCCGCTCATGAGACCGTAGCGCAGACCGCCGCTGTGTCAATGTTCTCTCCGCGCATCGCGCCATGGCTATCACTCATGGTGGCGCTCTCCTGCTTTGGCGCGATTGGCCCCTGCCTCATGACCGGCGCACGCGTCTATTACGCCATGGCGGAAGACGGCGTTTTTTTTCGCGCTCTCGCCCGCGTGCATCCGCGCTGGCACACGCCGGCAGTCAGTCTGGTACTGCAGGCGGTGTGGGCTTCCATCCTTGCTCTGAGTGGCCGCTATGACCAGCTCTTTACCTACGTGATGTTCATGATGGTGCTGAGCTACGTGCTCACGGTTGCCGGGCTGTTCATCTTGCGGCGCAAAAAGCCTGAAGCGGATCGCCCCTATCGCTGCACCGGATATCCAGTGCTTCCCGCGCTCTACGTGATTCTGGGCAGTCTCTGGGCGATTAATGCGGCACTGGAGAAAAGAAAAGAGACATTGATCGGCACTGCGATCGTACTGGTAGGAGTACCATTTTATTTGTACTGGAAGCGGCAGCGCACGGCGCAAGCAGATTTACAAAACACCTCAACCGATGCGGCAGCCAGAGACCAGGGAATTTGATATGCGATTTCAGAATTTTGATCTTGAGTATTTCCAGTCGCAATTTGAACGCACGGTGGAGATCAACCTTGCCGATAGCTCCGTAAAATGCGCCAACGTCAGCGACCTGCTGGCCGGCGAAGATCCCCGACCGCTGCTCGAACTCCCTCTTTACTATCCTGAAGTAAACGGTACCGTTCTGTTGCGCGAACGGATTGCTGCGCTCTATCCGAACGCTTCAGCAAACCATGTTCTGGTCACCGTAGGCGCAGCCCAGGCCAACTGGATGGTTTGCAGCACGCTGCTTGAGCCCGATGACGAGGTGATTGTTATTTCGCCCGGCTACCGGCAGGTTTGGGGACTGGCAAAAAATCTCGGCTGCCGAGTAAAGGAAGCGCAGCTTCGGCCGGAAAACAACTGGCGTCTTGATCTCGACGAGCTTGCATCGCTGGCAGGCTCCAGGACAAAGCTCATCTCCATTGTGAACCCCAACAATCCCACCGGCAGCATTCTGTCGGGCGAAGAGATGCGGCGCATTGTCCAAATCTGCGAGCGCACTGGCGCATGGCTGCATGCCGACGAGGTCTATCGCGGCACCGAACTGCACGGAAATGAAACTCCAAGCTTTTGGGGGATGTATGACAAAGTAATCTGCGTCAACAGCTTCTCCAAAGCTTATGGGCTGGCGGGGCTGAGGATCGGCTGGGCCCTGGCCTCGCCGGAAATGGTGGAAGAGCTGTGGCGCAGGCATGAGTACGCGGTGATTGCAGCAGCCGGACCGAGCATGAAGCTTGCCGAGATCGCGCTGCAACCGGAAAAAAGAAAAATGCTGCTCGATCGCCAGAAGAAACTCTCACGCGAAGGCCACACGTTGCTGGAGAACTGGGTGCGCAAACAGGAAGGAAGGTTTTCCGTCAGCCCTGCCGTTGCTACCTCTATCGCTTTCGTGCGCTACTACTTTGATATGCCGTCAGCGGAACTGGCCGACCACATTCGTACAAAGGCCTCAGTGCTGGTTGCGCCCGGATCATATCTGGGCACCGAATACCATCTGCGCATCACCGTTGGCTATGAGCCGGCCAAGATCACCACAGCGCTGGAGAGGATCGGCGCAGTAGCGGCAAGGCTTACGACAGAGATGTCTGCCGTGCGCTAACAAAACTTTGCGGCGGAGAGGAACACGGTGAAACAGAACCAACGTTTCGCCATCCAAGCTGTGCCACGATCCTACAATTCAAACGGAGATATCAGAAAGAAATGAAATGGTTAACGCGCCTGCTCAGCCCCAAGCCTAAGGATGGCCCGAAAATTGATAACTCTCAGCTTGTGCAGGCAATGCATGAGCTCGCTCTTGCTGATACACCGCAGAAACGTGAAAAACTCTATAGGCTCCTGCTGGATGCCGTGATCGTCATGCCGACCCCGGAAATTCCCAGCGGTATGAAGCTGAATGTCGCCAATCAGATGACTGGAACCACAAAGATCGAAGTCACTGGATTAAGGGGAAAAGAAAATCAACGCATCACGCCGATTTTCACAGACTTTGAAGCACTCCGTAATTGGGATCCTAATACGCCATGCCTGGCTGTGCCCGCGCGCGCATTCTTTGAAATGATCGTGAAACTTAATTTTGACGAAGTGATTGTCAATCCCTTCGACCCCATTCGAAAGATGCTGAGGCCAGGAGGTGTGCTGAAGCGGTTCGAGTTTGCAGCGCTTGCCGATGGGGTTCTTCCCGGGCCACCGGACGTTTCCAATAGTTTCAAACCCATGACCATTGCTAAAGATCAAAACGTATTCATTGGAATACCTGCTGCGCCTCCGCCGGAAACAGTTCTAAACGCCGTAATTGCGGCAGCCAAGGCAATGCCGGAAGTCAAAGAACTGTATCTGTTTCAAATGATCATGGAGAGCGGCCAGGCTTCAATAGCTGTTGGTATTGACCTTACTAAAAAAATCGATCCAGAAGAGCGCCTGAAGATTGTGCGTGGATTAACGGCCGCCATACATGGATTGCTTGACAAAGATAAGTATCTTGATTTCATGGTTATGGAGAGTTCGTTTGCGGAGACCATCCGGCAGAGTGGCAAGCGGCTTCTGCATCCATGATGTCAGGAAATATCACCTGCCCCAATCGCTCCCGTGCAGCCAATTCAAATTTTGCAATCGGCAACGATTTGCGCATTATTCAGCGATGAGGAATAACCATGTCCCAAGAACCTGTCCTTCTCCTTCAAGATGGCCCTGTGCTCATCGTCACCATCAACCGGCCGCAGGCGCGCAACGCCGTCGATTCCCAGACCGCTCTCGCTCTGGGCAAAGCGTTTGAGGAGTTTGATCGCGATGAACAGCTTTGTGTCGCCGTGCTGTCAGGCGCTCACGGCACGTTCTGTGCCGGCGCTGACCTGCGCGAGATAGCGGAAGGACGACGAATCACCGTAGAGCAAACCGGCTCCGGCCCCATGGGGCCAACGTGGATGCAGTTGAGTAAGCCCGTGATCGCCGCGATTGAAGGCCACGCCGTTGCCGGAGGTCTGGAACTTGCATTGTGGTGCGATCTGCGCATCGCTTCACAGGATGCCGTGCTGGGCGTGTTCAACCGCCGCTTCGGCGTGCCGCTCATTGATCTGGGCACCCTCCGACTGCCGCGCCTAATCGGCCAGAGCCGGGCGCTCGATCTGATCCTGACCGGTCGCCCCGTTTGCGGCAATGAAGCGCTGCAAATGGGATTGGTGAACCGAGTGGTGGAACCGGGCAAGGCGCTTGCAGCAGCAATGGAACTTGCTCGCAAGCTCGCGGAGTTTCCGCAACGCGGCTTGCGCGCTGACCGAATGTCAGTCTATGAGCAATGGTCTCTCTCGTGGGAGCAGGCCCGGCACAATGAGCTGCGCCGCGGTTTGGATGTCCTGGCTTCAGGAGAATCCAGAGAAGGCGCTCAGCGATTTACGTCTGGAGCAGGACGCCACGGCAAGTCTGATCAATAAATTACAAAATCACTGCAAAAAATCGCTTGCCTAATCCTGCCATTTCAGCTACAAACAAGAGCGCTGTTCTACGTTTTTTGTTTGCTTCGCGCTGTCATAGTAAATTCCGCAAAAGATTGGGGGAAACCAAACATTATGAGAGTGAATCTTGGAATTTTTGCCCTGTTGTTCGCCGCATCGCTGGTGGCAGCGCAAGATGCTGCTCCGCAATGGCAGACGGAGCGTGTGAAAGACGCGTTCCTGGGCACAGAATCTATTCAATATCGTCTGGAAGGCAAGTACCTGGCCACGCCTTTCACCAAGCCGGCCACACCCGCGATTTATCTCCAATGCACGCCGGGATCAAACAACCACGGAAGATATGACGGCAAATTGGAAAATGCTTTCCTGTTCGTCGGCGATACCGCTGATCGCCACTCCCGCTATGAGCGCAAAACGCAGACCCGCGCCCGCGAAAAGGAATCTACCGTAGTCACGCAATACCGCCTGGACGATGGCAAGGTGCACACCCAGTATCTTGGGCATTCACCGGACTTTAAGATGATCTCTCTCCAGCCTGAAGGCTGCGGCGAATGCATGATCAATGATCTGTTTTATGGCCATATTGTTTCCCACAAGGAGAATACCTCTCCGCAAATCAAAAAGGTTGTGTTCAACATACCTGATCCTAAAAGCGGGAATGTAGTGATTCAATTTGACCTGCCAGACGTCACTGAAGTGGCGCGCACGTGCGGGATAAGTCACAAATAGCGGGACCCAGAGATCCAGATAGGGCTAGAGCATTTTTAATAATGGTGTAGACTGTGAATGGCGATTCTCTGCTCACAGGCATGGCAGGAGCATATTCCAACGATTTGCGACGGAAGTTTTTGCAGGCCTATGACAAGGGAAAAGGAACATTACAGGAGTTGGCAGACCAGTTTGAAGTAAGTCTGGGCTGGGCCAAGAAAATCTCTGCCCGCCGCACACGAACCGGGCAGATCGATGTGCAGCCGTGGCGGCGCGGACCGGAAAGCCGGGTGACCGCAGCGGTGCAGCAGTGGCTGGGGAAGCAGATAGCCCAGCAGCCGGATCTCACGCTGAGGGAGTTGCAAGAGCGATTGCAGCTGACGCGGGGTTTGCGCCTGAGCATCGGGCGCTTGTGGCTGGCGTTGCAGCAGATGGGGCTGCGGCTGAAAAAAAGTCACTCCACGCCCAGGAACAAGAAACGCCGGAAGCGCAACGGCGGCGGCAGGCATGGTGGGAAGCCCTAAAGTCTGTCGATCCGAATGCCTTGGTGTTTCTGGATGAAAGCGGTGCCAGCACGCAGATGACCCGCAACTACGGTCGTGCCCTGCGTGGAGAACGGGTGCGGGAAGGCACGCCGAACCGTCATTGGCGCACCGTCACCATGCTGGCGGCCCTGACCCGGCGAGGATTGCGGTCTCCCATGACCATCGAGTCGGCCACCGACGGGGACGTCTTCCTCGCCTACTTGGAACAAGTCTTGTGCCCGCAACTGCTTCCTGGGCAAGTGGTGATCATGGATAATCTGGCGGCTCACAAGGTAGTCGGCGTAAGAGCATTAATCGAAGGCACCGGAGCCAGTCTCCTTTATCTGCCGCCCTATTCTCCGGACTTCAATCCCATCGAGCAAGCCTGGTCAAAAATCAAACAGCTTCTACGAGCCGCCAAAGCTCGCAGCTTGGAAGCGCTGGAATCGGCCATCGCCGAAGCCATGGCCACTGTCACTGCCGAAAATGCTGCGGCCTGGTTTGAACATTGCGGCTATGGTCTACATTAACAATGAAAATGGTCTAAGTTTTCTTTACCAGCTCCAATTCAATCTTCTTGGCTTCAGAATCGAGCTTGCTGATGCGGAAGCTGCGTATCTGTCCGGCTTGTGCGGATTGAGTTTTCGGCTCGCCTGAAGCGCCCCCGCTCTTCCACCTCGATTGCAGCATCGAGCTCAGCGATGACAAATCTGCCTTCGCTTCTTTCGGCTTGCTCTCTGCCTTCGAAACCGACTCCGATGAAGCTTGCGATGTCATGCGGCAGCTTGCAAAAACTCCTTCACCCAGTTCAACACGCGCAACATCGCCGGAAACCTCCACCATTCGTCCTGTGACCACGTCGCCGGCCTTATGCTCAGCAATGTATTCGTCCAGGCTTGAAGGCGCCATCTGCTTAATGCCCAGCCGCACGCGGCGCTTTTCCTTATCGATCTCCAGCACCTGCGCTTTTACGGTCTGCCCGGTCTTGAGCACCTCTTGCGGATGGTTGATTCGCTTTTCCGCGCTGATATCGCCAACGTGGATCATGCCTTCAATTCCTTCGGTCAGTTGCACAAAAGCGCCGAACTTGGCCACGCTGGTCACCGGGCCCTCAATCACCGAGCCAACCGGGAACTTCTGCGCAACGTCTGCCCAGGGATCGCCCAGCGCCTGCTTTAGCCCCAGCGAGATGCGGCGCTCACCCACGTTCACGCCCAGAATCACCGCTTCCACGGTTTCGCCCGGCTTGAGCGCATCGCTGGGCTTGCGCACCTTCTTTGACCATGACATTTCAGAAACGTGGATGAGACCTTCAACTCCGGGTTCAAGCTCCACAAAGGCGCCAAAATCCATGAGCCGCGTCACTGCGCCCCGTACGCGCTCACCTGTTTTGTACTTTTCCGCGGCAGCGTCCCACGGATGCGGCTGAAGCTGTTTTAGCCCCAAGGAGATGCGCCGTTTATCGCTATCGATCTTGAGAATCCTGGCTTCAACCGGCTGGCCCACCGCAAGCACGTCTGCCGGCTTGTTGATGCGGCTCCAGGAAATATCGCTCACGTGCAACAGGCCATCCACCTCGCCAATGTCGATGAACGCTCCATAGTCAGCCAGGCTGCGCACCACGCCGCTGACGGTATCGCCTTCCTTAAGCTCTGAATAGCGGCGCTCGCGGTTTGCGTGCTCTTCCTCTTCCGCAATCACGCGCCGGTCCACCACTACGTCTTCATCGGTAACATCAAGCTTGGTGATGCGGCAGCGTATCTCCTGCCCCTCCATCTTTTCCATCTCGGCTGTGTCGCGCACACCGCTGCGCGAAGCAGGCATAAAGGCGCGCACGCCGATATCGATGCTCAACCCGCCTTTGACCGCGCCAATGACTGTGCCTACGATGGTGGCTTTCTCAGCAAAGGCTTTTTCCAGTGATGCCCAGTCTGTGGGCCGCGCAACCTTGCCGCGCGCTAGTTCGTAATAGCCTTCAGGATCGCGGCCTTTCACCGTGACCATCAGCTTGTCTCCGGGCTTCATCGTCTCATTCGCGCGCAGTGCCGTCAGCGGGAGGATTCCTTCGGTCTTGAATCCGATATCAAAAATAATCGAATCCGCCGTCAGTTTAATTACAGTGCCTTCCAGGCCTTTGCTGCCTTCATGGGGCGTGTGTGCGTGGCTCTGCTCGTATTGTGAGAGTAGGTCTTTAAATGACTCGTCCGGTTCGGCGGCGGCTGGCGTGGTTGGAGTTGTTTCTGGATCGTCTGAAATGGGCATGGGAAGCAATTGTCTCGGCGTGAAGTCTCAAAAAATTATGTCGCCTAGCAGCGAGCCCGACCACGCGGCGAGCTGCTTGTCACAAGCGCATGAGGATTTTTGTTCCAGCAATTCTCTCAAGCGGTTTGGAGCGAAGCGACAAGTTTCTATTTCGTCGCCTAGCAGCGAGCCCGACCACGCGGCGAGCTGCTTGTCACAAGCGCATGAGGATTTTTGTTCCAGCAAATCTCTCAAGCGGTTTGGAGCGAAGCGACAAAAATCAATGGTGAGCGCGGCAGGAATCGAACCTGCGACCCACGCCTTAAAAGGGCGTTGCTCTACCAACTGAGCTACGCGCCCACACTCTTACTAATCTAACATAGCCCCGTCGGATGGCTGGACTGTGAAAGCCTGATATCCCGCGCACGAATTTCCCTCCGCAACTCACGGTCGCCATTCAAAACCTTCCATCGCTTGCAGAGCGCGAAAGCGCAAAAAGAAAGCAGCACGGGTTTGCCCCGAACTGCTCTCTGTCACAGCTATAAATTGCTGTCAGATATCAGAAGCGAATTTGCGGACCGGCCGTGGCGCGGAAATTATTGGTAGTGCCGTTATTCAGGAACATAATTTCGTCGCCTGCTTCCACCCGGAAGCCGAGCCAGCCAACGTTAAATTCCACGCCGGCGCCAGGATAAAACACGCCGTCGGTATCGCCATCCACAATGCCGTTGATCTGGTTGTTGATGACGCCGGCCGTCACCGGGCCGCCCACGCCAAAGTTCACAAATCCGCCTTTGAGCAGGCCGAAGACACGGACTGGGCCGGTGGACTGGATCTTTAACCCAAACAGGCCGTGCAGCAAACGCAGGTTGGAGCGGACCGTACTGGTGATCACGCCGTTGTTGATGGTTTGTGTTTTACTGCGTTCAAAGTCATAGGCCATTTCGCCTTCCATCACTATATGGGGGCGAATGTTGACTCCCAGCCGGGCGCCCACGCCGAACATGTTGAGATCGGCTGGGTTGA